>JBBCGY010000001.1:609570-1219140 GCA_037200005.1 Alphaproteobacteria bacterium | reverse complement strand
CATGTTGATTTCATGTATGGCGCCGTTTTATCCGGGATCGCGGCGGCAACGTCGCCGTCATGTTCGGCCTGATGCTGCTGCCTATGACGCTTGCCCGCCGGCGTGGGCATCGATTACGGCCAGGGGGTGCATTTCAAAGGCGCTCTGCAGGATATCACGGACGCGGCGGCGCTGGCGGGCGCCAGCGCCTATGTGGATTCTGCCAGCGTCTCGACCGCCAAAACGGTCGCGACCAATTATATGACCAAATCCATCGCCAGCCTGCCGCGTAACAGCGGCGTTACTTTCACGATAACGCCGGGCACGCAAACGACGAGCGGCACCACATCGGCGTATACGATAGCCATCGCCGCCACCGCGACTCTGCCGACCGGATTTATGTCCCTGGCGGCGATCAACACGATGACGATCAAAACTTCGGCGACCGCGAAGAATCCGGTCGTGACGGCGAAGGCCGACCCCACGAATTTCACCAGCAGCGCTTGCGATACCAACACGATCTATTGGTATCCCATTCCTCCCGGTTCCGACCTGTCGACCTATACGCCGCCGATTTCCGTCATGGACAATGCCCATAAGCTGTACAGCAATACCAGCACCAGCAATCCGGCGGTGACATTCACCATGACGGCCGGCTCGCAAATCGGCTTCGCGATGAAAAACGTCACCTGCAATACGTACGGCAACAATTCCTACGGCGGCGCGCCCGGCAGCACGCATTATTTCTATTCGAACCGCTATCCGCCCAGCAAAGTCGCCTATCCGACTCAAACCACGAATAGAGCTTTGCAGGTCAAGCAGAAACCCAGCAATCAGACTCAGGCCCAAGTGGTCAGCGGCATGGCCGGCGGCAGCCTCACCAGCAATTCCGTCAATGCGGCGCCGACATGCGGCGGGCTGGGCGGCAGTGGCTACGTCTATGCCTGGAACGATATGGGCGGCCCTACCGACGACCTTGATTACGACGATATCGCCTATACCTTCTCGTGCGCCGCCACGGGCGGCGGCGGAGCGGCCGAGGTTTCTCTGATACAATAGCCGCGCCTTGTCCTGGCGTCAGGATAAGGCTAAACTCCGCTTCTGCATGAAACGGAGATTGAGCGATGCGGCGGAAAATATCCTTATGGATGAGTGTCGTTATGCTGGCGGTCGCGTGCGCCGTGCCGGTTCAGGCAGGCTCCGCGCCTTCGCCCGCGGGCGCCAGGACGTTTTTCGTCAATCTCAAGGACGGCGACACCGTGGCGAATCCGGTGAAGGTGGTCTTCGGAATCGAAGGCATGAAAATCGCGCCCGCGCTCACGCATGATTCCGGCACGGGACATTTCCATTTATTCATCGATGCGCCGCTTACGCTGGATATGGCTCAATTCGCCATTCCCAACGACGACCATCATTTGCACTACGGCAAAGGGCAAACCGAGGCCGCGGTCAGCCTTGCGCCCGGCAAGCATGTGCTGCAGATCGTCCTCGGTGACGGCAATCACGAGCTTCATGATCCGCCGGTCGTATCGCAGCCGATTACCATTACGGTGAAATAAAAGCCCCCCATATGTTCACTATGACCGTCCCCTGGTGGGAACTCATTCTTCGGGGCGCTATCGTTTATGTTGTCCTGCTGGTTCTGCTGCGCATCGCGGGCAAGAGACAGGTGGGAGAACTGGCGCCGTTCGATCTCGTGCTGCTGCTGATTCTGTCGAACGCGGTTCAGAACTCGATGAATGGCGGCGACGTGTCGCTTATAGGCGGCTTGATTCTCGCCATCATATTAGTGTCGATCGATTACCTGATCAGCCTGGCGACCTACCGCAGCAGAAAACTGGAAACCCTTATCGAGGGACAACCGCAAATATTGATCCATAACGGCAAGCTATACGAAGACGCCATGCAGCGCGCCAAAATATCGCATCGCGAGCTTGAGGCCGCGTTACGCCAGACCGGTTGCGCCAGCATCGAAAGCGTGGCGGCGGCGGTTCTGGAAAGCAGCGGGAAAATCAGCGTTATCCGGCGGAATCAGGCTTAAAAAATCAAGGATTTCAATGGGAAGGACATAGCCGGATAGGCTTGGGCTGTGGCAAAAAGGCTTCTAGGCCTGATTGAAGACGATATTGGAAATAGAGCGATTGCATAAGCATGGGAAAGATTCCACAATTTCACAGCTTGAAATCGAATAGGGAATAACCAAATCTTCAACGTAAGACCCTAGCATCTAGCTCTATCATCATGTTGGCCAGGAATTTTGGCTGCCGAAAGGATTACGATGGCCACCGCCCCGAATAACACAGTATTCCCCGTCTTGCCTTTGCGGGATATCGTTGTGTTCCCGCATATGATCGTGCCGCTCTTCGTCGGACGGGAGAAATCCGTCCGGGCGCTTGAAGACGTCATGCATGACGACAAGCAAATCCTGCTTCTGACGCAAAAGAACGCGGCGCAGGACGATCCCGGCGCGGAAGATTTATATAAAATCGGCACCATCGGCACCGTGCTGCAATTGCTGAAACTGCCCGATGGTACGGTGAAAGTGCTGGTCGAAGGCGGGCAAAGGGCGAAAGTCAGCCGCTTCACCGACAATGCGGCCTTTTTCCAGGCCGCCGCCGAGCTCATGCCCGAACAAATGGGCGACGAGGCCGAACTCGAGGCGCTGGCGCGCGCCGTGGCCAGCCAATTCGAGCAGTATATCAAGCTGAACAAGAAAATTCCGCCCGAAGTTCTGGTGTCGATCAACCAGATCGACGAAATCGGCAAATTGGCCGATATGGTCGCGTCGCATCTCGTGCTGAAAATTGCCGACAAGCAGGCCATTCTGGAAACGCCCGTGATCAGCGAGCGGCTCGAGAAGATTTTCTCCTTCATGGAAGGGGAGATCGGCGTTCTTCAGGTCGAAAAACGCATCCGCAGCCGCGTCAAGCGCCAGATGGAGAAATCCCAGCGCGAATATTACCTCAACGAGCAGATGAAGGCGATCCAGAAGGAGCTTGGCGAGGGTGAGGAAGGCCGCGACGAGATTTCCGAGCTTGAGAATAAAGCCAAGCAGCTGAAAATGAGCAAGGAAGCGGCGGAGAAATTTGCCGCCGAGGTCAAGAAGCTGCGCTCCATGTCGCCGATGTCGGCCGAAGCCACCGTCGTGCGGAATTACCTCGACTGGATGGTCAGCATTCCCTGGGGCAAGCGCACCAAGGTCAGAAAAGACGTCAAGGCCGCGCAAAAGGTTCTGGACCTCGATCATTATGGGCTGGAGAAAGTCAAAGAGCGCATCCTGGAATATCTCGCCGTGCAACAGCGCCAGAGCAAGCTCAAGGGGCCGATCCTGTGCCTGGTCGGCGCTCCAGGCGTCGGCAAAACGTCGCTCGGCAAATCCATCGCCAAGGCCACCGGGCGGAATTTCGTCCGCATGTCGCTGGGCGGGGTCCGCGACGAAGCGGAAATCCGCGGCCATCGCCGCACCTATATCGGCTCCATGCCCGGCAAAGTCATTCAGGGCATGAAGAAAGCCAAATCGTCCAATCCGCTTATCCTGCTCGACGAAATCGACAAGCTGGGTTCCGATTGGCGCGGCGATCCTTCGTCGGCGCTTCTGGAGGTGCTCGATCCCGAACAGAATCACACCTTCGCCGATCATTACCTGGAAGTCGATTACGATCTCTCCGATGTGATGTTCGTGTGCACGGCCAATACGCTGCGGATGCCGCAGCCCTTGCTCGACCGCATGGAGGTCATTCGTCTTTCCGGCTATACCGAGGACGAAAAGATAGAAATCTGCCGCCGCCATCTGCTGGAAAAGGAAATCAAGCAGCATGGATTGAAAAAAGGCGAGTTCTCGATCTCCGACGACGCCTTGCGCGACCTGATCCGTTATTACACCCGCGAAGCCGGGGTGCGTAATCTGGAGCGCGAAATCGCCAACCTGACCCGCAAGGCGGTGAAGGATATCCTGGTCAAGAATCTCAAGGGCGTAAACCTCACGCGCCGCAACCTGGAAAAATACGCGGGCGTAAGGCGTTACAGCTTCGGCGAAATCGAGGCCGAGGATATGGTGGGCGTCACCACCGGTCTTGCCTGGACGGAAGTCGGCGGCGAAATCCTATCGATCGAGGCCGTTTCCCTGCCCGGCAAAGGCCGCATGACCATCACCGGCAAGCTCGGCGATGTCATGAAAGAATCGGTGCAGGCGGCGGAAAGCTATGTGCGTTCCCGCGCCATCGCCTTCGGGATCAAGCCGACCCATATCGAAAAGCGCGATATTCACGTCCATGTGCCCGAGGGCGCGACTCCCAAGGACGGGCCGTCGGCGGGGGTTGCCATGGTAACTTCCATCGTCTCGGTTCTGACGGGCAATCCGGTGCGCAGGGATTTGGCCATGACCGGCGAAATCACCCTGCGGGGGCGCGTGCTGCCGATCGGCGGGCTTAAGGAAAAGCTGCTTGCGGCGCTGCGCAGCGGCATAACCACGGTGCTCATCCCCAAGGAAAATGAGAAGGATCTCGCGGAGATACCGGACAATGTTAAGCGCGGACTTAAGATCATGCCCATCTCCACGGTGGACGAAGTTCTTAAATTGGCGCTGGCCAATCCGGTAACGCCAATCACCTGGAACGAAGAAGAAGAGGAAGCCAAAGCCGCCGCGCTCGCCAAGCGCAAGGCCCAGGACGAAGACGTGATGCGGCATTAGACGGGGCGGGGTCGAATTCGGCCCCTGCCTTCCGATCATGGATAATCCACATTTTTCCTGCTTTTCCGCTCGTTTCGGCGTTGACAGCCGAAATCGCCGATGCCTAGACTTCAACATGCTTGCGGATTCGCGGTATGAACGCCAGTTCGTAGCATGATGAGGCGGTTTCCGAATGGGCGATAATGGCGGAGAGAGTTCGCCATGCCCGCCAGGAAAGCGCTTTAATTTATCACTCAAACGGGGGGAGATCTCCAGTGAACAAGAATGAATTCGTCGCCGCCATTGCTGACGCAAAAGCTCTGGCGAAATTGGATCTGTCGAAGTCCGCAGTCGCGGCCGTCGTCGATACCGTTTTCGAAACCATCGAAACCGCGCTGAAGAAGGGCGATGAAGTCCGCCTGGTCGGTTTCGGCAATTTCTACATTTCTCAGCGCGCCGCGGGCACCGGCCGCAATCCGCAGACCGGCGAAGCCATCAAGATCAAGGCTTCGAAGCAGCCGAAGTTCCGCGCTGGCAAGCAGCTCAAGGAAAGCGTCAACGGCAAGAAGAAGTAAGGCGCTTCCGGCGAGAGCCGGAATCCAGAATGAAAAACGGGCCGTGCGGCGCAAGCTTCACGGCCCGAAGTTTTTTTATGATAGTGTCAAGGTTTCGGGCGTTGGAGCAAGCACGCCGCTCGTCCGCGACGGCGAGGCCGGTTCCAAGGGACGATATACGAATGCCGGGTCTTGCTTTAATTGCCTCACGAGATTGAGAATCTTGCCCGCATATTCCGGCGATAAGGCCGGGCGGCGCAGACCATCGTCGTCTCTCATGAACTCCTCGAATCCTCCGGATCCGTCTTGCGCTACAAAAATCGTCCTGCCTCCGGGAGTATCGCTTATTCTCAGGGCGAGCATCGCCTTGCCGCCGTCTCCCAAAACTTCATGAGCCGCTATGGTGTGGATCTGCTCCGAAAACATTTTCTCGAATCCGGCATTGATCCGGACGTTTCCCCAGAGTTCGCGAATGGCCGCCCTTGAGTTCGCATTGAGATTCTGGATGTCTTCAGGATAAACCATGTAACTGCTACTGCACCGCCACCGGCCTGCCCTGCGCGCGGTCGATCAGATAGCTGGGATCGCGGCGCCATGTGTCCAGCAATTGCCGGGCGACGACGGGGTTGAGGCGGTCGAAGGCGAGCAGGGCGTGATTAAGCTCGCGCGGATGCACGACTTGCTCATCGCGGCGCGCCGCGCGCGACAGCAGGAAGATGGAAACGAATTGCGGCTTCTCCATATTGGTGCCGCGGCAGGCCGCCGCCAGCGAGCGTCCGCCCATTTCCGCGACGATGACATCGGTCAGCGCCACCGGCAGATCGATAAGCCGCGCCAGCAGCACGTTGAACAGGCGGAAATGCCCCAGACGCAGAACCTGCACGAGAATCTTGGGCGTGTTGAGATCGCGTTCGATCAGCCAGTCCGCCACATAGGCCATGACCTGCTCGTTATTTTTCTCGTTTTCATAGCGGGCGAGAAGGTCGTCGACGGTTTGCTCGAGCGTCTGGTCGATCTGGCCCACCGTCACGCCGAAGCGCTGCAAGGCGAAACGGCGCATGTCCTGCGATGTCCACCAATACAGCTTGGAGGCGGATTCCGGCGTCATTTCCGGGCGCTGCAGCAGCGGGCGGCAAAGCTTCTCCGCAAATCGCGCGGCATTCGTCAGCACCGTCATCGTTTTCGGGGATATCTTGGCGCCGAGATTCTCGGCCACGTTCTGCATGACTTCCAGATCGCCGGTGACGATCAGCGCGTCGGCGAGCGCTTCGCCGATTTCCTCGCGCAGCGCAATGGCGCGGGAATGTTCCACGCCCTGCGTCGCGACCAGCGACATCAAATCGGAGTCGGTGAAGATGGGGGAATGCATCAATATAGGGCGCGCCACCTCGATCCGGTCGCTGGCCAGCGCCAGGACCAGCCGGCGCGGCGTCGTCGTTTTCGGCGCCAGCATTTCCGCCAGTTGCTGCCGCGCCGTGATTTGCGCGTTGCTGATAAGCTCGTCGACGATGTCATTGACCAGGGATTGCTCGCGCACGCCGAGAATCACATCGGAGCGCTCGAACAATGTCGCCAGTTCCGTGACCAGATTGCCGCGCCCATGCTCGGAGCGGTCATGCGCCAGCGTCAAAAGCTTATTAATGGCCTGTTGAGACATCATAAGGCTCATTGAATCCTGTTCGTTAGTATAAGCTTCCGTTAATTCGTTCATTGCGCTACCTGAACTAAACACTGATTCCTTAACTTTTTATTCACGGCAGCCGTGAGACAATCATTAAATATTATTTTAGCGGCGGAGTATTTTCCGTGCAGGTTCCAATCCCCACGAGTGTGCCTCAGGCGGCTGTTCCGGCCGCCATTCCGCCGCAAGCGATTCGCGCTGTCATTCAGCCGCCTGCCGCGGCGCCCATTACGCCCCGCGCTATCGAAGCGGGCGAGCATGGCAGTAAGGGCAATGCCACCAGTTCCGCCACCCAGAGAAATACACCGGCTCCTGCCGGCAAAGGCAGCCGAGGCGGTCGTATTAATGTATTCGTTTAAATGACGCTCGTTTAAATGCATAAAAACATTATAGCGTATTTTAATGAAACTAATGCATTGATATTAAAGTAAAAAATTTATTAACACGCCATCCACTATCCATTTCAGGCAACAACTTAACCATTGGCTGCAAGAAAAGATGGCATTGCTATTTTTTCTTGCTATTAACCTGCATCGCATACCTTCTTTTACCTCCGTGTTGATGATGACAACCAATATTTCTGTTTCGAGTTCCGCCTCTATCCGTCTCGGTACCCGCACTAGTAAAATGGCCCTGAAGCAGGCGGATATCCTGCGTGGCGTTCTTGCGTCCGCCGCGCCGGAACTGGCCATTGACATCATCCCGATGAAAAGTTCGGGTGATTGGCGGCCGGAGCAGGGAGAGCGTAATTTCGCCGCCATGGGCGCGACCAAGGGACTGTTCGCCAAGGAACTTGAAGAAGCCTTGCTCTCGGGCGAGATCGATCTCGCCGTGCACAGCGCCAAGGATTTGGAAACGTCGATACCGGACGCGCTGTGCCTTGCGGCATTCCTGCCGCGCGACGATAGCCGCGATGCGTTCATCTCTTTTCAGGCGGCGCATCCGCGCGATCTGCCGGGAGGCGCGCGCGTCGGCACGTCGAGCCTGCGCCGCGCCGCGCAGATATTGCATATGCGGCCCGATCTTGTCGTCGTGCCGCTGCGCGGCAATGCCGATACGCGGCTGCGCAAATTGGCGGACGGCCAGGCCGACGCCCTGCTGCTGGCCTATGCCGGGTTGCAGCGGATCGACGCGGTTGACGAATATGTCCATATTCTGCCGCTCGACGATATGCTGCCCGCAGCGGCGCAGGGCGCTTTGGTCGTGGAAATGCGCCGCGATCATACGGCGCTCTATGATCTCGTGCGCCGCATCAATTGCGCGCGCACGGAAACCTGCGTCACGATCGAGCGGGAATTTCTCCGTCGCCTGGACGGCTCATGCCATACGCCGGTCGCGGCGCTGGCCACGCTGCGCGCGGATGGGCGGATCGATTTCTCGGCGCTGGTCGCCACGCCCGACGGGCGCAAGCTGGAGCGGCGGCATGAGGTTTTTGCCCGCGAAGCCGCGCTCCGGCTGGCCGGGGAATTAGGCGGCGAATTGCGCGGCTACCTGCCGCCCGATCTCCTTACCGCTTCACAAGCGGAGTAAACTGGGGCAATATCGGAGTGCCCGATCATTGATGTTTCGTCTGCCCGGCAGATTTGAATATCGCCGCGCTTTCACGCGCATCGGGTCTGTAATCAATCGGGTTTGTAATATTCAACGCTATCGCTATAGCAAAGCAGGTAAAGAAAATGGTGCCATTGAAAGATAAAGAATTTCGTCTGAAAGTCGGCCTGGCCGAAATGCTCAAGGGCGGCGTCATTATGGACGTGACCAACAGCGAGCAGGCGAAAATCGCCGAAGATTCCGGCGCGGTCGCCGTCATGGCGCTGGAGCGCGTGCCCTCCGACATCCGCAAGGAAGGCGGTGTCGCGCGCATGGCCAATATCGACGTGATCGAAGCGATCATGAAAGCGGTTTCCATTCCCGTCATGGCCAAGGCGCGCATCGGCCATTTCACCGAGGCGCGGATTCTGGAATCCCTCGGCGTCGATTATATCGACGAAAGCGAAGTCCTCACCCCGGCGGACGACGAGCATCATATAGACAAGACCGGCTTTGCCATTCCCTTCGTCTGCGGCGCGCGCAATCTGGGCGAGGCTTTGCGCCGGATCGCCGAAGGTGCCGCCATGATCCGCACCAAGGGCGAGGCCGGTTCGGGTAATATCGTCGAAGCGGTGCGCCATATGCGCGCCATCACGCGGGATATGCGCAAGCTGGCGGCCCTGAGGCCGGAGGAGCTGGCGCGCGAGGCGAAGGACTTGCAAGCCTCCCTGGAGCTGGTCGAATGGGTGGCCGAGCACGGCAAACTGCCGGTGCCCAATTTCTGCGCGGGCGGAATCGCGACGCCCGCCGATGCCGCTTTGGCGATGCAGCTTGGCGCGGAAGCCGTATTCGTGGGATCGGGGATATTCAAGTCTTCCGACCCCGCCCAGCGCGCCGCCGCCATCGTGCAGGCGACGAAGAATTACAACGATCCCGCGAAACTTCTGGAGGCCAGCCGCTCGCTCGCCGATGCGATGCCGGGTCTGGACATCGCCGCGATTCCTGAATCGGCGATGCTTCAGAAACGGGGATGGTAGGGCGATGATCGGGGTTCTGGCCCTGCAAGGCGATTTTGCCGCGCATGAGGCCGCCATTGCCAGGACCGGAAATATTCCGCTGCTTGTGCGCGATGCCGCGCAATTCGGGCAAATCGACGGGCTGATTATTCCCGGCGGGGAAAGCACCGCCATGCTCAAGCTGCTGCACTATGACGGGCTGATGGAGGCTTTGATCCGGTTCGCCTCCGAAAAGCCGGTTTTCGGCACATGCGCGGGCGCGATCCTGCTGGCGAAAAATGTTTCCAACCCGCCGCAGCAAAGCCTGAACGTCGTCGACATCGATATCGAGCGCAACGCCTATGGCCGGCAGCGCGACAGCTGCATCGTCGAGATCGATCCCGAACCGGAATTTCTCGCCCGCACGCGCCAGGGTAGCATGGAAGCCGTTCTGATCCGCGCGCCGGTCATTCGCCGCGTGGGCGCGCGCGGCAAGATTCTGGCGCGCCATGACGGCCATCCCGTTCTGGTGGAGCAGGATCGCCACATGGTCGCGACCTTTCATCCCGAATTGACGGATGATACTCGCGCGCATGCCCTCTTCGCGCAGAATTGCCTGCAATGAGCCGCCCGGATATTCTGATTACGCGCCCTGAAGACGATGCATGGCGCTTGAGTTCCCTATTGCAGGCGCATGGTTTTTCGCCGCTCGTCGAGCCGATGTCAAAAATTGTGGCGGCCCGCGAGCCGCCTCCGCCGCTCGATGATATCGCCGCCGTCATCTTCACCAGCGCGCATGGCGCGGCGCTGTTGCCCTATGAATTATTGCTGCCGTCTTGGCCGTCCTGGCCGTGTTATTGCGTCGGGGATCGCACCACAGCGGCGGCGCAGAAGCAGGGATGGAAGAAAACCATCGCGGGTGGCGGCGACGGATTTGAACTCGGAGCGATCATCCGCCAGACTCAGGGGCCGGAGCAGGGAACGCTGCTGCATGTTTGCGGCGCCGATCTTTCGCGGGAGCCTGACGATTCGCTGCGCCGCGCGGGCTACGGCATAACCCATTGGCCGGTTTACCGGGCCGAAGCGGCGATCGAACTCTCCCCCGCCTGCAGGGAGGCGCTCGCCGGAAGCCTGCGCGCCGCCTTGTTCTTTTCGCCGCGGTCGGCGCAAATCTTCGCCGAATTAGCCGGGCAAAGCGATTTGACGGCTTGCTGCCGCCGCCTGATCGCGTTATGCCTTAGTGAAGCCGTGGCCGATGCCGCAAAAGCATTGCCCTGGCAACAAGTTATCGTCGCATCGGCACCCCACGAAGCGGCATTGATCGAAGCCCTATGCGAGACAATGGCGCGCTAGGACTTTCTTGGCCAAGCGTTTCCAAGAGGCTCTTATGACAGATACGCAAGAATCCGGAAACAACACCGCGCCGTCGCGCTTGCCTCCCGCCATGGTCGAAGATGAGCCGCGGCAGGCGAGGGGAGCGGACGGGCTTGCCCGCGTACTCGCCTGTATCGCGCTGGTGTTGGCCGCCGGGACTTTGGCCTGGCCCCAGCTTCAGCCGCCGCCGCCGGATGCGCCGCCGGTTATCGCCGCGCCTCCTGTCGATGTGAGCGCTCTTAAGGCGAGGCAGAAAGAGGTGGCGCAGGAACTCGACCTGCTGAAACAGGACGTCGCCGCGATAGCTCAAGCCCAAGCGCAGGCCCCTGCGCCGGAACCGCCTGCCGTTGCGCAAGATCAGGCGAGCGCCGCGCAGCTGAAGGCCGCGCTTGCCCAGATTGCGGCCTTGCGTGCGGATTTGGCCGAATTGCAGCAAAGCGTCGGAAGCGCAAGCACGGTGCATCAGGAAATCGCGCGGCTGAAGGGCGAGTTGGCGGAGGCCAAGGAATCGCTGTCCTCCATGTCCGGCAGCGTCCAGAAAATTACCGATACCACGCATGAAACGGCGGCGGCTGAATCCGCCACGCGCGCGCAAATCATAGCCTATATGCAACTGCGCGAGAGGGCGGGGACGGCGGCGCCTTTCGCGACTGAGCTGCAGGCGCTGAGCGACGTTGCCAGAAGCTCTCCTGAATTGACCAAAGAATTCTCCAAGCTGGAAAACCCATCCCAGGGGGGCGTCGCCACGCTGCCGATGCTGCTGTCGCGATTTAATGTCATGTCCGGCTCGGCCTTGCAGGCGGCGGAACTGGCGGCGGCGACCACCTGGTGGGAGCGCATGTCGGCTCACATGAAAGAAGTCGTCATGGTGCGCAAGCTGAACGACGACGGCAGCGGCGGCAGCCCGGCGCGCATGGTGCATGACGCGGCGGCGGCGTTGCAGCGCGGCGATCTTCCGAAAGCGATCAGCCGGGTCGAAGCCATGCCGGAACCGGCGCAAAAGCAGTTGCAGGAATGGCTTGGCGACGCCCGCGCCCGCCGCGAACTCGATGTCGCGATGGCTCGCATCGGCGCGCTGCTCGGACAGCATATCGCCCATGACGACGACAAAGAACAGGCTGCACCGTGATCCGGCTCATCTGGTTCATTACGAAATTCGCCGTCCTGATCGCGCTGGCGGTATGGCTCGCCGAGAATCCGGGCGAAGTCAGGATCGTATGGAATGATTATCTGGTGCAGACCTCGGCGGCGTTTTTGCTCGTATGCGTGCTGGGGCTGGTCGGCGCCAGCTTGCTGGTCTATCGGGGAATAAGCTTTTTGCGCTACGGCCGCCGCGGCTTGCGGCTGCGGCGTCAGCTGCGCCGGCAGAATCTCGGCCTGGTTCATCTCAGCAAGGGCTTTTCGGCTCTGGCCAGCGGCGACGCGGCGGCGGCGGGCGCGAAGGCCGTCGCGGCGCGCAAAATGCTGGGCCAGTCGTCGCCGCTCATCAACTGGCTGCAGGCGCAGGCGGCGCAATTGTCCGGCGATCACGCGACGGCGGGACAGATATTCCTGCAGCTCAGCAAGGATCATGATGGCGCGCCGATCGGCTATCGCGGCCTGATCGCGGCGTCGCTTCGCGCCCATGACGACGACAAGGCCGCGGGTTATGTCGAGCAATTCGCGGCGCACCATCCGAAAAGCCCATGGCTGCATGTGGCGCGCTACGAGATCGCGGCGCGGCGCGGCGCATGGGTTCAGGCGGCGGAGTCGCTGCGCCACGCGACGGCTCGCCAGCTGCTCAATCATTCCGCCGCCCGGCGGCAGCAGGCGGCGGCCATGGTCGCCGAAGCGCGCGCGGCGCGGGCCGAGAATCAACTGCCGCGCGCTCTGCAGGCGGCGGAGCACGCGCAGAATATACAGCCGGACTGGCTGCCCGCGCGCATCGAGCTGGTTCGCACGCAAGCGGCCATGGGATATACCAGGCTGGCGCTGAAGAAGATCGAGAAATTCTGGGATACGACGCCGCATCCTGAATTGGGAGCGTTATATCTCGAATTGCTGGGCGATAGCGATGCCCTGAAGCAATATAAAAAGGTCGGGCAGTTGGCTGTCCGCGCCCCTCAGCATCCGGTCAGCTTGCTGTTGCTTGCCCAGGCGGCGATGGCCGCGCAATTGTGGGGCGAGGCGGCAAGCAATTTGCAGCGCGCCGCCGAAATCGCGCCGACGCGGCAGACCTATCTCATGCTGGCGCAGCTCGATAAGGCCAATCCCCTCGATCGCAAGCCGGGCCATGACTGGCTGCAGCAGGCGGCAACGGCGCCTATCGAAGCTTCCTGGCGCTGCCACCATTGCGGCCACCAAACCCCGCAATGGGAAATCAACTGCCCGCAATGCGGGGCGCTCAACGGCATCGACTGGTTCGATCAGTACACGGCGGCGAAGCTGATTCCGGAGGTTACGCCGGAGCCGGAGATTTATGAGTCTTGACGCCAGCACCTCGCCGCATCGCCATTTTCGATTTTGACGGCACTTTGGTCGCCGGGGATAGTTTGCCCCGTTTCGTCGCCGCCTGCGTCGGCTGGCCGCGAGCCCTGGGGACGGCGTCGATTGCGGCTGCAACAACTCTTTTGGAGGCGGACAGGCGCACGGCGTTCAAGACTCTATGGCTGCGTCTTGCCCTTAAACATCATCCTGTCGAGCGAATGCCGCAGGCCGTTGCCGCGCTCCAAAAACAATTGCGCTGGCTCGACCGCATTCGCGAGCGTCTGGTCTGGCACAAGGAACGCGGCGACACAATTGCCGTGGCTTCCGGCGGGCTTGATTTGTATCTGCCGGCTATCTTGCAGGACTTAGGCGTCGACCATTTATTATGCACCGAGATGGCTGTCGCCGATGGCCGCGTGACAGGCTTGCTGAAAGGCAACTGCGTGCGGCAAGAGAAGGCGAGGCGGGTCGCGGCCCTGATCGCGGCTACCGGCCCCTATGACGAGATTTGGGCCTATGGCAATGCGCCCCACGATCTGCCGATGATGGAACTGGCGACGCATAAGATTGTCGTTTAGAGACCATCTGAAAAGTCATGATGCCGGGCTGCAAACCACGCTTTTCTGCGCTTCCGCTGCTCATGTATATTGAATACGCTGCGCGGCGGTTCTCGAAAAGCATGGTTTTCGCCGCGGCCTGATGACTTTTCAGGTGGTCTCTATGCCATAAAAAAAGCCGCCGGAGAATTTCCCCGGCGGCTTTATAAAAGTTGTCGCTTCTTACCGGCGATCGCCGATCAGGCGAAGCATAAACTGGAACGCATTGACGAAATTGAGGTAGAGGCTCAGCGCGCTCATGACGGCCAGCTTGCTATTAGCCTCGCTGCCCCAGCTTTGGGCATAGGTCTGCTTGATCTGCTGCGTCTCCCATGCGGTCAGGCCGGTGAAAATCAGCACGCCGATGACCGAGATCATCCAATGCAGCATGCTTGAAGCCTGTCCGGTGAACAGCATGATGCCGAGATTGAAGAGCGAAGCGATGACAAGCCCCATGAGGCCCATCATGAGGAAGCTGCCGAAAGCGCTGAGATCGCGCTTGGTCGTATAGCCCCACAGACTCATGCCCGCGAAGGTCGCCGAGGTGATGAAAAAGGCCCGGGCGATGCTGGCGTTGGTGTATATCAGGAAGATATAGGCCATCGACAGGCCCATGCTGGCGCAAAATAGCCAGAACAAGGTTTGCACGGTGCCGGATTTCATGCGCTGGACGCCGAAATTCAACGCCAGGATAAACGCCAGCGGCGACAAAGCGAACACCAGGCTGAGCCCCGGCGCGAACACTATATTCGCCAGCGGCGTGTTCGCCGCAAGCCACGCCAGAACGCCCGTCAGGCCAACGCCGCCCGCCATGTAGTTGTATACACGCTGCATATGAGCGCGCAGACCCGCGTCGAAACTGCCGCTGCTCTCGCCGATACCGGCATAAGACCGAGGTTGGATTTGATCGATGGGCATGCGAGTAGTCTCCTTTGCCGCTCAAAAATTATTCACACCCAATGATATGGTGCCCTTGGGGTGTGTTGCAAGAGGTATTAAAAAATACATGAAGCACGTTAGCCTCATCTCATTGATAATGTTATATTTTAGGGAATTGTAACCCCTTGTTGCTGAATGAGTCTTTTGGAGACGCTGTCGTTAAGCGACTTGAGCAATTGCTCTCGCTTGTCTTCTTCGCTGTCGGCGCGCTTGCCGTCCGGGGTAAAAGCGCCGGGCAGCGCGAGTTTGACATCACGCAGAAACTGCCGGGAAAGCGTCGCCAGCATGTCGTTCACGGCACTCTGATGGCTTTCCACCGAGGAGGTCGCCAGTTTTCTTTGATGCCAGAAAGTAAGCGTCATGGTGCGCGGCACTTTGACGGGAGGCAGCATGATCGGCGCTTTGTCGGTGAGGGGGAAATCAATCCACGACCAGCATGTTTTGTCCTGCTTCACGGTGCCGATCTCGACCGTCAAATTGACGCGCGCGCCGACGCGAGGATGGGTTTCGTTGACCATCATGACTTCAAGGCCGGGATCCTGGAGGTTGCGCTGCAGGGTCGTAAGCAACGCTTCCCTCATCAGACCGCAATCGTTGGCGGTTCTGGGATCGACGAAGACCGGGTATTCGACCAGGACTTCCTTAAGCTCATAGAGCGCCGGTGCGGTATTGGCGAAGGCATCCTCGGGCTGGTCGGCCGCGGAAGGATCCTGAGCGATAGCCGGAGAGCTGAGTAAAAAGAAAAAGGCCAGCAGCGTAAAAATGCTACTCGCGTTCATCCCGTTGAGTGCGTTCTTTGCGTTCATGGCGTTCTTGCGCCTCCACGGTTAACGTTGCCACCGGTCGGGCTTCGAGCCTCTTGATACCAATAGGCTCTCCGGTTTCCTCACAATAACCATAGCTGCCATCCGCGATCCGTTGCAAGGCTTCGCTGATTTTGGAAAGCAGTTTCCTCTGCCGGTCGCGCGCGCGCATCTCCAGCGCGACTTCGGTTTCGACGGAAGCGCGATCCGCGATGTCGGGTTCCTGCAGGCCGCCTTCGTCTTGAAGCTCCTGCAGGGTTTCCGACGATTCATGCAGGATTTCGCTCTGCCATTGCTGCAGCTTCTTCCGGAAGTACCCCAGCATGATGGGATTCATGTAGGGTTCTTTTTCCGTCGGACGATAATCGTCGGGCACATTTACCAGAGCCATGATTCTGTTTTCTCCGTTCGCGAATGCTGAGCCGTGTTACATAATCCGCGTACTGGGTTGCAAGCCTTTTTATTCTAGTATCCTAGTTTGGCCAACTCGACTTGCGCCCGCAAATCGATGTCGTCAAGAATTTCCGTCAGCCGGGGATCGTCGATATCCTGGCGGCGCTGCGCGACCATGCGGGAAAGCTGCATCAATCTGTCCTTGCTGACGGACCCGGTGAGCAATTCGAGACGAATATCTTCAAGCCGGTCGAGAATTTCCTTAGCCCTGGCTTTGCCGCGCGATTTCCGCGCCATGGCGTCATCGACTTCCTGCAAGCTTACGACGGGGCTGATCGTGCCCAGCGACGTCGCGCCCGAAGCCGCGCCTGCCGCCTCGCTTTCCGATAAAGGATCGAGGTGTTTGACAAAGGTCGCGCCGCCGGTGCTGCCCGTGCGCACCACGCGCCGAACTTCTCTCGTCTGTTGCGCGCCGCGGACTGATCCCGGCCCTTCGACTTTCTCAATCAAGGCTTTGTCCTCACGATGGACCAATATGAACGATTGGCAATGAAGGATTGGTTACTAAGATTCAGCAGGATTCAGCGGCAATTTTTGCCCTTCGTTCCGGCACTTTTTCACTGATGATAGCTTCCGGCAAAGTCATTATAGGCGGGTCTGACCTAAGCAGGCAATAAAAAACATAATTAATTCAATGTGTTGTCTTGGCGGGCATTTTGGCATGGCTTTCGCATACCAAGCGACGGAGGACGATAGAGAAAGCCATGCACATGCGGAACCCATATTCGTTAGATTCAAGCTTTTCCCACCCACCGGTCGTGAAGTTGGCACGCGCGCGCCGGTTACCCCGCCCCGCGGCTTTATCCCTGTGTATGGCCTTTCTTTCTATTGTCCTCCTGACCCTTTCCTCGCCGGCCCACGCGTCGTCCCGCCTTAAAGACATCGTCGACATCGAAGGCGTGCGCGACAATATGCTGGTCGGCTATGGCCTTGTCGTTGGCCTGAACGGCTCCGGCGACAGCCTGACCAACTCGCCTTTCACCGCCAAAAGCCTGATCGGCATGCTGGAGCGCCTTGGCGTCAATACCAGGGGAGATTCGCTCAAGACCAAGAATGTCGCTGCCGTCATGGTTACGGCCACCCTCCCGCCTTTTTCGTCGCAGGGCAGCCGGATCGACATATCTGTATCCACGCTGGGCGACGCTAAAAGCCTGATGGGAGGCACCTTGCTTGTCACGCCGCTTCTGGGCGCCGATGGCGAGGTTTTCGCCGTGGGCCAAGGCGCGGTTTCGGTCGGCGGCTTTTCCGCCGAAGGCGCGGGCCAGAGCGTAACGAAGGGCGTGCCGACTTCGGGCAAGATCGCGAGCGGCGCGATTGTCGAGCGGGAAATCAGATTCCAGCTCGCCGATCTCGACCATCTCAGACTGTCGTTGAAGAATCCCGACTTTACGACCGCCACGCGCATCGCCGACGCGATCAACGCTCATGAGCATAAGGCAACCGCCGAAGCCGTGGATTCGAAGACCGTGAAACTTACGATCCCGCCCGAACATAATAACGACAAGGTCGCTTTCCTGACATCCATCGAGCAGCTGCAGATCACGCCGGATCAGACGGCCAAAGTCGTCATCGACGATCAGTCCGGCATCATCGTCATGGGCGAGAATGTGCGGATCAACACGGTCGCCATCGCTCAGGGCAATCTGACCATCCGCATTACCGAAACCCCCCAGGTATCGCAGCCCGCGCCGTTCTCGCAGGGCGGCACGACGGTGGCCGTGCCGCGCACCGATATCAATGTGGACGAAGGCGGCGACAAGCGCATGGCGGTGCTTAAAACCGGCGTCAGCCTGTCCGAACTGGTGCAGAGCTTGAATGCGCTTGGGGTCGGCCCGCGCGACATGATCACGATTTTGCAGTCGATCAAGGCGGCAGGCGCGCTGCAGTCCGATTTGGAGGTCATCTGATGATCGACGCGATCGGATCCAGCACCATGAGAATTCAGGCGCAGGCGCAATCTCAGGCCATGCCGGCTCAGGCCATGCCGGCGCGTCTCGAGCGCGCGGGAAAAGCGGCCAAGGAATTCGAGGCCATGTTCGCGACGCAGATGCTTTCGCCGATGTGGGAAACCGTGCCGGTAGACGAGGAAACCGGCGGCGGGCACGGCGAAGAGGTCTTCCGCACGATGATGCTGCAGGAATACGGAAAAATCGTGGCGGCAGGCGACAGTCTCGGACTCGCTTCGACCATCAAGCAGCAGATGCTTCAACATCAGGAGATCGCATCATGACCGTCAAGACAGAGCCAGCCGCGGAAAGCCAGGATATTCAATTGATCAAGCTGATGAACGAGCTTGCCGACGTGATGGAGCGCGAGATCGCCGCCGTGGAAGAGCATTTGAACGAGCATCTTCCCGCCTTGGTGGCGCGCAAGCAGCGGCTCCTGGTCGATTACCAGGCCGAGTTCAAGGTCGCCACCGAACATCCCGAATGGCTGAAGCAATTGCCCCAAACGCAGAAATCGCTGCTGCGCAGCGCGAGCACGAAATTGAATGAAGTCGCCGAGCGCAACGTCCGGATCGTCAAGGTCGCGATGACGGCGACGCAGCGGCTGCTGCAAGGAATCATGGCAAGCGTGCGCGACGAAAAGCTGGGGCAGCGCGGCTATCAGCATCTGGTTCAACCCAACTCGAATACGCCGATCCAGTCGGCGCTGTTCAAGACGACAGCATAAGCGAAAGGCGCTTCCATGACCGACAATTCCATCGCCGCCGCAGCCACTTCCCCGGCGCCCGCCGTGCAAACGGCGATCAGCGCCCGCGCTGATTTGTTTGCCATGATCGACGGGCAGAAAGGATTTTCGGCGCTGCTTCAGCAGTTCGATGCCGCGCTCTTTACGCCCGCGCCGGAGGTCAAGGCTAAAAGCGAGCGGCCCGCTCCGAAAGCCGACGACAAATCCCGCAGCGATGAGCTTCCGTCCTCGAAGCGGGATGATGTGTCGGCTGCCGAGAGCGATGACAAGGATAAAAATCACGCTGAAATTGCCGCTCCCCGCTCCAAGCAGGACAATAAAAATAAGGGCATTTCGAAAGAGCACAAACATGCCCAGCATAGCCAGCACCAAAAAAGCGATGCGGCCGCGCTGAAATCGCCGGATCAAAAAACAGAGGCCGTCGAAACCGTTTCCGCGCCGGCGGCGACCGGCGAGGCGGCGGTTGATGACGCCGCGCCGAAATCGACCCAAGATGCGGTGCGATCCGATGCCGAAGCCGCCATTGTCGCCGCCGTGGCGCCCGCGCCGGTTCAGCATGTGACACCCATTAAAACCGTCTCGGGAAAAGACGGCGACCACGCGAAGCGGCTTAGCGCCGTCGAGGCGGCTGCCGCGGCTGTGGCGGATGGCGTTCAGAAAGATGCGGCGGCGGATGCCTCGGTGGCGGCGGATGCGGCGCTTGAGGCTAAGAACCAAGCCAAAACCGTCGTGGACGGCATACAAAAAGACGCGGTAGCGGATTCATCCTTTGCCGCGAAAGCGGCCGTTGAAGCCAGCGTTGACGCGCATCCCCAGACGCCGAAACCGAAGCCTTTGTCCGTATCGCAGGAAATCAACACTGACAAAGCCGAGGCCGCGCCGCGCGTCGATCATGCTTCGGCCTCTCCGGCAGCGGTGAAAACTCCCGATCTCGGTTTCCTGGCCGCAAGCGCCCCTAAGCCGACGGTGAATCCTGTCGGCGCGGCGAATCGTGGCGGTGTTGAAGGCGTCGCGGCGCATATTTCCCGCATCGGCGCGGGCTCGCCGATGCCTGAAGGCGCGAAGCCCTTGCTGGGCTATGACGCCACGGCGCAATTGGCTTCTTCAAAGGGCGCGAAATCTTCGACCGTCGCCAGGACTCAGGTCATGGAGCAGGTCACGGTCAAACTTTACCAGCAAGCCAAGGGTAATCTCGACCAGATGACCATTCATCTCCGTCCCGCCGATCTTGGCCGCGTCGATATCAAGCTGGATTTTCACGATGGTGTCGTTAAAGGGCTGATCACGGCCGACAGCCAGGCGACGCTGGATATGCTGGCGAAGGATTCGCGAAGCCTCGAGCGCGCTCTGCAGGAGGCAGGCTTGCGCGCCGACAGCGGTTCGCTGTCGTTCCAATTGCGCGATCCCGGCAATGGATCCTCATGGGGCGGCGACAAGGGTTCCAAGGCTTCCCGCGGCACCGCCGAATTGGCCGCCGTTCTCGACCAGAGTGCGGATATCGCAACGGAAGACGATGTTTACCTCATTGAACCAGGGCGCGTGAACTTGCGCGTGTAAGGAGATACCTCATGGCTACGACCGATCCTATCAGCGGCATACCTTCGACCGCGACATTGCCCCCGGTATCAACCGCGCCGATCAACGGCACCAATTCCGGCACGGTATCCGGCGGCAGCGCTCTGTCGCAGCTCAGCGGCAACTACACGATGTTTCTGAAGCTGCTGACGGCGCAGCTGCAGTATCAGGATCCGCTGGCTCCGACCGATTCCACGACCTATACCCAGCAGCTGGTCAGCTATTCGCAGGTCGAGCAGCAGATCAAGACGAACGATCAATTGGGCAGCCTGGTCAATGTTTCAAAGGCCAATGGCAACAGCACCTCCGCGCTGCTCGACTATCTCGGCCGTTATGCCGAAGTCAGCGGCACCGATTTCGCGCTTCAGAACGGCAGCGCTTATATGAGCTACTCGCTCGACAAGTCATCGCCCAGCGTGACGATCGACATCATGAACAAAGACGATGCCAAGGTCGCGAGCTTCACCAGCACCGGCAAGGCGGGGGCGCAGCAAGTCGTCTGGGACGGCACGGATAACGAGGGCAACCAATTGCCCGACGGCGCTTACAAAATGTCGATCACCGCTCTTGACTCAAAGGGCGATCCGATCGCCGTTTCCGAGCAGAGCATGATGGGCAAGGTCACCGGCATCGAGAAAGGGACCACCGGCAACACGCTTTCCTTCGGCGGCATGCATATCGATGAAAGCAAGATTCTGAATATCTATAATAGCCCCGGCGATAAAGTCGCGGCGTAAGAAACCGTCTGAAAAGCCATGATGCCGGGCTGCAAATCGCGCTTTCCTGCGCTTCCGGTGCTCACCTATGTTGAATAGGCTGCGCCCCGGTTCTCGAAAAGCACGGTTTTCGCCTCGGCCTGATGACTTTTGAGTTGGTTTCTAAAGCTATTTGGGCTGTTTAGGCTGCTTCAGATATTCCTTGAAGAAGGCGCGGGTCTCCGCGGCATCCCAGTCGATCTCGCCGACATGCTGCCAGACTTGCTTTCCTTGGGGATCAATCAGGAACGATGTCGGGATGCCATGCACCTCGTATTTTTCCTGTTCGGAATAACCCTCGGTCACGTAAATCGGCAATTTATCGATATCGTGCTCGCGGTAAAAGCCCTTGACCTTGTGCTGATCGCCGCTCTCCAGCGATAGAGGGACGATTTTGAAATCTTTTTCGTCGAGATCGGCCTGCATCCGGTTGAGGCTCGGCATTTCCCCGATGCACGGCAAGCACCATGTCGCCCAGAATGTCAGCAAAACATAGCGTCCGCGAAACTCGCTGAGGCGAACCAGCTTGTTGTCGGCGTCGCGCATGTAGAGGTCGGGCGCGGGCACGGGCGGATCGATGCGCTCCAGGGCTAGAGTCGCCGACGCGGCGGCTTTCATGACCCCCGCGGCCTGGAAGGCAACCGTCGCCATCGCCGCTGTGCCAATGGGCGTCGTTGCCCCGATGAACAGCCAGGACAGAATAAAGAGGCGAGTCATGATGATAGACCTTTTCAGTTCGATGGCGGCATGTGACCATAATTTTGAGATTGGCAGCAAGAGGCAATTGCGGCTAGAACGAAAGCATGAAAAATCTGTCCCATCTCCTTATCGTGCTGGCCCTGCTGTGCGGGACATTGGCGGCGTGCGGCGTTAAGCCGCAGAATGTCGATCCGCCTCCGGGCGCGTCGGGAACCTTTCCGCGCACTTATCCCAGCGTAACGAAGCCATGAGCGCCGCGAATGTCGAAGCGGTGCCGCTTGCCCGTCTTGCCGAAGCCTATGGCACGCCGCTGTATGTTTATTCGCGCGCGGCGCTGCGTCAGGCTTATGGGGCCTTGAAAGAAGCTTTGCTGCCGTTCGACCCGCTGATCTGCTACGCGGTCAAGGCGAACGGCAATCTTTCGATCATCCGGGAATTTGCCGAACTCGGCGCGGGAGCCGACGTCGTCTCCGAGGGCGAAATCAAGCGGGCGCTCGCGGCGGGCGTGGACGCGGGCAAGATCATTTTCTCCGGCGTGGGCAAATCCCGCCATGCGATGGAAGAAGCCGCCGTCGCCGGGATTTATCAATTCAACGTGGAATCGATCCCGGAACTGCATCTGCTGAACGCGGTCGGCAGGGAGCAGGGCAGGAAGCTTCCCATCGCGCTGCGCGTCAATCCCGATGTCGATCCGCGCACCCATGCCAAGATCGCGACGGGACATAAGGAATCCAAGTTCGGCATCGAGATGACGCAGATCGGCCTGGCGCTGGATGCGGTCAGGGGTTTGCCTCACGTGGATTTATGCGGCCTTGCGGTGCATATCGGATCGCAATTGACCGAGCTTGAGCCGTTCGATCTTGCGTTCGCGACCGTTGCCGGGCTGGTGCGCGACTGGCGCGCCGCGGGGTTCGATATCCGGCGGCTGGACATAGGGGGCGGCATCGGCATTCGCTATCGGGATGAGAGCCTGATCGATCTTTCCGCGTATGCCGGACTGATCGGCAAGCATTTCGGCAAGCTCGATCTGCGGCTTGCGCTGGAGCCGGGACGGTTCCTGGTCGGCCCGGCGGGCATTCTTCTCAGCCGCGTCATGATCGTCAAGCCGGGTGTCGCCAAGAATTTTCTTATCATCGACGCGGCGATGAACGATCTCATCCGCCCGGCGATGTATGACGCCTGGCATGATATCGTTCCGGTCAATGCGCCTCCGGGCGCGGCAACGGAAAATTGGGAAGTGGTCGGCCCGGTGTGCGAGACCGGGGATTTATTCGGCCACGACCGGCCTTTGCCCGCGCCCGCGCCCGGCGATCTGGTGGCTATTTTGAGCGCGGGCGCCTATGGCGCGAGCATGAGCTCCACCTACAACGCCAGGACGCTTGTCCCCGAAGTCATGGTGGACGGCGACCAATTCGCGCTCATCCGCCGCCCGGTCGGCATCGAGGAGCAGATCGCCTGGGACGTCGCGCCGGTGTGGTCGCGTTAGGATTTCGTTTACCAAATAATTCCGCCGGGAAGGCTTTTTTTGTGCGTTTGCGTAGCTATTTATGATAGGATGCGTCCGCTGTAATGCTGGATAAAGTGACCAACAGATTACACCTTACAAGTTCCAGGCATGAGTCATAACGAACGCCGCACGGTTCTTAGCGAATCCCAAAAAGCCGCTCCATTGCCGGGGCAGGGGTATTTGCACTTCGCCAGATGGGTGATTTTCGCCGAACGGCATATCGCGCAATGCTGGAGATTTTACTGCGTCGTGGGGCTTTTTCTGGCCTCCGCATGGTTCGGCCTTTTCGAAAATCTTCCGTTTGCCCTTCATTTGCTGCTGATGGCCTTCTTTATGCTGGCCGCGATCCGCGGCTTGCGCGGCACGGGCGCAGCATGGCGCATGCCGCCGATCGAGGCCGCCGCCCGCCGCCTGGAAACCGATAGCGGCATCCAGCACCGTCCCTATGAAGCCCTGGCGGGTACGCCCGTCAATAACACGGCCACGGTCAAAGGCTTATGGAAGCGCCATCAGGCCGACGCCAAGGCCGCGCTTGCCAGGCTGCGCTTATCCCGCCCGCAATTGGATTTGAGCCATGACGATCCCTGGGCGCTGCGTTATGCCGTTATCGTTGTCGTGGCGGTCGCGGCGGTGAGCGGATGGGGCGAACTGCATTCCCGTTTTGCCCAAGCCTTTATGCTGGCGGCCCCGTCGCTCTCTCTAACTCAGAAGACTGGGCCGATTTTGGATGCGTGGGTGACCCCGCCCGCTTACACAAAAATGCCGCCGATCATGCTGGCGCAAGGCGGAGCCGGAAAAAATAACGGCGAAGTCATTAAAATTCCAGCCGGCAGCAAGATCGCGCTGCGGGTCAACCAAAGTTCCGAAACGCCGCGCCTCCATGCCGATCATGCCGTCACGGATTTGATCGCGGCGGGCGAGGAGTCGTCGAGCTATACGTTCGACGGCGAAGTGCCGCGCGCCGGAACGCTGGAAGTGCGGAGCGGCTGGACCCGGCTTGGCCGGTGGAAGGTCGATGTCGTTCCGGACGAGCCGCCGCAGATCGACTGGCAGGAGCCGCCGCAGGTTGAGGGCCAGGATGTCGTCTTGAACTTCCGGGCGCATGACGATTACGGCATGGCCATGATCGAAGCCGTGGTAACTCCGGCCGTAAGCACGCCGGGATTGCCGAACGAGCCTTTCGCCGTATCCTTGTCCGGCGTCGGTCAAAAGGATATCGAAGGCCGTGCGCGGCTCGATCTGACCGGCAATGCCTGGGCGGGAATGCCCGTGACGCTGCGGCTTTCGGCGGTCGACCAGGCGGGGCAGCGCACACAGACCGCCGCCGTCACCTTGACGCTGCCGGAGCGCGAATTTGCCGATCCGCTCGCCAAGCTTCTGGTCAATATCCGCAAGAAGCTGCTGACCGACCCGGAAGGGCAATGGAACGGCACGGCCAATTTTATGGCGGGCGCGGCGGCCCAGCCGCAGCTTTATCGCGGCGACGCGCTCGTGTTTCTCGGACTGCGCAGCGCCGCCATGCGCATGCATCTGGACAGGTTCCGCGAAGGACTGGCGCCCGTCGCCGCCGTCATATGGCAGGTTGCGCTGCGGCTCGATACGAAGGGGCTTGCCAACGCCCAGGAAAATCTGCGCGCCGTTCAGCAGCAGCTTGAGTCGGCGATCGCCAATCATGAAAGTCCGGAGAAAATCAAGGAACTGACCGACAAATTGCAGGGCGCTCTCGTCGAATATCTGTCGGCGATGGCGCATAATCTGGTCGGCAAGCAGGACATGATTCCCGAAGACATGATGGCCGATATGGGAAGAAATCTCGTCGACGATCTCATGCAGACGGCGCAGGAGATTCAGGATTTGGCGCAAACCGGCTCGCGCGAGGCGGCCCAGCAGAAATTGGAGGAGCTGCGGCAAATCCTCGAACGCCTCAATCATGCCAGCGAAATGACGCCGCAGCAGAAGGCCGATCTCATGGCGATGAAGAATCTCAAGCAAATGATCGACGAGCAAAAGCGATTGCGCGATGCCGCTCCGCCTGAAAGCAAGGCGGCCGATACGGGAGAAGAGCAGGGGGGCGATGGCGGACAAGGCATGGGCGCCGGTCTGGCCGAGCGGCAGGAGAAATTGCGCGCTAAACTCGGCGCTTTGATCGACGATCTGGCTGGGCGGCATTCGGAGTTGCCGCCGCAGCTGGCGACTGCCGATCAGGGGATGAAATCCGCCGTGCTAAACCTGCGCCAGGAGCAAATGACCAAAGCCAAGGGAGCGCAGGAAGAAACCGTGCGGGCGCTCGAAGAATTGTCCAAAGACATGAAGCAGCGCATGCAGGCTCAGATGATGATCGTTCCCGGCGGGGGCCGCCGCGGGCAGCCGCGCGATCCTTTTGGCCGGTCGGCGAAAGATGACGGCGATTCCGTCGATGACGGCAGCGTCAAGATTCCCGCCGAGCAGAAACTTCAGCGGGCGCGAGAGATTCTCGACGAATTGCGCCGCCGCTCCGGCGAATATACCCGCCCGCAGGAAGAGCGCGACTATATCGAGCGGCTGCTCAATCAGTTTTAGGTTGGAGCGTGATTAGGTTCAAATAGAGCCGTCATTCCCGACGGCCCCGCAGGGGCGAGCGGGAATGACGGCTCTGTTTGCATTTATCGCGTCATCACGCTTCAATCCAGCCGCCGCGAAGAATGGCTTCCGCCTCATCCGTATAACTTCCGTCCGGCTTATGCAGAACCATTCCCGCCAGCAGCTGCAGCGGGGCTTTGGATTCCTTGATGCCGCGCACGATCACCCGTTTGGCGGCGATGCCGGATTTTGGCCATAGCGGCATGACCGCAAGGCCGCCGAATTTTCCCGCCATGCCCTCCAGCAGATCGGCAAGCCCATCCGCGCGATAGATGATCGTCAATGTGCCTTTGCGCTTCAATCTGCCATGGGCGGATTTGATCCAGGCGGCCAGATCGTCCCGCGTCATGGCGTGCGCGTGGGCCTTGGCGGCTTTCGGGCCGGGATCGTAGGCCTTGCTGTCATGATAGGGCGGATTGGCGAACGCATGATCGAAACTGTTCGCCGCCAGGATTCGCGGCAGTTTTCTCGCGTCGCCTTCCAGCAGGTGGAAGATTCCCAGGCCGTCATTGCGTATGATATTGGCTCGGGCGCAAGCCGCGTATTCCGGCATCAGTTCCACGCCGGTCAAGGCCAGGCCCGGCACCCGCGCCGCGAGGCAAAACATCGCCGCTCCCGCGCCGCAGCCGAGGTCGAGCGCCGTCTGCCCGGCCTTGGCGGGAACGCTCGCGGCCAGCAGCACCGGATCGATGGCGGCGCGATAGCCTTGCGCCGGCTGTTCCAGCACGACTTTGCCGTCCAAAAGGGCGTCGGCCGTGTTTATTTTTCGCATCGGCAGCCTATTCGCAAATGATAGGAGATGCGCTATAAGGAGGCGCTGTTTTAAGAGGGTTTAGCATGGCAAGAATTATCCCGCTTTCGGAGGCGCACCGCAAGGGCGACGCAGACGCGCTCGACCGGCTGGCCGCGCTGGTCACGGAAGACATGACGGCGGTTAACGCGCTGATCGTGCAGCGCATGGAAAGCAGCGTGGCGCTGATCCCGCAGCTTGCCGGCCATATCGTGGCGGCGGGTGGCAAGCGGCTGAGGCCGATCCTGACGCTCGCATGCTCCCGGATGTGCGGTTATGAAGGGGTGCGGCACCGCAAGCTTGCGACGTCCGTCGAATTCATCCATACCGCCACCTTGCTGCATGACGATGTGGTGGACGCCAGCGATTTGCGGCGCGGCGGTCCCTCAGCCAATGCCTTATTCGGCAATCAGGCCAGCGTCCTGGTGGGCGATTTCCTGTTCAGCCGCGCTTTTCAGCTGATGGTCGAGGACGGTTCGCTGGAAGTGCTGAAAATCCTGTCCAATGCCTCGGCGGTGATCGCCGAGGGCGAGGTCTTGCAGCTCAGCACCATGAACGACGCCGCGACCAGCGAGCAGGCTTATCTGGAAGTCGTGCGGGCCAAGACCGCCGAGCTTTTTGCCGCCGCCTGCCGCATCGGCGCGGTGGTGGCGGGCAAGAGCGCGGTCGAGGAAGAGGCGCTGCGCACCTACGGCCTCAATCTCGGCATCGCGTTCCAGATCATCGACGATGTTCTGGATTACAGCGCCAAACAGGCCGAGCTGGGCAAGACCGTTGGCGACGATTTCCGCGAAGGCAAGATAACCCTGCCGGTCATTCTCGCCGTCAATCGCGGCCACGAAAACGAGCGCGTTTTCTGGCGGCGCGTGCTGGAGCGGCTGGAACAACGCCCCGGCGATCTGGCGCAGGCGCAGGATCTGCTGCATCGGCATAACGCGCTGGCGGATTGCGCCGCCCGCGCCCGCCATTACGGAGCCATCGCCCGCGATGCCTTGGGTATTTTTCCGGATATGCCGGTGAAAGCCGCGCTGCTCGATATTATCGACTTCACCATTGAGCGGGGCTTCTAAATTAAATCGGAATCGCTTTCGGCTTCGTGACGCGCAGCCAGGCGATGACCATCAATCGGGTCACCCATACGGCGGAGAAGACGGACGTGATCGTTCCGATGGTCAGGGTGACGCCAAAGCCCTTGATCGGGCCGCTGCCGAAAATCATCAGCAGGAAGGCGGAAATCAGCGTCGTGACGTTGGCGTCCATGATCGCCGACAGCGCCCGGCTATAGCCCGCGTCGATCGAGGCGATGATCGAGCGCCCCAGCCGCGCTTCTTCGCGGATGCGCTCGAAAATCAGCACATTGGCGTCCACGGCCATGCCGACGGTGAGCACGATGCCCGCGATACCGGGCAAGGTCAGCGTAGCTTGCAAAATCGACAGCAGCGCGAAGATAAAAGCGAGATTGATGAAAAGCGCGATGGTGCCGAATATGCCGAACAATCCATAGGACAGCAGCATGAAGATGACGACCAGGGCGATCCCCCCGACGGCGGCCAAGGCGCCCGCCTTGATCGAATCCTCGCCAAGTCCCGGCCCTACCGTGCGCTCTTCCAGAACTTTGATCGGCGCGGGCAGCGCGCCGGCGCGCAGCAGCAGCGCCAGGTCTTTGGCCTCTTCGATCGTGAAATGGCCGGTGATGATGCCGCTGCCGCCCAAGATCGGCTCGTTGATCTTGGGGAAGCTCAGCACTTTGTTGTCGAGGACGATGGCGAACAGCCTGCCGACATTCGCGCGTGTGGCCTCGGCGAATTTCTTGCCGCCGAGGGAATCGAACTTAAACGAAACGGCGGCGTTATTGTATTGATCATAGCTGGCCTGGGAGTCGACCAGGGCTTCTCCCGAAAGGATAACGCGCTTCTGCACGACGACGCCGCGATCCGGAGACGAGGCGGCGGGCAGCCGCTCCGTTCCCGGCGGCGGGCTGGCCTTCGGATCGCCGAAGGTGGCGTTCTCATCGACGAAGCGGAATGCCAGCTTCGCCGTCTGTCCCATCAATTGCTTGATCCGCTGCGGATCGTCCACGCCCGGCAGCTGCACCAGGATGCGATTGCCGCCCTGCCGCTGGATCGAAGGTTCGCGGGTGCCGGTTTCGTCGATGCGGCGGCGCACGATTTCCATGGATTGATCCATGGCTAAATTCTGCCGTTCGCGGATCATATCCACGGGCAGGGCGATGGTGATCAATTGGCCGTCCGCCTTGATGTCCAGGCTCCGGTTGATCCGGACCGCTTCGCGCGCGGCATCGATCTGAGCGGGGTCGCCGACGCGGAAACTGATTTTCCCGTCCCTGACACCAAGCTCGGTATAGGTGATTTTCTCCTTGCGCAGCCCGCTCCTCACTTCATCGACCATGCTGTTCAGATGATCAGCAAGCGCGACATCAAGCTGCACGTCGAGCAGCAAATGCGATCCGCCCCGCAGATCGAGGCCAAGATTGACCGTCTGATGGGGAAGGACGGCGGGCATATGGTCCTGCAGCCAGCGCTGCGCGGAAGGCGGCAGGGCGTTCGGCAAGGCATACAATATGCCCAATACGCTAAGCGCAATGACGAGAATAACTTTCCAGCGGGGAATATTGATCATAATTCAGATGACTGAGGAGAGGGGCGGCGGATGAAGGATGGGAACAGGCTTATTTTTTATTATCGTTCTGGACGAGGCGTTTCACTTCTTCCGTCTTCTGTTCGCCGTCGCCTGCCGCTCCTACGGGTTCGGTGCGGGCGACGACGCCGGCGATGGTGGCGCGCTGAACTTTGACGCGCACGTTATCCGCGATCTCGACGACCAGCATGTCGTCGCCTTCCAGCTTGAAGATGGTTCCGATAATGCCGCCGCCGGTCACGACCTTGTCCCCCCGGCGCAGCGATTTCAGCAATTGCTCATGCTGCTGGAATTTTTGCTGCTGGGGACGGATCAGCAGGAAATACAACACGCCGAGAATCAGGAACAGCGGCAGGAATTGCATCAGGCTGTCTACGGGCGATGCCGGCTGCACCGGGATCGGAGATTCTTCCTGCACCGTGGCCGCAGTCGTTTCCTGGGCAAAGGCCGGGCTGATGAAATGAAAGTCCTGCATGGGCGTATCCTGGAGGTCTGGGTGCGGAGGAAGGGGCGAATATAGCCTTCATGGCGGCGCAGGCAAAGGGAATTTGTCTGAAGCCCATAAGGCTATTAAGATCATAGGCATGAAAAACAATCCCACCGCCGCCATCGTGATCATCGGCAATGAAATTCTCTCCGGCAGGACGCAGGACGGCAATCTCAATGCCATCGCCGCGCGTTTGCAGCCTTTAGGCATCAGGCTGGCCGAGGCGCGAATCGTGCCGGATATCGAGGCCGAGATCGTCGATGCCGTCAATGCGCTGCGGGGGCGCTATGATTACGTCTTCACGACCGGCGGCATTGGGCCGACCCATGACGATATCACCGCCGCCGCCGTGGCCAAGGCGTTCGGCCTGCCGCTCGTTATCGATCCGGCGGCGAGGCAAAGGCTTCTGCATCATTACGGCACCGATCATTTGACGGATGCGCGGCTGCGCATGGCGCGCATGCCGCAGGGGGCGGCGCTGCTGGATAATCCCTTGAGCGCCGCGCCGGGATTTCAGATCGGAAATGTCTATGTCATGGCCGGCGTGCCGGAGATCATGCGGGCGATGATGGACGGGATCGCCGCCCGACTGAAAGGCGGCGCGCCGCTGCAAAGCCGCACGGTCAATTGCCACATACCGGAAAGTGTGATCGCCGATGAACTGGAAAAAATCGCAGACGCTTATGCTGACTGCGACATAGGTTCTTATCCGTGGTTCAAGCTTGGCCGATATGGATTGGCGTTTGTAGTACGGGGGACGGATGATGCGCGCCTCGATGAAGCCGCGCTTGCCGTGCTGGCGATGGCCAAACGGCATGATCCGGATGCGGCGATAGCGGCGTCAACGGAAAACGGCGGTTAGCCTTAGCCCGCCTGCGAAATGCGGAAGTCGTACACGTCTTCGCCGTCGTCGGTTTCCATCAGGCCGGGCTTCGCTTCGTCGGGCATCATGGGGCTGATGACGGTGGAAGATTCGGCTGCCGCCGTGCTGCTCGCCTTCGCTTGAGGTTCCTGGTGCGCGGCGATCTGCTCGGCGATTTGCGCGATCGCGCTCGTGACCAGTCCGAACAGGCTTGCCGCCGTGCCGACTTCGACAATGGCATCCGCATGCATGACGGGATTGCGATAGCTGTCCTTGATCTGGGTGAGCAATTGGACCAGACGCTGATCGGGACGGGTTTTCAAATCTTCTTCGTCCGCCAGCGCCGCCAGCTTGCGCAGATAGGTCGTCAGATTCCGCTCGTTGCGGCCCGTAAGCGGTGCGGCAAAGAGTTCGTAATAGGACACGGTGACGGTTTCGAGCGCCCTCAGCGCATGAACCGTCGCCGCCGTGCCGAGTTCGAAGCCGATAGCGCGGCCCGCCGAATCAAGTTCGCGCTTGGCTGCCGCGGAGACGTAAGCCTGCGCGCTTTCGGGAAGCGCGAGATGCGCGTTCTCGATCAGGTCGACGGAGCTGTATATGCCGCGCTGCACGGCGGGATAGACGACGATTCTGCTGAGTTCGGCGGCAAGGGCGCTTTCAAATTTCTCCAGCGCGAGCTGGATCAGCGCCAATTCCTGCGGATCGACTTTTTCTTCGCCGCTGGGAAAACGCAGCTGGCGGTTGGTTTTGTCGATGAAATATTTGTCGAACAGCGCGCTGATCTGGGTCAGCAGCTTGCTGGCTTCGCCCTTGGCGAGCTTGAGTTCGATGGGATCGCCCTTGATCAGCGCGTCGAGCGATTTTTGCGCGTCGGTCAGCGGGCCGAACAGATCGGCGACGCGGCCGTGATTACGCAGATTGAAGACGCCGTAGAGCTTGGCGCCGAGGTCGTAAAATTTGAACTGTTGCAGCTGCTGCATGGCTTCACGCCCTCAAAAATCTCATTGGTTGTTGATCCGGCTATTTAGCTAATCAATTTCGATCAAAATATGGCGATCAAGCTATAAGCGCGAATCTGGTTATAGGGTCAAGACCAGAAAGTTGCAATTACTTATATAGTTTCGTCAGCGAAATCGTCATGGCGAGGCCATTAACCATAATGGGTAGGGGGTGGGGCGCATGAATGGCTGATAGCGCGAGGGCGCGCCTACTTCACCAGTCCGTCTTCGCTCCCCTACGGGGAGCTTCGCCGGACACTGCTTCGCCCTAACGGTCTACGGTGGCTGCGCCACGCGTAGCCCGTAAGGGCGAAGCGTGGTGCTGCCGGGGAGGATTGAACTCCCGACCTCATCCTTACCAAGGATGCGCACTACCACTGTGCTACGGCAGCTTATCTGAAAAGACCAAGGCGTTGTGCCACAGAAAGATAGCCAAAGGCAACAGCTTGCCTAAGATACTTCATCGGGTAAAAGAGCCGCCCGGCCATAGATGGCCATGCCCTGGTTTTCCGGCTGTTCTTCGCGCCCCAGCCAGGCCCACATCTGGTCCCCCTTGGAAAAATGCCACCATTCCACGCGATGCCGCCGGAATCCCTGCGCGGCCATCACGTCATGGAGCAATTGGCGGTTGGCGTGCGCCTCTGGGTTGCTTTGGGCGTAATAATCGGGGACCGAGCGCTCGGAATTCTCGTCGATCGGCGATCCCATGTCGATTTCCCGGCCATCGGCATCGGCAATCGTCAGATCGACAGCCGCGCCGGTGCTGTGCGGCGGCGGTGTTTTCGGGTCTTCACTGGGAATGCCCCAGATTTGGAAGGTTTTCTCGTAGCATCTTGTACGTTCCGGTTCCGGCACGTCCGAAGATGGGTGTCCTCCGGAATGCTGCCGGAACTCCCATTCGACCATAAAGGCTTGCACATCGTTGGGGCGGTAGGCATCGAATAGCTTCAATTTCCAGCCCGGTTTCCGGATCGCCAGCGTTTCTTGCGCTTGCGTCAGGGACGCCAGGACGTTTTTCCTGAGCATCCAGGGGTTTTCGCCCCCATAGGACGCGCCCAGCGCGACATAGGGATGAGGGGTCGTGAATAGAAACGGCCCCTCCGGGATCGGAACCATAGGGTCGCCGCATTCCTTGATAGGGATTGTCCGGTAGGGCTTCATGCGTTAAGCAAACTGTATGAAAGATGTGGAACAGAATACCGATTCTAGGCCGAACGCGAAGGCGCGGCAAGAAGCCCGTCTGGCCGCCGCCATGCGCGATAATCTGCGCAAGCGCAAGGCCCAGGAACGCGGGCGGTCCGAAGCGACAATAGGGGAGCAAGCCGAATGTCCATAATGCCCGATCACTGGATTCGCGCCATGGCGCGCGACAAGAACATGATCGAACCTTTCGTCGAGAAGCAGCGGGCCGAGGGAATGATCTCCTACGGCCTGTCGTCCTACGGTTATGACGCGCGCGTCGGCGACGAGTTCATGATCTTCACCAATGTCGACAGCGCCATCGTCGATCCGAAAAAATTCTCGGAGCAAAGCTTCGTTCGCCGCAAGACCGATGTCTGCGTCATTCCGCCGAATTCCTTCGCGCTCGCCAGCACCGTCGAATATTTTCGCATTCCGCGGGATGTGTTGGTCATCTGCCTGGGCAAATCGACCTATGCGCGCTGCGGCCTGATCGTCAATGTCACGCCGCTGGAGCCGGAGTGGGAGGGGCATGTCACGCTGGAAATCTCCAACACCACGCCGCTGCCCGCGCGCGTCTATGCCAATGAGGGCTTATGCCAATTCTTGTTTTTGAAGGGCGACAGCGCCTGCGAGATTTCATACAAGGATCGCGGCGGCAAATATATGGGCCAGACCGGCGTGACGCTGCCGAGGCTGTAAGTTCAGCCTTGTTGAAAGTAAATCCGAGTCATAAAATCCGGCATATTTTTCGGAAGGTTAGGATATGCCGGAGTTAGATAAAGGCGCGGGTCTGGTTTCGCTGGATAAATTCCGGCTTGGCGCGGCGCAGATTTTCGTTCCGGTTTCCATGGCGAAGATCAAAGGCCAGCAGAAGCCTGGAGCCGTGGCCGAAGTTTTCGTTGATGACTTCATGGACTATGTCACCGGCCCCAAGGTCGACGCCCATATTATCACTTCGGAAGGCCTTTACGCCAATGATGAGAGTCTGACCGCCTTCAAATGGCGAGGCATGCTGGACACCAGCATGAGATACCGGAGAAAATTTTCCCAGCTTATCGATCAGGCCGCTAGCGAAAATTCCATGGTGATTCCGTATGCCTATCAGTTGCATGGCTGGGATCAGATGATGTTCTCCGTTTCCGATTTCGGGGTTATGCGCGGCAGGTTGCGGCAGGCCTATAATACCGACCCATCCTTTAAAGACGCCGTCCATGCCGATCTTGCCCGGCAGGGCCGCCAGCCGACTCCCGATAAAATCGCTTTCATTCTCGAAGAGCACGCCCTGACCTATGCATTGATGACGGAACAGGCGAGCCTGGAAAGACGCCTGACGTCTCCCAATAGCCTCGACCAGCAGATTTTCGCCTATCCCGGCCCGCTGATGGATTCGCAGATTAAGGCCTATGAAGTCCTGCATGGCCGGACGCAGATTCCGGACGGCCAATGGCTTTACGCCGACGTGAGCGACAAGCCGATGCGCCTTTATGACATCGGCCGCATCATGCGGCGGAATTCCGCTTGCACGCCTGTCTAAAATTAGCGAACGCCGCGCTTTCCCTATTCCCTAAATCCTGCAAATTGCCTATCCATAAGGCTGTCCGTCCGTAAATCCGGAGAGCCGTCATGCCCGTCATTCACATCAATCACCGCGCCGGGCTTTCCAAGGCGCAGAAGCGCAGACTGTCGGAAGAAATCACTGATGTCTTCGTCAAGGAGCTGAACAAGGACCCGGAACTCGTTGAAATCTTTTGGCACGACATCGCCGATCACGACTTCGCCAAGGGTGGGAAATTGCTCGAGGATATTCTCAAGGAAGAGAAAATGAATAAGGGAAAAAAGTAATCCATGGATAAAATGCGTATTCGGGGCGGCAATCCGCTCAAGGGAACCATCCGCATCAGCGGGGCGAAGAATGCCGCGCTGACCTTGATGCCTGCCGCGCTGCTGACGGAAGAAACCCTGACGCTCGGCAATGTGCCGCATCTGGCGGATATCACGATCATGGCCAATCTGCTGGGGCAGCATGGCGTCGGCATCGGCCTTAACGGCGCGCCGGAAGGAGAGGGCTATGCCGGGCGCATGCTGGAGCTGACGGCGCGCAAGATCACCACCACGACCGCCCCCTATGATCTGGTGCACAAGATGCGCGCCAGTATCCTCGTGCTGGGGCCGCTTCTGGCGCGTTGCGGCGAGGCCACGGTTTTTCTGCCCGGCGGCGACGCCATCGGCGCGCGGCCTATCGATCTGCACCTCAAAGGCCTGGAGGCAATGGGCGCGAAAATCGAGCTGGCGGGAAGTTGCGTTCGCGCCACGGCGCCAAAGGGCTTGCGTGGCGCGGAGATCGTCTTTCCCGTCGTCTCGGTGGGGGCGACGGAAAACCTTCTGTTGGCGGCCAGTCTGGCGGACGGCGAAACCGTTCTGGTCAATGCCGCCCGCGAGCCGGAAATCGGCGACCTGGCGCGCTGCCTCGTTGCCATGGGCGCGGAAATCGGCGGGATCGACACCGAAATCCTGCATATCAAGGGGAAAGCCCGGCTGCATGGCGCGCGGCACGATATTATTCCCGACAGGATCGAGGCGGGAACATTCATCATGGCGGCGGCCATCACGGGCGGCGACCTTATTCTCCAGGGCGCCTGCGCCGATCATCTGCAAGCCGCCATCCGCCTGCTGGCCGAGAGCGGCGTTTCCATCGAACCGTGCGAAGGAGGGCTTCGGGCGCGCTTGGCTGGCGCGGGGCTGCGCAGCGCCGACGTCATGACCGCGCCTTTTCCCAGCTTTCCCACGGACCTGCAAGCGCAGTTCATGGCCATGATGAGCGTGGCGGACGGCGTTTCCACCATCGCGGAGACGATTTTCGAAAATCGCTTCATGCATGTTCCGGAATTGACGCGGCTGGGGGCCGATATTACCGTGCATGGCGGATCGGCCATGGTGCGCGGGGTCAAGAAATTGCGCGGCGCGTCGGTCATGGCGACCGATATCCGGGCTTCGGTTTCGCTGGTTCTGGCGGGACTGGCGGCGGAGGGGGAAACCATGCTGCACAGAGTCTATCATCTCGACCGGGGCTATGAGCGGCTCGAAGACAAGCTTTCGGCCTGTGGTGCGGATATCGCGAGGGTAAGGGAATGACAAAGGCGGATTGTCTCAGGCTTAAAGCCAAAGACGCGGAAGATATGCAAATCATTTCCGCGATTTTGCAAGACGCCATCGTGCCGGTCTGCGACATCGCCTATGAGGCGGCGGAGCGCCGGTTCGTCATGGCCGTCAGCCGTTTCCGCTGGGAGCGCACGGAAGCGGGACAGGACGGCAAGCCGGTTTATGAGCGGATCAATTGCGCCGTGACCGTCGAAGGCGTCACGGGCGTCAAATGCCAGAAAATCGATCTCGCGGCCAAGAGTGTTATCCATGAGCTGCTGGCACTGATCCTGGAAGGGCAGGCGATGTTGCTGGTCTTTGCCGGCGGCGCTTGCCTGCGGTTGGAACTGGGCGACTGGTCTGCCAGGCTGGAGGATTTCGGCGCGCCGTGGCCGACATCCAATTGCCCGCGCCACGATCCGTCCACGGACGCGGCATGAAGCCTTCCCGGCCACTCGTTCTCGCCGTGCCCAAGGGGCGGATCGCCGAGGAATTCCAGCCGCTCCTGCGGAAAATAGGCGTCAGGCCGGAGGCGGCTTTCGACGATCCGCATGCGCGGCAATTGCGCTTCAAGACCGATCTGCCGGATATGGAAATCATTCGCGTGCGCGCCTTTGACGTGGCGATGTTCGTCAGCTTCGGCGGCGCCGATCTCGGCGTTTGCGGCAGCGATGTTCTGCATGAAAGCGACGATACGGAAATATATGCTCCGCTCGATCTTGGCATCGGCTTGTGCCGCCTTTCGATCTGCAGATTGGATGCGGCGGATCTGCCCGATCCGCGCCGCAGCGGCCAGGTGCGCGTTGCCACCAAATATCCCGTGACCACGCGCGCTTATTACGCGGCGGCGGGCGTGCAGGCGTCATGCGTCAACCTGTCGGGCGCGATGGAGCTTGCGCCGACGCTGGGCCTTGCGGATTACATCGTCGATCTGGTGGCAACCGGCGCGACGCTTCGCGCCAATCGCATGGTCGAAGCCGAAACCATCGCGCAAGTTTCGTCGCGCCTGGTCGTCAACCGGGTCAAATTCAAGACCGACGGCGCGCGGTTGCGCCCCTGGATCGACCGTTTTGAAGGCATCGCCCATGCCCGTCCTGCTGCATAGCGCCGACGCGGATTTCGCCGCCAGGCTCGAGGCGCTGGTCGGCGTCAAGCGCGAGGCTGCGGCCGACGTTCGCGATATCGTCGCCGGAATTGTGAGCGATGTTCGCATCCGGGGCGATTTCGCGCTGTTTGAATATACGAAGCGTTTCGATAAATTTCCGGTGAATGCGGACAATCTGCGCGTCGGCGCGGCGGAGATCGCGGCGGCGAAAAAACAATGCGGCGCGGAACTGCTCGCCGCCCTCGAACTCGCGGCCAGCCGTATCGACGCTTTCCATCGCCGCAGCCTGCCGTCCGATTTCCGCTATGTCGATGAGCAGGGCGTGACGCTCGGCGCGCGATGGACGCCGGTGGATTCCGTAGGCATTTATGTTCCGGGCGGCCTGGCGGCTTATCCGAGTTCGGTGCTGATGAATGCGGTTCCGGCGCGCGTCGCCGGGGTGCCGCGCGTGGCGATGGCGGTGCCCGCGCCCGAGGGACAAATCAATCCCGCGGTTCTGGCGGCGGCGGATATCGCGGGCGTGAGTGAAATTTACCGTATCGGCGGAGCGCAGGCGATTGCCGCGCTTGCCTACGGAACGGCGAGCGTGACGCCGGTCGATAAAATCACCGGCCCCGGCAACGCCTATGTCGCCGAGGCCAAGCGGCAGGTTTTCGGCGCGGTCGGAATCGACATGATCGCCGGGCCTTCGGAAATCCTGGTCATCGCCGACGCGGCCAACGATCCCGGGCATATCGCCGCCGATTTGCTGTCCCAGGCGGAGCATGACGCCTCGTCGCAGTCGATCCTGCTCACGCCCGACGACGGTTTTGCGCGGAAAGTCGTGGCGGCTGTCGAGGCGCAATTGGAGACGTTGCCGCGCCGGGATATCGCGGGCGCGAGCTGGCGCGATTGGGGGTATCGTGATCGTCACGCGCGATCTGGCCGAAGCCGCGCAAATTGCCAACCGTTTCGCGCCCGAGCATGCGGAATTATGCGTCGACGATCCCGACGCCCTGCTGCCTCATATACGTCATGCGGGTTCGGTTTTTCTCGGGCGGCACACGCCGGAGGCTATCGGCGATTACATCGCCGGAACCAATCATATTCTGCCGACCGGACGCGCGGCGCGCTTTTCCGGCGGACTGAGCATGACGGACTTCATGAAGCGCACGACGATCATCGGCTGCACGCCGGAGGCTCTTGCCGCCATCGGCCCCGCTGCCGTCACGCTGGCGAATGCCGAAGGGCTGCAGGCTCACGCGGTTTCGATATCCCGCCGCCTTGAAAATTCCGGAGGCGCGTGATGGCCGTGCGGCAATTGAAGCATATCGCGCTGCGCGACGAGAACGTGGTGAAGCGCCATGCCGACATCGAGCGGGAGATAACTTCCGCCATTGCTGACCTGCTTTACGATCACGATTTCGCGCCGGTCAATGCCGGCATCCCCGCGCCTTATAATCTCGTGCTGGGGCTGGAGGATCATCGCCTCGTCATGGAATTGCGGGCCGAGGGGCGCGAAGAGATGGAGCGCATCACGCTTGGAATCCAGCCGCTGCGTTCCGTCATAAAATCCTATTTCATGGTCTGCGAGAGCTATTACGCCGCTGTGAAATCTTCTCCCGGCCCGTCGAAGATCGAAACCCTCGATGCCGGGCGGCGCGGAATTCATAACGAAGGCGCGCAATTGCTGCGGGAGATGCTTCAGGACAAGGTCGCGCTCGATCATTGCACCGCCCGGCGGCTGTTCACCCTCGTCGCGGCGCTGCATCTGGGCGGATGGGCGAATAGGTAAGTCTTGACCTTTCATCGATTTAGCGCCATTTTCCGGACATCCGAACCAGTTAGGAATCTTATGCCGAAAGAAGACCTTCTCGAATTCGCCGGAGTCGTGACCGAACTGCTGCCCAACGCCATGTTCCGCGTAAAGCTGGAAAACGGCCATGAAGTGCTGACGCACACCTCCGGCAAAATGCGCAAGAATCGCATCCGTGTCCTGGTCGGCGATAAGGTGAATGTCGAAATGACGCCTTACGATCTGTCCAAGGGCCGCATTACCTTTAGGCATAAGTGAGAATGCATGACGCCCGTCTGGAAGCGTCTGTTTAATTTTCTTGGTCTTTCTATCAAATGCGGCGCGTGGATTCTTGTTGGTATCATGATAGCCAACACGATTTGGTATCATCTTTCGCGAGTCAGACATAGCCTTCATTATAATTTTACCGCTTTTGCCGCCGTTTGTTATTTAGTCGCATTGGTAATCGTGCCTCTTTATGCCATTTTTTATATCCGAAGAGACAAAGGATGGGCGCTCGTTCCTGCAGCCCTCATGGCTCTCTGTATTATAGAATTTATCCGATATTATGATTAGGCGCATCATGCCCTATCCCCCCATCATCCTCGCTTCCGCATCGCCGCGCCGGTTGGAATTATTGGCGCAGATTGGCGTCGTTCCGGCGGCCGTCATCGCGGCGGAACTGGACGAGACGCCGCTCAAGGCAGAATTGCCGAGCGAGCATGTGCAGCGCCTCGCCGAGGCCAAAGCGCGAAAAGTTTCTGAAGCGCATCCGGGAAAACATATTCTCGCCGCCGATACCGCCGTGGCCTGCGGCCGCCGCATTTTGCCGAAAGCGGAAACGCCTGACGACGTGCGCGCCTGCCTCAAGCTTATGTCGAGCCGCAGGCATCGCGTTTATGGCGGCATATGCCTGGTGACGCCGGACGGCAAGGCGCGGACGCGCTTGATTCAGAGCGTCGTGAAATTCAAAACCATGACGCGGGATGAAATCGACGCCTATGCCGCCAGCGGCGAGGGCATCGGCAAGGCGGGCGGCTATGCCATTCAAGGGCAAGCGGCGGCATTGATCGCGTTCATATCCGGGTCTTACAGCAATATCGTCGGCCTCGATCTTTACGCGACGGCGCAATTGCTGCGCGGGGCAGGGGCATGACGCGGCGACTGGTCATCGCGCATCATGACGATCTGCTATGCGCGGCCATCCAGAATAAAAATATCGTTACGGATTTCTATGCCGGAAAATCCGCCGCGCCCGATCTGACCGGGGCGATTGTTCGCGCCAAGGTGACGCGCCTGCTGCCGGGGCAGAAAGCGGCCATCGTGACGTGGGGGAAAGAGCAGGAAGGCTATTGGGCGGATGCCAGGCCCAATACGCACACAGGCGATTGGGCGACTTTGCAGATTAAATCGGACGCCCGGCAAGGCAAGCAGCCGCAATTGACCGGCGACGTGGCGCTGTCCGGCAGGTTTCTGGTTCACTTGCCATTCGGCAAGAAAGTCTCGCAGTCGCGGCGCGGCGGCGCGGCAGTGGCTTTCCCCAAGGATTTGCCCGGCGGATGGATTATCCGGCGTCATGCCGCAGAGGCATCCGCGGAACTCATCCGCCATGAGGCTGAATATCTGTTGCGGCTGGCCGAGCCGGTCAAGGCCGCCGCCGACCGTCCGGAAGTTTTGCTCATGCAGCCCTCGTGGCAGCGCGCCGTCGTGGATCATGGCGTGGCGCTGGCGGAGATCGTCTGCCATGACGCGGCACTGGAAAAAACGCTGCGCGCATGGCTGAAGGACTTTGCGCCGGACTTGGCCGAGACCGTGCGACACGGCGATAGCGGTCTTGATCTCGACGGATTGTTGCAAGGAATAACCGCGAGCGCGGTCGCTTTGCCGAACGGCGCGCGGCTGATTATGGAGCCAGCCTCGGCCTTCTGGGCCGTGGATGTCGATGCCGGAGGGGGCGCAAAATCATGCGCAGGTGAATATCCTGGCAGCGCGAGAGTTTGCGCGGCAGATGCGGCTGCGCAATATCGGCGGCATCATCGTCGCGGATTTCATCTCGCTGCGGACGCAGCTGGAGCGGCAGAAATTACTGACATGCCTGCGCGACGCGGTTGCCGACGATCCTGCCGGAGTCGAAATCTTCGGCATCAGCAAGCTGGGACTGATCGAAATGACCCGCAAGCGGCGCGGATCGAGCATCACGGATTTGATTGAGAGAAATTAAGCCCGGCGCATGAAGGCAGGCAGGTGATCGCCGAAGCCGTGCTGCGTGGGAGCATGAGATTCGGAAGCAGGCACGGCGGGGGCAGCGGCGACCGGCGCCGCTATGTCTTCGCGCGGTTCGCGGGAAGGAGTGGCGCGATGGCGCGGCGCAGGCCGCTCGCGGCGGCGTTCGGCGGGCCCGGGATTCGGCGGGGCTTGCTTGCGCGTGCGGCTCCGACGGGGCGGTTACGGATTTCTCAGATGCAGCCGTAGGCGCGGCGGCAGTGGCGCCGGCACGCATGATTTGCAAAGGGTTCTTGATCAGCTTTTCGATGGCGGCGATTGATTTCGCATCGTCTTCCGTCGCGAGCGTATAGGCGATGCCGGATTTTCCGGCGCGTCCGGTGCGTCCGATGCGATGCACATAATCTTCGGCGTGGAACGGCACGTCGAAATTGAACACATGGCTCATGCCGCTGATGTCGAGGCCGCGCGCGGCCACGTCGCTGCAGACCAGGATGCTGATTTCGCCGCGCTTGAAGGCATCGAGCGTTTCGGTGCGCTTGCTTTGCACCATGTCGCCATGCAGCGCGCCGACATTGAAGCCTAGCTTTTTAAGCGAGGTGAAAAGCAGCGCCACGTCGCGCTTGCGGTTACAGAATATGAAGGCATTCTGCATTTCTTCTTGCCGCAGAAGGTCGCGCAGCACGTCGCGCTTGCGCTTCTCGTCGGTCATGACGAGATGCTGCGTCACCGTCGCCGCCGTCGTGACGGAGGGCGCTACGGCGACTTCCTTGGGATTGCTGAGGAACTTGGCGGCGAGTTTTTTGACTTCGGGCGCGAGCGTCGCGGAGAAGAACAGCGTCTGGCGGATTTTCGGCAGCAGCGCGACGATCTCTCTCGACGTCGGGAATAAATCCCATGTCGAGCATGCGGTCGGCTTCGTCGATCACCAGAATTTTGATATCGCTCAAGAGGACTTTGCCGCGTCCGTGCAGGTCGAGCATGCGTCCCGGCGTGGCGATGACGACATCGACGCCGCGGTCGAGTTTGCGCACTTGCTCATCCATGGTCTCGCCGCCGATCAGCAGCGCCATGTTCAGCTTGTGATATTTGCCGTAGGTGACGAAATTATCCGCGACCTGCGCCGCGAGTTCCCGCGTCGGGGCCAGCACCAGCGAGCGCGGCATCCGCGCCTTGGCCCGGCCATTCGCCAGAATCTCGATCATCGGCAGCGTAAAGCTGGCGGTCTTGCCGGTTCCGGTCTGGGCGCAGCCGAGCACGTCGCGCCCCATCAGGATATAGGGGATCGCTTGCGCCTGGATCGGCGTCGCCGTGGTATAACCTTTTTCGATGACGGCCCGCACAATATCGGGGTTTAACCCCAGAGCGGTAAAATCTTCCTCGATCGTCGCCGCAGTATCGGCGGAATATCGTTTGTCACTTGATTGTCGTTTGTCACTTGTCCCATTCTCATATTTGCGCGATATAGCGCAGAATATAGCTGAAAAAGCAAGCAAAATATCACTTTCGTTGGGTTTTGAACCCTTTAAGGCTGTTTCATGACCGCGCTTATCCTGCTTCCGGGGCTGCTATGCGACGCCGAATTGTGGCGGCGCCAGGAGGAAGACCTGATCAAGCGCATATCTATGTTCCCGACTTGTCGCATCATGACAATATGCGTGATCTGGCATCCCATGTTTTGACCAAGGCCCCCGCCCGGTTTGCGCTGGGGGGCCTGTCGATGGGCGGCTATGTCGCATATGAAATCATGCGTCTGGCGCCGGAACGTGTTACCCGTCTTGTGACCATGGGCAGCCCGGCTCATGCCGATACGCCGGAGCAAAGGCAGAGGCGTCTTGCCTTGTTACAGCTCGCGCGCAGTGGAAAGTTCAAAGGCGTGACGCCGCGCCTTCTGCCGCTTCTGCTGCATCCCGACCATTTGAATAATCCGGCAGTGACACAGCCTATCCTGGATATGGCCGCGCGTGTTGGCCCTCAGGGTTTCGAAAGGCAACAGACGGCGATGATGCACCGCATCGACAGTCGCCCGCATTTGCGGCTGATTTCCTGTCCCACGCTTATCATCGCCGGAGCTCAGGATCAGCTTTTTCCTCTGCCCGGTTGCCCAGGAAACCGCTTCGCTCATTCCGAAGGCGCGGCTGGAGATTATCGAACAATGCGGGCATTTGCCGCCGCTTGAGCAGCCGGAAAATAACGACGGCCTTGCTGCGGGAATGGCTTGAGATGGCCTAGCTGACTTAGGATTGCTTGGCGAGTTCGACCCGGCGATTCTTGGCACGGCCTTCGCCGGTATCGTTGCTGGCGACGGGCTGCGATGAGCCGAAGCCCTTGGCGGTCAGGCGCTCGGCAGCTATGCCTTCCCGCTTTCAGCGCGTTCACGACGGCCTCGGCGCGGCCTTGCGACAGCGCGAGGTTATGATCGGGGCTGCCGGTATTGTCGGTATGGCCGCCGATTTGAAGCCGAAGCGCCGCATCCTGTTGCAGCACTTTGACGATCGACTTCATCACATCCTGGCTTTCCGGCTTGATGTCGGTTTTGTCGACATCGAAATAGACGCCATAGAGATCGACTTTTCCTTTGGCCTTAAGCTGATCGAGGATGTAGTTGATGTTTTCCTTCACCATTTTATTTTCGAGCTTTTTCGGCGTCAGGATGCGGATCAGGATAATATTGTCGCCGGCGGCAAGAATCATATCCGGCAGCTTCTTGCCCGACAGCAGAGGGTGGCCCTTAAAATCTTTTCTGGTCTGCGCGGCGACGAGCCGTACGTAAGTATCGCCCGACTCGTCGGTCTTCTTCATATCTAGAAGATGGAAGGGCGATTGAAGGTCGTTGCCGACCTCGGGGCAGGTGTTCGGCAGTTCATTGCCGCAAAAGCTGCCCGGCAGGAAGCGGTCGTTGTCCTTGCTCACCGAAAAGCCCTGGCCGGTCAGATTTTCCTTATAATTCTCGACGATTTCCAAAGGCGTATGCTCGCCCGCCACGCTATAGACCAGCGTGAGGAGCTTGCCGGTGGGTTTGTTGTCTCCGCCCAAATCGAGCTTGGCAAAACTGTCGGCTTTCTTGGCGTATAGCTTTGCCGGCTCGAATTTGAACAAATCGAAGGGCAGGGCGATGTCCGCCGCGGGTTCTTCCGCCCATGCCGCAACGGAAGGCATGGCGATCATGGCGAGAACCAGGAGCGCGCGCGTCAAAGCGTTCATAGGAGAATACCTGGGGCTATAAGGGCTTGTCGGCTTCGATGGTCGGCACCACCACTTGCTGCGGGAAGGGGCCGAAGGGAAACGGCTTGTCATTGGTGGCATAGGACAAATATTGAGCGATTTGACCAAGATAGATCGCGAGGTTAATGCCGAAATTGAGCAGTCCGTCGATAACCTTGCCGGAAAACAGCTTCGCCAGGAATTGCACCCAGGCGATGACGAACAGCAATATGGAGCCGAAATAGAAGGCGACGCCGAAAATGATCATATAAAGCAGCCGCAGCCACGTATCCTTGTCGGAAACATTGCGCTTTAGTTCTTCTTCGGTGATCTGGGACATGGGATGCCTTTGGGCATGGGGGGAGAGGGCGCGTTGAATCCAACAAATTTTTGGGGGTTTGGCAAGAGAATAAGTCCTGGCGGCGGTTATAGCCGGTCGCCAAAAAAGAAAAGGAAAAAGGAATTCAGCAGGGGGGCCATCACGCGCTCAAAAGCGCCCGTCGCGACCAGGACAAGCACCACGAGGAGGCCGAATGGCTCCAGTTTCATATATATCCGTGCAAGGGCTCGAGGCAGCATCGCGCCCAATATCCGGCCGCCGTCGAGCGGCGGAAAGGGAATGAGATTGAAGACCATCAGCACAAGATTGATCGCCATGCCCCCTATGGCCATCTGCAGCAATATCGGATGGTCTTCGTTTTCCAATCCGGGGCCGCCGATATAAAGGGCCGCAACCAGCCAAAAGCACAGCATCACGAGATTGGCCAGCGGCCCTGCCACGGCCACGAGAATGACGCCCATGCGTCCTCCCTTGAGGTTCTGGAAATTGACCGGCACGGGCTTGGCCCAGCCGAACAGGAACGGGACGCTCGCCAGCAGCAGGATGGCGGGAATAAGCAGCGTGCCGACCGGATCGATATGCCTGACGGGGTTGAGGCTCAGGCGTCCGGCGGCGCGGGCCGTCGGATCGCCGAGGCCGTCCGCCATCCAGCCATGGGCGTATTCATGAAAGATGATCGCCGTGATGCCCGGCACCAGCCAGATACAGACTTGCAGAAGAAGGTCTGGGTCGATTGAATCCATCTATTTCTGTATGTCCTTTTTCGACGGATAGATATCCGCTTTGTATTCGGCGGCGTAGCGCTGGACGATGCTTTCGAGCAGGCCGTCATTGACCAGCTGCAGCATCGCGACATCCAGCACGTCCCTTAGCTGGAATTCGCCGCGCTTGACCGCGAGATGCTCGCCATAGACCCGCGCCGGACCGAGGTTTTCGAGGATGCGGAGCTGCTGGGCGGGAGGCTTGGTTTTATTGAAATCGTTGACGCCGCCCTTGTCGGCGAAGGTGATGTCCGCTTTCTTGGTCGTGAGCTGCATCATCAATTCCGCCGCCGACGTGATAGCCGGCATGAAAGCGGGCGTCGCGTCGGGCAGTTTTTCCTTGGCGAGGTCCATGCCGAAATCGCCCTCGATGCCGGTGGCCTTGATGTCTTTATTATTCGCCGCGTTCAGGTCTTTGTCGAAGCGCGTGTCGTCGGCGCGCGCGACGGCGTAGACGGCGCTGTAGAATTCGGGGCGGGTGGTGAAGGTCATGCCGGTATAGCGTCCCGGCGACGGCCAGATGGTCAGGCACATCACGTCGAATTTATGGGAGTCCAGGGCCACGCCGACTTCTCCGATGCCGACCTCCATGTTCCAATTGACCTTGATGCCGAGATTTTTTCCGATGGCCTCCATGATGTCGTAATTGATGCCGGACATTTTTCCGGTATTCGCGTCCTTGAGCAGATACGGCGCCCATACCGCATAACCGCAATTGATCGCGCGGGTTCGCATCACCCGGTCGAAGACGGATTCTTCGGCGCGGGCGGAGGGCGCGAGAAAACACAAAAGGGAAAAAACGACGATCGCTTTGAGAATGTTCGTCATGGCAAGGCCCTCGCGTTTTTATCGGTGAAATATCCGCCGCCATTTTGAGGAAGGCTGCCGCTTAATGCAAGGGGCCCGCGACGCTTCTTGATCTTCGGGCCCGCACTTTCTTATATCATAGCTATCTTTGCCGGCCTATGATCCGGATCGTTTTGCAGCCCTGAGGAGAAATCATGAACGAGGCGAAGAAGGGGATATCCATGGCGATACAGCCCTACCTATTTTTTGGAGGCCGTTGCGAAGAGGCGCTCGAATTTTACCAGTCGGCGCTGGGCGCTCAAGTGGACATGATCATGCGGTTCGACGAGAGCCCCGAGCCTCCTCCGCCCGGCATGTTGCAGCCGGGGTTCGAGAGTAAGGTCATGCATTCCTCTTTCCGCATCCGGGGGACGACGGTCATGGCTTCCGACGGGTGCGGCGAAGGCGCGGGATTTAGCGGGTTCTCGCTTTCCCTGTCCGTCGCGACGGAGGCCGAGGCGGCCAGCGTATTCGCGTCGCTGTCGGATGGCGGCCAGGTGCAGATGCCGCTGAACAAGACATTCTGGTCGCCCTGCTTCGGCATGCTGACCGACCGTTTCGGCGTCGGCTGGATGATTATCATGCCGCCGGAATTCGGCTAGACTTAAGCCGCGATAAAATCCAGCAACCGGCGCGTCATGCTTTTGGTCCTCGCTTTATCTTCGGCGGCCCAGACATGGATTTGGTGTCCCGCGTCCGGCACGACGGCGAATTCCTTTTTCTTCGCGTTCACGAAAGCGGCGTCATAAAGCTTCATCACGCGGTCCGGAATGACGCTGTCATTCTCGCCGATAATCAGTAGAACGCTGCCGGAAAATTTTGAGGCATGGTCGAGGACGCGGTTATTTTCAAAACTATCCGGCGTCCGCAATATTTCAGTGAACCGCTCGTCGAACGGCACGTCATAAGCCGAAGCGGCATAGAGCGCCGGGCAGAACAGAATGAGATGGTCGATCGGCGCATCCTTGATCAGTTCGGCGGCGATATACCCGCCCATGCTGTTGCCGGACAAAATGGTCGGCGCAGGCGGGCCCATGAAATGATAGGCGGCGAGCGCCTCGTTGCGCCGCTTCTCCAATGTCGATGCCGCCATGGCGCCGCTGCTCTCGCCATGGCCGGAGAAGTCGAAACAAAAGAAGCCCAGGCCCGCCTCGATGAGATCGTCCGTCAGATAGAAGACTCTTTGGCGCACGGCCTTGCCCGCGCCATGCAGCGATAAAAATTTTGTGTGAGCGGGCTTGCTGGCCGGGGTGAATTCCGAAAAGCCCAGCCTCTCCCCCTGAGCGTCGAAAAAACCATGCCGAACATTTGCGCTCATTAGGCGTTCTCCATAGTGGCTTATGCGATGAATTTTGGCGGATGGGGTGAGATTCGAACTCACGGTACCCTTGCGGGCACGCCGGTTTTCAAGACCGGAGCCATAAACCACTCGACCACCCATCCGCGCGCAGCAAAATCATACAGTTACAAGCCATTGCCGTGAAGAAAAATCGTCACCGGCTCCCAAATCGACCCTTCCATGCATTTATAGATAAGTATTACGCGCAGCCAATGCGGGTTGAAGGGTTTTCACGGCGATGTTGTCAATAAGGATGGGCATATTTATAGTGTTGCCGAAGAAGAAAAAAGACGCAAAAGAAAGGGGGGCGGAAACGTGCGGAAAGAAACCAGGATCCTTTTTGCCGGGGCGCTGTTCGCTGCCGGACTGACGATTTACCACAGTACCGGCACCCACGAAGCCGACCGCAAGCTCGCCGATATTCAAAATAGCTGCCGCAATATGTTCGCCTATAGCGCCGATATGGGCGTAAGCCAAAACTCGGGGCTGAAACCGGTCTGCACGCCCTACGAGCTGCTGCAAATGCTGAAGAACGGCGAGCCGCTGGCCGGCGTTCAGCGCTCGGTCATCATCGTCGCCCAAGAGCGCCTGGAACATGATGGCTGGCGCAAAACCGTGGCCGTGATCTTGCTGCTGTCGGCGCTGCCATGGATGATCGTGCTGTTCGCGGGAGGATACAAGAGCTTGCGCGAGCTGTCCGAGACGCTGAAAGAAGTATGGGCAAAAGTGCTGCGGGAACTGGGGTCATGAATATTCCCGCCATTGCCAATGAGCGGTGGTCGCCAATATCAAGCTTGCTTCTTCATGCCCGAAAGGCTAATGCCGAGAGCTTCCGAGACCGCTATTAGTCCCCTTCGTCTAGTGGCCCAGGACATCGCCCTCTCACGGCGGTAACACGGGTTCAAATCCCGTAGGGGACGCCATTCGGGATTATGAGGCAGTTGAGAGAACACATCGAAGGGTTTTCTCAAGGTATATCTTAGGGTTGGCCCTTCCAATTTCAGGTTCGAAAACACGAATCCGAGCAGTTGGCGCTTTTGATCTGTTTTAGAACTCTCGAACAAATCATAGCTTTTTCCGACCAAGCCGATGATGTCGCACATGGCATCCTTGAATTTGTCATCGGCCTGATCGCTGTCCTTGAGAATGAAAGCCAACTCCTGCCTGCGCCGGGCTAGTTCCTGATTCTTGGCCTTATACAGATCGGTCTCGATATGCCCGTCAACGAGCAAATCGGACAGGCGATTGCTTTTGACCGTAAGTCCCTCATGCTCGGTCCGTAGCTCTTTGATCCGGGCGCGGTGATGGTCTTTCTCGGCTTCATGGATGCGCTTGATATAGTCGGTCATTTCCGCGAGCAGTTCGTCTGGTAGCTTAAAGGATTGTAGAACGTCCCGAAGCTGCTTAACAACCCCGTCCTCCTTTACCCACATGATTTTGTCCTTGTTGGCCGGGTCACGGCTCATCAGATAGACATACCGCTTTTTTTGCAGAGCGCAGGTCACTTTACGCCCGGACACGGCGCAGGTGATCAAGCCGCGTAGCAGGAAGGGGTGCCGGGTCTTGCGGATTTCTTTCTGCGGCATGCCCGCGCTGCGTTTGCGCTGCTGGCAGGCCCGGTAAACGCTCCATTCGACCAGGGGCGCATAGCTATGAGGATATTCCTTGTCCTTGATCCGCATAACCCCGGCATAGAACGGATTGCCCAGGATATTAGCGACGGTTTGCAGTCCCAAAGGCTTGTCCTTGCGGCTTAACAAGCCCCATTCCTTGGATTTGCGGCACAATTCGGCCATTGATACCGTGCCACAAGCATATTCGGAGAATATGCGCTTGATGAGGAAGGCGCGGCTAGGGTCAGGAATGATGCTGTTGCGTCCGGTAGCCGGATCGGTGACATTCAGATAGCCAAGGGGGGCCTGGGCGATCCATTCCCCGTTCTCCAGCTTGTGTTTGATGCTGCGCCGGACGTTATCGGAAAGCTGGTCGGTATAGGACTGCGCCATGACCGTTCCCATGTTCCACATGAGCTTTTGCATGCTGTTGGCATCTTTATCGATGACATTGCCCTCGCGCACGAAATGGATTTCGAGCAGGTTCTTTTCCATAAGGGCGTTCAGAATGGGCGTATGGGTAAAACTGCGCTGGAGCCGGTCAACGCAATCGATCACCAAGGCCGTACGCTGCTTCTGCTTGCCGATGAATTCGATCATCTGCTCGAATTCCGGGCGATGGCCTTTGGTCGAGCTTTCGATGATACGAAAGACCTGCACGACTTCAAGCTCACGGCGAGCCGCGTATTCCTGGAGATTGGCAAGCTGTGCCTCAAGCGAATGACCGGCTTCCTGTTCGGCACTGGATACACGGGCGAGAATGACGGCTGGGCGCATATGGGCCTCCTGTTTTTGGACATATCAAATCAAGAAGCAATCGAAAGGCAGGGTCAATACACCCCTACGGGATTTTAGTTCTAAAAATTAGGAATTCCGGTAACTGGTTTGCTGTTTATTGCTGGAGTTTCTTGGCTTCCTTATCGATCTGTATCAGCAGATTGATGAAGTCCGCGAGATTGTGAAAGGCTTCGGCGGCTTCGTCTTCGGTAACGGGTTTCTCCGGGTAATGCTTGTTTAATATACCTTGGAAGCGCTTGTAATCGACTGTGATCATATGTCCCTCCTTTTCTTTAGCTAGAATCAAAAACGCCTCTCCCAGCGGGAAAGGCGTTGGGAATTTGAAGAGCGGCATCCTCCGCCCTCGCTCACGCTCGCTGGCAATCTTTCTTGTGGTCGCTTGCGGCCACGGAAGCGGAAGGCGCTCCATAGCGGCGCACCGCGTAGCAAGCCGCCGCGCCGCGTGGCTTGTTTTAGTGAGTTTTCAATGTTTAGAAATGGCGCGGCATAACAGCGGCGCGGACCGCTTTCCGCGCCCTCGCGGAAAGTCAACCTACTTATGTATTCATGGGTTGGCGCTACAATAAGAATAATAGTAGGCTATCTCATAGCGCTTTCAGGGATCATTCATGCTCATTCGCAAAGCCGAAGGCACTTTAACAAAAACAGAAAAGCCCATCATCAAGGGGCTGCTTGCAAGAGGATGGCGCAATCAGGATATTCAGGCTTTAGTGAATGTTCATCGCAGAGCCACGATAAATAGTGCCAGAATTACAGAGGTCAAGAATGATAGCTCCGTTAAAGCTGCGAATGACGATGACCTCGATTTCTATATTAGAAAGAAAAAAGCGTATGACCCGCACACAGGGTTAAATCTATTTGATGACGAGCGTTTGCTTCGCGCGCGTGAAGCGATGATCTTAGCAGTGCAAGCTTTTAATAATCCTGGGCTGCGTTTCAAAACAGAGGTTTTTTCAGTCCTAGCTAACATTGCATGGACATATCTTTTGCACGAATACTATCAGCGCAAGGGAATTAAAATCATCAATGACGATGGATTGTCATTACTCCTGAGTCAGATGCTTCAACGTGAAGATTGCCCGCTCTCGCAGGGCATTAAAAACAATATGACTGACGTAAAGAAAATTCGGGATACGGTAGAGCATCAGTTGCTAGGTCGCGCTGATTACAAATTTTTCCCCCTCTTTCAGGCGTGCTGTCTAAATTTTGATAAAACCTTATGTGCGCTCTTTGGCAATAATCTCTCATTAAGCAATGAGCTGTCATTGGCCTTGCAATTTGCAAAGCTAGAATTTGAGCAATTAGTGGAGCTTGAGAAACATGATATTCCCCCGCAAATTAAGGCGCTAGACGCCAGCTTACAGCAATCACACACGGAGGCAGAACTTGCTGACTTAGAATACCAATTCAAAGTCATATATACATTGCAAAGCGCGGCCAAAAGTCGTGCTCATATTCAATTTGTTCGTCCCGACTCCGCCGAGGGCAAAGAAATATGCAATGTTCTCGAAAAGAGGGTTATTTCCGACGCGCTATATCCATACAAGCCAACGGATGTATGCAAGCTGGTCATGAAGGAAACCAAAAAGAAATTTACGGTTCACAACCACTCACAGGCGCTTTCCTTATTTAAGATTCGCCCCAAAGGTAATAACCCCCAACCGGAGAACACCAATAAGGACTACTGTATCTATCACCCAATTTATAAAAGCTATTCATATTCCGAATCATGGATTGGGCGCTTGTGCGATCTGGTTGCGAGTAGTGAGGAATTCGATAAGATCAAATCCCATAAGATTTGACGGATTCCTATAAAATCCCGCAGGGCTTTCACCCTGCGGGGAAAGGAAATTTATTTACATAGATAACGTGGGCTGTTGGCCATTGGGCTTCCGGCCCTGCGTCACCTGCTGCTGCGGCTGGACATTGACGTTGACCGTGGCCTCGGCTTTGAGGTCTTTTTCTTCTTCCTGGCGGCTCCACACAAGATTGTATGCGCCGTTTTCCCTGTCCTTGAACAGAGCCGCATTGATCGGCGCGGGAAGCGCCGGGGAGTCGATACTGACGGAATAATAGGTCATGCCGTCCTTATCGCGCGGGAAGGCTGCGCCGATCTCATGCGGGTTCTGGTCGGGATCGGCAACGAGTCGATAATAACTCTTGCCGCCCTTGCTGGTCTGCGGCTCGAATAGGACGGGGACGACGCCCAGGCCAAGGCCGTAAATCCGGCCATGCAGGAAGCCGTCGCCATCCTCCCCGAAGCTGCCGATCTTGATGCTACTCTTTTTGCCGTTTTTCATTAAACGTCTCCTTGCTGTGGGTTAAACAATCCGTGCCGCATCATGCAGCGACGGCATTACCGGCCTTTGCTTTTGGCCTGTAATCTCTGGCGTTGAATGCCCTTGAGGTAACGCAGCGCGTCCGTCGCCGATGTCCAAAGCACCGTCGCGCCGCCGCGATGGCGGACGCGATAAATCCAAATCCGGCGGGATTTGAGGACAAAGCTATCGGCACGAATGCGTGGTTCATTCATGGGCGTTCCTTCCGGTGATGTGAGGTGTATCAAGAGGCCAATTCCGGCCACTTTCTGAAAAATGCGCGCGGGTCGCGGCGGCCCCAATTCTTCCAATCGAAAATCGCCGCCAGCGGCCAGCCCGTAGGCTGCGGCATGGGCCGCATCGGCATCGGTGGCGGATTGGGGCGTTCTTCTCTCGGTGTTTTGAAGCGCGGTATGTGCAACTTCGGCATTGCCGGAAGATGAGCGCTGGTCATGCGGCTTCTGCCCGATTGGCGGACGCCGTTTGCCTTGCTTCCTGGTGTATGCCGCCGCGCTTTGCCGTTACCGGCCAGAGCGCGGCCATGTTTTGACTGTCGGGGCGTAGGGCTTTTCAGCTCAAGCTCCTTTTCCATCTCCCGGCACACTTCTTTGGATTTCAGCCAATGATGGCCCGGCCAGACTGTGCGGCCAGTGACAAGGCTTACCCGGTTCCAGATAACGTGAAAATGTTGCCGCCCGTCCTTGACGTGTTCGACAATCACGCGCTGGTGATGGAACATCTGGTAGCCGTATTTTTCTTCGCAGCGGGAAACAATCGCCAAAACCTGCGCGTCGGTCAGGCGTTCATCCTTCATTGGATTGATGCTGATATGGTGCAGCGGCTTTTTGCATTTTGTAGCGCTGGCGACCTCCCACATTTTCTGAAACGCTTGGTCAAGGTTCTTGGCCGAAGGATCGCTGATTTCTATAAGGCGCGTTTTCTCGTTCTGGCCTTGCTCCTTCATATAGTCGGCGGCGGCGCGATAGCCGCCCCGGATGTGGCTTTTGATAATCAATAGGTCTTGCCTTCGGCCAAGGCTTCGCGCACGGCCCGTTGTGCCGCGATCAGCGCATACGTCAATCGCGCTAGTTCCCGTTCCCCATGATCCGGCGTCATGTTCCCGGCATTCAGGAGCCGGGCGATCTGGTTCAGGTTATTGCCCTGGCGGTTCAATTCACGCAGCATATCCTGTAACAACTGCCGCTTCATTGGGTCGATGGTAACGGCGTAGCCCGGCCCCAATATGGAGGCCCGGAAATAATCGCTCATGGTAAGACAAGATTTTTCAGCCTGTCGAACAACATATTCGCGCTCATATTCCGATAACCGGACGGCAAGCCGGAAGGCCTTTGATTTTTCGGGCTTTAGCCCGCACGCTTTCCGTTCGACAGCTTGCTGTTCGACGGAAGGCGCAACTTGCGCGTAGCTTTTATTATTGTCAGTATTTTGTTCGACAGGTTGACAAATTTCTTTTGCTGCCGATCTAAATTGAAGCCGCATATCGGACATGACATAACCTCCGCTAATGCGGGAATAAAAAAGCCGCCGTGCATGGCAACGGCGGCTTAATAGCTGGGGCGAGGTTGCGATCTATTGATTCTTGTGTTCGCAAGCCTCTGCCGCTGCCATGTGCCAACGGCTGGCAAGATCACCAAGACCGCGTTTCAACGACACAAGTTCACGCTGAAATTGGGCTGGCCTGGAATGGCCGCATATGTCGATGACCGTATTCAAATCTTCAGGCATAATGATCTTGCGGGCAAGATTCAGAAGCTTCTCGATACGAGTTTGCGGCCATGAAGCATGTTCGTCGCTCATCGGGCGATAATCCGCCCGACGGCACAACACCACGCCATGATAGGCGCGATGAAGGCGCAGCCCCGCCCGGTATTCAGCCCACCTTATGACGCCGTGGGCATGGTAGGCATCAAGCGGGCATTCCCAAACGGCGCGATACCGTCTGATAAGTCCGATTCGTGTGCTGCTCTGGATGGTATCGCAGATAACCCCGCCATTCTGGCGGCGGCGCTCCTTGGTAGGGGTGGCCCACGTTCTAAGGCCGGTAATGCCCTTTCTTCCTTTGCGCTTTGACATATGCTTTCCTCCTTAAAATACATGGTTGAATGCGAACGTCCGAACAAAACCTCTTCCCTTATATTCAAACCATAGCATGAAATTTCCGAAATGCAAGGAAAATATCCATATTGGAGTATAATAACATTCATTATGGAGTTTATTGCGCCAATAATGTCATATAAGGCGTTGATATTCCTTGTTGTGCAGTTGAAGTGAAAATAATTTCCTTGATTTATCCAATTTCGTGGTATATATATTCCATTATGATAATTTCAGGACGACAAATTCGCGGGGCGCGTGGTCTGCTTGGCTGGTCAATGGAAGACCTTGCCGACAAAACCGGGGTTAACCGCATTACCATCCGGCAAATCGAGAACGAAGATGTTCAGCCGCAGGAGCGGACGCTCGCCAGCATTTTGACGGCCTTCGATAAGGAGGGAATCGAATTTCAGGATAATGAAGGCGTCTGCATCCGCAAGCATCAGATGCGGTCATATAGCGGCAAAGCCGGATACCGCCAGTTGCTTGACCATGTCTATGAAACCGTCAAGAAAGGCGGGCGCATTCGCCAGTTCAATTTCGGCGATGATCGTTATTTTCCGCTGTCAGACGATTCCGTCGTCGAACATATCCGGCGCATGGAGGAGATCGAAGGGCTAGAGGCACGGGTTCTAGTTCAGGAAGGCGAGATAGGCACTCCCGTAAGCTATTGCAGCTATCGGACGCTGGACGCGGCGTATGCCGACATGGCTCCCTGGTATCTCTACGGCGACACCCTCATCCTGCCCTTAACCGAGGGTGGGAATAGACGGGAATGCGTTTCGATCCATTCCAAACAAGTGGCGGAACGCTATGTCCGCGAGTTCGATTTGTTCTGGAATAAGGGCAATAAGCCTTCAAAAAAGCCACGAAAGTAAAACTTGCCCATGCGGACCTGTCGTTAATTATGATAGTATAGGCGCTGATTTTCGAAATTGTTTAAGCCAAAGCATAGGGCGTGCATGATACAGCCGGATCAATTCAAAATGCGGGAGGGCGGCCTTCATACCGCCATTTTGCCCTTTGAACCGACTGTAGCCAATCATTGCCTCATGCTAGGCGGCATTCTGAGGGATGCAATTTGCCACGAAGCCAAACTTCATGACTCCGCTTTCGACGATGCAGGTTTCCGCAATGTCATGCGCGCTATGACGAGCGGAGATGTGGAGGTTCTTTTCTTCGCCGCTGCATGGGATTTATGTAAGCCAAAAATTATTGGCGCGACGATAAATTTTCGCTCTTTATCCATGCAGCGTGATGGAGACGATTTAATCGTCAAGAATGGTATTTATAGTGAGGACGTTTGTATCTTGCCATCCAGGATGCGAGGGCTAGTTGCGGAACTGCCAGAGGGGAACAAATTCCCTTCCGAGGGACTCGGCATACACTTCATTCAAGAAAGCATGAGGCATTTTGCCCAAAAGGGTATGCGTGATGGGGCAATCCCCGCCGGACAGACTTTTGAATTCGCGCCACACAATACGAAGATCGTCAAGATTCAGGAACAGCTTGGCGCAAGCTTGGGCGCGGACAGCCATAGCGGCCTCCTGCGGATCGCAGAATTGACGGATACCATCCGCAACAAATGGACTATGCCGGTCGAAATACTTGGCGTTCCCCTACCAGATGGGAGAATCGATCCGAATAATTTTATCGTGCGCTGGAGGGGAGCAAGCGGGCGGCAAAAGATCGATGCCGGGTTTACAAAAGGCATATCAACCTTCAAAGGTTCAATGGTCACGCAAGGCCAGATTATCAGCAACGGAGAATTGCCCCGCCCCGCCATGGTGGAAAGTGTTATGGCCTCCATCTTGAAAGCAGCGGAGCAAGAAATCCGTGCACGGCGATGGGGCAAATTGGATAGCCGGTTACCGAAGAAACGCAGCCCGTCGATTCCGCTGCTGGGGAACAAACGGCAGGCATACAGCGCTTTATTGGCGGTTCAAAATGACGAGCTTTTTGCTCCGCCTATTTCCGAAGGCGAAAGTGCCGTCTTTGGCGCGAAGCCTCCGCCAATGCATATTCACGCCTTGAACGAGCCGGAGATTCTTGCAGGCTTACGTTCCTTGGACGTGGAAAACCGCATGCTCGGCTCTAACGCCATGCAAACCGCTTCGCTTGACCTGGAAAAATCCGGCGCATCGAAAGGTGCCGTTCGGCCCTTAAAGCTAATAGGATCGGAAGCGGCGCATATTCCCCTGTTCTCTTTGGTCGCCTAAACCAGTCTCGCCATCGGATATAGCATGAACGACGAATTCCGAGCCCGGCTTGCCGAAGCCACCAAAATGCTTGCGGACGCAAAGAGCTTAAACGCCATAGGCAAGCATGGCGCGGCGATGAAGCTGGCCTATGAGGTTTCAGAATATGCGGCGGCTGCCTATCTATCCGGCGTGACGGGCCAGAATCTGTGGCCGAACGACGCAACCTATGATCTGTTCGCCAAAACGATACAGGAGCCGAACCGCCACCCGTCTCTTTTACCAGAAGATATAAGCACGATCAGTGCCATATGTGTTCTGCGCGAAGCGTATGAACCGGCCTTGCTCGACGAAACCACCCCTCAAGACGCTCAACAGATGATCGACCATGTGGCGGCGTTGGCAGAGTTGGTGGCGAAGATTGCCAAAAATCTATAGCGGGTCTTCAAATATTCAGTCCGCGCCGGGACAGGGAGGGAAGCTGGAAGTGCCGCCCGGCTGCCGTTCCGCCTGTTCAGCGAAAGCTGAACAGGCTCTATCGCGCGACGGCCTGCTAGAATAGCAGGCCGTCGTCCGCTCCTTTCTCCGGCGGTGGCCGGACAAAGGAGCCGCTCGTCAGCCGGGCGGCACTTCCAGCTTCCCTCCCTGTCCCTCTGCGGCGCTGTGCCGGTCTGACAAGTCAAGCGGCGAGATGGCAAAGCGCGTGACAGAATGGCAAGGCGTTTGCCGAATTGCGCATTGACGTCGGAGCGCAGCCATGCGCGGCGAGCGCCGCCGATGGGCTGGAGCCTCCCGGCGTCAAAGATAATCCGCGCGGAGTGGGCCTAACGCGCCGGATTTATCCTACCCATTTCTACATAAGCTTACTTTTTTCAATGGCCGGACGGCCGTATCGGGCGGATTTGGGAATGCCGCGGCGCGTCCATGATAGAGCGGCCCTCCCCCGGAGCATTTCGCGCCGGGTTAGAGGAGACGGTCATGAAAAAGATAACGACGAGAAGTTGGGTAGGGCGGGCGCTGGCCCTGTTGCTGATGGCGTGCGTCGGCATCGCTGGTGTTTTGAGTGCTTGCATGAGTGGCGGCGACGCGAAAAAGCTAGCCGCGACTGCTGGCCCTGTGAAGGCTGGGCTTACCGAGCCTTACGGGAAGAAAATCGTTGCGGGTCTCGAAGAGCCGCTTGTGGCGACGAGACCGCCGACGACGCGGGAGACGGAAGAGATTGACGTGGCCATTGAGGACTTTCGTCAGTCGTCTGCGCAGCCGTCCGTTGACGTGACGGAAAGCCATGCGCCGTTGATTGCCTATGCGGAGGCTCATCCGCATACGGCTTGGAGTGCGGCGGTGCAGACTAATCTGGGCCTGGCCTATTATCGAGGAGGGTATTTCTCCCGCGCTTTCACGGCCTGGACGGCGGCTTGGCAGGAAGGCCGGGCAGCGACGCAGCCGCAAGCCAAGGCGCTGATTGACCGCGCCGTGGGCGAGCTGGCGCGGATGCATGCCCGCGTAGGGCATGAGGAAGAGCTGAAAGCGCTGTTGACGGATATCGGCGACCGACCGATTTCCGGTTCGGCGACGGAGATGATTACCGGCGCTCGTGAGGGCGCAGCCCAGATGCACAACAAGCCGGGAGAGGCGTTTCTCTGCGGCTCGAAGGCGCTGGTGAATCTATTGATGTCGCGAAAGGCCGACTTGAATAAGATTGGCTTTATCGGTGAGGTGAAATCCGGCCCGCATGGATTTTCGTTCGACCAAGTGGCGGCGCTTGCTGACAAGGCGGAGCTTTCCTATCGGCTCGTTCATCGAGAGCCGGGGCAGGAAATTCCGGTTCCTTCGGTCGTGAATTGGAAGGTGAAGCACTACGCTGCGATTGTCAGCGAAGATAATGGGAGGTTCCACGTCAAAGACCCGACTTTCGGCGGCGACCTTTTGATTAGCCGGAATGCCATTGATGCGGAGAGCAGCGGATATTTCTTAGTGCCGACTGATGCGGTTCAAGACCGCAAATGGCGGACTGTGGATATCGTGTCGCCGGAGGCGCGGCAAGTCTATGGAATGGGCTACACCAGTAGTTCGCAGTCGGGAACGACGGTTCCTTACGGGACTAAGATTAACGCCGATAGCGGAGTATCGGCGGAAGCGCCGACGGCAGCGCCGAAGTGCACCCACGGCATGTGCGGGGCGAATGCCCACAGCATGGCGGTTAGTCTGAATCTGACCGACACCCCGATTGGCTATCAGCCGCAAAAGGGGCCGGGTGTATTCGTGAGCCTGACCTATAATCAGCGGGAAGATAGCCAGCCCGCGACTTTCGGCTTTTTCAATGTTGGGCCGAAATGGACGATGAATACATTGTCCTATATTGAGGATGACCCGACTTCGGCTGGAAGCAGCGTTAGCCGCTATGTGGCGGGCGGCGGTTCAGTGAATTACTTCGGTTATGTTGGGTCGTACGTCCCCATAACTTACAGTTCGACTACCGGACTTTTTACGCCGGAGGAAACGACGCAGGCGGTGCTGAAGCGTGTTCCGGCTACCGGTACGCTGACGCAATATGAGCTTAACTTCCCTGGAGGCGGCCAGCATATCTATGCAGCGGTGGATGGGGCGACGACTTCCCCGCGCCGCGTGTTCCTGACGCAAATTCAGGATGCCTGGGGTAACGCCTTGACCTTCACCTATGATGGTCAGTTGCGCTTGACCACGATAACGGACGCGACGGGACGCGATACGACTTTCAGTTACGGCGCGACTGACCCGTTGCTTGTGACTGGAGTCGAGGATCCGTTCGGGCGGACGGTGGCATTGGCCTATGATGGTAGTGGGAGACTCGATTCCATTACCGATGTCATCGGGATTACTTCATCGTTCAGTTACGATGGCGGCGGTCTCGTGGATGCAATGACGACGCCCTACGGAACGAGCAGTTTCGTTTTTGGGACGAATACCGATCCTTACGGCAATCCGACGACTCGTTATCTGGAAATAACCGATCCGATGAACTTCACGGAACGGCTTGAATATCGGCACGAGGCGCCGGGAATTGCATCAAGGGATGATGAGGCCATCATTCCCGAGAGTGCGGCGTATCCTTTTCCGAGCTTCTATTACTTCTTTTACAGCAATAATTTCTACACGAATCACGAGCGCAACTCTTACTTTTGGGACAAGCATGTCTATCCCACCTACGGAACGGGAGGCGGTAAAGACTATACGAAGGCGCTGCGAATGCACTGGCTGCACAATACCAGTGGGCAGACAGCTCCAATTGTGGAGACGGTCAAATATCCGCTCGAAAATCCTGTATGGTTCAATTATCTGGACGGCTACATCCGCGCCACGGGGTCTATCGATAAGCCTGCCAGCGTTGCTCGTGTGCTGGATGACGGAACGACGCATCTGATTGCCACAGACTACAATGTTATTGGCAAGCCGCTGACTGTGACCGACCCGCTGGGGCGGACGCTGAAATTCACTCATGCGGTGGGCGGCGTTGATACAACCAAGGTGGAGAGGCAAGTTTCATCGACGCCGACCTGGGTGACGTTGGCGCAGTTCGGGAGTTATACCAATCACCAGCCCGGCACTTACACCGACGCGGCGGGCGAAGTGACGAACTATGCCTACAACGCCGATGGGCAGCTCATCTACTCGACCGACGCGCTGAACCAAACGACGTTCCGGGAGTATGACGGATACGGAAGGCTGACGCGGGTGACGGTGCCCTATGCCGTCGCTTTTGGCAGCGTGACCTACGGTACGACGAACGCGCTGGCCGCGACGAAGGAGAGTTACAGTTACGACGCCTATGACCGGATTGGCACGCTGACGGACTCGGAAGGCCGCGCCGAGACGTACAGCTACAACGCGCTGGATATGCTGACTCAGGTCACCTATCCGGACAGCACGACGGATATCTACACCTACGACTCGACGCGAAAGCTGAATTTGAACAGCCACACTGACCGGCTCGGACGGACGACGAGCTATACTTACGATAATAATCAACGATTGCTCTCAGTCACCGAGCCGATCACCAGCGCGCCGCTCAGCAGAACGACGAGCTACACCTATTACGACAACGGCGCGCTTCACACGCTGACGGACGCGAACGGCAATGTGACGACGTGGGATATCGATGTCCAGAGTCGTCCGACAGTGAAGACTTTCCCTGATTCAACGACGGAGACTTACGCCTACGAAAACACCACGTCGCGGCTCAAGAGCGTGACGGATGCGCTAGGTCAAATCAAAACATACACCTACAACACGGCTGACGAACTGACGGGCATCGGCTACACGAACGAGGTGAACAGCACCCCGGACGTGACGTTCGCCTATGACACATGGTATCCGCGCCGGACATCGATGGTGGACGGCATCGGCACGACGGCGTGGAGCTATATCGCGGTGGGCACGGACGGCGCGCTGCAACTGCAAACCGAGAACGGCCCGTTCGCGTCGAACGACTCCATCACCTACACCTACGACGCGCTGGGAAGGGAGAGTACGCGCACGATATCCGGCGGCAATGAGAGCCTGACCTACGACACGCTGGGGCGGGTGGCGACGCATGTGAACAGCCTGGGCACGTTCACCTACGGCTACAACGGCAGCACGAGCCAGATGACGACGCGAACGCTGAACGGCACGAGCATCGGGACGACCTGGGCCTACGACACGAACACCAATGACCGAAGGCTGACGAGCATCACGAACGCGAACGGCCTCAGCGGCACCAGTAAGCCGAGGAACTACGCCTATACATGGAGCGGCGGCAATCCGTACAACGTGACGAGCGTCGCGGAGAGCAACGGGCCGTGGTCATCCCAAACATGGAGCTACAGCTACGACCTCAGCGACCGGCTCACGGCGGCAACGACCGGCAGCCCGACGAGCTGGAACTTCGCCTATACGCGGGACAAGCTGGACAACATCACGTCGCTGACGCGAAGCGCGGGCAGCGCGGGCGGCGGATGGACGAAGAGCGCGAACAACGTGAACCAGCTGACGGGAGCGGGCACGCCGACCTACGACGCGGCGGGAGAGGTAACGGACGACTACAAGCTGTACCGCCAGAGCTGGGACGCGGAACACCGGATGATAAAGGCGGAGTACAAGACAAGCTGGGGCGCGACCACCTACACGAGCCAGAAGACGGAGTTCAAATATGACGGCCTCGGACGCCGCACGGTAGAGACTGAATACGACAACACCGGCGCATTCTCATACGAGTGGCACTTCGCATGGTGCGGAGACGAGATATGCCAGGTGCGCTGGTCGTGGAGCGAAATCGTCGCGCGGCGGTATTTCCCGGAAGGGCAATACGCGCTGGATACGGGCAAGAAGCATGTGCACATGCCGGACATGCTTGGTTCGGTCAGAGACATCGTGAATGTGAGTACGAGTGCCGTAGACTTCTCAATTGACCACGGCCCCGACGGAGAAACCATAAGAACGAACGGGAGCGTCTGGCCGGACCATCATTTCGCAGGAATGTTCCAGGCTGGGCCATACAACGCCATTATGACCCGCTATCGCATTCTCGACCCGTTCTATCTGACCTGGCAGAGCCGAGACCCTATCGGAGAGGCAGGAGGTATTAACCTGTATGCGTACACGGGGGGTAATCCCATCATGCGAGTGGACAGGGATGGAAGGTTTTTCTTTCTTGTGCTTCTTGGATATAGTGTTGAAGCTGCATTAGCAGACTTGGCAGTCGTAGGAGGCATGGGCTGGGCAACGCACCAGTTGGAAATAAGGCACTTCCACACACAGTGTTTAGCGATAGTGGAGAACAGAAGACTGCGAAGCCTGAGGTGGAGCAAAAGCCGCAGGGTTGCCCCGCTGGCACAAAACCGATAAACAAGGATAGACGCACCAAGGATCGAGTTCATGACATTAAACGCAGGGTTTACGGTGGTGCTGGTGCGCAAGATTGGATTGGGGTTAGCCCTGACGGTCAAATTTGGGTGAATGAAGGAGGAGAAGCCGTGCCTCTGGGTGACTATAAGGATTTTTTGCCATGAAACCACTCTCCCGCTTCCAAGTGTCTTTCTGGATTGGACATCCCAGTGTTGATCCAGAGGAAATTTCTGCGGCTTTAGAGTTGCAGCCCTTTGGCATGGCGCGAGCGGGAGAGCCAAGAAAGACCCCAAAAGGTAATCCGGTGCCAGGGGTTAATAAACTGACGACTTGGAGACATCACTTGCTTATTACGACAGGAACTCGTCTTCCAGATGCTCTCAGTCAGTTCAATAAAACTCTTAGCGGAAAGGCTGAATATCTTCGTGGGCTTGTTAACACCGGCGGTACGCTTGAGTACTTTATTGGTGCGTTCATGGAGGATAATCGTATTGAGGAACTGTCTTGGCAGTTGCTGAAGGAATGTGCTGACCTTCAGATTAGCTTGACGCTTGATATGTATCCGCAGGAACAGGCCATGGAATAGGCCGTCACTAGAGAACGAAAGGCCCGACGCTCACAAGGCGTCGGGCCTTTTGCTTTTGACCGTAGCCCGTCCCGGTCGCCGTGGCGGGCTTTTCTATGTCCTGTTCTCGCCATGGTTGTCGCCGAGCTTCCTGCCCGCCTTTGGGTAGTCTGTAGCTCGGTCTGGGTTCTCCTCCTCCGGCTTACGCTAAGGCTTCGGTAGGCTCGCCGCCGTGGCGCTTGCTGCGCCCGCGCCCCCTTCGCCCCCCTTGGGCTGCGTTTGGGGGGATTAGGGCTGGTTACCTGACCCTGGTTCTGCTTCTGGCCGTTTACTTTTGACCCCGTTACCGAGTTATCCCCAAGCTTTTTGGCTTGATGCCCGTTGCTGGACTCTTTCTGGTTGCATCGAGAAATCTTTTCTTATTGAATTGACTTCATCGCGTTTGGTGCGACTAACAAGTAGGGAGTTTCGTCAGACGTTCGTTAATTTCGCAAGCCTAATGATTATCGCGAAGCGTTTCCAAGCAGTCCGTCGCCGCTCCTAATTTGTGATTTCTATCCACAGCCCATTAATCTTTCCGCCTGCCTTCGTACCGCCTGCCCGAATATTAATACTGAGCATTTGAGGGGAGTTATTATGCAGCCATCCGCCGCCCGAATACGCCCTCAAATCCACCATACAATCGTACCCTCTCCGCGCGAAAAGCGCGTGACCGTCCGTTTTTCCGATGCCGAATATGAGGCTCTGGCCGCTGCGGCCCGCGCCGTCGGCACGACCGTCGGCGACTATCTGCGCAGGCCGGTTCTTGCGGAACGGGGGGCGGTAGCGCCGGAGTCCCTGGCGGCGCTGGTGGCTCAGATGAACCGGGCGAACGGTATTCTGCGTAAGATCGTTGACGAGGACGAGCGCCCGGTAGCGGCGGCGATCCTGCATGACATGGCGCGGCTGGTGACGGCGCTGAACCACCGCTTTGTGGGGCCCTAATGCATCCATGATCTGCAAAGGTCATACCCATTCCAGCGGCAAACGCCTCGCCCGATACCTGATGCAAGAACCGGGGGTGCTGGTCTACCAGTTGCGGGGCTTCGCCGCCGATAACATATACGATGCGCTTGCCAGCATCGACCTCATGGGGAAGGCGACGCGAAGCAAGCGGCCCATCCTTCATGCGATGATGCGGCTGCGGCCCGGTGAGTCCATAACACCCAAGAAATGGGAACACTGCACCGACCGGGCCGAGGGCGTGCTCGATCTCGCTGGCCATGCGCGGGGGATCGTGATGCACTCCACTCCCGACGGCGGCTTGCATATCCATGTTTTCTGGAACCGCATCGACGAACAGACGATGAAGGTCAAGAAAGAGGGGCTTAGCCGCCGCAAGCTGCGGCGATTGGCGCGGCAGCTGGAATGGGAACTTGGGTTTTCGCCGGTGCCTGACCAGCGCCCGCAAGAAAAAGGCCCCGCCCCGGTACGATGGGAAGTGGAGCAGGCGAAGCGTCTCGGCCTGGACGTGGAAGCGTTCCGGGCCAGGATCGGCGGTCTTTTGGATGACGCCGCCGATGGACGGGCCTTTGCGATGGGGCTTGCGGATCATGGGCTGATCCTGGCGCGGGGCGACCGCGCGGCATTCGTGATGCTGGATCGCAAAGGCAATGTTAATGGGCTAGCTCGGCTCTTGAACATGAAGCCGGACGAGCTTGACCGGCGGCTACGCGACATCGACCATGCAAGGCTTGCCGGTGTCGAGGATGTGCGTAAGGCGCTGAAAATCCAGAAAGCCGAGATTGCCGCGCAGAAGCGTGGAGAACTGGCGAAGCTAGTAATCGTTCTGCCTGCGGCGGCGGAGAAAGCAGCACCGGAGGCGGCGGCAGAGGAACAAACAACGCCGGAACAGCGCAAACCCGCTGAAGTCCGCAAAGAACTGGCGCGGGAGAAGAAAGCACTTCTCGACCGCAAACGTGGCATCCGTGCCGCATGGAAGCGGGAACAGAAAGCCATTTGCCGGAACAACCGCGCGGTGATCCGCGACGCGTGGGCGGCGACGAACTCCGGCAAGTCGTTCGTTCAGCTTTTGGCGGCGGGAGGCATGACGCTGGCACGCGGACGCCGAAATTCCTACGCCGTCACCGACGCGCAGGGCGTAAAACATCCGCTGACCAAACTTCTCCGCTTCGCGGCGTCGGAGATTCACGGATGGCTGAAGGACTTCACGCGCATGCCCGCATCCGCGCCGAAAGGCAAAAAGGCATCCACCATCCAGGCCGAATTCCGGCAGCAGCAAGCGGCGCTATGCAAGCATGACCGCGCCGCGATACGCCAGGCGTGGCGCGAATCCAAAACCGCCGCCGCCTTCACGCAAATGCTTGCCGCGCGTGACATGATCCTCAAGCACGGGCCGCGCGATTCTTATGCCGTCATGGACGTGCAGGGCGTCAAGCATGCGTTGCCCAAACTGCTGCACGTACAAGCGGCGGAAGTTCGCAAGAAGCTGAAGAAATTCGATTCCAGCTAAAGGCCGTCTACGGGAAGCGTTTGATTTTCCGACCGATGCAAGACAGGCACAAATTATATGAGGCACGAATATGATGATCGATACGCAACAACAACCCTCCCTTCCGGCTTTTAAGATTGCCGTGGAGGAACTGCATGACATCGGCGTGACGCTGACGATGCTGCCCGGAGAATATAAAGTGAATTACCGCAACGGAGCGCCTTCGACGGCGTATTATTCCGACGATCTGGCCGAGGCTCTTGCTCATGGCCGCAACATGGCTCATAACCTGCCGGTCGTCGCGCCTTTGCCACTCGGCCCCATGGCACGCCGCTCCAGACGCGGCAAAATGTATAAGCACAATGCAAAGGTCGCCGCGAAGAGAAGGCGGGAGATCAACACCTAAGAGGGCAAGATCATGCCGCGTGTCGATTTAGACGTACCCTTTGCCGAAAAGGATCAGGCCAAAAAGCTTGGCGCAAAATGGGATGCCATTCATAAAGTTTGGTTTGTGCCTGACGGCACAGAGGCCGCTCCGTTTCAAAAATGGCTGCCGATGGCGGAAACAGACATGCCGGAAGCCGTTGTCTTCAGGCAAAATGCCGAAGGAGATATGTCGGCACGCATTGATGATCTGGAAGTGGGTTTTTATCACGATGATGGCTGCTATGTTGTCATATGGGGCACGGAAACCGGGGTTCCTTGCCAATATGCCGATTCAGTCTGTCCCGAGGATAAAGACCGAACCTGGAAACATTGCTCCATAGCCGATAACTGTCCGCATGAATTGACTGAGCCGATAGAAGAAAGCAGCACGGTCATGCTGGATGAAGGCAGTCGCCTTGAACTTGAAGCCAAAATTCGTGATATGTTCGGAAAAAACCACGACGGCATCGGCCACCGGCAGAATTGGCCGCAACCGGCTGCATTAATCTTTTCCGCCAGACCATGGAAGTTTATGATGGATGCAGATTGATCGACAATTTGTTATGAGTGTGCAATGGAAGTTGTGGCCGTTAAACAGGAAGACATGTCTCAATACGGCAAGACAACGTCGTGTCTTGTGTATAGTGCCCATATAAAAATTAAAGATATAAAGATTTACGCAAAAGATATGATTCAGCTTATCGAAGATACAAGCTGGATAAAAAAGCTTGGCCCTATAGAGCAAACTGCATTTGATGCACGAGCAAAGAGAACTATCGAAGAACTGGCCAAAAACATATTTTCAAAAGTCGAGGACGCCCCAACAAAAGATTTTGGGGAGTATATGGTTTCTATTTCCGCACAAGATGTTCTCAATAAGAATTTGATCCATATAAAAATACCACTGGCTGAATTGTGGAAAGAAAAAGTGACTGGTAATCCCGGTTTTGATTTTCATACTGAGAGCGATTGCAAAATAGTCGTTTTCGGCGAAGCAAAATATAGCTCATCAGATAATCCGTATACTGAGGCCATAAAACAAATTTTAAGCTTTATAACATTACGAAAAGACGACTCCGAACTTTCTGATCTTAGTCATTTTGTTAGCGACGACGCCAAAACAGCTTATCTTGATGGCAAGAAAGCCTACGTTGCTGCATTTTCTATTAACAGCCTCAATCCCTCAAATATTATCGCGAACGTCCTGAAATCTACAAACATTGACCAGCTTCTTGCATATCCAAAACTATTTGTAGTTGGAGTGGAAGTAGATGTTTGACGATCTATTGAAATATGAGGATCCTGAAAAGGCTATACAGAATGCTCTTAGCCAGATTCACAGAGAGGGTCCTACCAATGCAACCCTGTTTGAGAAACTAGCCCACCTCAAAAAAGATCATCCGCAGAAATTTAAACAATACGAAAGCAAACTTATGAGTTTAATGGGCCTATTTTACAAAACAGAGGCACCCAAAAGTATTATAGAGAAAGTCTATGCCATCTACGCAGAGGCGATTGAAGAAGATACGGGAGAGAAATTTACCCCCATTCAAGCTAGTGCGTATAAACATATAAGGACTAAAAAGTATTTTTCATTCTCGTCACCAACGAGTTCTGGTAAATCACATCTTTTTAGAGCGCTGATACAAAAAACAAGAGGCGATGTAGTAATTGTTGTGCCGTCGCGAGCATTAATTGCGGAGTACTACTTTGAGGTTATCCGATTAGTAGACCCATCTGTTCTAGTCCTGCAATTTATCGATAGCATTAATACAGAAAAAACAAAGAGACGAGTTTTCATTATTACCCCTGAAAGAGGCGGAGAACTGTTTAAAAGAATACATGAGTTTAATATAGAATTATTTTTGTTAGATGAGGCGCAAATATCAGAAGAGCCTGTCAGAGGATTAAAGTTTGATTCATTCATTAGAAGAATAGATAAAGTATTGCCAAAAGCAAAAAAGGTATTTGCCCACCCCTTCGTTAAAAACCCTGAGGCACAATTGATTAAACATGGTTTCGATAAGGATTCAGCTTCTGAACACTACAATCATCATGCTGTCGGAAAAATATTTGTGGCCTTCGGCAATAACAAGTTTGAATATTTTTCTCCGAACGTTGATAGCAAGAATTCCCTTCTTCCTGGAGACTTCGTAGAGGAAACCATCAAAAACAATGGAACACTCTTAATATACATTTCGAAATCCAGAATTTACAAAGGGGGACACATTGACGGATTTTCTAAATACATAGATTTATGTCCCACAATAGAAGATCCAGCGGCAAAAGCGCTGATAAATAAACTCAGAGAGTATGTAGGAGTCAAAAAGGATGACGAAGAAAAGCATTCCTTAATGCTCGATATGATGGAAAAAGGCATTGTGATACATCATGGCTCCGTTCCACTTAAGGCCCGGTTATTAATTGAGGAATTTATCAGGTCTAAACACGCAAGAATCTGCTTTGCCACTTCAACACTTAATCAGGGGATTAATATGCCTTTTGACATAGTGTGGATTGATAATTTTACAAAAATGGATGCCCTCACATTAAAAAACTTGGTGGGCAGAGCGGGGCGCAGCACCAAAGAAATTGACACATTCAATTATGGGTACACCATCGTTAAAAAGAGCAATGTTTCTACGTTCTCCAAAAGATTTAAAGAAACTTTTGGCTTAAAAGATATGTCTCTGTTGGACGACGACGATGAAAATATAGATGAAGATTCTAAAGATATAGTCGAAGCGATTAAAAAAGATTCATTTGATGACACCCTACATCTAACTCAGACCCAGATTGCTCGCTTATCGACAGGCGCTATCGACGAGGACATAAAATTTATTCTTGATAATTTGCTACACGGCGAAAGTCCTTTAACGGGTAACGCATACGCCGAACTGGGTGTGGTGCGAAACAAAATTAAAGATGCTTTTAAAAAAATCTACATACAGCATTTGAGACGGCCCGATTTATTTCCAGGCGAGAAAAGTGTTTTAAGCGCGGCAATCCCAATAATGCTTTGGCGTATTCAAGGAAAATCTTTTAGTGAAATAATATCGCTACGTTATGGGTTCCTAACTGACAAGAAGACACGCGACGGACTATTGAAGATGTTTGTTTCTGGAGAAATTACTGCTGAAAAACTTGTGGAAGGCATAAAGGAAATCCCTATACGCTTCAGCCAGATCGCGTCACCTCTTCCAAATAAACAGATAGGCGTCATATCTCTCTTTCCCAGAAATGCGTCGGCAGTAGGAATTAGCTATGACACCCTAATTTTTGATACGTACGATTATCTCGATAAAGTAATCGCCTTGTCTATAACCGATCCGATTTGTGCTGCCTTGGAAATATTTTATCAAAAAACAAACGATCAAAGAGCAGCCATTTTGCAAAAATATATAAGATATGGAACTAAAGATGATGTCGAGATTTGGTTATTACGATATGGATTCACCTTTGAAGACATTGAATGGCTAAAAGAGCACGTGACTCAAATAGATAGCGCAAAAATAGTTTTTAAGGAGTCCATCAAAACGTTGGACATCCACAAGCTAGAATTAATTGAAAGATATTTATAATTTAAGGGCTATTTTTAGGACTCCATACCCAGAGAATTTAAGCAATTATGGTCGCTTCAGGATTTAAGTGCTTCAGCTTACAGAGTAAGTGGCAAAATAGCGTGGAGATTCAATACCTCTTGCCTATGGCAAGTTCTAACTGCGTCCAGCAGGGGACGCCACGCAGCCATGAATCTGCGAACTTCGGCGTTATGAAGGCTCGGACTTTCATCTTGCACTGGAGGCTGGAGCATGAAACCAAGTTTTGACGCTGCTTTGCAGGCGCACTTTGACGCCATTGCCAATAGAGACCTGGATAGCTTCAAGTCTCATCTTACGCATGGCGGCACGCTCTACACGATTGTCCAGAATGGCCATGCTTTCACGACGCCCGCGGAAACGATTGCCATACATGAACAGTGGTTCAAGGATCCCAACTGGATATGGGAAGGCAAAGTCGTTCACAAAGTCGTGGGGGACGATATGGCCATGGCCCTGATCAAATATGACTATCGCGCCAAGCCGGAGGATGCTCCGGTGAGTACCTGGCTCATATATGTGTTCGAATTGCAGAATGGCGAATGGCGTATCGTTCACGACCAGAACACGGCGCTTGATTTTCCTGCATTTGCCAAAGCGATGAGTGGCGCCGAATAAATTCTCAGGGTTTCCCAGCGGTGAGAATTCTGTTAAACTAAAGCCGTATAGTGGCGGACAGAATAATTCACCGAAGAGGAAATGATATGCTTAAAGATCATATTGCCTATCGGCAGGCGGCAGCCGCGCTTTTCATGCTCGCGGCGGCGGCTTCTTGCGATATTCGATCCGAAAGCGCGGATGCGCCGCAAACCGTGTCCGTCCCTGCGCCAGCGCCCATATCGAGGCCGGAACCCATCGCGCCCGCGCGGACGCCGCCGCAAAAGCGGTGGGTCGATCCGGATCTTTCTGAACTCGCACCCAGGCCGCCGCCCTCGGACCCGTTTGCCGAACTCCGTGCCAGCGACGATTATCCGCGCAAACGAACGCCCTATATCAATCGATTTGCTCCACCGGCTCCGCCTGCCGCGCCGCGGTTCGATGACGGGCCTTCGCTCGGACCGACGCCCTATAATCCCAACAGATTTTCAGCGCCGAGCGGTTCCGAGTCCGCCGCGGCCATCACATCTCCCACATACCGTTACTGGGAAAAAGCCCGCGAGGAAGCGAGCGTTTGCGCGACATGGGGGATGTCGTTGGATTACTACACGCATAACCTGGCCGAGCGCATGAGAGATATTCACGCGTCGCCTTATATGGAAGTCGTGACAAAGATTCCGCCCGCGCTGCGATCGATATCCGCCGAAGACGTCGATCGGATCGCCGTTGACGGCGTTCGCGCCCTCGCCGGCAATATCGAAAAAATCATAACGCTGAACCGGGCGATAAACGTGGCCAGCTTGCAGGCCGGTGTTGGGGTCGGCATCGGCGTCGCGACCGGGATCTTGGGGGCCGACGCTTCCAGCCAGCCCGGCGTTCCTTCTTTGGCGCAGCCGGAAAGTCCCTTAAAGCCCATGGACGCCGTGGGCGAGAATCTTGTGGGCAACGGCATCAACGCCGCGGTCGCGGCGGGAGCGGAAATCACCAGAATTAAAGGCGAGGCGGATTCGGCGCTCCGCGTCACGCAGCGAACTCTTGAGAGAAGATACGGCGGGAAATATCCGGCAATCTCCATCGCTCGTTTGGGGATATGCCCTTGACGCCTTATTCCGGCCCCGACGCAGAGAGCCGGGGCCGGGGAAGGGGATCGGCGTTCTAAGCCGCGCTTGCCACGGCGGCGTCTTCGACCGTTCCGGACTTGATAAAGGACAGCAGATCGGCGTTGATGATGTCCGGATGGGTCGTGCACATGCCGTGCGGAAGCCCTTTGTATATCTTCAGCGTGCCGTTCTTCAGCAGCTTGGACGACATCATCGCCGAAGCGCCGATCGGCACGATCTGGTCGTCGTCGCCATGCATCACCAGCGTCGGCACCGTGATCTTCTTCAGGTCCTCGGTGAAATCCGTTTCCGAGAACGCCTTGATGCATTCGTAATGCCCCAGCATCGACCCCATCATGCCCTGGCGCCACCAATTGCGGATCGCGCCCTGGCTCACTTGCGCATCGGGACGGTTGAAGCCGTAAAACGGGCCGGACGCGACATCGAGGAAAAACTGCGCGCGATTGGCGGCGTGCGCGGCGCGAAATCCATCGAAAACCTCGATCGGAAGTCCGCCGGGATTGGCGGGCGTCTTGAGCATCAGGGGAGGGACCGCGCCGATCAGGACGGCCTTCGCGACCCGGGCCTGGCCGTGCTTGCCGATGTAACGCGCGACTTCTCCGCCGCCAGTCGAATGGCCGATATGAATCGCGTCCTTGAGGTCGAGCGCGGCGGTCAGCGCGGCGACGTCGTCGGCGTAGGTATTCATCTCGTTGCCTTCCGGCGTCTGGCTCGAACGGCCGTGACCGCGACGGTCATGAGCGATGACGCGATAGCCCTGCTGAAAGAAAAACAGCATCTGCGCGTCCCAGTCGTCGGCGCTCAGCGGCCAGCCATGATGGAAAACCACCGGCTGCCCTTTGCCCCAATCCTTGTAATAGATTTCGGTTCCGTCATTGGTTTTGATCGAGGGCATCGTTCTCTCCTATGAGGTGAAGGATTGAAAGGCGGGGGGGGGGGGGCAGGTAAGCCGGAGGCAGAATTGCAGTTCTAGGGCGTTTCTTCAAGACCTCTTGGCCTCTCATCGGCGCGGCCATCCATACCGGAAACTATTTCATATATTCGGAACTATTGAAATAGTGATCCGCTTGCTGTATATTAGTCGCCATGACGCGTTTCGTGCATCCCGCCATCGACGGCATAACGTTGCCCGGCTTGCTTTCGGCGCTGGCCGATCCGATGCGGCTGCAGATCGTGCGCAAACTCTCCGCCTCCAAGGAAGGACTCTGCTGCAACGGTGCTTCGCCTTGCGCCAGCCTGCCGAAATCCACGCTTTCCAATCATTTCCGCGTATTGCGCGAATCCGGGCTGATCCGTACGGAAAAACACGGGCTGGAGCATATCAGCCGCTTGCGCCGCGCCGAAATCGACGGGAAATTTCCCGGCTTGCTCAAACTGCTCCTCACATTGTCAGGAAAGGAAAAATAACATGCCCACCTTGTTCGATCCCATGAAGCTCGGCGACCTGATATTACCGAACCGCATCCTGATGTCGCCGCTGACGCGTTGCCGGGCGAGCGCGGGGCGCGTTCCCAATGCGATGATGGCCGAATATTACGCGCAGCGCGCTTCGGCAGGGCTGATTTTTTCGGAGGCGACGTCGGTCACGCCGATGGGCGTGGGCTATCCCGATACGCCCGGCATCTGGTCGCCGGAGCAAGTCGAGGGCTGGAAACAAATCACTCAAGCGGTGCATGACGCCGGTGGCAGGATAATACTGCAGCTATGGCATGTCGGGCGCATTTCGCATCCGTATTTCCTGGACGGCGCGCTGCCGGTCGCACCCAGCGCCATCGCGGCGGAAGGTCATGTGCGGCAAATGCGGCCCACGGAGCCGTATCCGGTGCCGCGGGCGCTGACGCTCGAGGAAATCCCGGCGTTATCGAGGCTTTCCGCAAGGGCGCGCAGAATGCGAAGGAAGCGGGTTTCGACGGCGTGGAAATCCACGGCGCGAACGGCTATCTGCTCGATCAGTTCTTGCAGGACGGCAGCAACAAGCGCGCCGATGCGTATGGCGGCCCGATTGAAAACCGCGCCCGGCTGATGCTGGAAGTGACCGATGCCGTGGTGTCGGTATGGGGCGCGGGGCGCGTCGGCATGCATCTCGCGCCGCGCGGCGACGCGCAATCGATGGGGGATTCCAACCTTCCGGCCACGTTCGGCTATATCGCGGGCGAACTCGGCAAGCGCAAGATCGCCTTCATCTGCGCCCGCGAGCATCTCGGCGAAGGCCGCCTCGGGCCGGAACTCAAAAAGACGTTCGGCGGCGCTTATATCGTCAATGAGGGCTTCACCCAGGAAACGGCGGAACGGGTGCTCGCCGCGGGCGAGGCCGATGCCGTCGCCTTCGGCAAATTGTTTATCGCCAATCCCGATCTGCCGGAACGCTTGCGTCTGAACGCGGCGCTGAACGAGCCGCATCCCGATACCTTTTACGGCCAAGGTCCCGAAGGTTATACGGATTATCCTTACTTGACGACGCGAGCCGCGTGAGCCGTGAAAAACGGCTACATCATCACGGGTACGGATACCGATATCGGCAAAACCGTTTTCGCGGCGATGCTCATGCTGGCGTTCGACGCGATATACTGGAAGCCCCTCCAATCGGGGACGGAAAATGGCGGCGACAGGCAGGCCGTTCAGAGATTGACCGGCTTGCCCGCCAGCCGCTTTCATCCGGAACGATATATATTCATGCAGCCGCTCTCTCCCCACCGCGCCGCCGAAATAGACGGCGTGGAAATCGATGCCGATTCCATTGTGGTGCCGGAGGCGCATTCGCCGCTGCTGATCGAAGGGGCCGGAGGGCTGATGGTTCCGGTTACGCGCCAGCATCTGCAGATCGATCTGTTCAAGCGCTGGGATTTGCCCGTTATTTTATGCAGCCGCACCGCGCTCGGCACGATCAATCATACGCTGCTTTCCATCGAAGCGCTGCGCAAACGGGATATCCCGGTTCACGGCATCGCCTTCATCGGCCCGGACAATCCGGATAATATCCGCACCATCGCCGAGTATTCGGGCGTGAGCATCCTCGGGCGCTTGCCTCATCTGGAGACATTGAACGCCGAGAGCCTGAAAAGAGCTTTCGCGGAAAATTTCGACCGCCAGGATTTTTGACCTGGCGGTCTTACGCCGCTCCCAATTAGCCCTTAATCCGCCTGCGCGCCGATATCGAACAGGATGATCTCGGCGTCGCGGCCGTTTTCGAGCCTGATGGTTTCGTCGGCGACGGCGACGCCGTCTCCCGCCTTCAAGACCTGGCCGTTCAGCGACACGCTGCCCCGCGCTACATGAACCCATGCGCGCCGGCTGGAACTCAAGGCATGCGTGATGACTTCATTCTTATCGATGAGCGCGGCATACATATCGACATCCTGGTTGATGACGACCGATCCGTTGCGCCCCGTTTCCGAACCGACCAGCACGAGCTTGCCCCGCTTATCCTGGGAGGGGAAGTGCTTTTGCTCGTAGGACGGCTGGATGCCGCGCTTCTTCGGCAAGAACCAGATTTGCAGCAAATGCACCGGGTCGGTTTTGGAAGGATTGTATTCGCTATGGGTGATGCCGGTTCCGGCGCTCATACGCTGCACGTCTCCCGGAAGGATGACCGATCCCGTGCCCATGCTGTCCTTGTGCTCCAGCGCGCCTTCGAGGATGTAGGTCACGATCTCCATATTGTCGTGCGGATGGGTGCCGAATCCCTTGGCGGGCGCGACGCGGTCGTCATTGATGACCCGCAATGGGCCGAAGCCCATGAATTTCGGATCATAATACTGGCCGAAAGAAAATGTATGCTTGGTGTCGAGCCAATCGAAATTCGCCGCACCGCGTTCTTCTGCTTTTCTGATGGCAATCATGAGATGTCCTTTCATGCCGTTATCGGTTGTACGAAGTTGTTACATATATAGTGTCCCATTCGCCGAAATAAAGGTATGGTTTCCAAAGGGTTTCCGCTTTTTTTCATATGGTTTCCTGACGGTGGTTTCTTCGTAATGGGCCGCACCTAATCGGGAGGATTTCATGCAGTATCAGAATCAAAGCCATCCGCGCTCCACCACCCAGCAAATGCGCCAGCATTTAGTCGATACGATCAGCCGTTTGCGCGCCGATGCCGGGGCCACGAGAGAACCGCAGTTTCAGGCGATGATAGAGGGCGCGATCGGGGTGCTGGCGGGCCTGATCAAGGAACTTGAAGCTTATGAGCAAAAGACTGCGCTGACGGGACAGTTGTCCGCTCATCATTCGCCGGCTGGCGAAGAAACTTCCGCCGTTCATCATATGGCGGGTCTCAAGAGCGGCGCTTCGATGTAAAATGCCCGCGCGGCTTTTTAGAGGGCCGCTAATCTGAAGATGAACGAATTCGCAATCGGCGCGACGGCGCCGGTTGCGAAAGCGCGTCCAAAATTCAAACCCTTATGCCGCCGCGGGCAAAAGTGTACAAAGTTTAAACATTTATGCATGACGTCCAGGGCATTTTAACCATCCGGCAAGGTTTTTATGTAACCCTTCCGTTTCATAGGTACCTGTACCCATAAGATTCACGTCCCGCCTGCCCGATCTTAGGGAGTAAGTAGTGAGCCAGCTTGCCAGTCTCAAGGTTTTGGTCGCCGACGATCACTTCCTGATTCGCCAATTCGTCCGCAACACTTTGCTGGAAGCGAGTGTCTCGAACGTCGCCACCGTGGCTGACGGCAACGAGGCCATCGAGATCATCCAGAAGGCAAGGAACGATCAGCAGCCTTTCGATATCGTTTTTCTCGATTGGAACATGCCGACCATTTCCGGGCTTGAGGTGCTGAGTTATTTTCGCGCCAAGCCGGACTACGCCAATACGGCGTTCGTCATGCTGACCGCCGAATCTGAGCAGCAAAACATCATGAAGGCGATCAAGGCCGGGGCGACATCTTATATTATCAAGCCGGTCTCGCCGTCGGATTTGGGCAAGAAATTGTTTGAGATCAACGAATGGCTGAAGCGTAAGCGTTCAAACGCCGGGCGTTAGAGGAGCGCGAACCCTGAATGACCCGTGAATTGCAGCTAGCGCTTGACGATAAGCTTTCGGCCGAAATAAGCCGGGCGGTCGTCGAAGCCATGCGTAATACTTTCGATGTCGAAGTCGTCTCGGGAAAATACGAGATCGGCAACGGCATCGTATCCCTCGTCGGAGATGTTTCCGGCATCATCGGCATGGTGCAGAACGAACTCGAGGGCACGTTGACGCTTTGTTTCACATTCGAAACTATGCGTGATATCCTGCCTGCGGTAATCGGAAAATCGGTGTCGATCACGCACGAAATGGCGGTCGATGCGGTAGGCGAGATCACCAATATGATTTTCGGCCGCATCAAGACCGATCTTAACCGGCGCGGTTTCGAGCTTAAACTGGGAATTCCTAGCGTCGTTACCGGCAAAGGTCATTTCTTAAGCCATTTCCATCGCGGGCATTACATGATTGTCCCGTTTTACTTGCAGGGGCAGCTTTTCCAGGTTCATGTCGCTATCCATAAGGCACCTCATTCTGATTCCCATTCATAGGGTCTGGACTCATAAATACCATGAGGTTCTGTTTGACAAAAGAAAGCCAAGGGCCAGGAAACGAGCGACGGCGTAGTCCATCTACGGCGAGCGAAGTTGACGCCGTCCTTGGCTTTCTTTTGCAAACCCCAGGGGGCGCGGAGAAAAAGCCGCCCGGCGTTCTCAAAGACCTTGCAGGTAGACACCGTTACCTGCTTCGGTCTTTTCGTAGCCGGACGGCTTTTTCGCCTGCGCAGAACCCATGTTGTTTATGAGTCCAGACCCTAAACCCCCGGCGAGGCCCAGTGACCATGCCGGATGATCTTCAGATATCAAGTCAGTCCACGCCAAGCCATCCACGGTCTTCGCTGCTGACCGACGCTATCAAACAGGTCGATCTTATCCATATCACCCTCATGGGCATGGCCGGGATCGTGCTGCTGCTCTATGGGGCGGCGCTGTTGCCGGTGCTTGGCATGCAGCCGGTCACGTCTGTTCTGTCCGCCATTGTCATGGGCATCGCGGCGATTTCGGGCATGGTCGTGCTCTACGTCATGAATTTCCGCGTGCATAAGAATGTGACGAGCCAGGCGCGCCTTACCGAAGTTCTGGTCAATTCCCTCGGGCAAGGGTTTCTGACCTTCGATCGCAAGGCGCAATGCGGCTCGATGTATTCCCAGGCTTGCATCGAAATGCTGGAACAGACCCCGGCAGGCATGCATCTTGCGGATATGCTGCATGTGCCGGCGGTGTCGCGCGACGATTTTCTTGCCTGGATCGAGGTTCTGTTCGATCCGACTCATGCGCTGGGATTCGACGACGCGGTGCGTTTCCTGCCGCAGACTTTTCCTCATTCGGCCAAGCGCAATATCGCGTTGGCTTATAAGCCGATCAGGAACGAGCATAATGTTCTGACCCATGTCGTCCTGATCGCGACCGACCGCACCGAGGAAACGGCGGCGCAGTCTCTTGCCGAGCAGCAGCAGCACTTCGCCAATATGATCTGCAAGATATTCAAGGAGCGCAATCAATTCGTTTCTACCGTCAACCATATCCGGGAATTCATCGCCTTTACGGTCAAGCCCAACCTGTCGCTCAGGGATATCCCCACGATGTTGCGGCAATTGCATACCTTGAAGGCGGCCGTCCGTCATTTCAGTTTGATGAAATTCGGCGAACTGATTCACGAGATCGAAACCCAAATGCGGAACTCGAAGATTGACACCGAGGACGATTTCCGGCAATTGGCGCTGGCCGCGCACAAAGTCATCGAGATGGAATTCAGCAACGTGCTGCTGCAAGTTCGCGGCATGATCGCGGTGGAGGACGAGCAGCGCGGCACCCTGTATGAAATCAGCGAGGAATCGATTTACACCTACGCCGATTATCTCAAGTCGAAATACGGCGTCGGGCCGAGCCTGCAGAAATACCTCGCCGAGATCGCCGCTTTGCCGATCCGCAGCTGCTTCCTGAGCTTCGAGCGCGAACTGATCGAATTGGCGCAGCAGATGGACAAGAATTTGAAGCCGGTCATCTATACCGGCGACAATCTTCGCGTACTTGCTCTTCCGTGGCAGCCTTTTTTCTTCTCGCTGACGCATATGAGCCGGAATATCATCGACCACGGCATCGAGCCGCCGGTGACCCGCATGGCGCGCGGCAAGGATGCCGCCGGACAAATCGGCGTCCATGTCGAGCAGCAAACCGATGCATCGGGACAGCAATGGGCGGTCATAGAGATCGGCGACGACGGCGCCGGCATCGATCCCAACCGCGTGCGCCAGAAATTGGCGGCCATCGACCCTGAGGGCAGCTGGCGTTTCGACGACGACCAAAAGGTCATTCAGCGCATCTTCGTCTGGGGGATTTCCACGCGCGACGGCATCAGCGAAATTTCAGGCCACGGCGTGGGGCTGGAAGCCGTCATGCAGGAAGTCAAAAAACTCGGCGGCAACATATCTGTCACTTCCGAAATTTATCGCGGCACCAAATTTACGATCCGTCTGCCCTATGTAATGGATGTGTAGCAATCCGGTAATGTATTGATATTAATAGACTATATGTCGTCTTGACTTCCCTGCGCCAATCCTTATACTCCGCCCCCTGACGCAGCAGAAAAGCTGCCGAAAATTTGCCAAAAGCAAGCTCGTGGCCATTCTTCCGATCGTGGGGATCGGGGCTGACGGGTTTTTGCCGTTTGATCTTTGTAAGGAGACAGCGCGTGGCGCGTATAGCAGGTGTTAACATCCCGACTCAGAAGCGCGTGGTCATCGCGCTCCAATATATCCATGGTATCGGCCCCAAATTCGCCAGCACGATATGCGAAAGCCTGAATATTCCGGCTGCCAAGCGCGTCAATCAGCTGCTGGACGCGGAAGTCCTGAGAATTCGCGAATATATCGACGCTCATTATCGCGTCGAAGGCGATTTGCGCCGCGAAGTCTCCATGAACATCAAGCGGCTGATGGACCTCGGCTGCTATCGCGGTCTGCGTCATCGCAAGGGGCTGCCCGTGCGCGGCCAGCGGACGCATACCAATGCCCGCACGCGCAAAGGTCCCGCGAAACCCATCGCCGGCAAAAAGATGGCAACCAAGAAATAGGCTGACAACAACTAAGCTTATTCGCGATGCGCATAGGTTGCTCCCGGTAAAAGCGGGAGACCGTCACAAAAATAGATTAAGGTTAGAGGATACTAGGACATGGCTAAACAGGAAAGCGCCAAGGCCGCTGCGCCCCGCCCCAAGCGCAAGGAACGCAAAAACATTGTCGCCGCGATCGCGCACGTCAATGCGACATTCAACAACACGATTGTCACCATCGCGGATTCGCAGGGCAACACCATCGCCTGGGCTTCCACCGGCATGGTCGGGTTCAAGGGATCGCGCAAATCCACGCCTTACGCCGCGCAGATGGCCGCGGAAGACGCGGGACGCAGAGCCATGGAACATGGCGTCCGCACCGTCGAAGTGCAGGTCAAGGGACCGGGGTCGGGCCGTGAATCGGCGCTGCGGGCCTTGCAGTCGGTCGGCTTCCAGATTTCTTCCATCCGCGATGTGACCGGCATTCCGCATAACGGCGTGCGTCCGCCCAAGAAGCGCCGCGTGTAACCCAGGTTCAACATATTCGTCAGAATATCATCAGGAGTTTACGATCCCATGCTGCAGAAGAATTGGAAATCGCTCATTCAAGGCAATAAAGCGCTGTTCGCCGGAGCCGACTCGCACCGCAAGGCGACGATCGTGGTCGAACCGCTGGAGCGCGGCTATGGCATGACGATGGGCAACGCCTTGCGCCGGGTTCTGCTGTCCTCGCTGCAGGGTGCTGCCGTGACCTCGGTGCAGATCGATGGCGTGCTGCATGAATTCTCCTCGATCCCCAGCGTGCGCGAGGATGTGACGGATATCATCCTCAACATCAAGTCGCTCGCGATCAAAATGCATCATGACGGCCCGCGGCGGATTCGCCTGCGCGCCCAAGGCCCGGGCGAAGTTACCGCGAAGCAGATCGAGCTTAGCTCCGACATCGAAATCCTGAATCCCGATCTCGTCATCTGCACGCTCGACAAGGGCGCGAATTTGAACATGGAACTGACCGTCGAAAACGGGAAGGGCTATGTTCCGGCTTCGGCCTCGCGCAAGGAAGATCAGCCGATCGGCCTGATCCCCGTGGACGCCTTATACAGCCCGGTAAAGAAAGTCGGTTTCAAGGTCGAGAACAGCCGCGTCGGCCAAGTGACCGACTATGACAAATTGTCGCTGGAAGTGCAGACCAACGGCGCGATCACGCCCGAAGACGCCGTGGCGATCGCCGCCCGCATTCTTCAGGATCAATTGCAGATGTTCATCCACTTCGAGGAGCCGACGGCGCACGCCAAGGAAGATCAGGTCGACAGCATTCTGCCGTTCAACCGCAATCTTCTCCGCAAGGTCGACGAGCTGGAGCTTTCCGTCCGGTCGGCGAACTGCCTCAAGAACGACAACATCGTCTATATCGGCGATCTGGTGCAGAAGTCGGAAGCGGAAATGCTGCGCACCCCTAATTTCGGGCGCAAGAGCCTTAACGAGATCAAGGAAGTCCTATCCCAGATGGGGCTGAATCTCGGCATGGAAGTCACCAACTGGCCGCCGGAAAATATCGAAGAGCTGGCGAAGAGGCTGGAAGACCCGTTCTGAAACTAAGGAAAATCTGCCGTTCTGTGACGAATGTTCAGGCGGTGGAATGTGCAATCGGACGCACGCCGTGCGTCCAGGAAAATATGAGGAGCAGCAGTCATGCGTCACGGAATGTCAGGCCGGAAACTCGGCGTCACTTCATCGCACCGTAAGGCGATGTTCGCCAATATGGCTGTCGCGCTCATCAAGCATGAGCAGATCAAGACGACTCTGGCCAAGGCGAAAGACTTGCGCGGCGAAGTCGAGAGGCTGATCACGCTCGGCAAAAAGGGCGGGCTGGCCAATCGCCGCCGCGCTTTCTCCACGCTGCGCAGCGAGGATATGGTCGCCAAGCTGTTCGGGCCTCTGGCCGAGCGTTACAAGGGCCGTCCGGGCGGATATACGCGCGTGCTGAAGGCAGGCATTCGGTATGGTGATGCCGCCAGCGTCGCGATCATCGAACTGGTCGATCGCGATCCAGAAGCCAAGGGCAAGGATAGCGGCCCGGTGCAAGTCGCCGAGGCGCAGACCGAAGCCGAAATGGCCGCGGCGAAGGTATAAACCATGCGCTGCGGCTCCATCATCCTGACCGCAGCATTACTGATCGGGCTTGGCGCCTGCTCGCCGGCCTATCGCGGCGTCACTTCCGGTTCTTCCGTTTCGCGCGAAGGCCCCGCCCAGTCGGGCGTGGATTCATGCGTCCAATCCTGCGATAGCGCCCATGCGCGCTGCATGGATAGCTCGGCGGCGCAGCGCGTGTCGCAGTCGGATGACGTCACGTCGGTTTTCGGCGCGGGCGCCGAATGCGATACCGAGCTGAAGTCATGCCTGCCGAAATGCCAGGCGCGGTGACGGAGAACGGGCGACGGAGGACAGGCAAGCAATGTCTATCCACGCAATCCTGCATAGCAGGCTGTTTTTAGCCACCATCCTGATCGCCGCCTTCTGTTTCCCGCCCTCCGCGCCTTGTCAGGCCCAAGCGACTCCGGCCGCTATTATTCCTGAATCCAAAGAACAAATCCGCCTGAGTTTCGCGCCGCTGGTCAACCGGACGGCGCCCGCGGTCGTCAATATTTATGCCCGGAAACTGGTGCGGCAGCGGGAAATGGCGCTGCTGTTTGACGACCCGATCTTCCAGCATTTCTTCGGCAACATGCTGTCCGAGGGATTGCCGAAAGAGCGGGCGGAGAATTCCCTTGGCTCGGGAGTCATTCTGAGCGGCAACGGTTTGGTCGTTACCAGCGCGCATGTCATCGAAGGCGCGGACGAAATCCGGATCGTTCTTGCCGATCGCCGCGAATTTGAAGCCAAATTGCTGACGATCGACAAGCAGACCGATCTGGCTGTCATGAAGGTCGACAGCAAAGATAAAAATTTCCCTTATCTGCAACTGGCGGATTCAGATGCGATCGAGGTCGGCGATCTTGTCATCGCCATCGGCAATCCCTTCGGCGTCGGTCAGACGGTGACAAGCGGCATTATATCCGCCGTCGCCCGCACGGGAGTCGGCGCCAGCGATCTCAATTATTTCCTGCAGACCGACGCGGCGATCAATCCCGGCAATTCCGGCGGCGCGCTGGTGGGCATGGATGGGCGCGTGGTCGGCATCAATGCGGTGATTTTTTCGCGGAGCGGCGGCAGTCTCGGCATCGGCTTTGCCGTGCCGTCCAACATGGTGCGCGCCGTTATCGACGCCGTGGAACATGGGCAGACGCGTGTCGCGCGTCCATGGCTGGGAATAGGCGGCCAGGACATGACGCCGGAGCTTTCATCATCGCTGGGGCTGGAACGTCCCATCGGCATCCTCGTCAACCGGCTGCATCCGCAAAGCCCTGCGGCTAAAGCCGGATTGCGGGTCGGCGATATCATCCTGACGCTCAACGGGCGCGACCTCGAGGACGAGAAGGCCATGCGTTTCCGTATCGCCACCATGCCGGTCGGCGGGACGGCGACGTTCGGAATATTACGCAAGAATGCCAAACAGGAGATTGTCTTCGACCTTGCGGGGCCGCCGGAAATTCCGCCCCGTGATGAGATTCTGCTATCTGGGGAAAATCCGCTAAGAGGTGCTAGGATTGCCAATATTTCGCCAGCCTTGCTGGAAGAAATGGAAGAGCATGAAATCGATGAAATAGGGGTCGTCATTCTTTCGGTTGCTCCGCGCAGTCCTGCCAATGCTTTAGGGCTGCAGCGGGGCGATCGGATTATTTCGATCAACGGGACGCCAGTGGCATTGAGTCGAGATTTGAAAAGCTTGCTGAGTCAAGAATATGAAGGCTGGCAAATCCAGGTCCGGCGCGCCAATCAGCTTTTCGACATCATTTTAGGAAATCGGCGAAATGCGCTGAAACTAAAACCGCGATAGCCATGCGGCAAAGCGTTTGTTAAGTTCTGGGCTATGGTTGTCAGGACGGAGTATTAATTCTGTGGATATTTTTGAATTCATCGAAGCGGCCGCCGATTTCTGTAATCGCAAACGCGACACGCTCTATTATTCCACGTTGACGGCAGGCGCGGCGGCTGCGGCAGTCATATCCGGCAATCCGCATGAGGCTTTGCAGGCCCTGACGCTGGGCATTTCCGTGAGAGAAGGCGCAAGGGCGGCGTCATGGATGGTTAATACCGAGCTTAGTCAAGAGTCGCGCGCTGCTACTTCTGCCTTCATGGCGACCTCGATGATAACGGTTGGGTTGTGCGCTCCCGATCCCATCAATAAGGGTTTTCTTGTCGGGCTTCCTTTGGTCTGTGGTTCGATCAAGCTCAATGGGCTCGGGTTCCGCCAAATCTATAAACTCTACGCCGATAAGTTGTTCGATTATCCCGGCAAGCAAGAACCGCCCGAACCGCCTTCCGGAAAACGAGAGAAAACCCGGACTCTTTCCCCCGAGCCGGTATAGAGCGGATCACGCCGCCGGGCGCGGAACCATCGTCAAGAACCTTACCTTATCCGAGAATCTCTGATATATTCCGTCGCGAATTTTTGGTTCGTGTAGAAAGATTATTGCATGAAGGGTTCCATATTTGAACTCATGCAGGCCGCCGCCGCTCTGTGCAACCGCAGGCGCGACACGGTTTATTATTCTCTCTCGGCGACGGGCGCGGCCGTCCTTGCGGCGGCGACCCATCATCCCGGCATGGCGCCTCAATATATGGCGCTTGCCGTGACGCTCAGAGAAGGGATCAGAACCGTTTCCTGGTTCCGGGACTCGGGGCTTGGTCGGGAAACGAGCGCGGCGGGCCTGACGTTTCTCGCGAGCGCTGCCGCGGCGACAACCATGCATGCCATTACCGGTAAGGTTTCGCGCGAACATCTCGGCATCGCGTTCGGCGAAGGCATCATGACCGCCGTTTTGAGTGCGTCGTCCGAACTGGGGCCGCGCCAGATAGCCCGGCTTTACCGGGGAAAATTGTTCGATTATCCGGATAAAAAAGCGCCGACGCCGGGGTAGCTGCTTGATGGCGACCGGTATGAGCGCGAAGCTTTGCGTCCGGCCTGGATTAAGGAGCTTGGAGCAGGGGGGGGGATTGAGGCGGTCGCCTCATTCGTCCTAATATCCGTGCATGGAACTGTTCTCCAAACTCGCGCCCGCCGCGCCGCTGCCGGAAATTTTGCGTCCGAAATCCCTGGCCGAGGTGGCGGGGCAGGATCATTTGCTCGCGTTTGATGCGCCCCTGGGCCGCATGCTGGTGGCGAAGCATTTATTTTCGATCATCTTCTGGGGACCGCCCGGCACGGGCAAGACCACGCTGGCCCGGCTGCTGGCCGAGGCTGCGGGCCTGTTGTTTCAGCCGGTTTCGGCGGTGGCGAGCGGCGTTGCCGATTTGCGCAAAATCTTCGAGGCCGCCGACAGCCGCCGCCAGAGCGGGCAGGGGACTCTGCTGTTCGTGGACGAGATCCACCGTTTCAATCGCGGGCAGCAAGACGTGCTGCTCCCCTATGTCGAGAACGGCACCGTGACGCTGGTCGGCGCGACGACGGAAAATCCGTCTTTCGCGCTCAATGGCGCGCTGTTGTCCCGCTGCCAAGTGCTGGTGCTGCGGCGGCTCGACGACGCCGCGCTGGAGCAATTGTTGAAGCGCGCCGAGGAACATTACGGACGTTCGCTGCCCTTGACCGCCGAGGCGCGCGAAGCCTTGCGCGCGATGGCCGACGGCGACGGGCGCTATCTGCTGATGATGGCCGAAGCGGTGGCAGGCTTGCCGCCGGATCAGACAGTCGGCGCCGAGGCGCTGGCCTCGCTGGTGCAAAAGCGCATGCCGCTATACGACAAGGCGCAGGACAGCCACTATAACCTCATCAGCGCGCTGCATAAGTCGCTGCGCGGCTCGGATGCCGACGCGGCGCTCTATTGGCTGGCGCGGATGCTGGCGGGCGGCGAAGACCCGAATTACATCGCCCGCCGCATGACGCGCTTCGCCAGCGAGGATATCGGCATGGCCGATCCTCAGGCGCTGCCGCAGACGCTCGCGGCGTGGGAGGCGTATGAGCGGCTCGGCAGCCCGGAAGGCGAGCTGTGCCTCGCTCAAGCCGTGATCTATCTCGCCACCGCGCCGAAATCGAATGCGGCCTATGTGGCGCATAACGCGGCGAAGCGCGATGCCGGGGAGTATGGCTCGCTGATGCCGCCCAAACATATCCTGAACGCGCCCACCAAGCTGATGAAGAACGAGGGATATGGCGCGGGCTACGAGTACGACCATGACACCGAGGACGCTTTCTCCGGCCAGAATTATTTTCCCGAAGGCATGGAGCGCCAAAACTATTACCGCCCCGTCGAACGCGGCTTCGAGCGCGAGATCGGCAAGCGGCTGGCTTATTGGGAGAAGTTGAGGAAGAAGGAAGATTAGGGCGCGTAATTGAGGATCGTTCCTACGCCTCCCCCGACAGCACGTCCTTTACCTTGCTCGCAAGTTGTTTGAGCGTGAAGGGTTTGCCGAGGAAGTGGACGACTTCGCCTTCCTTGAGCTGGTCGCGGAATTTGTCTTCCGTATAGCCTGAAATAAAGATCACCTTGAGATCGGGGCGTTTCTCCCTGACGATGGCGATCATGGTCGGGCCGTCCATCTGCGGCATGACGACGTCGCTGATGAGCAGGTCGATTTTAGCGCCTTCTTTCTCCACGACCGCGATGGCTTCCTCGCCGTTGCGCGCTTCCAGCACCATATAGCCTTTGTTGCGCAGCGCCCGCGACGAGAATATCCGCACCGCGTCCTCGTCTTCGACCAGCAGGATCGTCCCCGCGCCGGTGAGGTCGGAGCCCGCTCTTTCCTTGTTGTCTTCGCTGTCGTTCGCCGCCGCGGCGACCGCTTTGGCCATGGCGCCTTCCTTGGGCGTCGGAAGATAGACGATGAATTTGGTGCCCTGGCCCAGATGGGTCTGCACGTCGATGAAGCCTCCCGTCTGGCGGACGATGCCGTACACCGTGGACAGGCCGAGGCCGGTGCCTTGGCCCACTTCCTTGGTGGAGAAGAACGGCTCGAAAATCCGCTCCATGATCTGGGGCGGGATGCCGATGCCGATATCGGCGACCTCGATCGCCACGTAATCTCCCGCCGGCATATCGTCCTGGCCGCGCACGACCGGCATATCCTGGTGATGGTTGAACGTCTTGACCGTGACCGTGCCGCCCTTGGGCATGGCATCGCGCGCGTTGACCACCAGATTGATGACCACCTGCTCCAATTGCCCCTGATCGACCAGGATGGGATGCAGGGCGCGGCCATGCACCATCCGCAGCGAGACCCCCGACCCGATCAGCCGCCGCAGCAGGTTGGAAAGCTCGGCGAGCACATCGACGAGGTTGAGCAGCTTGGGCTGCAAGGTCTGCTGCCGCGAGAAGGCCAGAAGCTGCCGCACCAGATTGGCGGCGCGGTTGCCGTTTTGCTTGATCTGCATGATATCGGCAAAGCTTTGGTCGCCGGGCTTGTGACGCTGCAGCAGCAAATCGCAGAACCCGATCATCGCCGTGAGCAGGTTATTGAAATCGTGCGCGATGCCGCCCGCAAGCTGGCCGATGGCCTGCATTTTCTGCGACTGGGAGAATTGCATCTCCATTTTCTTCTGGTCGGTGATGTCGATGAAATACAGCACCAGGCCTTTTTCGCTGGCGCCGCCGGGCGTGCGGGCGGGAGCCTCGAATTGCTTGACGTAAATCAGCGTGATGACGTGACGCCCGCCGATCATATGAGCCTCGATCGGGCGCATGACATCTTTGCCGCTCAGGGCTTCGTGCAGCTGATCGATCGTCGCCGTGCGCGCGTCGGCCTGGAGCAGATCGGCGAGCGGAAGGTCGATCAGGGTCGTTCGCGCGCGCCGCAGCAGTTTTTGCAGGGATTCATTGCATTCGGTGATGCGCAAATTCGGGTTGAGCAGCGCCACCCCGATAGGCGCTTCGGCGAACAGCCGCTGAAAGCGCTGCTCGGAAGCGCTCAGCGCCTGTTGCCATTCGCGTTCGGGACGCAAATCGCGGACGACTGAGCGCGTGCGCAGCGTTTTGCCATCGTCGCCGACGACCACGGTTTGCGTGATCGCCACGGGAAACTGCACGCCGTCCCGATTCCGCATGACGGCTTCGCCGTTCTGCTCGCCGTGCGGCCCGGCGGCGAAGGCGTAGGGCTGGGCGTTCTTCGGCGGCGAACATATCACTTCATGCAGGCGGACGCCGTTATTGATGAGTTCTTCCGGGGCGCAGCCCAGCCATTCGCCGAGCGTACGGTTGACGAAGCGGAACCTGCCGTGCTGGTCGATCGAATAAATGCCGACCGGGGCGTTGGTCATGAAATCGACCAGCTTGGCCTGCTCCTCGCGCATGGCGCGTTCCATGCGGCGGCGCTCGCTGACATCCTCGAAGCGCCATTGCAGATAGCCGTGCCAGCCGCTCAATTGCCGCGTGGTGATGCGCCGCCATTCGACGATCTTGTCGCCGCGCATGATGGGCAGTTCGGCCACGGCCACCTGGCCGTTGCGCGCGGTCTTGCATAATTGGGTGAATTCGTTGGCCGCGGCCTGGTTGTCGGCGAAGCGGGCCGCGAGCGCGGCTTCGGCGCTTTGGTTGGTCGTGTCGATCCAGCCGACGAAGGCCCGGTTGCTCAATACCGCCATGCCTTGCGCGTCGGTGATGACCTGCGGCGTCAGGACGCTATGGAAGGCCTCGCGGAGAAGAATCTCCTGGCTTGCATATTCGCGGGCCTTGCCGAGCAGCCAAAACGTCGCTCCCGCGGCTATGGAAAGCAGTGCCACCAGTGCCAGGGAAACGACGGTGCTATGCGCTTCGGGCGCGAGCATGGGCAGCAGGGCGCAACCGAATGCCGCGATGATCGCCAGAATGGCCACGCTCCACTGGCTTCGCGTCAGCCAGCGCACGACGGGCAGGCTTCCCGCCGACATGTCGCGTTGCGACGTGTCGGCCTCCTGGCGGGAATGGATCGGTTTGACGGGCTTCAGCATTGGATAAATGATAACAGACGGGGAATGTTAAACCAGTTATTTTCGTTCTCTCTTTATATAGAGTTAATCAGGCTTTGGCCTTTGGCCCGCTTTTTTAATGCAAATGCTTCTTCTTAAGCTTGTAAACATACGAAATCACCTCGGCGACGGCGCGGTAGTGCTGCGGCGAGATTTCCTCGTCAACCTCGGCGCTTTGGTATAGCGCCCTGGCCAGCGGCGGATTGGCGACGAGCGGCACGTTGCTTTTCTCGGCAAGCTCGCGGATGCGCAGCGCAACCAGGTCCGCCCCCTTGGCGACGACCGTCGGCGCGTTCATTTTGGCGGTATCGTAGCGCAGCGCCACCGCGTAATGGGTCGGGTTGGTCAGCACGACGTCGGCTTTCGGCACATTCGACATCATGCGCTTGCGGGCTTTTTCCATCCGAATCTGGCGAATCCGCATTTTGATCATCGGATCGCCTTCCGACTGCTTCCTTTCGTCCTTAACTTCCTGCTTGGTCATGCGCAGGCCCTTGAAATACACATGGCGGCGGTAGACAAGATCGATCAAGGCTATGATGCTGATAACGAACATCAAGGACAGCATGAGGCTGAATGCCTCTTCCTGGAGCGCGCCGCCGATTCCGTTGATGTCGCGCCCGATCATCGGCTCGACCTTATCGACATAAGGGCGCAGCAACGTGTAGGCGACATAGCCGACAACCACGATCTTCAGGAATCCCTTGCCCATTTCGACCAGGGAATTTTTGGAAAGCAAGCTGTTCAGTCCGATGGCCGGATTGAGTCTATCCCAATGGAGTTTCAGCGGCGCGGTCGAGGCGAAAAAGCCGGTTTGCACCATGGTTCCGGCGATAACGGCTACCATAAGGATGAAGAAGATCAGCAAGACCGGCAAGCCGATGCCGAGCAGAGTATTGGCGAGAACTCTTTGCAGGCTGTGATCGCCGATCTGCAGCTGATGCGGCATTTCGAAAAACACGCGCAGATGGCTCATGAGCGTTTCGCCCAGGATCGGCGCCATGATGCCGAGCGTCGCGAGAATCCCGGCGAACAAAAACCAGTTGCCGACTTCGCGGCTGATCGGCAATTGGCCGCTGTCGCGCGCTTCGTCGAGCTTTTTGCCGGTCGCTTCTTCGGTTTTCTGTTCCTGGTCCTGGTCTTCCATCATGGGGGGAGCCTAGCCCTGACTATCGTTGCGTGAGGCCGTGCAGGCTTTCGCCGAATTGCTGCAGCCAGAAAAGCATCATGGTGCTGATCGTCATCCCGAACAGCGCAAGGCCGACCCCGATCTGAAGCGGCATGGCCACGAACAGCACCTGCAATTGCGGCATCAGGCGGTTCATGATCCCGATGGGCACATACATCAAGATGCCGATCAGAAAAAACGGTATCGCCATTTGGGTGCCGATGGCGAAGGCTTTGGGCAGCAAATGCGCTATCGTATCCGACATGTCTTCGAACACGGGCATGACGCCCGGCTTAAAGACGTCGTAGGTGCCGACCATGCCGCCGAGGATCATGTCCCCAAATCCCGAATAGAACAGCAGCAGGACGCCAACGCTGCTCAATAGGGCGCCGGGCAGCGTGCCCTGCGTGGCGAAGGCCGGATTGAATAAGGTCGCGTTGGACAAGCCGATCTGAAAGGAAACGAACGTTCCCGCCAATTCCAGGGCGCTCAGCAAAAAGCGCAGGATCGTGCCGAAGAACAGGCCAATGGTAATTTCGATGAATAGCAACCGCACCAATGAGCCTATCTGCTCCGGCAGTTGCGGTATCTGAGGACTCAGCACCGGCAGGAGCAGCAGCGTCACTCCCAAAGCGAGCAACAGCCGGCTCCGCATCGGCACATAGGGCTCGCCTATGCCCGGCACCAGCATGAAGGCCGTGCCGATCCTGGCGAAAATCATCATGAACGCGAAGACCTGGCCGGACAGGAGGGCTTCCAAATCGACGGTCATCGGCTGCTATCGCTCGTGCCGATCTGAACGATCCGCGCCGCTATGGTATTGGTGAAGGTGATGAGGGTGCTCATCATCAAGGGCAGAAGCCACAGGCCCATGATGAAGACGACGAGGATTTTCGGCACGAAAGCCACCGTCGCTTCCTGGATTTGCGTGACGGCTTGCACCAGCGAAATGGTGACGCCGACGACAAGCGCGGCCATCATGATAGGCCCGCCAAGCTTGACCATGACCCATATGGCCTCGCGGCAGACTTCGATAACTTCAGCTTCGTTCATGTCAGCATGAAAATAATGGAATCAAGCATTTCTATCATAACTCTTAACCCGGCGGAAGGCGATAGGCTCCCGCGCTGCCCATCTAGTAAAACACATATGGAAAATTTGTGTTAATGCTGCAAAAGCCTAATGCGGGAAGACAAATAAGAGGATCAACGATGCGCATGGGCTGCAAAATCTTTCAGATATTTCTGATGGCCGTCGCCATTGCGTCTCCCGCATGGGCGCAGGAGCCTCAGCCGGTGGTGCAGGGAGACATCGCCTATATCGACGGCGGCGTCAGCCTCGAGGAGCGCGATGCTTTGGGCGCGGTTCGGAAGGATTATAATCTGCTGATCCTAAACACCAGCAAGAATGGTGAATTCTTGGCCGCCGACCATTTTATGATCCGATCCGGCAAGGGACAGGAATTGCTCAATATCGCCGACGCCGGGCCGTGGATATACGTCAAGCTTCCGCCAGGCTCATACAAGATCGAGGCTTCGGTCGGCGGCGAGCATCAGAAGAAAAATGTCCAGATTTCCAAGGGGAAAACGGCCAATCTTCATTTGACGTGGGAATAGGCTTCATAGCGCCAGTCTTGGGCCGAATTTTCGGAGTTCTTTCCGCCGCGCCTTATAATCCGGCATGGTCTTGGCAAGGAATCCCCAGAATCGCTGCGAGTGGTTCTTGTGAACGACATGCGCGAGTTCATGCGCGACGACATAATCGAGCAGGGGCAGCGGCGCCATCACAAGCTGCCAGTTCAGGCGTATCGTATTATCCGCGCTGCAACTGCCCCATAGTTTCTGCGGGCTGCTGACGACAAGCCGATTATAGCGGACGCCTAATCTTTCAGCCCAGAAATCGAGGCGTTTCTGGAATTTCACACGGGCGCGTTTCTTGCACCAGAGCATGGTTTCAAGCCTGATTTCTTCCCGCCGGTCTTTTTCCGACAAATGCCGTCCGTGAATGTTGACATGCAGGCGCCCCGGCTTCAACCGGCAGCCCTGCGGAATATGCGGATCATAGCTGACATGCAGCGCGCAGGCATGGCCGAGATAGACCATCGCGGTTTCGTCATTCGCCGGCGGGCGCGCCTTGATCTCGCCCATTTTGCGGATGATCCAATGCGCGCGGCGATGGATAACGGTTTCGATATAAAAAAGGCTGGTTTTAAGAGGCGCCGTTATCCGCAGGTTCTTTTCGGACTCCACCAGCAAGCCAATGCTTCGCCTCCGCCGTTTGCTGCGGCGAATGGTATAGGGGATTTCCGTGCCGCCGACGGCAAGAGTTCCGGTTTCGGTATAGATCATGCGAACAATGGCATTCTTGATAGAGATCGAATCCTTTTTATCATAATTAAGCAGAGGAATCTTATTGGTTTTTCAGTGCATTATGCTCCAGCCGCGATACAGGCTTGTGCAATGCAGCATTTTGTGGTGAAAGTGCCGACTGCCTCTCCCCCATTCCGGAGTTTTGATGCTTCCTGCCATTCTCGGCGGCACGCCGCGCTGCGCCTCGCCGCTCGAAATTGTCCGGCCCGTCATGCCGCCGCTGGAGGCGTTCGCCGCGCCCTTTTCTGAAGCGCTGGCGCATGGGCAGCTGACCAATAACGGCCCTTTCGTCCAACGCTTTGAAGCGGCGCTGAGCGAGTATTTGAATGTGCCGGCGATTGTTTTTTCGAGCGGCCAGGCAGCGCTCATGGCCATGCTGGCGGCTGCCGATATCGCGGGGGGCGAAGTCATCGTGCCGAGCTATACGTTCGCCGCCACGCCGCATGCGGTCGTCTGGGCCGGCGCGCAGCCGGTTTTCGCCGATATCTTGCCGGACAGCATGACGCTTGATGTTGATGACGTGGCGCGGCGCATCACGCCGCGCACCAAGGCGATCCTGCCGATGTGCAGTTATGGCATTGCTTGCGATTACGCCGCGCTGGACGCGCTGGGCGTGCGCCACGGCCTGCCTGTATTATACGATAGCGCCCCCGCTTTTGGCTCCAGGGTGAACGGCAAGCCCGTAGGCGGAGCAGGGCGCGGGCAAATCTTCAGTTTCCACGCCACCAAGGCATTCAGCACGATGGAAGGCGGAGCGCTCTCCAGCCATGATGACGAGCTGCTTAACCGCGCGCGCATGCTGCGCAATTTCGGCCAGCATAACGGGCCTGACTGTCCATGGCCGGGCTTCAACGGCAAGATGATGGAAGTATGCGCCATGATCGGCTTGCTGCAACTCGAGCGCTTCGAGAGCATTCGCCGGCGCAGGCTGGCCGTGGCGGCCGCCTATCATGCAGCCTTAAGCGATCTTCCGGGTGTGCGGTTCCTCATACCGCCCGCGGGACAGGAGCCTATCTGGCTATATTATCCGCTGGTTTTCGACGCCGAACTCTTTGGCCTTGACCGGGATGAAGTTGCGCGGGCGCTCGCGGCGGAAGGCATCGCGGCGCGCAAGTACTTTGAACTGCCGTGTCATCATATGACGTGTTACCAGCCGCATCATAAGCAATCATTGCCGGTTACCGAGAGCATCGCCGCGCATGTCATCAGCCTGCCGGTCTATGGCGATCAGACCGATGCTGAAATCGCCGCGATTACCGGCGCGATCCGCGGTTTTCATGAATACGCGGCGCAACTGCGCATGAAACTGCAAGAAAAATAATGCTGCCCTTATAAGCCATGGAGTAATGAAAGATCATGAATATTTTAGTGACCGGCGCCGGGGGATATGTCGGCATCCCGCTATGCCAGGCGCTCGTGACGCAAGGCCATCGCGTCATCGGACTGGACCGTTATTATTTCGGGGTGGAGAAGCTCGGAGCGCTGGCGCGGCATCCGCGATTCACGGTGTTGACCGACGATGTCCGCGATTTCGACCCGGGGGCTTTGGACGGCGTCGAGGCGGTCATAGACTTGGCCGGCCTCAGCAATGATCCGTGCGCCGCCATCGATGCCGACTTGACGCGTCAAATCAATGTCGACGGATGCCTTCGTGTCGTGCGCGCCGCGAGAAAGCAGGGCGTGCGGCGGTATATTTTCGTCAGCTCGGCCGCCGTATATGGCAGCAGCGGCGGCGTGCCGATGGCCGAGGACGCGGCTTGCGCGCCGCTTACGGAATATGCGCGCTCCAAACTGCAGGTCGAGCAAGCGCTGCTCGAATTGCAGGCGCCGGATTTCGAGATCGTCGTTATGCGCAGCGCCACTATTTTCGGGCTGGCGCCGCGCATGCGTTTCGATCTGGCGGTGAATGTGATGACGATGCACGCTTGGCGCGACGGCGAAATTTTCGTGCATGGCGGGCAGCAGTGGCGGCCCTTCATCCATGTGCAGGATGGCGTTCAGGCTTTGCTGCTGGCGCTGGATGCGCCTGCTTCGATCGTAGCGGGCGAGACCTTCAACCTCGGCGACGACGGAATGAATTTCAGCATTGGCCAGCTGGCCGATATGGTCGCGGCCGCTTTGCCCGGCACGATACAGCATCAGGTCGCCAATGACAGCGACGACCGCAGTTACCGGCTCGATTGCCGGAAAATCAAGCGCGTGCTGGGCTTTGCCGCCGGTCGCGACGTGCCGGCGGGCATAGAGGAAATTATCGGCGCGCTGGAGACGGGCAGCGTATCGGCGGACGATCTTACGACCGTTACGCTTGGCTGGTATCAATCACTGATGGAATGGGGCCAGGTGATCGACCGGATTCAGCTGAACGGCCGGATTATTTGAGAGGCTTACCGATCTGTAACGAGGGGGCAGTTATGCATTTGAAAATGAAATTTATGCTCGCGGTTTGTCTAGTCGCCTTGACGTGCTGCAGTGCGCCGTTACCCAAAGATGAACAGAAGGTCATCGCGGAATTGCCTGTTGGGACAGTCGATGTGAAGCTGTATGCTGGCGAATTATCTATCTATGTTCTAAAGGATGGCACTGTTTTAAAGGCCGCATTAACGGACAAGGAGAAACCTAAAAATGATTTGCCTCCTATGGAGGGTGGGTCGTTAACTCCCTATGAGATTGAAGTCCTGCGTCACTCTGTTTTTTATGCTCCGATGCCGACATGGTCGGCTGCATGTTGCATTCCTCGGCATGCTTTTTTGTTTTACGATAAGGATGGGCAGTATCTAGGACATCTCAAAGTTTGCTTTCAATGCTCATGTGCGGAACTGAAGCCATATTCGCCCCCCGATAGTAAGCTCACCCATATCGAATGGAACTATACAGCACTTCAGAAAATTGTTGAGAACCACAAGCTGCCTGTCAAATTCCGTTATTAATTGGTGGCTGGGGGACTTGGATTCGAACCAAGGTAAACAGAGTCAGAGTCTGTTGTCCTACCACTAGACGATCCCCCAACATCGGAACCAGCATAGCAAGAAGCCGCGACACTACATTGAATAAGACCGGCAATTCAAGTTTGGTTTCGAGAGGCAAGCCATTCCATCGGAATTACGCCAGTCTCATGCAGTTTGCGTCATTCCCGACGCTGCGGAGCAGCGAGCGGGAATGACGGCTCTGTTTATCCCCCGCCATGCGCTAGTGTCCGCAAATTTCCTGTGGGTAACTCATCATCCTTCCAACACCACATATTGTATAAATTATCCACAAGCACCACTATATGCCGTGATTTTTAGATTCGCGGGAGGCTGGATTGCGGATACGGCGGCTATTTACTGTCAATGGCGAGGATGCTTATGCGGGCGTTCCGTTCGCGCGCGCCGATCTGGAGCTGACGGGCGAGAACGGCAGGGCGGAAGCGCGCTTTCCGCAGGTCGAAATCCCGGCCGACTGGCCATACCAGTCCGTCGCGGCGCTGCTTGATCTCGGCCTGAAAAAGCAGGACGTGCCCCAGAAGCTCCGGCAGGTCGAGGAGCATGGTGTGCCGAGCTGGCTGTGGCGCTGCGAGCCCTATGACCGCAACGGCATCGCCGAGGACGGCTATGAAACCAGCTTCAAGCAGGTTTTCGACCGCATCGCCGGAGCGCTGGCCTATACCGGCTGGAAGGCCGGTTATTTTACCGCCGAAGCCGACGCCCACGCCTTTTACGACGAGATGCGCTATTTGCTCGCGACGCAGCGGCTGGCGCTGGCGCCCGCGCATTACCGGCTGACGGGGCTTTACTGGGCCTATGGCCTCGAGGGCGAGGCGCGGGAGCGCGTCTGGATCGATCCGCGCAGCAACCGCTTGCGGACGCGGGCGCTGGATCGCATGCATCCCGATCTTCTCGAACCGGTCGGCAATGCCGGGATCATGGCGGCGGACGGCCCCGATCTGCGGGATTACATCAACCGCAAATATTTCGCCGAAGCCGAATTATCGGCGCGCGCCGTCGGCGGCAGGCTGGTAGAGCGGCAATTGGAACGGATTTACGCGGCGTCATTAAATCCGGACGAGCTTGAGCCGCTGGTCAATGCCGCGCATGCGCTGGGAATAAGCGAGAAACTGCTGCAAACCGTCATCGAGCGCGGACGCGCCGGAGAGCCGATGCAGCCGCTGCCGCGTTTCGATCAAGCGCCGGACGCACAGACTGAGTCCGGCTCCGGCCGTCATGTGCTGCTCAAAGACGCCAAAGATTCTTTCCTATGGCGCGATCTTACCAATGCGATGGGACAGCATGGCGATCCCGGCATCCTGTTCGCGCGCCAGATCGAAGACTGGATGGGGCTGCATTCGCCTCGCCGCCATCTTGGCATCAGCGAAGACGGCGGGGCGCTGCTCGAAGCGGGCGGCGTCGTCAGCCGCGGCGCGATCAATCTGGAAGCGTTCCTGCGCGACGAAGGCGGGTTCGACAATGTCGGTTTCGCTCACGCGTGCAGTCTCGCGACGATCGCGCTCGACCTTACGCTGCAACTATCCTCCTATGACGACGAGAATGCCGCCCGCCGCGCGCAGGAGGATCGCCCGCTGTCCCTCGGCCTTGCCAATCTCGCACCGCTGCTGATGGCGCTGGGCCATGGCTACGATACGCCGCATGGCCGCTCGATGGCGGGAGCGATTGCCGCCCTGATGACCGGCGCGGCGCTGGCGGCGTCGGGCGATCTTGCCGCTTCGCTCGGCATGGCGGGAGGATTCCCGGAACATCGCGACGAGACGCTGCGCCTGATGCGCAACCAGCGCCGCGCCGCCTATGGCGAGACCGACGGCTATGAATCCGTCTCGATCGCGCCGCCGTCCTTGCTGCTTGATAGCAGCCCCGATCTGGCGCTTGTCGCCGCCGTACGCCGCGTATGGGATCGCGCGGTCGAAGCCGCTCACACCGTGGGATTGCGCAATCTGCATCTGACGGGCATCGACTCGGCATGGATCATACGCGATCTTCTCGGCGCGGACAGCGCCGGCATCATGCCGCTTCCCGGCCTATGGCAGGAATATCAAACTGGCGAAGAGGAATTCGTCAGGCAGCTTCATCCGGCTTTTGCCGAAGTTCTGGACGCGCTTGGCTATGAACCGATGGAGCAGCAGGCTATCGTCATGGGCTATGGCGGCTGGCGCGGCCTGAGCGGCGCGCCCGTCATCAATGAGGCCAGTCTGGCCGCGCTCGGTTTCGACGATGCGGCGATAGAGAAAGCCGATGCCGCCCTGGCGTCGGCGGTGCATATCCGCCAGGCATTTCATCCCTGGGTCATCGGGCGCGATTTCTGCATGGATAAATTCGGGCTGACGGCGATGGAATGCGACGACCCGCATTTCGATCTGCTGGCGGCTGTCGGGTTCACGGCGGAGGAAATCGAGGTTGCCAATCTTTATTGCTGCGGCATCGGCAATCTCGAAGATATTCCCGAACTCAAGCCGGAGCATCGGCAGATATTCGCTTGCCTCGACGCGGCAGGGGAGGGCGGACTGGCCGCCGATGCCGTTATCCGCATGGCGGGAGCGATGCAATGCTTCATCTCGGGCAATATCGCGTTCCCACTGCCCCTGCGCGATATGGCGGCCGGAGAGACGGCGCGGCTGGCGCGCCTCGCGGAACAGAGCGGCCTGAAGAGCCTGCGTTTCATGCCGCCGCTTGCGGTTTTTGAGGATGTAAGGGAATTCATGCAGGACGACGCTTTCGATGCTCTTCTGGCTTCGCTGATCGAGGTCGCCACGCCCTTGCCTCCCGGCGCGGAGGGACGCGGCAATGGTTTGGGCGAGTTCGACTGGAGCCATGCGAAGCCTCTTCATCCCGCGCGCCGCCGCGCCGGTCTTCGCATTATCACCGATAGCGATCCCGCCGCCCGCTTGCGCGTCCGGGTCAGCGGGGCGGGGACGGTAGCTGCCGATAATGTGAGTTAGCGTCCAAAATAGTGAGCGTGACCGGCGCAACTATTAAGATTTTGGAAATCGTCTTATCCGTACAATAATGCGGATATGGCGCAAATAAACGACGGAATGCCCACTTTTACGTTGCAGCCCGGCGAAGACTTGTCCGGCGCGCTGGACTATCTGGTCGGCGCGCGCAGATATGTCAGTCTTTATCCGGCGCCCGCGGACTATCAGCAGGCTCCTCATTCAGGCGATCTCAAACCCGTGCATGGCGATCCGCACCGGCCCGCGATTCTGGATGCTTCTTACCGGCAAACGCCCAAAGGCGAGCCGAAGCACCTGCTTTCGATCAGTGTTCCGAGCTTCGTGCCGCGCGAATGGCCGTTTAGCGAGGACGCGTCAAAACCTGGCCTTGGGCCAGGCTTTCATACGTTCGGCCTTATGCAATCGATGCATATCGTTCTTGCGAGCGAAGGCATCAGCGTCCAGTCCTCTAAAGCCGGCAATACCGGCTCGACGCACTATGTCGAGTGGGACGTCAGTCCCGAAGACTATCGCAAGGGCCGCGCCATCATCTCCAGCTATGTGCATGGCGATTTCAAGACGGGCCGTGAATTGCTGGCCGCGATGAAGCAACCCGGCGCTTCAGAAATCGTGCCTGCCTTGCCCGCGCCTCAAAGGCCCGGCGCAGATTCGAACGAAAAGACCTTGCGGCTGGGCACGCCCGACTGCGCCATATCGTAAGACGCTGTGTTGGCTTATATCCTAAACCCCAGCGCCACGATATAGGTCTCGGCGGATTCCTGGCGGCTGGCTTCGGGCTTGGCGTGGCGGACGGAGGTGAAATCCTTCTTCAGGAGCGCGAGGAACTCCTTTTCCGCGCCGCCCTGGAATAATTTACAGACGAACGCACCTCCCGGCGCGAGAACCTGCGCGGCGAAATCGTAAGCCATCTCCGCCAGCGCCATGATGCGGATATGGTCGGTCTTGCCATGTCCCATCGTGGGCGCGGCCATGTCGGACAGGACGAGATCGGCCTTGCCCTTCAGCGCCGCGATCAGCTTCGCCGGGCTGTCGTTGGCGGTGAAATCGGCCTCGAAGAAAGTGACGCCGTCGATGGGCGGCATCGGCAGGATGTCGAGCGCGACCAGCTGCCCTTTGCCGCCGATCCGCTTGGCCATGACCTGCGACCAGCCGCCGGGGGCAGCGCCTAAATCCACGATCCGCATGCCCGGACGCAGCAATTTGAATCTCTCGTCGAGCTGAATGATTTTATAGGCCGCGCGCGAGCGATAGCCATCGCGCTTGGCCGCCGCGACATAGGGATCGTTGAGCTGGCGGTTCAGCCATTTTGTCGAGGATATGGAGCGGCTGGCTTTGGATTTGACCCGGACGGTCAAATTGCGTCCTGACGGCGGCCCGGATTTTTTCGTGCCCCCGGTCATACGGCGCCCGCGATTTCATCCAGCAGATCAGTCAGAATTCCCTCGCGCAGGCCGCGATCGCCGACGCGGAACTGGATCACGGGCCAGGTTTCGTAGATCGCCTGCAGAATGGCGCAGCCCGCGACGACCAGATCGGCGCGTTCCTGTCCGATGCAGGGGATGGCGGAGCGTCCCTTGAAGTCCAGCACGCGAATTCTTTCGGTAACCTGCCGCGCTTCGGCGACCTGCATCGTGCAGCCGTCGATCAGCGAACGCTGATAGCGCACCAGCCCGTGCAGTACGCCCGCCAGCGTCGTGACCGTGCCACTGGAGCCGACCATCTGCACCTGCCCGGATTTCAGCGCGGCGGAAATCCCATGCTTCCGGTCGAAATCCAGCAGCTGGCCGCGCACCCGCTCGACCATCGCGGCGTAGGCGTCGTCGCTGACGAGATCGCCGCCATATTCCTCGGTCAGGCTGACGACGCCGCAGGGCACGGATATGTGGTCGATCAGCGCGGGACGCCCATCGCCGTTAAGCTGGAGCCAGATCAATTCGGTGGAACCGCCGCCGATATCGAACATAATCGCATGCGGAGTCACGGGGGCAAGCAACGGAGCGCAGCCGAGCATGGCGAGCCGGGCTTCTTCGCCGCTTTCGATGACTTCGATTTCCAGGCCCAGCAGCTTGCTGCCTTTGGCCAGGAACGCGGCGCCGTTTCCGGCGCGGCGGCAGGCTTCGGTCGCCACGGCGCGGGCGTGAGTCACGGCATGGCGCTGCAGTTTTCTCTGGCAGACGCCAAGCGCCTCCAGGGTGCGGCCGATGGCGCTCTCCTGAAGCTGCGAATGCCGGCTCAACCCTTCGCCGAGGCGCACGATGCGCGAGAACGCATCGATAACCCTAAAACCCTGCGGCTCGTTCGGCGCGGGGGTGGCGATCAGCAGGCGGCAATTGTTGGTGCCGAGGTCCAGCGCGGCCAAAACCGGCGCGCGCTGGGACGCGGGTGTTGCCCGCTCCGGCGGCGTATTGCGAAAAGGGGTCACTATTATCTCGCAAATGGATTGTCATGCCCTGTTGTTGCCCGTCTTTCACCAAGAGGGCAAGGGGTTTCCGCGCCGTCGAAATCACCTTGACTAAGATCATGATTTGCTTGATTTTCCATGGCTATGTCTCAGCCGCAGAAATTATCCTTTATCCGCCGTCTGTCCCAGATCGGGACGCTGCTCGGCACATGGTCGGGCGGCGTCAAAGTGGGATCGGACAAGTTCGGCAATGTTTACTACCGCTCCCGGCGCAAGGAGCCGGGCAGGCGCGAACGGCGCTGGGTGATCTATGCCGGAGAGCCGGAGGCCAGCAAAGTGCCGCCGGAATGGCATGGCTGGCTGCATCACACGATGCAGGAGCCGATATTGGACACAAGCCCGTTCCACAAGCCCTGGCAAAAGCCCCACGAGCCAAATTTGACCGGCACGGCGGGCGCTTATTTTCCTCCCGGTCATCCTTCGCAAGGAAGCCGCCGCGCTGCCGCGACGGGCGATTACGAGGCGTGGAAGCCGGAAGAATAATTGCCGGCGGAAGATGGTTGTCATGCACCGGTTTGAATTATAAGTTGTCGTTCCGGGTTCGCGCCTGAAGAGGGCGTGACGGAATGATAAAACGGTAAAAAGACTTAGAGGACGGAGTTCAACTTATGGGCCGCAATATTATCGAAACCGTGCTTGGCGCCGTGGTGTTGCTGGCGGCGGGATTTTTTCTGACCTTTGCGTTCAAGAGCGCGGATCTCAACAAGGTGAAAGGCTATACCGTCACCGCCAATTTCCCGCGCGCCGACGGCCTTAAAACCGGCGGGGACGTCATGATCAACGGCGTCAAGGTCGGCACGATCATGGGGCAGGAATTGATGACCGAGCCGGGCCGGAATCAATTCATGGTCAAGGTCACCATGTCCATCGCCGATAATGTTCTTCTCCCCACCGATACGGTGGGCGTGATCGCCAACGAAAGCCTGCTGGGCGGACGTTATCTGTCGCTGGAAATCGGCGTCGAGGAAGACAATATCAAGACCGACGGCACCGGACGCATTACGCATACTCAGCCCCCCATCAGGCTCGACGATCTCATTGGGCAATTGGTCTTTGGCGGCAAGGGCGGCGATAAGAAATCTGCACCTGCCGGTAACCCCGCTTCTACATCGTCTGATGTTCCTCCGCCGCCGAATGACGCGGCGGCTAAAATCGATCTGCCGGAACATCCGTGATCCGTGTAGAGCATTCCCCGATTAGGTTGGAGCAGGCTTTGAGGCCGGGGAATGCTCTACGTATTGGTTTGTCGAGCAGATTCACGCGAACGGTTGGCGGTAAAAAGGCGCCAAGCTTGTCGCGATCTGCTCTAAGCATTATCGCTGCCATTTTGTTGAGTGTCGCCGCGCCCGCGTCGGCGCGGACGATGGAGCCATACGATACTGCGGTGCTGCGCTTGCTCGACAAGGTCACGGCGCGGGTGGAGCAGATCGAATTACCGGTCGGCAAGCCGTATAGTTTCGGCCGGATGCAGATCGAAGTGCGCAGCTGCCAGACCGCGCCGCCGGAAGAAACACCGGAATCCGCCGTATTCATGGTCATCAGCGAGATCAAGCCCGGCGAGCCGGAAATCATGCTGTTTCGCGGCTGGATGTTCGCGTCCAACCCGGCGCTCAGCGCGCTCGAGCATCCGCTTTACGATGTCTGGGTCATATCGTGCAAGAATGCCATCGCGGCTTCGTCGAGCACGCCGCCCGCGCCGTCGGTGCCCGTGCCGGATATGCCGCCCGAAAAATCTCCGGAAAACTCGCCCAAAAACTCACACTGAAGCGATAAAGCATTCCGCAGCCGCTCATGATAGTCGGCGCGGCTGATTTCCGTCGCGCCGAATTGGCGCAGATGCGGCGTCATGAATTGAGCGTCGAATAACGCATAGCCCTGCCGCCGCAGCAGCGCGGCCAGATAGACGAGGCAGATTTTGCTGGCGTCGGTCGCAGTGCTGAACATGCTTTCGCCGAAGAACGCGCCGCCGATGCTGACGCCATAGATGCCGCCTGCCAGCCGTCCGTCCCGCCAGGCTTCGAGGCTGTGGGCATGGCCTTGCCGGTGAAGCGCGGTATAAAGTCCGGCGATCTCCTCATTGATCCAGGTTCGCCCGCGTTTCATCGCCGCGTTCGGGGCGGCGCAGGCGGCGATCACGGCGGAGAAATCGCGGTCGGCGGTTATGCGGTACGGGCGCTTGCGGATCGTTCGCGCCAGGCGGCCCGGCACATGGAATCGATCGAGCGGCAGGACGGCGCGTTCAGGCGGATCGTACCAGAAGAGTTCCGTGGCCGACGCATCCTCCGCCATCGGAAAAATCCCGGCCCGATAGGCGCGGAGAAGAATTTCCGGGGTGATGGCAGTCATACTTTACTGCTTCGCCAGAAACTTCTCCAGCCAATGAATGTCGTAATCGCCATTGATGAAATCCGCCTGGGCGATGATGCTTTGATGCAGCGGAAGCGTGGTTTCGATTCCGCCGATGACGAACTCCTCGAGGCAGCGCTTGAGGCGCAGCAGGCATTCGTTGCGCGTCGAGCCATGCACGATCAGCTTGGCGATCATGCTGTCGTAATAAGGCGGGATTTTATAGCCGTCGTAAATGGCGCTGTCGACGCGAACGCCTAGTCCTCCGGGCGCGTGATAGCCCGCGATCTTGCCGGGCGAGGGGAGGAAGGTCTTCGGGTTCTCGGCGTTGATCCGGCATTCGATGGAGTGGCCGTTGATCTTGATGTCGCTTTGCTTGACGCTGATCGGCATGCCGGCGGCGACGCGGATCTGCTCGCGCACGAGGTCGACGCCGGTCACCATTTCGGTGATGGTATGCTCGATCTGCAGCCGCGTATTCATTTCGATGAAATAGAATTTACCGTTCTCGAACAGGAATTCCATCGTGCCGACGCCGCGATAGCCTAGCCTGGCGACGACGCTCGCGGCCAGTTCGCCGATATATTGGCGCTGATCGGCGTTGAGTCCGGGCGAGGGGGCTTCCTCGACGACTTTCTGGTGCTTGCGCTGGATCGAGCAATCGCGTTCGTAGAAATGCACGGCATTGCCGTGCGTGTCGCCCAGCAATTGCACCTCGATATGGCGCGGATGCACCAGGTATTTTTCCATATAGACTTCGTCGTTGCCGAAGGCGGCGCGCGCTTCGCTCCGCGCCAATTGATAGGATTCCTTCAACTCCATGTCGTTGAAGGCAACCTTCATGCCCTTGCCGCCACCGCCGGCCGCCGCCTTGATCAGAACCGGATAGCCGATCTTCCGTGCCGTCGCGCTGGCGTCTTCCAGGCTGGACAGAGAGCCCGCCGATCCCGGCACCGTGGGCAGGCCGAGTTCCATGACGGTCTTCTTCGCCGTCACCTTGTCGCCCATCATGCGAATATGTTCGGGAGTCGGGCCGATGAAGGCGAAGCCATGCTCTTCGACCATTTCGGCGAATTGCGCGTTCTCCGACATGAAGCCGATGCCGGGATGAACGGCGTCCGCGCCGGTAATGGAGGCGGCGGTGAGGATCGCCGGAATGTTGAGATAGCTTTCCTTGGCGCTGGGCGGGCCGATGCAGACGCTTTCGTCGGCGAAGCGGACATGCATCGCGCTTTCGTCGGCGGTGGAATGCACGGCCACGGTGCGGATTCCCATCTCGCGGCAGGCGCGCACGATGCGCAGCGCGACTTCTCCGCGATTGGCGATCAGGATTTTTTCGAACACTCGTTGTTCCTAAGCAATAATCATTAAGGCTTCGCCGAATTCCACCGGCATGGCGTCGCCCACGAAAATTTCTTTGACTATGCCCGTGATCGTGGCCTTGATCGGATTCATGACTTTCATCGCCTCGACGATCAGCAGCGTGTCGCCCGGCTTGACCCGGTCGCCGACTTTCACGAAAGGCGGGCCGCCGGGATCGGGAGAGAGATAGACCGTGCCTACCATCGGCGAGGTGACGGCGTTGGCATGGCCCGATGGTGCGGTGGGCGCGGGAGGCGACGATACGGTTTCGCCAGCCGGGACTTGGATGGCAGGGCCGCCGGCGACGCCTTGCATAACCGGGGGAGAACGCATCAGCCGGATGCGCTGTTCTCCTTCGGCATACTCGATCTCGTTCATGCCGGTTTCCTTCAGGAGTCCGGCGAGTTTGCGGACCATGTCCGCGTCAACGTCAAATTTGGTCATTAATTCAAGTCCCGTTCTTTAAGCAATGCACGGCGGCGCGTATCGCCAGACTATAGCCTTCCGCGCCTAAACCGCAAATAACTCCGCGCGCCGCCCGTGAAATATAACTCGAGTGCCGGAATTCTTCGCGGCGATATATGTTGCTGAGGTGAACCTCGATAACCGGCAGCCCGCATGAGCCCAGCGCGTCCATGAGCGCGATCGACGTATGGCTGTAGCCGGCGGCGTTGATGACAACGGCTTGGTGCTTTTTCGCCGCACCCTGAATCCAGTCGATCAGTTCGCCTTCGTGATTGCTCTGGCGGAAGTCGGCGCTTGCGCCCAGCTCCTTGGCGGTCTTCGCGCAAAGCACGGCAATATCGGCAAGCGTCGCGGTGCCGTATATCTCCGGTTCGCGCTGGCCGAGCAGGTTGAGATTGGGGCCGTTCAGTACAAGTACCGAAACGGCGCCGCGCTGCTTTTTGCTCATAATTCTAACCCGAACGAAGCGAGCGTATTATTTCTTGGCCTGGCTGGCGCGGATATCGGCCACCATTTTTTTGAGGTCTTCAAGCGGCAAAGCGCCCGGACGGGTTTCTTCGCCGATCAGGAACATCGGAGTTCCGCGCACGCCGAGATCAACGCCCAGCTGGCGGTTGGTGGCGATCATTTCATCGATATGCTTGTCGGCCATGTCCTTTTTCAGCATGACGGCATCAAGCCCGTTCTTCTTGGCGATATCCATGATGACCGATTCGTTGAACTGAGTGGGCTGCTTCATCAATGCATCATGCATCTTGTCGAATTTCTTTTGCTTGATGCTGGCCAGCGCCGCCCGCGCGGCCAAAACGGAGCCGTCGCCCAAGATCGGAAATTCCTTGGCGATGAAGCGGATGTTTTTGTCCTGGGCCAAAAGCTTGACGACAGCCTCATGGGCCTGTTTGCAGAAGTGGCATTGATAATCGTAAAATTCGACGATCGTTACGTCGCCCTTGGGATTGCCGAGGATGGGGTCTTCAGGATTATTGAAGATCCTGTCTTTAGATTCGGAAACGGCCGTCTTCGACTGCTGGAATTGTTTGGATTGTTCCCGCTGCTGGACGGTCTGGAACGCCTTGACGATAATATCGGGCTCTTTTTCCGTCAGCAGTTTGCGCACCACATCCTCGACAGCGGACTCTTGCGCCGGGGACAACGCATCTGCCGGCGCGGCGGCGGCTTGCGCCGGAGCGGCTGCTGGAGCCGGAGCAGCCGCAGCCGGCTCTTCGGCATACACCGCCGGCGCCGAAAACATGGCAAAGCACAGGATACCAAGAAGAATCTTTTGCATGGCGGAACTCCGGGAATTGATGAGGAACATATCGAGATTAACGCGAAATAGAGCAGGGCTGCAAGACCAAGTCAATCATCCTTCTTTTCTTTAGCCAAGCGGATATCCTGCGCCCGCACCCAGTAAGGCGAGCTCGGCGGCAGCAATTTGGATGCTTGTTCCGCCAGTTTTTTGCGCTTCGTCCGGCGCATCGTGAGCCAAAGCCTCTTCGGCTAGCGCATAGGTTGCCATGCCGCGATAAATCTTGTCGCCGCCGATTTCCGCTTTGCGTCCCCATGCCGTCGCAAGCGAACGCCATGTGGAAGGCGTATGCGGTTCGATCCGCACCGATTCCTGCAAGTGAGTCACCGATTCATCGAGGTCCGCCGCCGCGTTGCTTTGCAATAAAGCGTTACCGAAGGCCGCTTGCAGCAGGGCCGAAGCGGGAAGCAGCGTGACGGAACGCCTATAGGCCGCGATCGATTCCGGAATCCGGCTGTTTTCGTAAAGCATCTGGCCGCGCAACTCATGGAAGAATGGATTGTCCGGTTCTTCCCGGATCAGGGTGTCGGTAAGCGCCAGGGCTTTGTCCAGCCGGTTGGTGCGATAGAGGGCGATGGCGCGGGCATAGCGGGCGGTCAGGCGCGGATCGCGGTCGGTGAAGCGCAAAAGCGCGTTCTCCGGCTGAAGAAATCCCAGCAGCTTTGCCTTGATCCGCGCATGCATGTCGTCATATTCGGCGGGCAGCTTCTTGCTCGTCAGCGGCGAATGCTCGACATGTTCCGCGATGGCATTGACCCTGTCCTGAGTCAAAGGGTGGGTGCGGACGAATTCTTCCTGCCGGTCGTTCGGCATGTATTCTTGGCCTTTCAGCTTTCTCATGAATTCGAGCATGCCTCGCGATGAAAATCCGGCATCGTCGAGGAAGTGCATTCCGGCGGCGTCGGCGGTGCCTTCCTGCGCCCGGCTGAAGCTGAAGAAGTTGCGGGCCGCAAGCTCCTGCGCGCCGCCCAGCGCCCCCATGCCCGCCTGGGCGTTTTTGGATAGAATCCCGGCGGCCAATCCGGCGATCATCCCCAAAATAGCGCCGGTGGAAGCGTTACGCATCGCCTCGGTGCCGCGCACCAGATGCCCTCCGGCGATATGGCCAAGCTCGTGCGCGATGACGCCGACCAATTGGCTGGGATTATCCGTGTATTGCAAAAGTCCGGTATAGATGAACAGATTCATCCCGCCCGCGACGAAGGCATTGACGTTGTTATCTTGGATCAAAACAAAATTGACCGCGTCGGGATCGAGCGAGGCCGCCCGCATCAGCGGCGTCACCATCGTCCGTATATCGTATTCGATCTCGGCGTCGCGGATGTAGGAAAGCTGCGGCGCTTGCTGGGCCCAGGCGGGCAAGGGGGGAAGAAGCAGGGCAATGAGCGCGACGATAGCGAATAGAATCCGGCCGCGTTGTTGCGCCATGATTCCATGTGGAGAAAGTGGGGAGAGTCGCGCCGTCATTGCGCGTCCATATTTATTTATGGTTTGCCGGTCAGTCGCCGCCACCACCCTGCCTTGGGCTGATCCGGCAACTGATTGACCATTTCATAGGACGGGGAAGAAGTATTCGCTTCGCGCGGCGTCGTATCAAGCTCGTGGATGCTGAGCGGGATAGCGGGCGGCATCGGGCGTGACGGACCGCGCGGCGCTGCTTGAAATGGCATTTCGTGCGGGGAGGCGGCCGGGGCCGCTGCTCCTTCCTGCCAATCGCTGCCGGAGCCTGCTGGACGATCTTCGCGTCCCTCAAACCGATCCCCGCCATGATGACGGCTGCGGCGGCGTCCGCCGCGGCGTCCGCGGCGGCGGCGGCGCGGATCGCCTTCATTGTCGCCATCTGCAGCCTGATCGTCGCCAACGGGACCGTGAGGCTGGATATCGGGAGTTTTTGTCTCGTTATTATCCGGGCTTGGCGCGGGCGCGCTTTCTGCATGCACTCTGCGCGGCCTGTCGTTATTGGAGTGAGGCGGACGGGGGCCTCGCGGCGGACGGCCGCCGCGCCTGCCGCCTGGTTTCTTGTACTCATCCGCCGGTCTCGATTCGTCGCGGAAATCGGGGACGCTCGTATCCGCGGAGATGTCACGGTCTTCGGCCGAGGCCATGACGTCGGCCGTGTTGACCGCAGGCCCGTCCGATTGGTCGCGGCGGGTTTTCGAGCGTTCGATGGTGTAAGTCGACGGCGACAGGTTTTCGTCGCAGTTGAACAGCGCGCGGATGCCATAGCGGGTCTGGATTTCCGCCAGCATTTCCTGCTTCTGGTTGAGAATATAGACAGCGACCTTGGTCGCGAGCGTCACGGCGAAATCCTGGCCGCGATTCTTGATGCCTTCTTCCTCGAGGCCACGCAGCACGGACAGCGCGGCGGAGTCCGTCGCGCGAACATAGCCGAGGCCGGCGCAATGCGGGCATTTCTCGAAATTGGTTTCGAGCAGGCTGGGGCGCAGCCTTTGGCGCGACAGTTCCATCAGGCCGAAATGCGAAATCCGTCCGATCTGCAGCCGGGCGCGATCCGAGCGCATCGATTCTTTAAGCCGCCGCTCCACAGCGGCATTGTTGCGTCCGTCTTCCATATCGATGAAGTCGATGACGACGAGGCCCGCGAGATCGCGCAAGCGCAACTGCCGCGCCGATTCCTCGGCAGCCTCAAGATTGGTCTTGAGCGCGGTTTCCTCGATATGGCGTTCGCGGGTGGCGCGTCCCGAATTCACGTCGATCGAGACCAGCGCTTCGGTGGGATTGATGACCAAATATCCGCCGGAACGCAGCTGGACGACCGGGCTGTGCAGCGCGTCGATCTGGCTTTCGACATGATAGCGGAAGAAAAGAGGGACGCTGGTATCTTCGTATAATTTGACGTTGTCGACGGCGTCGGGAACCATGGTGCGCATGAATTCGCGGGCGCGGTTATAGCCTTCGGTCCCCGCGACCAGAACTTCGCTTATGTCGTTGCCGTAAAGATCACGCAGCGACCGCTTGATCAGATTGGCTTCTTCATAGATCAGCGCGGGCGCGCTCGATTGCAGGGTCTGCTCGCGGATGCTGTTCCAGAGCCGCAGCAAATAATCGAGATCGCGCTGAATATCCGCGATGGATTGCTCCATGCCCGCGGTGCGCAGAATGACCCCCATGCCCTCGGCGACATCGAGCTGGTCGAGGATTTCCTTCATCCGCCGGCGGTCTTGATGATTGGTGATCTTGCGCGATACGCCGCCGCCATGAGCGGTATTCGGCATCAGCACGCAATAGCGTCCGGCAAGAGAAAGATAAGTCGTGAGAGCCGCGCCTTTATTGCCACGCTCTTCCTTGACGACCTGAATCAGCATGACCTGGCGGCGCTTGATGACCTCCTGGATTTTATAATTCGGACGGCGCGGACGGACGAAACGCTCGGGAGCTTGATCGGCGGCTTCCCCGCCGACGACTTCAACGCTTTCGTCCGGGACGGTCAAGGAGATTTCGTTCTCGGCTGCGTCGGCTGCCGGAGGCGGCGGCGCGTCCGAGAAATTGCGAATGAGCGAGTTGTTGGTGTTGTCATCGCCGAAAGTGGGGCCGAAAGCGGGAAGGGGATCGGAAGTTTCCGGGGCTCCGCTTTCCTCGGCCCAACTCATGGACGCTTGCGGAGCCTGATCCGCTTCGGTTTCGTTGGCGCCGCCGCCGTTATCGGCGAAAGCTGCCTTGCCCGGCCCTTCGGTGATAATCGGCGCGTCGGCCAGATCGTCTTCTTCTTCTTCGTCTTCCGAGCGGTCGCCGACGGGAATGCGGTAATAATCGGGATGAATTTCCGAGAAGGCCAGGAAGCCGTGGCGGTTGCCGCCATATTCGACAAAAGCCGCCTGCAGCGAAGGTTCGATACGGATGACCTTCGCGAGGTAGATATTGCCTTTGAGCATTTTGCGGTTGGAAAGCTCGAAATCCAGATCGTCGAGCTTCTGGCCGTCTACAATCGCTACGCGGGTTTCTTCAGGGTGGGTGGCATCCACCAGCATACGCTTCGTCGCCATGTCTTAATCTCTCCCGCCAGCCTGTCGCCATGAGACGTTGGGGAACGTCTGGCGCCATAACCGGCAAATCTGTTGCCGAATAAAAAATTCATTCGGCTGGTTGATGCCACGTGAATCTGTGGCTCGAATTCAGCGCTGACAAATAAATTTACCTGCTTCGCCAATGGCTTAAGGCTTTTATTGTCGCGCAAAAGGCATTTCACCTGAAATGCTGGTACGGATCATAAGCGGTTTTCCCCCTCCGTTACAACTAAAGATTTGAGCCGTTGATTTTGTTAATTATTTTTGCCAAATGATTGTTTGGGTTATTTCTAATCGCGCCCCACATACTAAGAGACCGTCTGAGAAGTCATCAGGCCGCGGCGAAAACTATGCTTTTCGAGAACCGCCGCGCAGCGTATTCAATATACGTGAGCAGCGGAAGCGCAGAAAAGCGTGGTTTGCAGCCCGGCATCATGGCTTTTCAGATGGTCTCTAATGAATATCTCCAGGAGAGTCTAAGGCGGGGGCATGAAGTTTTTTTTGCGCATTGTTTCGGTCGGACTGTTGCTGGGCGTCATTGGCCTGGGAGCGATGTGGTTTACGTTCAGCCAGTATGCCCATAATCTGCCGGACTATAATTTTCTCAAGGATTACCGGCCGCCGATTTTGTCGCGCGTCTATGCCGGAGACGGCCGCCTGCTATCGACGATCGCCGCCGAACAGCGGATTTTCGTTCCTATCGGCGCAATCCCGAAGCGCGTCATCAACGCGTTCATCTCGGCGGAAGACAAGGATTTCTATCATCATCACGGCATCGACTTCCAGGGAGTCGCGCGCGCGGGACTGAATTATTTCGGCAAGGTCGCGCAAGGGAAGCGTCCGGGCGGCGCGTCGACGATCACGCAGCAGGTGACGAAAAACTTCCTGCTGACCAATGAATTATCCTTCGAGCGCAAGATCAAGGAGGCGATCCTCGCGATAAGGCTCGAAGGCGCGCTATCCAAGGACCGGATTCTGGAACTCTATCTGAACGAGATTTTTCTCGGCAACCGCTCTTATGGGGTGGCCGCTGCCGCGCTGAATTATTTCAACCGCTCGCTCGACGAATTGACCGTGGCCGAGGCCGCTTATCTGGCGGCTTTGCCCAAGGCGCCCAACGATTACCACCCGGTTCGCGATTACGAAGCGGCGCTGGGGCGGCGCAATTGGGTCATCGGGCGGATGCTCGAGGATGGCCATATCACCCAGGACGAAGCCCGGCAGGCGCTGGCCGAGCCGCTGGAAATGCGCGGCCGCAATGAGGAAGAAGTCGTGACGGCGGATTATTTCGCCGAAGAGGCCCGCCGCGAACTGGTCGGGCGTTTTGGCGAAAAGGGAGTTCTCGAAGGCGGGCTGGTCGTGCGCGCGAGCCTCGATCCGGAATTTCAAGACTTCGCCACCAAGGCATTGAGGCAGGGGCTGCAGGATTTCGACCGCCGGCAGCGCGGCTATCGCGGGCCGGTCGGGCAGATCAAATCCTTGCAGTCATGGGGCGAGCAGCTTGTCACGGTCGCGCAGCCTCCGGGGAGCGAGGATTGGGAATTGGCCGTGGTGCTGTCGCTTACGAAGGACAAAGCCGAACTCGGCATGCAGAATAAAACCGGCGCGACTATTCCATGGGATGAGATGAAATGGGCGCGCGCCGAGATCGAGGACGGCAAGTTCGGCCCGCCGGTGAAAAAGCCCAGCGACGTGCTCAAGGCCGGCGATGTCGTGTTGGTGGAAGCCGTCGATGAGAAAAAGAACATCTATGCGCTGCGGCAGGTGCCCAAGGTTCAAGGCGCTATCGTCGTCATGAACCCGCATACCGGGCGCGTCTATGCCATGACCGGCGGATTCAGCGCGGGCATCAGCCAGTTCAATCGCGCGATGCAAGCCTATCGCCAGCCGGGATCGGCTTTCAAGCCGTTCGTCTATCTGGCGGCGCTCGATCGCGGGTTCACGCCGTCGAGCCTCGTTCTCGATGCGCCTTTCGCGTATAACCAGGGGCCGGGCCTGCCGCTTTGGAAGCCGGAGAATTACTCGCAGCAATTCTATGGCCCGACTCCCTTACGGGTGGGTTTGGAGAAGTCGCGCAACGTCATGACGGTGCGGCTGGCCAACAGCATCGGCATGCCGCTCATCGTCGATTACGCGAAGAAATTCGGCATCGCCGACGACATGCCGGATTTGCTGTCATTTTCCTTGGGAGCGAAAGAAACGACGCTCATGCGCCTGACGACCGCTTACGCCATGCTGGTGAATGGCGGCAAGAAAATCGCGCCGACTTTGCTCGACCGCGTGCAGGATCGTGACGGCCATACTATCTGGCGGCGCGATAATGCGGTTTGCGACGGCTGCCAGGCCGGGGATCAGAATGGCGACTTTGTTCCTCCGGAAATTCCCGACACCCGCGAGCAAATTGCCGATACGCGCCTTGTCTATCAGGTTGTCTCCATGCTGGAGGGCGTATGCCAGCGTGGCACGGCGGCCAAGCTGCGCGAGCTCGGAAAGCCCGTTGCGGGCAAGACCGGCACGACCAACGAAAGCAAGGATGTCTGGTTTATCGGCTTTACGCCCGATCTGGTCGCGGGCGTGTTCGTCGGCTTCGACGATCCCCAGCCGCTAGGCTCGCATGAAACCGGCGCCAGCATCGCGGTGCCGATCTTCGAGAATTTCATGCGCGACGCGCTGAAGGATCAGCCGGCGACGCCGTTCCGGATTCCGCCGGGCTTGCGCCAGGTTCAGGTGGATGCCGAAACCGGAAGGCTGGCCGACGACAATACGAAGGTGCCGATCTGGGAATCCTATATTCCCGGCACCGAGCCTACGGACGAGCCGCCGCCGGTTCTTGACGGGAGCGTGAATGAAGAAGGTTATGTGGCAAGCGGCGCGAATACGCCGCCGGATATTTCGCATGGAATGCCGCCGGAAACGATCTTGACGGTCATGCCGCCGCCGACACCTGTTCCCGTCGCTATTCCTGTTCCGCCGCCGACCTCCAATAACCCGCCGGTCACGACCGGCACGGGGGGGCTGTATTGAGCGTAGAGGACCGGTCTTCAGTTATCGGCAATGCCGGAATTGCGGAAGCCGCGGGAAGAATCCACGCGCTGGATTCAATACGCGGCATCGCCGCTTTTATCGTGATGCTGTGGCACTGTTTTAATTCCGTCTGCTACGACCAGATGTGGCAAGGGGTGCTCGTGCTGATGAGCCCTTTGCGCATTCTGGTGGATGGGACCGCCGCGGTCGTCGTGTTTTTCGTGCTGAGCGGTTTTGTACTGTCATTGCCGTATTTCGAGGGCAGGCCTCCCCTGTATCGCCATTTCCTTATCCGAAGATTTTGCCGTATCTATTTCCCTTTCGCCGCCGCCATTTTTTTCGCGATCTGCGTCTATGCGGTCGTCGACCGGAATTTTCCCCAAGGAGCAATCTGGCTGAACGGCGATTTTCCCGCGCTTTATATTCCGCCTTCTTTCGCGGTAACGCCGGAGATGGTTATCCGGCATTTATTGATGATCGGGTATTCCATGGATGTGGTGCTGGATGTGCCGATGTGGTCCCTGATTCATGAAGTGAGGATTTCTTTGATCCTGCCTTTGCTGGTCATGGCTTGCCGCCATCGATGGCTGGGATTTGCGCTGGTCGCGGGCCTGACGGTCGTAACATCATCCATCGATTGGCGGCAAATCGACGAGTTCATCGTTTTTCCGACCGATCCGCTGACCGTCTTTTCATCGGCTTTCGCGACAGCCTTTTGTCTTCCATATTTTCTCTGGGGAATATTGCTGGCGAAACATCGCCGCCATATCGCGTCAATCCTGGCGCGGCTCTCTCATGCCAAACTGACCTTATTGTGGACAGTCGTCGCGGTTATTTTCTTTCTGTATAACACTCATGATAAAAGGACGCTTCTTTCTCTGGCTGCAACAATGCTGATCGCGCTGACGTTATCCTCGCCCACGGCGTCGTCAGTGCTGCGGCGGCGAGTTTTTCAATGGCTGGGACGGATATCCTATAGCCTCTATCTGCTTCACATTCCGGTGCTCTTCGCCGCCATTCATATTTTGCATGCATATTTGCCGTGGGGGATCGTGCTGACGATCGGATGCGCCGGGTCCTTGCTGGCGGCGACGGCGATGTGCGCTCTGGTGGAGGTTCCCTCCATCCGGCTGGGCAAGAAATTGACGGGGCTCGGCGGGATCAGGCCCCGGCGGCCTCCTGAAACGCCCTGAAAGCCCGTATGTGAAGCTGTGGCTCGTGAACGCGCAGGATATCGACGCCTTTATCTGCCAGCCGCAGCGACAGTCCGATGCTTTCCGGATCGCGTTGTTCCGCTTTAAGATTATTCCATAAGATCATGAAAGATTTGCGCGAATGCCCGGCGAGAATCCTCACGGGAAGATCGAGGAAGCTTTCGATCCCTTGCAGCAAGGCAAGCGATTGGCTGGGTGTTTTGCCGAAGCCGATGCCCGGATCGAAGATGATGCGGTCAAGGCCTATGCCGAGCCGCGAAAGGCTTTCCAGCTTTTCCAGCGCCCAGACACGCACCGCTTCGACGGGATCTCGGTTCTCGTCCAGCACCTGATTCTTATCGGCAGGAATCGAAAGGCTGTGCATGAGGACATATTGGCACGAACCTCCCTGGAGAATTTTGCCCATGGCGGGATCGCTGAGGCCGCCGACATCGTTGATGATATCCGCTCCCATGGCGAGCGCCCGCGCCGCCGTCGCCGCGTGGCGCGTATCGACGCTGATCCATGGGCGGAACAGGCGGCCCGCATAGCGGTCGCGCAGCAGGTGAAGCGCGGGTTCCAGCCGCGACCATTCCTCGTCCGGCGCAATGTGCCGCGCGCCGGGCCGCGTGGACTCGCCGCCGAGATCGAAAATCTGCACCCCGGCGCTATCCCATGCGGCTATTCTTTGGCGCAGCTCGGCCTCGTCCGCCAATTCGCCGCCATCCGAAAAAGAATCCGGTGTCAGGTTGAGAATGCCCATCCACAGCGGCGCATGGCCGGGCAATTCGCGCGCGCGCTTGAGAACGGTCTCGGCGTGTCCCGGCAATCGCAGTCCGGGCGCGAGATGCTTAAGCGGATCGAGAACGAAACTTCGTCCCCAAATTCCGGCATGAGGAACGACTAGATGAGGATCGCCGATGGTCTGATCGCCGAAAACCAGAAGATCGAGGTCGATAATACGCGGCGCCCATCGGAGCGCTGCGGCGCGGCCAAGCCCGGTTTCGATATGCTGGAGCGATTGCAGAAGTTCCTGGGGGCTTCCCGCCCAGTCCATGGCGGCGACGGCATTGAGATAGGGAATTCTCCAGCCATCAGGCGCGTCTTCCGGCACCATGGCAGGCGTCTCGAATACCGGCGACGCGCGAAAATTTGCTGCGCGCGGCAAGGCTCGAAGCGCCTGCGCGGCGCTTTCCAGATTGCCTTTGCGATCTCCCAGATTGGTGCCGAGGCCGATCGTGCATTTCACAGCGATTAAGCGGCGGCCATCTGCCGGTCGCCATGCACGTCGCTCAGGAAATCCCACAAGGCCGTGGCGGCTTCCTTGGCGGCGCTGGCGGCTTCCTGCTTCTGCTTTTCGGGCAGGCTGTCCAGGATATTTTTCAGGACATGGCGGTGATGCACGTCGGCGGTCTTGTGAACCTCGAAGAACTGCAGCGTCTTTTCGTCGGTAACGCCGTACTGCTCCTGCAAGCCCTTGATCTTGGATTCCGCGACTTCCGGCACTTGCGCTTCATAGGCGTACAGCGCGCCAAGGCCTTCGTGGAACGAGGAGCGCGCATGACGGAAAAATGTGTCCATGACGTTCTTGATCGCGGGGCGCGCCTCGGCGCTTTCGGCGTCCTCGCGCGACGCGCCCATGCCTTCGGCGAATTGTAGCCAGAGATCGGGATGCGACGTGCCGTAGGTCACGCCTTCTTCGTCATTCAGGTTTTCCAGAATCTCGCGGCGGTGCTGCGCATTCTCGCAGTTGGAATGGATCGCGCCCAGATAGCGCGGAAACGCGTCGACATGCTTGTAATACTGGCAGGCGTAATCCTTGAGCTGATCCTGCGTGATCTTGCCTTCCATCCAGTCGCGATAAAACGGATGCTTCAAGAGGTGAAGGGCGTCGAGCTGGGCGGCGAAGATGTCTGTGGTCATGGCGCTATCCTTTGCTTGGGCGGGAGCGAAAACCTAAGCCAAGTTGCCGATAAAATCAATCCTGCGTGCTTACCGGGGGAATATGCGTATGGCCGCGGGCGACCGGCGTCAGGCCGGTCAGTTTTTCGAGAACGGCGATCCTGTCGTCGATAGAGGGATGCGTGGAGAAAAGGCCGAAGAATCCGGCAAAAGTGGGAGGATTCTCGATGAACATCTGGCGCACGTCGGCGGCGACTTGCGGCATCGCGGCATTGCCGGAGATTTTACGCAGCGCGCCGATCATGGCTTCGGGATCATGCGTGAGATCGACCGAGCCCGCATCGGCCATGTATTCCCGCCGCCTTGAAAGCGCCAGACGCAGCAGCAGGGCAAGAAGATTGCCGATGAGCAAGAAGACGCCCGCGACGAGTATGATGACGAGCACCCCGCCGCCGCGCTTTCCATTGCCGCGAGGGCGGTTGAAGCGCATGCTCCGCCACAGCATATGGGAGAGGAATGAGATCATGCCCGCGAAGACGATGGTCACGACCAGCAGCCGCACGTCGCGATTGATGATATGGGTCAGTTCATGCGCGAGGACGGCGGACAGTTCCCGTTCGTCCAGCGCCTGGAGAATTCCGGACGTGACGGTGATCGCATAACTTCTTCGATCGATGCCGGTTGCGAAGGCGTTCAAGGCCGGCGTTTCGATGATATAGAGCTTGGGCATTTGCATGCCGCGCGAGATGCAGAGATTCTCGAGAATATTATACAGGCCCGGCGCTTCCTGGCGCGATACGGGCCGCGCGCCGGTCGAGGCCCGCAGCAAAGCGCCATGGAAGAAATAGCCGAGCGCGGTCCATGCCACGGAAATCCCGACGACCCACGGCCACGATCCGATGACGATCAGATTGGCCAGCTGGAGCGGCGTTACGCCGCCGCCGGGCATGTCGAGACCCAGGAAACGAGGGGGAAGAAAAAGCTGCCCGTCGCTGACGATCTCGTCCGTGGAAAAATTGACGAGAATTTCGCCGGAGACAAAAACGATGCCCCAAAGCAAAAGCACCAGCATCGCCGGAAACATCGCCAGCAGCAGGAGCGATTTGAGATTGTTGTTCCATCGCCATGTGGAAAGGCCGACGGTGCCGAGGAGCATCTTCAGCCGCCGAACGAGACTTTGGGAGGCTCTTTCGTCGCGGCGCGTTCGGTTTCGTCGAGTTCGAACATCGGCGCGGGCGCAAATCCGAAATTGCGCGCGAACAGCCCGGCGGGGAACTGCTCGATGGCGGTATTGTATTCCGCGACGCTGTTGTTCAGGAAGCGGCGGGCCGCCGCGATCTTGTTCTCGATGTCGGCAAGCTCCGACTGCAATTGCAAAAAGTTCTGGTCGGCTTTCAGTTGAGGATAATTTTCGGCCACGGCCATCAGTTGGGTCAGCGCTCCCGAAAGCTGCGCTTCCGCCGCGCCGCGCTGGGCCATGCCGCCGCCGCGCATCGCCGTCGCGCGCGCTTCGGATACATGCGTCAGAACATCTTTTTCGTGCGCCGCATAGCCTTTCACGGCTTCGACCAGATTGGGAATCAGATCGCAGCGCAACTTCAATTGCACGTCGATGTCGGCATAGGCGTTCTTGTATTCCTGGCGCAGCGCGACCAGGCGGTTATAGATGACCGCCATCGCGATTGCCGCGACGACGACGATGCCAAGCAGAACTTCCATGGAACTTTCCCCTTCCGTAGGTACGGGAAGGATTTTGCAGCCTTATCGCCGCTTTGTCACCTGAATTTACAGAACGTGCTTTTGAGCGGCGTGAAGCGGCGCAGGATTCGGGCGCGAAGGCATCCCTGGCGGCTTGTATAAAACATCTTGTTTCGTGCGATAGAGGCCGCCTTCGCCTTTCACGACCCAGCTCAATGCTTCCGGCCAGCCGATTTCGCGGCAATTTTTGTCGATGGTCGCCATGATGGATTGTTGCCATTGCGGATCGAATTGAAGCCGCGCATGCTGCCGCGCCGTTTCCGTGTCCCTGAAGTTCAGGCAGTCGGGATCGACGTAAACCGGCGTGCCGTCGGAGAAAATCGCCAGGTCATCGTCGCCTTTGCTTAATTCATAAGGCGTGTCTTGCAGAATGCGCCTCACGACGGAAGGGAAGCCGCGCATCGTGGCGTTGTAGCCATAATCGAGCGGAAGGAAGGGCAGGTCTTCCCCTCGCACTTTGTCGGTGTCGTACCGACTAGAGAATATGCCCTGAGCGTCGGCCTGCGTGACGAGCGGGCACCACGCCCGATCGAATTCTATCGTGTAATGTTTGGATGTCGGCCCGAGGCGGACGACCGTATCCTGCACGGGAGAGCCGCTTGCCACGTCGTCGGCATGCTTGGCCCGGAAAACAACAGCGGTAGTCCCGCGCGCCAGAAAGGCCAGTTCGGTGATATCTCGCGTCGTCAGCCAGTTTTTGAACTGGCGGGTAAATCTGGGGCGATCTCGCCGTATTGATCCAAGGGCTCCAGACGGCACCGTATGCCATTCCTCGCTGTCTTTGAAGGCGGCGGTAATCGCCGCGCCGGGCAATTTTTTCCATTGCGGCGGATCATATTGTTTGGGACTGACGACGCGCCGCCCCCCGATTTCGACAAAAGCCTCTTGAGCCTGCTCAAGGAAATATTGGCTCAGCGTGGAAATTTTCTTGTTAAAAGCGTCGTCCATATCGATTTCTCATAATAAATAAGGGCGCACTATAAACCGCCGTCGGGCGGCTCGTATAGGACGGAAATACTTTCATCGCGTCGGGCTTGTCAAATCCGGCTCTTTGGGCGATAAATCGCGCGGAGTTTACCAATAGGATCAAAATCATGCGCGCGGAAATTCAAGCGGTTGTTGCGGCGATTGAAAAATCGCTGAACCTGCTGAGGAGGCATCTTTGACTACGACAAGTCCGTTATCCGCCTCGATGAACTGAACGCGCTGGCCGAAAACCCGGCTCTCTGGGACGATTCCAAGAAAGCCCAGGATGTCATGCGCGAGCGCACCCATCTCGATCAAGCCATAGGCTCGTACCGCGCGATCAAGGGCGAGCTTGACGATGCCGTCGGACTGCTCGACATGGCCGAATCCGAAAACGATCAGGCCATGGTCGCCGAAGCCGAACGCGCGCTGGAATCGCTCAAGAAAAAAGCGGCGCAGCGCGAGCTTGAAAGCCTGTTGTCGGGAGAGGCCGACAAGAATGACTGCTATCTCGAAGTCAATGCCGGGGCAGGGGGCACGGAAGCGCAAGACTGGTCGGAAATGCTGATGCGCATGTACGCGCGCTGGGCGGAAAAGCACGGCTACAAGATCGCGCTGCTCGACGAGAATCCGGGCGAAGGCGCCGGGATCAAATCCTCGACCATTCAGATAACCGGCCTCAATGCCTATGGCTGGCTCAAGACCGAGTCAGGCGTGCATCGCCTGGTGCGGATCAGCCCGTTCGATTCCAACGCCCGCCGCCATACCAGCTTCGCCAGCGTCGCGGTATCGCCGGTCGTCGATGATTCCATCGACATCCAGATCGACGAGAAGGATTTGAAGATCGACACCTACCGCTCGTCCGGCGCTGGCGGGCAGCATGTCAACAAGACCGAAAGCGCCGTGCGCATCACGCATATTCCAACCGGCATCGTCGCCGCCTGCCAGCAGGAACGCTCGCAGCACAAAAACCGCGCCAAGGCGATGGAAATGCTGCGCGCCCGCATGTATGAAGCGGAACTGCGCAAGCGCGAGGCCGTGGCTTCGGCGCTCGAGGACCAGAAGACCGATATCGGCTGGGGCCACCAGATACGCTCCTATGTCTTGCAGCCCTATCAGCTGGTCAAAGACTTGCGTACCGACGTGGAAACCAGCCAGTCCGCCGCCGTGCTCGACGGCGACATCGATATGTTTCTGCAGGCTTCGCTGGCGTCGCGGATCAAGGGGCAGGAAGAAGCCTCTTAACCATAAAACCCCGAAATACTTTCATGTTCCGCATGGTAAAGTCCGCATCATGAAAATGCGGGAATCCCATGCGCGCGAGCGCTTCGCCAATCTCGACGGCTCGCCTTTCGGCACGAAAGGGCTGAGGCGCTTCGTCTCCACGCCGTCGGTAAAATGGGGTGGGGCGGCCGCCGCTTTCGCCGCGGCTGCCGAAGCGATGCTGTCGCCGGGAACAGGCAAGGAGAAACTGGCCAAATTGCTGCCTTATGCCGTCATCAACGCAATCTCCCACATCGGCGTGCAGATAGCGCAGGGACGCGCTACTAACAAAATGATTGCCAAGGACGGCTTGGAAAATGCCGTGATCGATAAGCTTGGCCGTCGCGAGGATAATTCGTCGGCGACGCTTTTGATGGGGCATTTGTATCATCGTACGAGCCGGACCCTTCTTGAAACGACTTTTTTCTGGCCGGCCTTTGACGGACTCTGGTACCTCTCGACGAGTGCGGATATGCGGGCACCGGCGGCCATAATGGCCATGGGTGCGATGACGATGCTTTCCGGTTTCGTAAAAGGGGCGTGGTACGGGCATGCCAGCAATAAACTGCGCAAGCGCGAATGGACGATCCAAACCTCGCCGCCGGAAATCGTGAAGGATGAAGCGAAAAGCGAGGCGGCGGGGTTCGCGCCCGCGCCATCTCTGCCGCTACAGCGCATCCCGGCATTGAACTATCGGCAATGCGGGATGTAACGGATCAATTCAGATATCTCGGTCCCAGGCTGCCCTTGATCTGGGCCGCTTCATAGACCATGCCCGGCACGCCTTTTTTGTCCATCAGGGTCTTGATCATCACGCGGCGCTGCGGAACCACGCTCGAGACTTCGTAAGGCGGGGTGTAATAGGTCGTCGCGGTGGTGCTGTAGCCTTTGCCGTTGCCGTCCCTATAGGTTTCCCGGTCATAATTTTGCTGCACCGAGCCGGGAACGTAGTTGGTGTAGACTTGGCTCAAATCCTCAGTTTTGGTAATGACGAAATAGGGGCGCCCGTCCGCCAGGGTCACCTCCGCCGCGCGCAGCAGGATGAAATCGTCGACCGTGGTCGCGTCGTTGACGCTGCTCACCTTGGCGCGTATCGCGTAGGTGTCCTCGGTCAGTTTGGTGTGTTCCACGCCGCCCCATATTCCCATATTGCCATAACTCGCGCCGCATCCGCCGAGAGCGAAAATCGAGGCAAGGAGAAGAGCAGTGGCGGCGGGCTTGAACATGGCGTCCTCGTGTCAGGGTGTCGGGCATCATAGAATGGAGCGCGGTTTGTGTCGATATAGGAGGCGTCATCAATTCAATCAGCGTGCTCGATGATTGAATTGATGACACCCCCTAGCTTCGCAGCGCATTTTGCCTTTTTTATGTCATTTCCGATCCTGCGAGCCAACCCCTAGCTTTCCGGATTTTATAACGGTATCATCCCGGCGTTCACGCTATTGAGGGGAGTCGCCCATGGAAGTTTTCGTCGCTCTCGGAATTTTGGCCGTTGTCATAGCGGGGTTCGCTGTCCGCACCGTCAATCAGGGATCGGAATGCACCGTCGAGCGTTTCGGGCAATATACGCGCACGCTGGGGCCGGGACTGCATTTCATCATGCCGCTGGTGGACAAGATCGGCGTGAGGATCAACATCAAGGAGCAGGTGCTGGACGTTCCGACGCAGGAAGTCATCACCAAGGATAATGCCATGGTGTCCGTGGACGGGGTGCTGTTTTACCAGGTGCTGAACGCCGCCAAGGCCGCTTATGAAATCACCAACATGAAGCAGGCGATCCTGAACTTGACCATGACCAATCTGCGCACCGTCGTCGGTTCGATGGATCTGGACGAGCTGCTGTCGCAGCGCGACAAGATCAACGTCCAGCTGCTTCGCGTGCTCGATCTCGCCACGCAGCCCTGGGGCATCAAGGTCAACCGCATCGAGATCAAGGACATTCAGCCGCCGCAGGAAATGCTCAACAGCATGGCGCGGGTCATGACCGCCGAACGCCAGCGGCGCGCGGTCGTTACCGAAGCCGAGGGTTTCCGCGAAGCCGCGATCAAGAAGGCGGAAGGCGAGAAGCAGGCCGCGATCCTGGCGTCGGAGGGGCGGAAAGAGGCGGCATTCCGCGATGCCGAAGCGCGCGAGCGCACGGCGGAAGCCGAAGGCAAGGCGACGCAGGTCGTATCGGCCGCCATCGCCGGCGGCGACGGCAAAGCGATCAACTATTTCGTCGCGCAGCAATATGTCGCCGCGCTGCGGGCTTTCGCCAATTCGCCCAACCAGAAGATTCTCATGCTGCCGGTCGAAGCGGCGAGCGTGATCGGCGCTCTCGGCGGCATCGCCGAAATCGCCAGGGACGCCTTCGGCAATAAGAACGCGCCTGCGGGCGACAAGCCGCTCTATGCGGGTGGCACGCGCATTCCGCCGAGCGCATAGGGACGGGAACGGCGATGAAGTCCTTCGAGATCGCGTATTGGGTGTGGCTGGTCGGCGGCCTTCTTTTCGTGGGGCTTGAAATCGTCGTGCCCGGCGCGTTTCTGATGTGGATCGGCAGCGCCGCCATCACGACGGGCGTTATCGCGTGGCTGTTTCCGGATATGGGATGGCAAGAGCAAACCTTCGCCTTCGGCATGCTGACGATCGCCGCCATGTTCGTCGCCAGGAAGTTTCTCGGCTCCACGCATATCAGCAGCGACGAGCCTACGCTCAATCAGCGCGCCGACAGCCTTGTCGGCCAGATTACTTTTCTGGAAACCGCCATCGAAAAAGGGCAGGGCGGCCGTGCCAAGATCAACGACACCAGTTGGGTCGTTATCGGCGATGATATGGCGGCCGGCACAAAAGTCAGGATCGTCAGCTTCGACGGCATGGTGCTACGGGCGGAGAAGTTTTACGAGTAAATCTCTGTTACGGAGCTTGATCCGATGAAAAATATCATCGCCACCGTGATTGCCGCACTGATGGCCGGAGCGCTTGCGGGTTATATCGCTGCTCCCAAATCCATGGAGCAAGCATCGCAGCAGACTGTCGCGAAAGAATCTTCTTTCGACCGCGTTATGCGCACGAAAACTCTTCGTTGCGGTTATGTGGTCTATCCTCCGACCGTCATCAAAGATGACAATAGCGGGGCGATGTCGGGTATCATGCACGACATTATCGAATCCGCAGCCGCGAAGATCGACTTGAAAGTCGAATGGGCGGAAGAATTGAATTGGGGCAATTACATGACCGCGCTCGCTTACGATCATGCCGACATGATCTGCGCGGCGGCATGGAACAATAACGCGGCTGAATGGCGCGAGGCCGAGGCGATAGGCCCGCTGTTCTATTCCGGCATCGGCGTGTGGGTGCGGCGGGACGATAATCGCTTCGCGGGGAACTTCGCCGCCATCAACGATCCTGGTGTGACGATCTCCAGCATCGACGGCACTATTCCAGGGCGCATCGCCGCCGTTGATTTTCCGCAAGCCAAGCTATTGAGCTTGCCGCAAGCGTCGGATTACACGCTCAACCTTCTGAATGTGAAGGATGGCAAAGCGGATGTAACCTTTGTGGAGAATTACCAGGGGCTTTCGTTCTTGGAGAGCAACCCCGGCAGCATAAAGAATATCGCGGCGGCTAGCCCTGTTCGGACTTTTCCGAATGTGTTTCTCGTTCGCAAAGGCGAGACCGGCCTGAAAGACACCTTTTCCAGCATTATCCAGGACATGGCGAATAACGGCGAAATCGAAGCCATCATTCGGAAATACGAAAAATATCCCGGCGCGTTTTATCGCATCGCTAAGCCGTACCAGCCTTGAAATTTAACTTGCAATATACCAATAAATGGTATATATGGTGAGGGCAAGAACATGAGTTGGACTGTCGGTTTTACCAACAAGGCGGATAAGCAAGTCGGAAAACTGCCTCGACGCGAGCGGGATTTGCTGGATGCTTTGGTAAAGGACCTGATATGGCGAGGGGCGATTTTGCCGGACTGGCGTAATTATTCCAAGCTTGGGCCGAACCTTCATCATTGCCACCTGTCATACAAATGGGTGGCATGCTGGCGAGCCAATAGCGAAGAGATCGTCATCTATTATGTAGGGAGTCGGGAAAATGCGCCGTACTGATAACATCACCGTGACTATGTCAGGCTTCAGCGAGAAGCCCCATGTTTTCCACGTTCCTAAGGCTTTTGGAAAGAAGCTAGAGAATTTTATCGCCACCCATCTGGAGGACGAAGGATTTATTCCCGCAGAGCAGGTTCTTCCTGAACTCGCGGATCCTGTGCTTGGCCCCGCGGCGGTCTTGCGCGGTTCGCGGTATAAGGCCGAATTGACCCAGAAGGAACTGGCCGCGCGGCTTGGCATCCGTCAGCACCATCTTTCCGAAATGGAAAACGGAAAACGGCCAATCGGCAAGCAGATGGCAAAGCGGCTGGCCGAAGTCTTGAAATCAGATTATCGGCACTTCATTTGATAACGGCTGCTTACCCCGTCATGATCTGCTTTTTGGCGATCTCGTGAAACTCTACCATTTTTTCGTGAAGCCTGACTTGCTGAGGGTCGATGCCTTTCGCCGTCAAATCGGACGTCAGTTTGCCTAGGATATCGGCGCTGCCATGCTCCTGGAGATCGGTGCCAAGCAATTCGCGGGCATAAGTTTCCGCTTCGGCGTCGATCAATCCCATCACCCCCGCGGCCCATAAACCGAGCAATTTGCAGCGGCGCGCATCGACCTTGAATTTAAGTTCTTCATCATGAGCGAATTTGGCTTCAAAGCCGCTTTCGCGCTCGTCAAACATGGTCATAGCCCGACTCCGTTAATAATTCCGTGAAAGTTAATGCAAAAATTCACTCAAAAGGCAACTACAACCGGTTGAAAAAGGAAGATTTTTTACCATTGTTGCGCTACTATATATGCCCTGCTATAGCTTAATCGTAGCGTGGAATTAGCCGCGCCGTAAACGCCCGAAAAAACGATGAATTTTCGCCTCATGCGCCGCCGCCGTATCTACGAAGGCAAGGCCAAAGTTTTGTTTGAAGGGCCGGAACCCGGCACCCTCGTGCAATATTTCAAGGATGACGCCACCGCGTTCAACAACCAGAAGCGCGGCACGATTACCGGCAAGGGCGTCCTGAACAACCGTATCTCCGAATATCTGATGGTCAAGCTGGGCGAGATCGGCGTGCCGACGCACTTCATGCGCCGCCTGAATATGCGCGAGCAACTCGTGCGCCAGGTCGAAATCATTCCCATCGAGGTCGTGGTTCGCAACGTGGCCGCCGGCTCGCTGGCCAAGCGTTTCGGCATTGCCGAGGGTACGGCTCTGCCCCGTTCCATCGTCGAATTTTATTACAAGTCGGACAAGCTTGGCGATCCCATGGTGTCGGAAGAGCATATCACCGCTTTCGGCTGGGCGTCGCCGCCGGAACTCGATGAGATGATGGCGCTTTCGCTGCGAATCAACGATTATCTGTCCGGCCTGTTCCTCGGCATCGGCTTGCGCCTTGTCGATTTCAAGGTCGAGTTCGGCCGGATTTGGGAAGGGGAGGATATGCGTATTATCCTTGCCGACGAAATCAGTCCCGATAACTGCCGCCTGTGGGACGTGAAAACGAACGAGAAGCTCGACAAGGATCGCTTCCGCCAGGATTTGGGCAAGGTCGAGGAAGCCTACCAGGAAGTCGCCAAGCGTCTCGGCATCATGCCGGAGCAAGGCCAGGCCATGCCCCCCGTTCCCGAAAAACCGGATTCGCCAGCATCATGAAAATTCGCGTTGACGTCATGTTAAAGCAAGGTGTTCTCGATCCCCAGGGCAAGGCTATTGCCCATGCCTTGCAGGCTATGGGCTTTGACGGAGTCACGGACGCCCGCGCCGGAAAGGTCATCGAACTCGATGTCGAGGACGCCGATCCGGCATCTGCCGTCGTTAAGGCGGAAGCCATGGCCCAAAAGCTTCTTGCCAACCTTGTTATCGAGGATTATCGAATCAGCGTAGCGTAATGAAACGGTAATTTAGACGGGATGAAGGGCATGCGCACGGCAATCAAAACACTTCTGGCTTCGGTTTTCTTGCTCCTGCTCGCGGCGCCGGCTTCTGCCAAGGAAGTCTCTTATTTCGCGCCCGCGCCGCAAATCCGAGTCGGGATGCAGCTGGTGAAGACGCGCGACCTGTTGCCTGAAGACAAACAGCCCCCCGCGGCTCGTTTTACCAATGCGACCGCGGGCTTCCACTTTGACGTGGATGCGCTGACGCTCTCGAACCTGAGGATTACGATTGCTTCCGGCGGCATTGCGACGCCCGACAAGGATTACACATGGCTGCTTCTTGGCCCCGCCGTTTTCGATATCAGCAATTACGAGGAAATCGCCTTCCGGAGCGACAAGGCCGCGCCCTTCGTGAACGGGGCGGCCACGATCGACGGGCAGCTGATCATCCGCGGTCTGGCGTTGCCGTTCAAGCTTGAAGCCAAATTGCGCCATATCGAAGATAGCCCGCTCGGCGTGGGCATTTTCGGCAGCAAGGGCAGAACGATAGGGATTTCGTTCCGCACTGAATTTGAATGCTCCGACTTCGGCATCGTCGTCAAAGACGACAATGCCAACGTGCTTGGCGATAAGATGACATTGACGTTCGATATGTTCGCAACGCGGCAGTAATGCCAGAGGGTAAGCTGTGAGCGGCGAGTTTTTACGCATCACCGACGACATGTTTTTCCGCGACGGCCTCCTCGATCTGGAAGCCGCGGAAAAAATCGTGGCCTCGGCGCTGAATGGCGCCGACGACGGCGAATTATTTCTCGAATACCAGCAGAGCGAAAGTTTCGTCTGGGACGACGGCAAGCTGAAAAGCGCGGGGTTCGACACGACGCAGGGTTTCGGCCTGCGCGCCGTGGCGGGCGAAGCCGCGGGCTATGCTCATGCGTCGTCGCTCGACCTCGCGGCGCTCAAGCGCGCGGGCGAGGCCGTCGCCGCCGTGCGCGGAGGCTATAGCGGCGATTTGTCCGCGCCGCCGCCAAACACCAACCGGCAGCTTTACGATCCGGATAATCCGCTTCTCAGCAAGGATTTTAGCGCCAAGATCGCTCTATTGCAGGAAATCGACGCTTATGCCCGCGCCGCCGATCCGCGCGTGCAGCAAGTGAGCGTATCGCTGCAAGGCGTCTGGCAGGCGGTGCAGATCATCCGCCCCGGCGGCCATCGCGTCGCCGATGTCCGCCCGCTCGTGAGGCTCAATGTTTCGATCGTCACCAAGCAGGGCGACCGGATGGAGGCTGGGTATGACGGCGCGGGAGGGCGCACCGGCTATGACGCCTATTTCGATCCGGCCCAATGGAAAAAGCAGGTCGATGAAGCGCTGCGGCAGGCTATAGTCAATATGGAGTCCATCGAAGCCCCTGCCGGAGAAATGACCGTGGTCATGGGCGGCGGCTGGGCCGGCATTTTGCTCCACGAAGCCATCGGGCATGGGCTGGAAGGCGATTTCAACCGCAAGGGCACGTCCGCCTTCTCCAAGCTGATGGGGCAGCGCATCGCGGCGCCCGGCGTCACCATCGTGGACGACGGCACGCTCGACCGGCGGCGCGGATCGCTGACCATCGACGATGAAGGCACGCCGACGCAAAGCACGACATTGATCGAAGACGGCGTTCTGACCGGCTACATCTATGACCGCCTGAATGCGAGATTGACGGGCAAGCGTTCGACCGGCAACGGCAGGCGCGAAAGCTTCGCGCATAAACCGATGCCGCGCATGACGAATACGATCATGCTTTCGGGAACTCACGCGCCGGAAGAAATCATCGCCTCGGTGAAGAACGGCCTCTATGCGGCGAATTTCGGCGGCGGGCAGGTGGATATCACCAACGGCAAATTCGTGTTCTCCTTGTCCGAGGCCTACATGATCGAGAACGGCAAGCTCGCCCGCCCGGTCAAGGGCGCAACGCTGATCGGCACCGGCTTCGAAGCGCTGAAGAGAATCAGCATGGTCGGCAATGACAGCCGGATGGATGCCGGCGTCGGCACCTGCGGCAAGGACGGTCAAAGCGTGCCGGTCGGCGTAGGCCAGCCGACGATCAAACTGGACGGCATGACGGTTGGCGGGGCGGGTTAAGCGGGCGAAATTCCTCCGGGGTCAATAATCCTCGGTGTTGTTGCCGTCGAGGCCGAGTGCTTCGTTCAATCCCTTGATGACGCTGGTGTTGATATTGTCGGGATTTCCGGAATTGATCTGCTTAATGACGTAGGCGCGCTGCTGCATCAGCTGGTTCTTATGCCCTTCGCGCGCGCTCGTCTCTTCCTCCATCTTTCTTTTTTCCGACAGATCCCGCGATAATTTTTCATAGGACGATTCATTCTTGCCCGAGCCGCCTTGCTGCTGTCCGCCGATGACGAATATGCCGCCGGACGCGCTCGAATCAGAGCTATATTGGCCGTTATCGCCGCGGGCTTGGGGCTTGCCTGCCGATTTGTGATCGTAATACGACCCCTTGCCGTCGAACAGCGCGGTATTATTGACGTCCGAGAATTGGCCGTCCTGCGATCGCCTTTTCTTGAAATCGCTCATGGTCTGCGGCGTCGAAGGCGCTTCAGGCGCGACGGTCTGGGGAGATTGTTGGGAAGATTGTTGGGCTGCAGCGGACTGGGCGTTTTCTTGCGGCGGTTCCGTCTTCTCGGTTGCGGGCGCGGATACGGCAGCGGAAGCCGCCGCCGCAGCGGGGGCAGCCGCTGCTGGGGGAGCTGCGGAACCGTCCGGCGCGGAAGGTGCGCCGGGCGTGGCAGGCGTAGTGGGCGCGGAAGCAGCGGCCGCCACGGCAGGCTGAGAAGACTTGGGCGTCTCGGCGTTGGCTTCGGCGGAAGCCGCCCGCGCGTTTTCTTCCTGTTGTATGCTGCTGTTGATGATATCGACTGACAGAAGCCCGCGTTCCGTCTCGTCGGATGACGTGTCTTTTTGGCGCTCGTCGACGGCTTCTCCGGGGCGAACAAAAATAAGCACGACGATAAATAGGGCGACTACGGCGGCGATGAGAATTTCAGTCGTCATGCGCTCCCCAGCCGATGCCGTCGTCTACCGCATATGCGTTAAGTGAATCCCCGTTACACCCAAATCTATGAGTCCTTTGTTTGCGCCTTCCAGCAGCGCTTGACCGGTGCCGTCATCCTTGCCGGAATTAATCATGTCGGCCGCCATTTTTTTCTGTTCTTCCAGCTGATTGAGCCTGTAGGTTTTTTGGGCCTCGGCTTCTTCGGCCTGCCTTTTCGCGGCGCGTTCGGCGATGGCTTCCTTGGAATACGGGTCGTCGCTGCTTCTGGCTTTCTTCCCGCCGCTATCATCCGTCAGGGCTTCCAGCTTGCCCACGACATTGCCTTCGGCGTCATAGAGGAATTGATCCGCATCGATATTTTTCTTCGGCTTGTGATCCCTGTATTCGCCCTTGCCGTCGAATAGCGCTGCGTTGTTGCTATCGTTGCTCACCCCGCGCTGTTGCTTGACGTCGTCAATGGTCGCGGGTTTTTTGGCTTCAGGCTGTTGGGCCGAAGTCTGCTTGACCGCATCAATGGTCGCGGGCGCTTTTGTCGATTCGGCAACGACAGGCGCCGCCGTCTTAGGAGACGGCGCGGCGGGAGCAGCGGTTGGTACAAAACTATCGGCAGCCATAAAACCGAATTATAAAGGAAAGATGGTGCAATTTCAACGGTGCAGAAGTAAAAGTTAATTAAGAAACTTGCCTGAACGCCATCAATGGCCGGTATGCGTGGAAGGCAAATCGAGAATCTTATTGATTTCAGCTAGTTCGCTCCACACTTGACGGTTATGAGGATTGCCCGACCGCATATCCTGCAGGAGGCCGGCTTTCTTTTCCCTGGCCAGCTTTCGCGCTACTTCCTTGTAATCGTTATTGCCGGAGTTACGGTTGAGGGTCGACGGAATCACCAAAGCTTCTAGTTTATGGCCCATATCCTCCAAGGACTGGTGATGCAGCATATCGCGTGCCGTTTTGGCGGGATCCCGCCAAATGGATTCGATGCAGCCCATCAGGGCCGCCATATTGCCTTTAGCGCTGGTTTTGGGCGGAGCGTTTTTATCGGACATAGGGCGACCATAGGAGAAAGGCCGCTAAAATTCAAATGTTCAGGAATTTTATTCAGAAATTAGTGTGCGTTGAGGGCAGGCCGAGCATTTTGTTCATTTGCGCCAGCTCTTCCCAGATCATACGGTTATGAGGGTTGCCGGAGCGAATATCCTGCAGCAAATCGGCTTTTTCAGCGTTGACCCGGCGGACCATTTCCGGGTCCCTGGCGACGGGATTCCGGATCATGCTGGGCGCGACGACCGCGACTTTATGACTCATTTCGTCGAAGACGTGATGGCTCAGATAACTGATGCCTTCCTGCACCCTCTTGGAGGGGTCTCTCCATACCGATTCCACGCAGCCCATGAGCGCCGCCATATTGCTCTTGTGCGGCGTCGAAGATTTGCTCATGGAAGAATGCATGATCAAGGACATATAGCGACTATAAAAGGAGAATTACTAAAATTGGGCTAATGAAGCGCAATGTCGAAGTTATTAAGAAATCAATAAGTTACGTTCTATCATAATCTGCAATCGGTAAATGCGCCCTTGATGTCGCCGCTCCATTGATGTTCGAATCTCATCAACAGCTCGTCAGCGTAGCTGGTGGCCGATTCGGTCATCATAAATAAGCCGTCCAGATAGCGGGTTTCGTCCGCGCCGCCATGCAGACGCATCGCCCGCCGCCGCAGCCCTTGTTGCGCCAGTTTCACCGCCTGGTGAGCTATGGCGCTGAGTGGCTGGCCGCGGAATTCCAGCTTTAGACCCTGCTTCGGCACGTCGCGCTGCAGCGTCAGGCGCTCCTCGATCGTCCACTCCTGGACCAACTGCCACGCGGTGTCGCAAGCCGTCTCGTCATACAAGATGCCGGTCCAGAAACTGGGCAGCGCCAGGATGGATTCCGCAGTTCCGCAGTCGGCGCCGCGCATTTCCAGATACTGTTTAAGCCGCACGTCGGGGAACAGGGTGCTCAGATGATCTTGCCAGTCGGTTATCGTCGGCATTTCGCCGGGCAGCGCCGGAAGCTTGCCCTTCATGAAGTCCCGGAAACTTTGCCCCGAAGCGTCGATATATTTATCGTCGCGCCGGACGAAATACATCGGGACATCGAGCGCGTAGTCTCTATAACGCTCGAATCCGAAGCCATCGTCGAAAACGAAAGGAAGAAAACCGGAGCGGTCGGGGTCGGTATCCTGCCATACCTGCATCCTGTATGACTGATATCCCGCCGGCCGGCCTTCCAGGAAAGGGGAGGCCGCGAACAGCGCCGTCGCGATCGGCTGCAGCGCCATGGCGACGCGCATTTTTTTGACCATATCGGCTTCGTCGGCATAATCCAGATTGACCTGCGTGGTGCAGGTGCGCTGCATCATGTCATGGCCGAGTTTGCCGCGTTTCGGCATATAGGCACGCATGATGTCGTAGCGTTGCTTGGGCATCCAGGGAACGTCCTCGCGCTTCCATGCGGGATGGAAGCCGATTCCCATAAAGCCGATATCGAGGAGAGTGGATACTTCGCGCAGCTCTTCGAGATGCTGGTCGATCTCCGCCGCCGTTTCGTGCAGGTTCCTGACCGGCGCGCCCGCAAGCTCGGTCTGGCCGCCGGGCTCGAGCGAAATTTGCGCGCCGCCGCGCTGGAGCGCGATCACATGGCCCGCTTCCATGATTTCCCGCCATCCGAAGATTTTCAGAACCTGGAACAAATCGCGCAGCCCTTTCGGCTCGTCATACGCGACCGGGCGCAATGTCGAGATGCGAAAAGCGAATTTCTCGTGTTCGGTGCCGATCAGCCAATCGGCTTTGGCCTTGCTCCCGGCGGCAAAATACTCGACCAGTTGCCGGGCATCGGTGATAACGGCGTCAGCTTCAGGCATTGAGAATCCCATTGTCTTTACCGCCAATCGCCGCAAACGGCCTGCCAGCAGGCTAAAGCGGCAAGCGCAGCGGTATCGGCGCGCAGAATGCGCGGACCAAGATGAATGGGAACAGATTTAGCATGTTTGCGTATGATTTCCATTTCTTCTTTGCTGAATCCGCCCTCGGGCCCGACCAGAAAGGCGGCTTGGCGATCCTGCCGGTATTGGGAGAAAGCTTCGGCGACCGGCAAAGCCGTGCCGCCTTCGACGCATGCGAATAAGCGTTGCGTCTTGATATTTTCCAGGGCTTTCGGCAGGGGCAGGGGGGCGAGGATTTCCGGCAGACTCAGCCGTTCGCATTGTTCGGCGGCCTCCATGGCGATGGCGCGCAGGCGGACGAGATTGACCCGCTCGGCAACCGTATGCTGCGTGGCGACGGGCATCAAATGCGTGACGCCGAGTTCGCTCGCTTTCTGCACCAGGTAGTCGAGATGATCTCGCTTTAAGGGCGCGAATAGCAGCCATAGTTCGGATTCTTCTGCTTGCGCCCGCGTTCGTTCAAGGCATCGGGCCGAGATATTCTTTTTGCCCTTGGCGACCAGAGACGCCAGCCACTCGCCATCCGTTCCGTTGAAAAGAAGGATGCGATCATCCGCGGCTCGCCGCATGACATGCTGCAAATAGTGCTGTTGCGCGTCGGTCAACGATACGGCGCCATCCGGCAGGAGCGGATCGGTTACGTAAAGCCGGGGAAGTTTTTTCCAGTCGTCACGGGGCATGGAAACAAATCGCCATTGCAGGACAATGCGTCGTTCAGGGATGGGCGGAATTGAAAAAGAAGTACCGGCCAAGGCCGACGGTGAAAATCATGCAGCCGTAAGCGGCATGCTCGAGCGCAATCCATTTCAATGCGCGGTGCTGGCGATAGCTGTCCAGGAAGATCATCCCTCCAATGGCGGAAAGCAGCGGTGCCACCCAGTTATTGAACATGACGTGCAGCGCGCTGAAACATAAGACGTTATAGATCATCAGCAATCGTTCGTTTTTGAAAAGCGGGCGGTATCGCTCCAGGAAAAAGACCCGGAATACGATTTCCTGCGGCAACGCGGAGAGGATTGGATATAGCAGCATCACCATGAGCCAGAGGCCGGGACGTTGTAGCGGAAAACTGAACAGCAGCGGCTGGGCGAAGACCGCGATGGCTCCGATGGCCGTCAGGCTGATGATCAAATGCCGCAGCAGCGCCTGGCGTTTTTCATAAAGCGGCCATTCAACGCCGTGCCATATCCGCCGCCAGGAAAATTCCGGATTCCGGCGCAGGATGAGTATGCCATAAGCCACCATCAGCCACAGCAATATGTATAGCAGGGGGCGCGGCGGCTGCCACGCCGCGAGCGCGAGCGGCACGCCCGTGTATATGGCGATCAATTCGAACCACAACCAAAATGAACGCATCTTTGGGGACCTGTATGTCAGAGGCGGGAATTCCAAGAAAATCGAGGTTAGAGCGTTATTCAGGGAAAGGAAATCGCTTTTGCGGCTACGGGGCGACAGTTTGCCCATCATTTTCCTATTTCTTATGGTTTTTTTATATAACTCATGTCATGAGCGAAGGATCATAGGATAGCTGGAATGAATCATTGCGTTTGCGGCCAAAGTGCTGTGATTTGATTTTACCTGATCCGGATTTAAGAGATGTGCCATTGAAATGTCCAAAGAAGAGATGCCTTCCAAAAAACGAAGCGCGCTGAAGAACGACAGCTTTTTCGAACATGAGCGCGAAAACATTCATCGCCAGATTCTATCGGCGGTTTCCCACGACCTGAAAACGCCTTTGGCGGCCATTATCGGCTCCCTGGAAATATGCGAGCGCATGAAGGGAGTGTTAAGCCCGGCGCGCAATGCGGAACTCCTTACCACCGCGCTTCAGGAGGCTTATCGCCTCGATAGTTTCGTCACCAACATTCTGGACATGGCGCGGCTGGAAAACGGGCTGGTCAAATTCAGGAAAGAAATTTGTCATTTCGACAGCCTGTTGCGGGACTGCATCATAAAATCCGGCCATTATTCCCAGGTGGCGGATGTGAAGCTCTCTTGCCCCGCCACTGGAATGGAATTCGAAACCGATCCGGGACTCTTCTCCCGCGTCATCGGCCTCATGCTCGACAATGCCATCAAGCACAGCGGCCCGGCGCCCGTCATTCGGGTGGCGGTTGAGGTCAAGGATGAACGGATCATCATTCAGGTCATGGATGATGGGCCGGGCATCCCCCCGGACCGCATCGAAGAGATTTTCTTCAAATATACGCGGATCACGCGCCAGGATCATCAGAACGCCGGAACCGGCCTCGGCCTTTCCATCGGCAGGCAAATAGCCGGTCTGCTGGGAGGCAAGCTATTCGCGGGCAACCGGCCGGAAGGCGGCGCGATTTTCACGCTCGATATCCCTGTCGGATCGCCGCCATCGCCCTAATTAGAGCGGCCGGCATCTGCCGTGGATGTGCGCTGCAGCCTTTGGCGCATGACATCCAGCAGGCTTTCGATGCTGCCTTCGTGACGCTCGATAACCGAGGCGTATTCCTGGCGCTGCGTTAAGCTCTGGCTGACATTTTCGATGAGAACATCGATAACGAGCAGCTTGTTATTGCGATTCCGCACCCGCCAGTCGATCGCGGTCGGCGGCGAGCCGGCGGGGTGAACGACTTCGCTGGAAACGATATAATCATTATCTCCCTCCTGGCGCATGCTCTTGACGCGAAAGCGCTCGCCCTTATAGAAATCGAGGCGATCGCCATAGATTTTGACGGTCATGTCATCGAAGAGCTTTGAATATTCCTGCTGCTGTTCGGGGGTAGCGGTATTCCAATAACGCCCAAGCGCAAAACGTCCGATGGCGGGCATATCGAACGAGTCCTGCAGTATCCGATGATATTGATTCGAGCGCTGCTCTTCGGTGAGGCTTTTGTCGGCAATGACGGCGACCGCGTGATCGCCGAGATCTTGAATAAATTTTTCAGCCGGTTTTTGTTGCGCTAGAACGGCGCTCGGAAATATCAATCCGGATATGCCGGACAGCAAAATGCCGGAAACGAGTAAACGGAATATTGCGCCCATTGATAGTCTCCTCCGGTAGCGCGAAAGAGGCGAAGTCCTCCCTGCTGGAAAACTTCGCCGCTCCGCATAAATCATCTAACGATCATGTGATCGTTAGCGGGCGCCTGCCGATAAAGCAGCGTCCGCGCGCGTGATAACGTGAGTGGCATTGATGTTTTTGCTGAATAGTCCGGTGTCGACATAACCGATGACCGTGACCTCGGCTCCCTGAGTCAACACGGCAGCTTCCTCAGACGTGATTTTAACATTAACCCTTCCGGTTTGATCTTTCAGCGTGAAGTTTTTCTCGTTGCCCACGCTATCGACTGTTCCCAGCAGGCGTACCATGCCGGTCCGGGGCAGGGTTTGGACGGTCACGGTCTGGGCCTTGGTGGTCGCGCCGTCGGTCGCGCTGTCGATGGCGTCGCTCAAGCCTTGCGCCATGCCTTGCTTAACGTCGACGCGGCTGGCCTGGATGGTCGTGCCCAGCATCCCTTTATGGACCATGCCGGTTACGGTCACCGAGTCACCTTGCTTCATGACGGAGGACTGGTTGTTCTCGATTTCGACATCGATAAGGCCGCTTTTGTCGCGGAGAACGAATTTGCGCTCACCGCTGACTTTTTCGACGTTGCCCTCGATGGTGATGGCGGTTCCGCTTTCCTGCTTCTTGACCGCATCGACATCGGCGTGGGCGAGCCCAGGCAGCAGGGCCGCGATTCCGGCGACGGTCAGAAAAATTTTCGCATATTTTTTCATGGTGATCTCCAGCTTGGAGTTGGATATCCGGAGGTTTTCCAGACAGGGCTTCGATTGTTAGGTGAAGGTGTCTTAGTCCACGATGGGCAACGGAGCCGAAAAGATAAGGAGAGGGTAAGTTCCATGATTTCCGTGAATTTTTCCCCGCTAATGACATTTTTATGTATTGCCGCCGACATTCATATGTGTCTTTTATACTTCTTTGATATTGTATTGCTGCCTGCCGGATAAAAAAGTTGACGAAAATGATTAAAAGAAAAACCGTCCTGATTGTGGATGATGAACCGCAAATTCGCGATGGTTTGCGTGTCTTTTTCGACTCCGCCGATTACCGGGTGGCTGAAGCGAATTGCGGCGTTCAGGCGGTGCGCATGACCGTTTCCCTGCGGCCTCATCTTATTCTTCTCGATTCCACGCTGCCTGACGGTGACGATGGGGATATTATCGCCGCCGTTCGCGAATGGACGGAAGCGGCGTTGATCGTCCTCGTGGAATCCGATGCCAATAACAAGATCGCCGGGGTCTTCGATGCGGGCGCCGACGATTATGTCCTCAAACCCTTCGATGCCGATATTCTTGCGGCGCGCATTCGCGCCCATACGCGCAAGAAAGCGCATGGCGATAACTGGAAATGGGAAATTCGCAATGGCTGGATGCGTCTCGACCCGATCCGGCACAAAGTTTACGTCGGCAAACGGACGATAGAGTTGATGCCCGATGAATATCGCCTGTTGCGTTATCTGGTCGTTCATCACGGACGGATCGTGACCTATAGGCAAATTCTCAAAGGCATAGAATGCCTGGGGCTTTCGATAGAGCATTTGCGCATGCGGGTTCATCAATTGCGCCGCAAAATAGATCATGATGCGAACATGCCGGAACTGACCGAGGTTCCGGGGGTCGGATACCGCATGGAAGTGGTCGAGAATTCCCTCGTCGCCGCTTGACCGCGGCATTTCTCAAGCCTTGAGATAATATTTCAGTTTGGTTTCGAACTCTTCCTTGCGAAATGGCTTGGGAATATAATCATCCATGCCCGCTTTCCGGCATTTTTCCCGGTACTCTTCGGTAACATGGGCGGTCATGGCGATGATGGGCGTGCGAGCGGTGTGTTCCGCGCTTTCTCTGGTGCGTATCCGATGGGTGGTTTCAAGCCCGTCCAGGCCTTGCATCTGCACATCCATCAAGATCAAGGCGTAGTTTTTGTCCGACAATTTTTCGAGAGCTTCGAAGCCGTCGCGGGCCACGTCATAGCTGTAACCTATGTGTTCGATCAGCGTCGAAGCGACGAGGATATTGGGTTCATAATCTTCGACCAGGAGAATGCGCTGGACGGGCGGAGTGGACGCCGCCGGCGCTGGCATGAGGGCTTGATCGCGCCGTTCGCCGTTCATGGCCTTGCGCAGCGACAGATGGATCGTGAAGGTCGAGCCTTCCCCAGGCTTGCTTTGCACCTCGATACGCCCATGCATGAGGTCCACCAGGGATTTGCATATGGAAAGCCCCAGCCCAGATCCGCCGAATTTGCGCGTCGTCGAAGGATCGGCCTGGGTAAATTTCTCGAAGATGAGCTGAATCTTGTCGGCATCGATCCCGATGCCCGTGTCGGAGATCGCTATAGCGATGTCGAGGGTTTTTGCATGCTCGGTACCGGTAATGCTGGCGGTGATTCCGCCCCGCTGGGTGAATTTGATCGCGTTGCTGAAAAGGTTGGTCAAAATCTGCTGCAATCTCAACGGATCGCCGATCATCCGGCTCGGCAATCGGGGATCATAAGAAGCGCTCAAGGTCAGATTCTTTTCCTGGGCCTTGATCGACATCATGCCGACGGTTCGCTCGACCAGTTCCTTGAGATCGAACCCGATCTGTTCCAAATGAATCGCGCCTTCTTCAAGCTTGGCAAAGTCGAGCAGGTCGTTGATCAGTTCCAGAAGATGATCCGAACTGTCCTTGAGCGTGGTGATAAGCTTTTCTTGCTTCTCCGTTCGCGGGCGGGAGACGCTGAGAAGGTTGGAGAGTCCCACGACGGCGTTCATGGGCGTGCGGATTTCATGACTCATATTGGCGAGAAAGGCCGACTTGGCGTGATTGGCCGATTCCGCCTGTTCTTTGGCCGCCCGCAAAGCTTGCTGGTTCTTGATTCTTTCAATGGCCTCGGCGGCGTGACGGGCGCACATATCGGCGAATTGCATTTCGCGCGACGTGGGTTGCCGCGGTTCCGCAAAATGCACGGAAAGAACCCCAAGCGTTTCTCCGGCGTGGGTAACGATGGGCGTGCTATGCACGGCGCGGAAACCGATGTCGCGGGCGACGGAACGAAGCATCTTAAAGCGCGGATCGCTCTCGGTATCTTCTACGACGATGCGCTTTTTTGTCGTAAAGGCGGCGCCGCAGGCCCCCCCCTCGGACAGCGGCGCGATGCAGGAAAGCTTTTCCTTCGCCGCGTCGTCAAATCCTATGCTGGCGCCCGCGACCAGCATATTCTCCAAGGGATCGTAGAGCGACAACCATCCGAACTGGGCGCCATGAAGTTCGACGATGGTTTGCAGAATGTCATGCAGGCTCGGTTCGAGTTCGACCGAGTCCGAAAGACGCATGGAAAGCCAGTGCAGTTTGGCGAGGGCGATGACTTGCAGCGCCAGATCGTCTCTGGTCGCGGCATACTCCATTTCGGCTTGCTTGCGCGCCGTAATGTCGAGCAGCATGTTGATAGCGCCCACGACCGCGCCAGAGGCGTCGAACAGCGGGCGCGGATAGGGTATGACATGGCGGCGTATTCCGTCCGGGCGTTCGATAATGATTTCCTCGCCCTGGACGCTTCGGCCTTCCCGCAGCGCAATGGCCATCGGACATTGATCCGCAGGCAACGGGACGCCGTCGGGGCGATATATATGATGGGAGCCGCACCATAGTTCATGGCCGAGATCGGGATGGCGGCCCCAAAGGGAGGCGGCGGCGTCGTTATAGAGCGTGATGCGGCCATGGGCGTCGCAGGTATAAAGGGCGACGGGAAGAGCCTCGACGAGCTGGCGGTAACGCTGCTCGCTTGCGCGCAATGTCGTTTCCGCGCGATGGCGGAAATCCTCCATGGCCAGCTGAGACCTGACGCGCGCATATAGCTCGCGGCCACTGAATGGCTTGACAAGATAGTCGCTGGCGCCGGCGTCGAGGCTTTCGATTTCCGCATCTTCATCGCCGAGCGCCGACAGAACGATGACGGGAATTCCAGCCATATGCGGCGACGCGCGCATGGCTTTCAGCAGACTCAAACCGCTGAAATTCGGCATCATGATGTCGGTGATGACAAGATCGAACGGCTCGTCCCTAAGCGCGCCGAGCGCCTGTTCGCCGTCCGTCGCCGTTTCGACCTGGTAATGCGTATTCAAAAGCTGGGCGATATTCTCCCGCGTATCGGCGTTGTCGTCCACCAGCAGGACGCGAGGCCGCCGCAGAGGCGACACGGCACCGGCTGCCGCCTCACGGGTATGCTGATCTATGCGAACTGCGTTGGCTGTCATTATGGCCGAACTTTTAATAAGGATGAGGTCGACATCTCAGCTCTTTTCGGTTTTTGTTTTTCTTGCCCGCATTTTCCGGTGTGCACATTGGATGTCTTGATTGAGGCCGGATGTGGACGATCCCGGAGTCGCGCATCGACATATGAGATAAGGGATTAAAAGGATAAGGTTTCCATTACGATATGTTGAATCCGGTATTCTTTGACGCCTGCATGAGTCGCATAAGTCACACCCGGGATCGTCAAATCATTCGCTTTTCAGGAAGTCCGGCCCGATGAGGAGCGGCGTCGTATGCGGTTCGCCGGATTGGGAAATCTCTTCGATTATACGAACATTTTAGCCCTCCATGGGGCTTAGGAATGCGTTTCTTACGGATTGAGTGCGAATGATGGCCGCGCTGGATCAACGCATCACTGTAAGGAGACGTCCCATGAAAATAACCTCGCTTCAGAAGCTCTACACCAATCTTCTGCAAGACATGTACTCTGCCGAAAAACAACTGGTGCAGGCGCTTCCCAAGACTGCCGATGCCGTGACATCGGAGGAATTGCGCGAAGGGCTGGACGGCCATCTCGAAGAGACCAGGGAACAAGTTTTAAGGCTGGAGGAAGCCTTTAGAGAACTCGGCGTCAAGCCCGGCGGTGAAACGTGCGAGGCGATGAAAGGATTAATCGCCGAAGCGAAGGAGCTTATCGACGCCGACATGGAGCCTGAATTGCTGGATGCCGCCTTGATCGTGGCATGCCAGAAGATCGAGCATTATGAAATCGCGAGTTATGGCGCGCTTCGCACTTATGCCGCCATGCTCGGTCTCGACAAATCGGTGCGGCTGCTCGATGAAATTCTGAAGGAGGAAAAGGGAGCCGATAAGAAGCTGAATCAGATGGCGCTGTCTTTTATCAATGAGCGCGCGCAAGCCGTGGCTGCATAACCTGGCCGCATAATGCCGGGGGGTTGCATGTCGAATGGGGGTTACACTTCATTCGATGCGCGGCCCTCCGGCTTTTTTATGCATAAACCAGCTTTACGACATCGGTTCCTTGCATTGAGGCTCTTACCATTAACACTTCGGGAGATTCCTTTTCCCGTATCACCATTCACAAGGAGTGCGACATGAACCGCGAACAAGCCGAAGGCAACTGGAATCAATTCAAAGGCAAGGTCAAAGAGACCTGGGGAAAATTGACGGATGACGATATCGCGTTGCTGGAAGGCAAGCGCGACAAGTTCTTCGGCAGGCTCCAGGAAGCGCATGGCGTTGCTCGCGAAGAAGGCGAGCGCATGGTCAAGGATTTCGAGAAATCCTGCGGCTGCAGCAGCAAGAGCAGCAAAGCCGCCTAAATAAATTCGCCTGAATAAATCCGCCCGGCGCCTTTTTCGCCGGGCGGCAGAGGAAATGTTTTCTAAAGGAGAGCACCATGATGAGCTGGGTTATAACTTTCTTCCTGTTGGCCGTTGCCGCGGCCTTGCTTGGCTTTGGCGGATTGGCGGGAACGTTCGTCGAGATCGCCAAGTTTCTCGCCGGGGTATTCATTATTTTATTCATCGCCAGCCTGATTTATGCCGCCGTCACTGGGCGCAGGCCGACGCTACCGCCCGCTGTCTAAGCAGCGCCCGCGGTTTTCCTCACGCCTTTATCCAGCGCTCGGGCGCGCAAGAGCCGGTACGATAAAGGCGGGGAGGGAAGGCTCCATACGGTATGGCGCGCAGTAATCTTCCATGGGCTGCGGGCGCGGCGGCGGTTCCTTGAAACTTTCCGCTTCCCTGACATTCCAGGCGAGATCGAAAGGCCGTTCACGCGCGCCGGACCAGATACTGTTCGGATCGTATGACTTCACGATATCCTGTTGGTTGGGAAACAAGCCGATGCTAAAGATGTTTTTTCTTCCCAGAAGATCGATAAGATTGTTCGGCGTTCGCTTTTGCAGATGGTCGGAGCCGTAGATGAACGCCACGCGATGCTTTTTGGATGCAGCCACGAGATTTTCGGCCAGCAAGGCGTCGTTGGTGCGCTCTTGAGTAAAGGACTGAAGCAGGCATACCTGCGTGCCGACCGGAAACGCATCCATGTCGAAACGCTCGGAGCTATAAGCCATCAGATATTGCGTCCATGTCAGTTTCTTGCCTTCGGCAAGCCTGGTATTTTCTTTTTCATATAACGCGCGCATCCATTGCGCCAAAGCGGGATTACGATTTAATAGCGCAATGCCATGGGCCAGCACGGCGCGGCCATAGGGCGAATCTTCATGCACTTGGCGTATCATGCCTGGATCGACGGCGGCGATTTCGATTCCATATCCCCTGCTGTTTTCTATAAGATCGGCTAGCGCGGCATCGATCCGCGCTTTGCTTTCCTCGGAACCGGAGGCATACGATGTTTTGTTCGCGAGCGCTTGCAGAAATTCGAGGCGGATTATTTTCCCCTCGTAAAAATCGTCGATGTCCTTCTGCATGATCTCCGGGATTTCCACGCCGATTGTTTTGACTTCTTTCGCGGCCAGCATGGCGATGATGCTTTTATCGGCGATGAATTCGTAGTGATCGGGGACGCCGTGATTGGTGTCGGCGAAGGCGATGAATTGGCGGTCGTCCGGAATAGCTTCCGCGAGGAAAGCGGCAGCGCGCGCCGCGCTGCGGTGTATGAGTTCAGGATCGCCGGCGACGCTGGTGAGCGGAACATAATAGAGTTCGGCCGTTTTATCATACGATGCGCTTGGCGGGACGGATGGAACGGGCGCGGGTACGGAAGATTTAGCTATTCTTTCCGGCAAACGCGGAGGGCCGTTTGGCATGCTGCCGCATGCGCTGGTAAGAATGGCGATGGATGCTGCGGCGGTGCGAAAGGCTTGCCCGATGGAAGATCGATGGCTGGTCGTCGATAGCGGAGGAATAATCTTCCTGGCCATATGCGCGATTGCCCAAATATATTGGCATAACCAGGCCACCATGCTAACTTAAATTCGTTCGCGATCAAGGAGTTATTTGTTAACCATGTCCAGTGCGTTTTTTGCCGCTCGTCTGAGCAAGGTACAACCCTCGGCTACCTTCGCCATCATCAAGCTGGCGCAGGAGTTGAAGGCGCAGGGAAAAGATATCATCGGTCTCGGCGCGGGCGAGCCGGATTTCGACACGCCCGATCATGTCAAGGCGGCGGCCAAGGCCGCGATGGATCAGGGCAAGACCAAATATACGCCGGTCGAAGGCACGCAGGAGTTGCGCCAGGCCATTTGCGATAAATTCAAGCGCGAAAACAATCTGATCTACGCGCCGAACCAGGTCATTGCCAGCACCGGCGGCAAGCAGGTGCTATTCAATGCCATCATGGCGACGGTCGGTTCCGGCGACGAAGTCATTATTCCCGCGCCTTACTGGGTTTCCTATCCCGACATGGTCAATCTGGCGGAGGGAACGCCGGTCTTCGTCTCGACCGCCGCCGCTGACGGCTATAAGATGCGGCCGGAACAGCTTGAGGCCGCCATCACGGCGCGTACAAAATGGCTGATATTGAATTCGCCGAGCAATCCGACCGGCGCGGCCTATACCGAGGCGGAGTTGCAGGGGCTGGCCGCCGTGCTGCTGCGGCATCCGCATGTGCATATCGTCGCCGACGATATATATGAGCATCTGACTTATGACGGCTTTCAGTTCCGCACGCTGGCGCAGGTCGAGCCGAAACTTTACGACCGCACCCTGACGCTGAACGGCGTATCCAAATCCTTCAGCATGACGGGCTGGCGCATCGGCTATGGCGGCGGCTCGGCGCAGCTTATCAAGCGCATGACGGAGGTTCAGGGGCATTCCACCAGCAATCCCTGCTCGATCAGCCAGGCGGCGGCGGTTGCGGCGCTCAACGGCCCGATGGATTTCCTGGCCGAATGGCGCAAGAGCTTCAGCCATCGCCGCGATCTGGTCGTCGAGATGCTCAATAAAGCCGAAGGCATAAACTGTCCGAAACCGGAAGGCGCGTTTTATGTCTATCCGGGCTGCGAGGGCTTGATCGGCCGCAAGACGCCCGAGGGAAAAATTCTGAACAACGACGAAGATGTCGCCGCCTATTTCCTCAACAGCGAAGGCGTGGCGGTGGTCTTCGGCAAGGCTTTCGGACTCAGCCCATGTTTCCGCATATCCTACGCGGCCTCGGAAGCGTCGCTGCGCGAGGCATGCACCCGCATCCAGAGCGCATGCAAGAAACTATCGTGATAGCGGGCGGCTTCTTAAACCATCCATCATCTACAGGAGAGCGATCATGACCAAGAAATCCGCCAACGGAAAAAACTCGAACCTCGATCTCGTCGCCGCGCTGAAAATCGTGCTCGCCGACACCTATGTCCTGGCCGTCAAGGCGCACGGCTATCACTGGAACGTGACCGGGCCGGAATTCGTCCAGTTGCATGAATTTTTCGGCAAGCAATATGAATCCCTGTTCGTGGCCGCCGACGAAATCGCGGAGCGAATTCGCGCGCTCGATGCGCTCGCGCCGCCCAGCATGGCGCAATTTCTGTCCCATACCACCATTGCCGAGACCGGCACCAAGCCGCTGACGGCGAAGGCGATGCTGAGCGATTTTTCCAAGGCGCACGAACATGCCATCGCCAGCATCGACGTGGCGCTGGAGCTTTCAGACGATATGGACGATACCGGCAGCGAGGATTTAATGATCAAGCGCCGGGCTGAGCACGAAAAGACGCTGTGGATGCTGAAGAGCCTGCTGGCATGATGAAATTCGGAAAATTTTTTAGCCTGGATAGCGATAACCCGTTTATGCGCGTTTTCGTGCCGCTGGGATTCCTGCAAGGCCTTATTCTTTATTGCGTGTCTCAAGACCTCATGGCCCACGGTGGGAGCCTGGATGCCATCGAAATCTTCTGGCGCGGCTATGGCGTTCTCGGCGTCGGGCTGATAACGGCGGGGCTGGCGTTTTTCCTGTCATATGGGAAAGAGACATGGTTCCGGGCCGTGGTGGCATCGGGACTGTTCGGCCTGCTGCATGCCGCGTTGTGGCTGGTCGCGGTGCCGTTTTCTGAAAAATCCCAGGCATTCGAAGAGATTTCCATCTGGTATGCCAGCGCCGCGGTGCTGACATATGTGGCCATGCCGTTCCTGCAGATATACGTGGCGACCGGCCGCCGGCAATTCGCTTACGAAGAGCTTTATCGCCATGGCTGGAACAATGGCCAGATCGTGGCCAGCAGCTATATGCTGACGGGATTGTTTTTTGCCGTATTCGGTTTGGCCGGGGCGCTGTTCGACATTCTGAAAATAAAATTTTTCCTGGAAATGCTCAAGCAAGCCTGGTTTCTCATCCCGGCTTATTTCACGGTCAAGGCCGTCGGCTACGCGATCGCGCGCGATAATGAAGGCATCGTGCATTCCTTGCGGCGTCTGTGCCTGGGGTTCTGCCGGTTCCTGGCGCCGGTTCTAGCGGTCTTTGCGATGATTTTCGTCGCCATGCTGCCCTTTGCCGGGCTGGAACTGGTCTGGAAGACGCGTATGGCGACGCCTATTTTCCTGGGCTTCTCCATGCTGATGATCCTGTTCTTCAACTCGATCTTTCAGGATGGAGCGGAAGAAAAATATTTCACCGGCATCGGCGGCAAGCTGCAGCGCGCCGCTTTGGTTATCTTGCCGGTCTTCGGCTTCCTGGCATGCTACAGCACATGGCTGCGGATCGGCCAATACGGCCTGACGCCGGACCGGTTCTATGCCGAACTGCTTGGGGCGATTGTTTGCGCTTACGGGGTGACCTACGCCTATGCCGCGTTCCGGCCCGTCCGCGCGACGGCGGCGATCCGTCGCGGCAATGTGATCGTGGCGCAGGGGCTGATCGTGGTCGCCATCATCACGCTGATGCCTTTGACCAATGCCGTGAGCCTCAGCGCCGGGCATCAATATCGTTTGATCGCCGAGAATCGCGTCGATCCGGAGAAATTCGATTTCTGGTTCCTGAAGCATCGTCTCGGTGAGCCGGGGAAGAAGGCTTTCGAGAAGCTCAAGGCCATCAAGAATCATCCGCAGCAGGAAAAACTGGCGGCGGCGATTGAGAAGGCGGATAAAGAGCCGGAGTACCGCCCTTATGATAGCGTTCCGGAGGCGCAATTGCGGGATGGCGTGCGCGGCATTCCGGTATGGGACGCGCAGCAGGGAAGCGAGGGCAAGCTGCCGGAAGAAGTGATCGATCTTATGGCGAGCGAGTATCGCTATCAGTTGCAGACCTGCGCCAAGCCCTATAATAACTGCGCCATGGTAGCCATAGATTTGGACCGGGACGGCGTCAAGGAGTGGGTGTGGCTGCAAGGCTGGAATAACCTCATATATAAACAGGGCGCGGACGGAAAATGGCAGCGCCCCAAATATCACGGCACCATGGTCATGAAAAAACCGTGGCAGGAATTCATAAAAGCCGTCACCGAAGGCAAGAAAACCATTACCGCAAAGCCGCCGCAATTCGACGAGTTGGTCCTGGGCGACGATATAAGCATTGGCTTTGCGCCGGAATAACAAAATAACAAGAATAGTGTATCGGATAAATTATGAACTCCCTTGGCTTCGATAAGCCGCCCTCGGCGACCCGCGTGGTCGTGGCGATGTCGGGCGGCGTGGATAGCTCGGTGACGGCGGCCTTGCTCAAGGAGCAGGGCTACGACGCCGTCGGCATCACGCTGCAATTATACGACCAGGGCGAAATGGCGGCGCGCAAGGGCGCGTGCTGCGCCGGGCAGGATATCTATGACGCGCGCCGCGTGGCCGAGAGCGTCGGCATTCCGCATTACGTGCTGGATTACGAGCAGCGTTTCCGCGCCGAAGTGATGGATGATTTCGCCGAAAGCTATCTGCGCGGCGAGACGCCGATCCCCTGCGTGCGATGCAATCAAAAGGTCAAATTCCGCGACCTGCTGAAGACCGCGCGCGAGCTTGGCGCGGATGCTCTCGCCACCGGCCATTACGTTCAGCGCCGGGCGGGGGATGCGGGCGCGGAACTTCATGCCGCCGCCGATCCCGGCAAAGACCAAAGCTATTTCCTGTTCGCCACCACGCGCGAGCAGCTGGATTTCCTGCGCTTTCCGCTCGGCGGCATGCCGAAGACCGAGACGCGCGCGCTGGCGGAGCGTTTCGCGCTGCCGGTCGCGTCGAAGCCCGACAGCCAGGATATCTGCTTCGTGCCGAACGGTGATTACGCCTCGGTGGTGGCGAAGCTTCGGCCCGGCGCGATCGATCCCGGCGATATCGTCGATCTCGACGGGCATGTGGTCGGGCGGCATGAAGGCGTCATCAATTTCACCATCGGCCAGCGCCGCGGCCTCGATATCGGCGACCGGGTGGGCGACAATAACGAGCCGCTCTATGTCGTCAGGCTCGACGCGGCGGCGCGGCGCGTGGTCGTAGGCCCGCGCGCGGCGCTTGGGCGCACGGCGGTCAAGCTCGCCGAGATCAACTGGCTCGGCGGCGTGGTGCCGGAGAGCGGCCTGAAAGTGCAAGTCCGCTTGCGCTCATCGCAGCCGCCTCAGGCGGCGACTTTCTATTTGCAGGCTGGGGGCGGCCTTATCGAACTTGACGAGCCGTGCTTCGGCGTCGCGCCGGGGCAGGCGGGCGTGATCTATGACGGCTCGCGAGTCCTGGGCGGCGGATGGATCGTGGCAGCTTAATTTCTTTATGAAAGTATTTATGCCGTATATATTGCGAGCATAATTTATTTAACGGAGAATTTCATGGATGCGTTAACCCTATTTCGGCGGGCGGCAATTGAAACTCTGCAGACTCGCAAAGCCAGAATTGCTTTTCAAGGAGCTGTTGTAGGCGCGGCCATGGGGGCGTATGCCTCCACCCGCGGGGTAAATCCGTTGGCGGCTGGATTAGCATTTGGCGTAGGCGCAATATTGGGGCAAACCATAACTGAAACTGCCAGGATTTATCGTAGAATACGTTCGGAGCAGTTTAATAACGGCTGATCGCGCTTCCCCCCGAACAACGCGCCGCGGCCTGCCGCGAAAGGCTTCGACGGCAAGAACGAGCTTATGCCGACTTAATCCGCCGATTGCTGCGAGCCGGTTTGCGGAAAACGCCATATCCGGTTGATTTTGCTTTGATATAGCCGCCCAAGCTAAGGTTGACAGCCGCCACCCCTACGGCTTATTGATAGCGCCTTCCGGCATGGTATGGCAGCGTAGCTCAGTGGTAGAGCAGGGGAATCATAATCCCTTGGTCGGGGGTTCAAATCCCTCCGCTGCTACCACACATAAGGGGCTTTAGCCCCTTATGTGTGGTCGTATCATCCGTGGGATTTGAACTCCCGACAAAAAAACTTTGGCTATCCACCCCGCGCCTTCCGCCGCCGCGCGGCGACCTTGGCATTGTGCTTGTACATTTTGCTGCGATGGGAACTGGCACGGGACATCGGGCCGAGCGGCGGCTCCGACGAGGCCGGCCGAAGCGATGCCATGGCGCGGGCATGCTCCACGGCGTCGGCCAGATCGTCGGAGCGATAGGCTGTTGCGGGCGTTCCGCCGCGATAATTCACCTTATATTCTCCTGGCGACATCGTCAGCACGATGCCGAACTCGCGCAATTCTTCGACGGCGGCCTTGAACGCCGGAAGAGCGGGCAGGTGGTTTGTATCCATCATCATATCGTCCTCATAAAATTTGCGTTTGCATAACAGCGGTCAAAACATTCCCGCCGCCTATCCGGAGTCCAGACTCCCAAGCTTCTTGCGCACGTCCGCCGCTTTCTCACGCAGCAGGCGCGGCAGCGGGTGTTTGACGCCTTGCGCGTCGATGACAGCGTAAGAGTCGCGGATGCCGTGCTCCAGTTTCATATCTTGCGCCGACAGCTTTCTGACGAAGCCCAGGATGGTTCTGGTTTTGCGCCAGGCGTCGCGGATAGCCGAGCGCGTATTCTTGAGCAGCGCCGCCGCCTCCCGTTTCCATTCGGCGCGGATGTCGAGTTTCGACGCGGGCGCGGGGATGAGTGCTGGCGCTTTGGACTGCGGAGCCGTTATTTCCGCCACCGCAGCAGGAAGAATGATGGCTGGCTTCGCCGGTTCTTGCGCCGGAGCCGCCGCGCCCAGCCGCGCGAACATCGCCTCCGCTTCCGCGACGTTGCCAAGTCGCGCATTGTCGATGTCCGCGAACCGTCGTCGCAGTATGTCCGGCCTCATCCCCATCAGCCGGGGCAGGCTATAAACTCCGCCGTGCCTGTCGACCGCCACAAAATCCTGCTTGTCGCCACGCGCCAGCAGAAGGCCGCTCTCCGCCAGTCCCACGGCGAATGCTTTGCCGCTGTCCGAGCGTTTCCATATGTCGCCGATATGCGCTCGAAACTCCTCAAGCTCCATTCCAAACCGCCGCACCTGCCGAATGAAGCCCGCGTCGACGTGAGGTTTCGCCTCTTCCTTTTTGCGGCGCGGCGCGGGCGAAAGCCCCAGGAAAATCTCGATTTCCCGCACCGCCTCTTTCAGCTTCTTGTGGCTGTAGCCTTCCTTCTTCACCAGCCGCGTGTCCGGGTCGATGCGGTTCCAGACCACATGCATGTGCTTCCAGCCGTCCGGGGATGTGTGAAACACGATTATCCGCGCATGACCGGAAAGGTTCTGTTTTGCTTCGATCCAGTCGGCGGCATACTCCCAATCCTTATCCGGCAAATCCTCATGCGGCGGGCAGCGCAGATGCGCCCCGTAAATCGGTTCCGTGCTGCGGGTGGCGAGCCGCATCGCCTGCCAGTCGATGCTCTTGAGCGCCTCGGCCGGGTCGTCCGTGCCGAACCGCGAACCTGATAGACCTCGACCGTTTCGCCGTTTTTGGGCCGGAACAGATATTTGGCGCGACCGGCGCCGCTCGCGTAAGTCCTGCCCTGGCCGATCATGCAATGTCTCCTCAGAAATGACGATGCGAGATAAATCGAATTCGAAAATGGAGCTTGAGACAACGGCGGCAACTGATTGAAAAGCTATGGAATTATCGGAATGGCGAGGCGGGGATTCAGAATGAAATCCTGTGGATATTAACCATTAACTCCCTAGCTTGATGACTAAATATCCACAGGATGCAAGGGAAATAATAAAAACGCATACAACCGACGAGAGTCAAGCGCCAAAATATCGGCGGGCGAAAAAACCTGAAAGCAGAGATAATCCCATTCGGCGTCAGGCCATGGGCAAGACTCTATCTGTCAGACCGGGCAGTTCGAACGGCGAACACTCAAGCGGGAAACGAGTTCGGCGGTAAACCCGGCCACGGCTCTTCCCAGGCAGAGCCGATGGAGTCAGACGGGGGGCGGGCAGCAAACACAGAAAAGCCCGCCGGGCTAAAAGCCGGGCGGGCGGAGCTACCAGAAAAGCAAAAGACCCGGCTCCCTGGGGCGGGGGCCGGGCCTTTTCCTGACTCAGATACTTTAGCAGTTACTCTGTCACAACAACGTTATCAAAATACGCATCTCCATTTGGGAAATATATATCGTATTTTTTACGCAGTTGCCGGAGCCACGACTCCACCGTATCCGTTGCAAGATGAATCGCTTGGAAAGAATCCATGCCATAAACGTCCCGACTTATTTCATCCAAGCCGACCACTTCCACCCGGCATGCAAAAAGACCGCTTCCTATATCAAAACTAACCATGTCTTGATTAACGGAAAAGGGTGCACTGATACCAATAGTGATTTCCTTGCGGACATCACTTCCCTTCAAGGAACACAGAAGCTGTCTTTCTGCTACGAATTCAGTCACGTTAGTTAGTCCTCCATGCACTGATTATATGTAGTGTTCGCCACCCATAAGCAAGCAGCTTTTTTGGCGCCACTAAGAGGCACGCAAGTATTAAGAATGCTTTGCCTAAGAGCCTCGCAATGTTCATGCTTCGCTTTGTCTGGGTTTTTAGTGTCTTCGGAATCTGAATGGCATATGCCGTTGAACCACTTATGAAAGGCATTGAAGTCTCCTGTTCCCGGCACGAGCATCGGGGGAGTTAAAACTGGCACCCAGATAGCTTGCGGGGGAGTTCTTGAAAGCCCCAACGGGTCGACATTCATCGTCGGCTTTCCTCCGACATATGCGTAGAGGTTCGTTCCACCGTTCTCGCCGATGGGGTCTCGGCTCTGCCACGTCAGATAGAACGGGTCGAGGATGCGGTGGCGCGTTTGGTAGTTGAAGTACGGCCCGGCCTGGAACATCCCGGCAAGTCTGTGGTCCGGATACACGCTGCCGTTCGTGCGGATGGCTTCGCCTCCGGGGCCATAGTCGATGCTGAAGTCCACCGCGCTCGTTGATACGTTCACGATGTCGCGCACGCTGCCCAGCATGTCAGGCATATGCACATGCTTCTTGCCGGTGTCGAGCGCGTATTGCCCTTCCGGGAAGTAGCGCCGCGCCACCGTCTCGCCCCACGACCAGCGCACTTGGCAGATTTCGTCTTGGCACCACGCGAAGTGCCATTCATAGGCGAACGCTCCCGTGTTGTCGTATTCAGTTTCAACCGTGCGGCGTCCGAGGCCGTCATATTGAAACTCCGTCTTCTGGCTCGTGTAGGTGCCTGCGCCCCACGAGGTTTTATATTCGGCCTTTATCATGCGGTGCTCGGCGTCCCAACTTTGGCGGTACATCTTGTAATCGTCCGTCACCTCTCCCGCCGCGTCGTACGTCGGCACGCCGCTGCCCGTCAGCTGGTTCACGTTGTTCGCGCTTCTCGTCCACCCGCCGCCAGCGCTGCCCGCGCTTCGGGTGAGTGTGGTGATGTTGTCCAGGCCTTGGGGCAGTGGGGTGCAGAAAAGCAAAAGGCCCGGCTCCCTGGGGCGGGGGCCGGGCCTAATGCACCAACCAACTTCACTTCTTAATTTGCAGGCGCAAAAACGACTTAGAGAGAAAATAACCCAACGCAAGGAAAAAGACAGGCACTCCAACCAAGAGAACGGGGGAATTTACACTTGCAAATATCATGACCGGAAAAAAAGATAAGACAAAAAGAGCCACTCCAAACTTCTTGCTTCCGATAATCTCTAAGGTAGTCCCACAATTACGACACACGACAATATCGTCTAATCCAAGCATACTAAAAAAGTTGATGCGAGCGCCGCATTGTGGACATTTCATGGTACCTCTCCCTGACTACTCTTTACCCTTATCAGAAGACTTATCGGCACAAACAACCTCAGAGCAATAGAGCGCTCTTCCTCCCTGACATACCAAGCCTAGGGCGCGACCACAAGGGCCAAACATCATAGCATAAGCGCAAAGAGGAGCTGTTTGAATGGCACAATGGAACGCACAATCGAACTCTTCCTTTGATGGGGGCTCGGTAGGCTTACACCATCCCCCTCCTAATGCTTGGCACATTGCTATATCTTTTACTGGGTCATCACTAAGCCCCAACCTATCCGTCTTCATCGTCGGCCTTCCACCCGTGTACGCAAACAGATTGATACCTCCGTTCTCACCAATCGGGTCGCGGCTCTGCCACGTCAGATAGAACGGGTCGAGGATGCGATAGCGCGTTTGGTAGTTGAAGTACGGCCCGGCCTGGAACATCCCGGCAAGTCTGTGGTCCGGGTACACGCTGCCGTTCGTGCGGATGCTCTCGCCTCCGGGGCCGTAGTCGATGCTGAAGTCCACCGCGCTCGTGCTCACATTCACGATGTCGCGCACCGAACCGAGCATGTCCGGCATGTGCACATGCTTCTTGCCGGTGTCGAGCGCGTATTGCCCTTCCGGGAAGTAGCGTCTCGCCACTGTCTCGCCCCACGACCAGCGCACTTGGCAGATTTCGTCTTGGCACCATGCGAAGTGCCATTCATAGGCGAACGCTCCCGTGTTGTCGTATTCAGTTTCAACCGTGCGCCTTCCGAGACCATCGTATTTGAACTCCGTCTTCTGGCTCGTGTAGGTGCCAGCGCCCCAGCTGGTCTTGTACTCCGCCTTTATCATTCGATGTTCCGCGTCCCAGCTCTGGCGGTACATCTTGTAATCGTCCGTCACCTCTCCCGCCGCGTCGTAGGTTGGGACCCCGGCTCCGGTGAGTTGATTGACGTTGTTCGCGCTTCTCGTCCACCCGCCGCCAGCGCTGCCCGCGCTTCGGGTTAGCGTGGTGATGTTGTCCAGCTTGTCCCGCGTATAGGCGAAGTTCCAGCTCGTCGGGCTGCCGGTCGTTGCCGCCGTCAGCCTGTCGGACAGGTCGTATGTGTAGCTCCATGTCTGTCCCGTCCACGGGCCGTTGCTCTCCGCCACGCTCGTCACGTTGTACGGATTGCCGCCGCTCCAGGTGTAGGCGTAGTTCCTCGGCTTGCTGGTGCCGCTGAGGCCGTTCGCGTTCGTGATGCTGGTCAGGCGGCGGTCGTTGCTGTTCGTGTCGTAGGCCCAGGTCGTCCCGATGCTGGTGCCGTTCAGCGTTCGCGTCGTCACCTGGCTCGTGCTGCCGTTGTAGCCGTAGGTGAATGTGCCCAGGCTGTTCACATGCGTCGCAACCCGCCCCAGCGTGTCGTAGGTCAGGCTCTCATTCCCGCCGGATACTGTTCGGGAGGATTCACGCCCCAGCGCATCGTAGGCGTAGGTGATGGAGTCGTTCGACGCGAACGGCCCGTTCTCCGTCTGCAGTTGCAATGCCCCGTCCGTGCCCGGCGCAATGTAGCTCCAGGCCGTCGTGCCGATGCCGTCCACCATGCTCGTGCGGCGCGGATACCATGTGTCATAGGCGAACGTCACGTCCGGCGTGCTGTTCACCTCGTTCGTGTAGCCGATGCCGGTCAGTTCGTCGGCGACATCGTATGTATAGGTCTTCACTTGCGCCAGCGCGTCCGTCACCGTGCGCAGGCGGCTGGTTTCGGATTCATAGGCGTAGCTCTCGGCGCTTGAGTCCGCCAAGCTCTTCGCCGTCACGCGCCCTTCGATATCGATGCTCCAGGTCGTGACGTTGCTGTTCGCGTCCGTCTGCGTATGCAGCGCGCCATTGTCGTAATAGGTGTAGCTCGTCGTTCGGGTGAGCGGCGCGCTGGTAATCGGCTCGGTGAGCGAGAGCAGCCGCCGGTTGTCGTCGTAAGTGTAGCTCGTCGTCCGTCCGAGCCGGTCGGTGCGGCTGTTCAGATTCAGTTTCTTCGTGCCGTCATAGGTGTAAGTGTCCGTCGTGCTGTCCGGATACGTCACCAGCGTCAGCATATCCAGCGCGTTGTAGCCGTACGTCTCGGCCCGGCCCTCCGAATCCGTCAGCGTGCCCACGCGGTCATAGCCGTCATAGCTGTAGCTCTCTTTCGTCGCGGCCAGCGCGTTCGTCGTGCCGTAGGTCACGCTGCCGAACGCCACGGCATAGGGCACCGTCACCCGCGTCAGCCTTCCGTAGGCGTCGTACTCGTTGAACGTGGTTTGGTTCAGCGCGTTCGTCGCGTAGATAAGCTGCCCCGCGCCGTTATAGGCGTAGTTCGTCACCCGGCCCGATGCGTCGGTATAGCTCGCGGGCAGGTGGTTGGTGTAAGTGCCGAAGCTCGCCAGCGTCGCGTAAGTCGGCGTCGACGAGATTTTCCGCTCCACCGTCGTCAGGTCGATATTGTTCCCGGCGTAGGTGTATTTCAACGTCCGCCCCAGCGGGTCGGTCGCCGTCAGCACCTTGCCGAGACTGTTGTACGTCGCCGTCGATAGTTGCGTCACGCTGCTCGCGAGCAATCGCCCCATCGCCGTAGGCGCGGCGAGCGTGCCTTCCTTGTCGCCCGCGCTCTGGCTTGGATAGTTATACCAGATGCGGTTTTCCAGCGCGGGCTTGAGCGCCTGCACCATCGGCGAGGGCGCGTTGCCTCCCGCGTCCAGCCAGTGCGTCACCTCCGCCTTGCTGTCGTCCGTGCCGTAGAGGCCAAAGACGTGTTTATTCCAATAGAACGTGTTTCGCTTCGACAAGTCGGAATTCACAATCGTCATGCCGCTCGGCACGCTACCGTCGCTGTTCGACATGCCTGCCGTGCTCGCGCGATACTCCACGCGCTCGGTCTTGCCCTCCGGGTCGGTCAGTTCGAGCCAGCGCGTTCCCGCAGTATAGTCGCCTCCGTAATCGAAGGTGCTATTGCCGTAGGGCGTCGTCAGCGTCGTGATGAAGCTCGTATCCGTCGTGTCGTAAGTGAACGACGACGTAATCCCCAGCACGTCGGTAATCGACGCGAGGCGATAACTGCCGTCATAGCTCAGCGTCGCCGAGCGGCTGAACGGATCGGTGATGCTCGAGACGAGCAGAGGTTTCCCCGACACCGTGTAGCCGAGCGTCGTCGTCCGTCCCGTCGCGTCGGTGATGCTGTTCACCCGCAGATAGGTGCTGTCGTAAGTGAACGTCACCGCATTGCCCTGCGGGTCGGTGATGCTGGTCAGGAACACACGGCGCGGATACGTGCTCGCGCCGTCGAATTTGCTGAAGGTCTGCACCGTGCCATTGACCTCAGTCAGCGTGTAGGACGTGACCGGCGTTCCTGTCGCGGGAAACCGCTTCAGCACCGCGCCGGATTGCTTCTCCGGAATCCAGTTCCCCGTGCCGCTATCATAATCGGGGTAGCCATTATGCAGCACGCTGCCGCCGCCTCGCGCGTAACGCGTCACTTTGCTGCCCGCCACCGAGGGGTCGTCCTGCACATAGGACGTCAAGTTGATATTCCATTTCGGGCCGACATTGCCGTAGTTCGGCGCGGTCGCCGGAACCGGCTCTCTCTGATTATAAGTCAGCCGGATATGCATATCCGGCCCCTTCGCCGGCGTGTAGCCGACCGGCGTATCCACCAGATTCAGACTCGCCAGCATCTTATGCGCATTCGGCACGCACATGCCGACACCGGCAAGCTGCTCCCCGCTCATCAATGACTGCCCCGGACTTAGTGGCTCGTCGTTTCCGCCGCAATCATGAATCTTCTCATCCTCCACCTTCGTGTCGATGATTTCTTGGCCATCCGGCGGATCCTTGCACACGCCGCTAGCCATAAACCCGCTAGGGCAGGTCGTTCCTGCATAGTTATGCATGAACGCAACATTGATGCAGCTGCTGCAATTCTGGTCGGCATAGCCTGTTCTACCCGTGCAAGGGCCGGAGGGAGGCGGCATGAACAATGACGAAGGCAGATAGGTGGGAACGCAGATCGACTGAAACTCGCATTGCGCCACCGCCGCCTCGGATGTCGAAACACACAGATTGCCGTATTCGTAGTAATCAACGCCAGCCGTCAGCGGCGCAAGCCCAGTCATGCCCGTGATGGCCTGCGTCGTCGTGCCAACACTCTCCTTCGGCAGCGCAGCGCGATTGCCGCCGCCCGTGCAGGCGCTCAGCACCGCGATGACTGCCATGCACGCCATCAGCAGCAAGGCCAACGCCCTTCCTACCCAATTTCTCGTCGTTATCTTTTTCATGCTTATCTCCTCAACCCGGCGCGAAATGCTCCGGGGGAGGGCCGCTCTATCATGGACGCGGCGCGGCAAATCCAAATCCGCCCGATACGGCCGTCCGGCCATTGAAAAAAGTAAGCTTATGTAGAAATGGGTAGGATAAATCCGCCGCGTCGGGCTCATTCCGCGCGGATTATCTTTGACGCCGGGAGGCTCCCGCCCATCGGCGGCGCTCGCCGCGCATGGCTGCGCTCCGGCGTCAACGCGCAATTCGGCAAACATCTCGCCATTCTGTCACGCGCTTTGCCATCTCGCCGCTTGACTTGCCAGACCGGCACAACGCCGCAGAGGGACAGGGCTGGGACCGGCGCCCCCGTCAGGATGGCCTGCGGCCTATATCTCCGTCGAACCCGACGGAGATATAGGCGTACCCTTGCCCGCCCCACGGGCGGTCAAGGGCGCGATCGAGCTAGGTTCAGCATTCGCTGAACCTAGCGGCAGGACAGCCTGACGGGGGCGCCGGTCCCAGCCCTGTCCCGGCGCGGAGCATCGCGCTTTTATTCTTCGTCGAGCGTTTCGGGGGAGGGGGCCGGGAATGCCGGGATGGTTTTGCTCGATGTCGCTTCCCATGACCAGCATGGGATGCCTTGTTGTTGATAGGCGGCGAGCTTTTCGTGTTTCCTGGCTGTGTAGGCTTCGTCATTGTCGATGCCGAAGACTTCCATGAACCAGTTGGGATCGGTATCCAGGAGAATAAAGTCCGGCCTCTGATCGTTTTCATCCATGCGCACCGGCTTCTTGAACTTGCGCTCCTGTTCGATAAGCCGGCGCGTGACCTCTAGTTCATAGGAAGACTCCACCGGAATATATTCCTTGCTGGTGCGCATCAGTGCCGCGTCATCGGCGTTCAGGGTGACGCCGTTTTGGAATACCGTGCATATGACCATGATCTTCTGGTTCTTGTCGTCGATGCAGGCTTTCTCTCTTTGGAAGCTCGTTTCGATCCTCTCCGCCAGTTCCTTGCCCATCCATACGCAGTCTTTCAGATAACGGATTTTAAGGCCCGCGCCGCCTTGTTCCTTTTGCGATGGTCGCCAGTCCTCAAGCTCGCCGATCAGGATCGCGGCGCTGTCTTTGCCTTTAGTGATCGCGTCGATGGCTTCACGGGTTTTCGCTTCGCTGGCGGGCCAGCTATCCTGGTATTTGGTGACTATGAACCGGTCTTGAAGGCCGTCATCGCCTATATCCATGTAAGCCGCGATCTCGTTCAGCGATTTATGGATCGTGTTGATCGTGCGCGCGTATTTGCGCACGGGATACCACACATGCAGATTGCCGTCCTGCCACAGCTTATACAGCAGTCCGAGCAGCGTAATCGAAGCTCTGGAGACGCCCGGCCTTTCTATCTGTCGTGATTTTGTTTCTGAAGACGGTGCGGTTGTCTTCGCGGGCCGCGTCAGCGGACTCCACAGATTGACGTCAAGCCTGCCGTCCTCTTTCTCGATAATCGCCGGTTGCGATTTGGATCCAGGCCCGCCATCGGCGTCGCCGTAAAAATCGCACCACGGCGCATGCAGCTTGCCTGTTCCCGGCATCCTCGCCAGGTAATAAAAATTACGCTTGGCGACATAGAGTTCTTTGGCAACTTGCTTATTCCCGCACAGGCACAGCGGCTTGATCCGGCCCTGATGCGCGCGGCGCAGCACGTTCTGCCCCGCCGATGCCTGATCGCGCAGCCATTCAAGGGAATAGATTTTTTCGCCGATGCTGATCCGGTTCATGCTTCGATAACCGTTAATTCTCCAGTTTGATGACGCTGTTGCGGGTATGGGTCAAGCCCTATGTTGAAATAGGCGGCATAAGTGTATGCTGGCCGCGTCCCATTCGGCGATTCGCTCATCCCATGCCCCCGATCTTCATTTACATAACCTGCGCGGACGCCGAGGAGGCCGAGAAGATCGGCCGGGCCGCTGTCGAAGCGCGGGTCGCGGCGTGCGCGAATGTCATTCCCGGCATGAAGTCGATTTACCTCTGGGAAGACAAGGCCGAGATGGCCGAGGAAACGGTTCTGATCCTGAAAACACAGCAGCCATTGTTCGATCGCGTGGTGGGGCTGGTGAAGGAACTGCACAGCTACGACATGCCCTGCATCGTCGCGCTGCCGCTGGTCGCCGGAACGGCGGAATATCTCGACTGGCTCGCGTCAGCCACCGACGACGGGCTGCAGGAGGCTTAACCGCGTCTTGCTTGCCGCGACATCGATTCGCGCCGCCGCGCCGAGCGGCAGTGTCGTCAAATAATCGCCATGGCCGCAGGGAAAATCGGTACAGACCGGAATACCGGGCGGCAGATACTCGCGCAGCAGATCATGCAGGCTTTTGCCGTAGGGAATATCGCCGTCGGGATCGGGAAGGCCGTCTTTCCCGCCGGTCAATCCTACCATTTCGCCGACGATCACGCCGCGTACGCCGACGAATTTCCCTGCCTGCCTGAATTGCCATAGCATATGATCGAGCTTGTATATTGGCTCGTCCATGTCTTCGATGAAGATGATGGAGTCCTTGACGCTCCAATCATAGGGCGTGCCGATCATGTTGCGGAGCATGCTGATATTGCCGCCGGTCAGGCGGCCTTCGGCGGTTCCCTCGGTCATCGCCTGCGCGGGGAAATCCTTTCCGTCCGCCGGATAATGCCCGCCCAGCAATTCGAGCATGTCCGAGCCGGTGCGCGGATCGCTCGCGGCCCGCGCGAAATTTTTTACCATCGGGCCATGGAAGGTTATCAGGCCGGTGCGCTGCTGAATCGCATGAAGCAAAGTCGTGATATCGGAGAAGCCGCAAAAGATTTTCGGCTTGCGGCGGATCAACTCGTAATCGATATGCTCAAGAATACGAAAACTGCCGGTGCCGCCGCGTGCGCAGACGATGGCGCGCACGCTATCGTCGGCGAACATATCGTTGATGGCTTTGGCCCGCGCTTGATCGTCACCCGCCAGCCTGTCATGCCGAAGCTCAATTTGCGGATGAAGTTTAACCTTGAGGCCTTTGGATTCAAAGTGTGATTTGCTCGCTTCTACCCATTCCTGCGGCGCCCAGCGCGCGGGCGCGACAATCCCGATCGTATCGCCGGGCCGCAGGGCAGGGGGGACGAGCGGTTGCAAGCCTATCCCAGCACGTTATAGCCGCGCTTGGTCAGGCAGTTGTCGATGATCTTCTTCTGACGTTCGACCTTGCTGACGGCGCTGCCGCCCCCGCCGCCGATGCCACCCAAGGCCGCGCCCGAAGCCGCGCCATAGGCCGGAACGCCCGCGACTGCGCCGACCGCAGCGCCCAGCGCCGCGCCGACGCCCGCGCCGATCAGGCCATTGACGGCGGAATCGCCCGCGACATCGACTTGCGACGCCAATTGGCGGCATTCGGCGAGGTCTTTCTGGTATTTGCCGCCGTCATAGCCCTTGAGATCGACGACGGGCTGATAATCCTGCGCGCATCCGGCGACGGCCAGCAGAGCGACGATAGCGAGGAATTTCTTTTGCATGGTTTTGCCCTTTGATGCGAAAACGAATGGAGCGACATATTAGGTCGCGGCGGATTCTATCGCAACCTTTCGGCCAGATCAACCTGTGATCACTTCCCCGCTTCTTTCTCGCAAGGGGCCAGCGCGGCAGCGCCCCCCATATCCGCATAGGAGAGATGGGACAGGAGTTCGTCTTTTTTATCCGCGTCCGCGGCGTGGTGCGCATACAGATATATATTGCCTACTCTCCGTCCGCTGGGGAGGATGGCGCCAGCGCCGAAGATGGCATCCTCGGTGGGCAGTTCCTGCATTTTCGCGCCGACCAGTTCGCCGGGACGATCCGCATTGAGCGCCTCGACCGCTTTCAGATAATGCAAGATCGCCGCATAGACGCTCAGATGCAGCAGGTTTGGCTTGCGTCCGTCGGCGCGCGCCGTGAACCGGCTACTGAAATCCCGCGCGCCTTCGCCGTCCTCATAGGGCAGGGCGTAAATCACTTCCCCGGCGATCTCCGGCGGCTGTTTTTCATCGTCGGCAAAAGGCCACGCTTGGCTGTATATGCGAGGCAGCAGCTTGCCGCCAAGTTCGCCATGCAAATCCTGGGAAAAAGCTTTGAGCGCCGCCGGTCCCATATTCAGCGCGACGATATCCGCATTGGCCGCATGCAGGTCTTCGACCAGCGAGTGGGCGGACGGGTATTCGCGGCGCAGGGCCGGAAGCTTCCGCGCGGCGACCACCTGGCCTTTGGCGGCGGCGATAATCTGCGCCAAAGAATCCATGGCTTCCTCGCCATGCCTGGTCGAAGTGCCGAACAAAGACCATGATCGCACGCCCGCGCCGGCCAATCCTTTGACCGCGCCGCGAGCGAGCCAGTCCGCGTCATAGCCCCAGGTAATAACCTGGCTCTGGCAATGTTCGGGCTGAGATGAGAACGGCCTTACCGACATGATGAGCAGGCCGTGATGTTCGGCGACCGCCTCGCGCACGGCTTCGGCGACGCCAGGATTGGGGACATTGACGACGACATCGACGCCGCCATGCTGAAACCAGCGGCGGACGATGCTGGCGCCGACGGAGGGGCGGTTCTGATGATTGCCGGTAACGATCTCGATGGGCTGGCCCAGCGCCTTGCCGCCGAAATCCTCGATCGCCATTTGCGCCGCCAGCACGGAACCGCTGCCCCGCGTCTCGTCATGAGCGCCGGTTTTTGCCGTAAGCACGCCGATCCGCACGGCTTCGGCGCCTTCAGCCGCCGCCGCGGGAAATGCAAGGCAAAGCAGCCCTGTGAGGATAAGGTATTTCATGCATGCCTATTTTATCGTCCAATTGTAGCAAAATTTGGACGAGGGGATGAATCTTTGCTAGATAATTCCCAACCATAGGGAAAGAAACATGGCAGCATATCAATATATCTACGTCATGAAAGGCCTGACCAAGGCCTTTCCGAACGGCAAGAAGGTCCTGGACAATGTATGGTTGTCCTTCTATCCGGGCGCGAAGATCGGCGTTCTGGGGGTGAACGGATCGGGAAAATCCACGCTCATGAAAATCATGGCGGGGCTGGACAAGGATTGGGCGGGAGAGGCATGGATCGCCGAAGGCGCGACCATCGGCTATCTCGAGCAGGAGCCGCAGCTCGATCCAAAACTGACGGTCGAGCAGAATGTGCTGCAGGGCCTCGGCGCGACCAAGGCGCTGGTGGATCGTTTCGAAGAAGTCAGCAACAAGCTCGGCGAGGTCGAAGACCCCGATGAGATGCAAAAGCTGATCGACGAGCAGGCGGAATTGCAGGAAAAAATCGATGCCGCCGACGCATGGGATTTGTCGCGGCAGATCGAGATCGCGCTCGACGCGCTGCGCTGCCCTCCGGGCGACAGCGAAGTGACCAAGCTTTCGGGCGGCGAAAGGCGGCGCGTGGCGCTGTGCCGGTTGCTGCTGCAAAAACCCGATTTGCTGTTGCTCGATGAGCCGACCAACCATCTCGACGCGGAATCCGTGGCGTGGCTGCAGCAGCATCTGGTGAATTATCCGGGCGCGGTCATTCTGGTGACCCATGATCGCTATTTCCTCGACAAGGTGACGGGCTGGATTCTCGAATTGGATCGCGGCGCGGGCATTCCCTATGAGGGCAATTACACCTCATGGCTGGGGCAGAAGCAGAAGCGCCTGGAGCAGGAATCTCGCGAGGAAAGCGGGCGGCAGAAGACGCTGGCGCGCGAGCTGGAATGGATCAGCGCCTCGCCCAAGGCGCGGCAAGCCAAGAGCAAGGCGCGCATTTCCTCCTATGAAAGCCTGCTGGCGCAGAGCGGCAATAAAGGGCCGGATACGCTGCAAATCACCATTCCGACGCCGCCGCGCCTCGGCCAAAACGTGATCGAGGCCGAGCATGTCGATAAAGCGTTCGGCGACCGGCTCTTGATCGAGGATTTGAATTTCAACCTGCCGCCAGGCGGAATCGTTGGGATTATCGGGCCGAACGGCGCGGGAAAAACCACGATGTTCCGCATGATCACCGGCCAGGAAAAACCGGATAAAGGCGACTTCCGCGTCGGCGAAACCGTCAAGCTCGGCTATGTCGACCAGAGCCGCGACACGCTGCATGCCGACAAAAATGTCTGGGAGGAAATCTCCGACGGCCTCGACATCATCGATCTCGGTAAGAGCAAAATCCCCAGCCGCGCCTATGTCGCTTCGTTCGGGTTCAAAGGCCCGGATCAGCAGAAAAAGGTCGGCCAGCTTTCGGGCGGCGAGCGTAATCGCGTCCATATGGCGAAGATGCTGAAATCGGGCGCGAATGTCCTGCTGCTCGACGAGCCGAGCAACGATCTCGATGTCGATACGCTGCGGGCGCTGGAAGACGCGCTGGAGGATTTCCCCGGCTGCGCCGTGGTCATCAGCCATGACCGCTGGTTCCTCGACCGCATCGCCACGCACATCATCGCCTTCGAAGGCAACAGCCAGGTGGTCTATTTCGAGGGCAACTATCAGGACTATGAGGCCGACCGCAAGCGCCGCCTCGGCGCCGAGGCCGAACAGCCACACCGGATACGATATAAGCCTCTCACCAGAGTCTAGCGCAAAGCCGATGGAATGGACCCGCCCAAGCAACTCGCGTCATTCCCGACGCCCCGCAGGGGCGAGCGGGAATCCCGTTTGGTTTGTTGAAAAAACGGGATTCCCGTTCGGCTTTGTCCGCCTGGGGCGGTCAAAGCCGCCGGGAATGACGGCTCTGTTTGATCGGAGAGTGGTCGCATGTTCGATATAGCCTGGTCGGAACTGTTCGTCATCGGCGCGGTGGCTTTGGTCGCCATCGGGCCGAAGGACTTGCCGAAGACGATGCTGATGCTCGGCAAGGCGGCGCGGCAGGTGCAGGACATGACTCATGATCTGCGCCGTCAGTGGGAGCAGCTAAGCTATGAGGCGGAGGTCGCGGAGCGGCAGAAGGAAGAGGCGGAAAAAGAGCCTCAAGACAAAAAAGATGATGCTTCGAGCATCTCTTAATACAATCGTTTATCGCGGCGTGAAGCTGGGTTTTTCTTTTCTAATGAGGGCGTTGTACAGTCTGGAAGCCGCCGCTCTGCCGGGAGGGTTGGGATTGTCCGGCTGAAGAGTGGCAATCAGCCTCCCGATGCTCCGGTCATCGATATTCTTGGGGTTTTGCGCCATTTTAGAGGCCAGGGATACAATTTCCCCGTTGTTCAGAGGTGCATAGCGTCCTTGGGTCCTCGGCATGATGATCTCCCTAAAACGATAATACGCAGTATTAAAATCGCTGAAAGAATATTATCATTACTTCCCCGAAAGTAAAAAGTATTTCACTGGCGTTAACCCTATGTCTCCGCACGATCCCGACGATATGCTGCGCCAGCCGCTTCTGGCTCATTTGATCGAGCTGCGCTCGCGGCTGATCTGGTGCCTTGCCGCTATCGGCATCGGCTTTTGCGTCAGTTATTATTTCGCCGCCGACATCTATGCGATCCTGGTGCGGCCCTTGGCCGACGCGATGCATGGCGAAGGACGCAAGCTGATCTATACCGGCCTCGCCGAAGCCTTCGTCACCTATATCAAGCTGGCGTTATGGACGGCCTGTTTCCTGGCCTTTCCGCTGATCGCGGTTCAGATATGGCGGTTCTGCGCGCCTGGCCTGTTCGCGCACGAGAAGCGGGCATTCTGGCCGTTCCTAGCGGCGACGCCGCTGCTGTTCGCGCTGGGGGCGGCGATGGCCTATTTCGTCGTCATGCCGGTCGCCTGGAAATTCTTTCTCTCGTTCGAGAACAATTCGGCGGGGGGAATGCCGATCCAGCTCGAGGCGCGAGTCAGCGAATATCTGTCCATCGCGATGATGCTGATCTTTTCCTTCGGCGCGGCGTTTGAGCTGCCGGTGCTGCTGGTGCTGCTGGTGCGGGTCGGCGTGCTGTCGGTCGAGCAGCTGGTGAATTTCCGCCGTTTCGCCGTCGTGGCGATTTTTGTCATCGCCGCCGTCATTACGCCCCCGGATGTGCTGAGCCAGCTTCTGCTCGCGCTGCCCTTATGGGGGCTTTATGAGATTTCCATCGTCGCCGCGCGATGGATGAAGGCCGTAGAACGAAAACAACCGGACTAGACCCGCTCCCCGCATGCGATTATCCTCCCCGTGAGAGAGAATCACCATGCATGACATCCGTTTCATCCGCGAAAATCCCGAAGCCTTCGACCGGGGGCTGGCGCGCCGCCATTTGCCGCCACTGGCGGAGAAGCTTGTGCAAATCGATGCCGACCGGCGCAAGATTCTGACCGCGCTGCAGGAAAACCAGGCCAAGCGTAACGACCTTTCCAAAAAGGTCGGCGAGATCAAGCGCACCGGCGGCGACGCCGAAGGCATCATGGCGGCGGTCGCGACGCTCAAAGAGCAAATGACGGCGGACGAGGCCGAGACGAATGCGCTGACCGCGCAGCTTGACGAATTGCTGGCCGCCATTCCTAACCTGCCCGCCGATGATGTGCCGGATGGCGTGGACGAAACAGGCAATAAGGAAATCAAGAAATCCGGCGAGCCGCCGCGCCTGAATTCCGCGAAGCATCATTATGAGCTTGGCGAGGCGCTCGGCCTGATGGATTTCACCACGGCGGCCAAGCTGTCCGGCGCGCGCTTCACCATGCTGCGCGGCGCGCTGGCGCGGATGGAGCGGGCGCTCGGCGAATTCATGCTGGATATTCACACGCGCGATTTCGGCTATGAGGAAATCAGCCCGCCGCTGATGGTGCGCGAGGAAATCGCCTATGGCACAGGCAATTTGCCGAAAGCCGCCGAGGATATGTTTCAGACGACGCATGGCATGTGGCTGGTGCCGACCGCGGAAATTCCGCTGACCAATATCGTCAATGGCGATATTCTGGAGAGCGAAAAACTGCCGCTGCGCTTCACGGCGAAGACGCCGTGCTTCCGCGCCGAAGCTGGCGCCGCCGGAAAAGATACGCGCGGCATGCTGCGCCAGCATCAGTTTTATAAAGTCGAAATGGTCAGCATCACGACGCCGAAGCAATCCGAAGCCGAGCATGAGCGCATGACCCGCGCCGCCGAGACGGTGCTGGAAAAGCTGAACCTGCCTTATCGCCGCATGCTGCTGTGCGCGGGCGATATGGGCTTCGCGTCGCGCAAGACCTACGATCTTGAAGTCTGGCTTCCGGGGCAGGGGGCTTACCGCGAGATTTCAAGCTGCTCCAACTGCGGCGATTTCCAGGGGCGGCGGATGAATGCGCGTCATCGCCCGAAGGGCGAAAAATCGACACAATTCGTTCATACGCTGAACGGCTCCGGCGTTGCGCTTGGGCGCTGCCTGATCGCCGTCATGGAAAATTACCAGAACACCGACGGCAGCATCACGGTGCCGGAAGCGCTGCGGCCCTATATGAACGGGATGGAGAAAATCGGATGACGATGCGGCGGACGATGATCCTGGCAAGCGCGCTCATGCTCGCGGGTTGCACCTCCTGGTTCGAAAGCGACCAGCCTTATCTGCGCACCAAGACCAATCTGCTGCCGGGGCAGCATGTCGTGGTGGATAAGAAAACCACCGCTTATGCCGCGGCCCGGAAATATAAAGTGCCGATGGATGATTTGATCGTCCTCAACCGGCTGCGCCAGCCTTATGTGATCTGGCCCGGGCAGGAAATCATATTGCCGCTTGGCGGCAGCGGCGATCTGACCAGCACCGTCACCAGCGGCATGAGCAGCGGCTGGGGCGGATCGGGAGGCAGCGGCAGCGATGTCACCGCCAGCGAATTGCCGCCGCCGAATTATTCTTCCTCGGCGGTCTCGAAGGGCGGTTTGGGCGCGCCCACGCCGATCACGCCTTCGGATGAAGATCGGGGCATGTTCATCTGGCCGGTCGAAGGGCCTTTGCTGTCCTCCTTCGGCCCGAAGACCGGCGGCACGAACAATGACGGGCTGAATATCGCCGTGCCGCGCGGCACGCCGGTGCAGGCCGCCGCGAACGGCATCGTCGTCTATGCGGGCAATGAAATGAAGGGTTACGGCAATCTTGTGCTGATCCGCCACGGCGACGGCTATATCACCGCCTATGCCCATCTCGATCGCATGGTGGTGGACAAGGATTCCGTCATCGCCAAAGGCGACATGATCGGCACTGTCGGCAGCACCGGCGACGTGACCGGCCCGCAACTGCATTTTGAAATCCGCAAGGACGGCAAATCCATCGACCCCCTGCCGCTGATGCCGGTGCGGGAATCGTCGAATTAGACATGTCCAAGCGCACTAGCCATTTCGTCTGCCAGAATTGCGGCACAGCCTTTCCCAAATGGAGCGGGAAATGCGAGGCTTGCAACGCCTGGAACAGCATCGTCGAAGAAGCCGCGCCCGCCGCCGCGCCGCCCAAGAGCATGGGCAAGTCGCCGGGCAAGAAAACCTCGATCCAATTCGTCGATCTGGCGGGCAGCGACGCGCCCATGCCGCGCCGGATGACCGGCATCGGCGAGCTCGACCGCGTCGCGGGCGGCGGCTTCGTGCCGGGTTCGGTGATCCTGATCGGCGGCGATCCCGGCATCGGCAAATCGACGCTGCTGCTCCAGGCGGTATGCCGCCTGGCGGCGACCCAGCGTTGCGCCTATATCTCCGGCGAGGAAGCGGTCGATCAGGTGCGCATGCGCGCGCAGCGCCTCGGCGTTTCGCAGGTCGCCTGCGATCTCGCCAGCGCCACGGCGATCCGCGATATCGCCGGCACCATGGATGACGTCAACGCGCCGGATGTCGTCGTGATCGATTCCATCCAGACCATGTATGTCGATGTGATCGACAGCGCCCCCGGCACGGTGGCGCAGGTGCGCGCCTCGGCGCAGGAATTGATCCGCATCGCCAAGAAGCGCGGCATCACGCTGCTATTGGTCGGCCATGTGACCAAGGAAGGCACGCTCGCCGGGCCGCGCGTGCTGGAGCATATGGTCGATACCGTATTGTATCTGGAAGGCGAGCGCGGCCATCATTTCCGCATCCTGCGCGCGGTGAAGAACCGCTTCGGCCCGACCGACGAAATCGGCGTCTTCGAGATGACGGAGCAGGGGCTGATGGAGGTCCCCAATCCCTCTGCGCTGTTTTTGGCCGACCGGCGCGACGATGTCTCCGGCGCGGCGGTATTCGCGGGGCTTGAGGGCACTAGGCCGGTATTGGTGGAGATTCAGGCGCTGGTTGCGCCCTCCGCGCTCGGCACGCCTCGCCGGGCCGTCGTGGGATGGGATAGCGCCCGTCTCGCCATGGTGCTGGCGGTGCTGGAGGCGCGCTGCGGCGTGACCATCGGCCCGAACGATATTTACCTGAACGTGGCGGGCGGGCTGAAAATAACCGAGCCGGCCGCCGATCTTGCCGTGGCCGCCGCGTTGCTTTCGTCGCTTTCGGGAACGCCGGTGCCGCCGGAATGCGTGATTTTCGGCGAAATCGGGCTGGCCGGGGAAATCCGCCCCGTGAGCCAGCCGGAACTGCGCCTGAAAGAAGCCGCCAAGCTCGGTTTTACCCAGGCGATCCTGCCTCACAACCGGCGCACGAAAACCAAGCCGGAATCAGCCCTCAAACGCACCGAAATCAGCAATCTTTCCGAACTGTTGCCTTTATTCGAGGCGAATGAGGGCAGACCGGCCACTACTAAAATAGCCGCCCGCCTTTAGCGGTCGAGCGTGGCGAATTTCGTTTGCCGAACTTCCGTGGCCCGTATCGGTTTCGGGATGTTGGTTCCGCAGCTTACGTTGGCGTGGACTTCAGTGCTGCTGGAAGGATGCGCCATGCTGTCGATAGCGATCGATCTGGCTTCCTGGCGGGTATATTGGGAGGGCGATACCGCAAGTTCCGTAGAACTCCAGTCTTTGATCCACTGAGTCGTTTCAGTGATCACCGAACATTGGGTGTTGGTTTCTTTGTTGTCGCTAGCCTGCAGACGATTAACCGTGGCAAGAACCGTGTCGCGCTCGGCCTTAGGGCTTTGGATGGGCGGGGTGATTTGAGCGCAAGCCTGGAGACCCAGAAGGGCGAATCCACCGGCAATACCTTTTCCAAGACGGCTATAAATGCTCATAATGCTTCTCCTCTAAAGATAAATTGGTTGTATGGCTCTATCACGTTCAAGCTTAACTTTCAAAGTGCCCGAACTTAGCGTTCACAGATATAGAATAAAATACGGCATGAAACTATTAAAAAATACGGCGTCAAACTATTAACTTCTGAAAAAGTGTGTTAGAGCAAGGCCAGGTAAAGGCAAAATCGTCATTCCCGCTCGGGTGCGCCGCTGTTTTGCAGCGGGTTGCTTGGAAGGAATGACGCATGGGGACTATTGCGAAAGATGGAACATACGACCGAACTCGCGCAACAGGCGCACGCGACCAACTGGATCGATATCGGCGTTCTCGCCCTTTTGCTGATCTCCGGAATCTTCGCGATGATGCGCGGCTTCGTGAAGGAAGCTTTCGTGCTGATCGGCTGGGTCGGCGCGATGTACGCCTCCATGCATCTGTTTCCGACCGTGCAGCCCTGGATGCGCGAACAGTTCAAGAATAAGATGACCGCCGACGCGGTGGCTTATTTCAGTATTTTCATCGCGACCTTGATTATCCTTCTTCCCATCACCAGTTTCATTATCAGCAAGATTCAGGGAACGGCGCTTACGGCCATCGACCGCTCGCTCGGCTTTGTCTTCGGCGTGCTGCGCGGGCTGCTGATCGCCAGCCTTATCTTCCTGATGGCCCAGCAATTCTGGGAAAAGCCCGAGGAGGCCCCCAAAGCCGTGCAGGAGGCTAAAACGCTGCCGCTGCTCGAAGCAGGAGCGCAGATTATCAAGGACATGATCCCGGAATCGAAGCGCAAGGATGGCGTCGAGAGCGAAAAGGACGAACGGGTGGATAAAGCGGAGCAATTCCTGAAGAATCTCACGACGCCGACGCCGGAGCTGAACAAGACCCAGCCGGCTTACGACAAAAAGGAACAGAAAAAGCTCGATGAATTGATCGAGCAGAAATCGCGGCCATGACACCTGATCTTGCAAACGATTTCACGACCAACCCATTCGCGGACGACAAGCTGCGCGAGGAGTGCGGAATCTTCGGCATTAAAGGCAAGGAAAGCGCCGCCACGATGGTGGCGCTCGGCTTGCATGCCTTGCAGCATCGCGGCCAGGAGGCCGCGGGCATCGTTTCCAGCGACGGCGAGCATTTCAACGCTCATCATGCGATGGGTCATGTCGGCGAGACCTTCAACCAGCCCAGCATCATCGACCGGCTGGCGGGCCATTCCGCCGTCGGCCATGTTCGCTACGCCACCAGCGGCGAAACCGCGCTGCGCAACGTGCAGCCTTTCTTCACCGATTTCGCCTTCGGCGGCTTCGCGATAGCCCATAACGGCAACATCACCAACGCTTACACGTTGCGCGGCCAGCTGGTGCGCGAAGGGCGGCTGTTCCGCTCCACCTCGGACACCGAAGTCATCCTGCATCTCATGGCCAAGGTCGCCAGCGGCGGCCCGGTTGAACGGCTGACGGCGGCGCTCAAGCAGATCGAGGGCGCGTACTCGCTTGTCTGCCTTGCCAAGAATATCATGATCGGCGTGCGCGATCCGTACGGCGTGCGTCCGCTGGTGCTGGGGCGCATCGACCAGTCATGGGTGCTGGCGAGCGAGACTTGCGCGCTCGATATCATCGGCGCGGAATTCATCCGCGACGTGAAGCCCGGCGAGCTGGTCACGATCCGCAACGGCGAAATGCACAGTTCGTTTCCCTTCGCGCCGGTGCCGCGCCGCTTCTGCATCTTCGAGTATATCTATTTCGCCCGTCCCGACAGCACGCTCGAAGGACAGTCGGTCTATGAAATGCGCAAGCAGATCGGCATCGAGCTTGCCAAGGAATCCCCCATCGAAGCCGATATCGTCGTTCCGGTTCCGGATTCCGGCGTGCCGTCGGCCATCGGCTACGCGCAGCAAAGCGGATTGCCTTTCGACCTCGGCATCATCCGCAACCATTATGTCGGACGCACTTTCATCCAGCCGACCGAGCGCATCCGCCATCTGGGCGTCAAGCTGAAGCATAACGCGAACCGCCGCTTCATCGACGGCAAGCGCGTCGTTTTGGTCGACGACTCGATCGTGCGCGGCACGACCTCGATCAAGATCGTCGAGATGCTGCGCCATGCGGGCGCGAAAGAAGTCCATGTCCGCATCAGCAGCCCGCCTACCAAGCATAGCTGCTTCTACGGCGTCGATACGCCGGAGAAAGAGAAGCTGCTCGCCCACAATTACACGGTCGAGCAAATGGCCAAGCTGATCGGCGCGGACAGCCTCGCCTTCATCTCGCTGGAGGGGCTGTACCGCGCGGTGGGCGAAACCGGACGCAACGCCGCCCTGCCGCAATATTGCGACGCCTGTTTCAGCGGCGACTATCCGATCTCCCTTACCGACATGGATTCCTCCATCGGCCAGGGCCAGATTTCCGTGCTGCGCGCGCAGACCAGCGGGTAGCGAAAACCGTCAAACTTTCCAAACAGGCTCGCACACCCTAAGATAGCCGCGATGTCCAGCGAATCAAAAACCGGCTCAGAACCTAAATCCCCCGCCGATCAAGTCGCGGTTGCCATAAGCCATGACGGGCGGGCGGGCGGGCTGCCGAAAATCGTCGCCTCGGGACGCGGCAAGCTTGCCGAACAGATTCTCGAACTAGCCTTCCAGAATGGCGTGCGCGTCCGCGAGGATGCCGATCTCGCCGAGATTCTGGCCACCCTCGATATCGACAGCGACATACCCGGCGAGGCGATCGTCGCGGTTGCGGAGATTCTCGCGCGGGTCTATGCAGCCAATCAGGCTATCGATAAAATTCCTCCTGCCCCGGGCGACGCATCATGAATCTGGATGAAGAACTGGATAATCTGACCAAGGCTTTCATCGCGACGAAGCAGGCGCTGGCCGACGGCGCGTTTATCGACTTGACGAGCATGGATCAGCGCATAAAAGACTTATGCGACCATGTCGTCGCGGCGGACGCCGAAACGCGCGAGCGCATCAAAGCGGGATTCCTGGCGCTGTTGGAGCTCATAAAAGAAATGGAAACGGATATGCGAGCCAAGGCGGGGCGGGGCCAATGACCCAGATCGATTACATCCAGGCCATCGTCGCCCTTCTTTTCGTTCTTTGCCTGATCTGGCTTCTCGCTTTCGGGGTCAAGCGCTACGCGCCGGGCACGTTCGTCGCGGGCCGCCAGCGCCGGCTGCAGATCGTCGAAAGCCTGCCGCTCGGCGGGCGCCATCGCGCCGTGCTGTTGCGCTGTGAAAGCCGCCAGCACCTGCTGGTCGTGAGTGAAGACCGGGCGACATTGATCGACCGCGATGTAACGGCTTCGGAAAAAGGGCCATCGTCATGAGCCACGGCACAAAATCCATGCAGCGTTTGACCATCGGCCTCGCGGGACTGGCGCTGGCGCTCTTGGTCGCATTCTGCGCCTCTCCGGCATTGGCGCAAAGCATCACCATCGATGCCGGAAACGGCGGGCCCGGCGGCGCTTCCGGGCGCATCATCCAGCTCATGCTGCTGGTCACGGTGCTGTCGCTGGCGCCGTCGATCCTTATCATGGTCACATGCTTCACGCGGATCATCGTGGTGCTTGGGTTTCTTCGCAACGCGATGGGAACCGCCTCGTCGCCGCCTAACGTCGTGCTGGTCAGCCTGACGCTGTTCATGACCCTGTTCGTGATGCAGCCGGTATTCCAGAAGGCGTGGGAAGACGGCGTTCAGCCCTATATGGACAACGCGCTGGAAGAAAAGGCGGCTTTCGAGAAAGCCGTGGCCCCGTTCCACGGCTTCATGCTGCGGCATACGCGCGAGAAAGACCTTCAGCTTTTCATGGACCTCGGCAAGATCAAGCCCCCGGCGGAAGCCAAGGACACGCCTCTGCACGTGCTCATTCCCGCCTTCATGATTTCCGAATTGCGCCGCGCGTTCGAGATCGGATTCCTGCTGTTCCTGCCGTTCCTGATTATCGACATGGTCATCGCCTCGATCCTGATGTCGATGGGCATGATGATGCTGCCGCCGACGCAGATATCCCTGCCGTTCAAGATCATCTTCTTCGTGTTGGTGGATGGCTGGTATCTGGTGATCGGCAGTTTGGTGCAGAGCTACGGCGGCGGGTAGTATTGTTATTGCCGCCGTTTGCGCTGCCCGATGGGTGTCGGCTCGCCGCCCGGACGCGCCGGTCTGGCGGGAAATCCACCGAGGCTTACCAGCCGGTCATACATGACGATCGCGCCCGCGACGCCGACATTGATGCAGAATTTCATCGGGATTTTGACCGTGAAATCGCAGCGGGCCACGAGTTCGGGCGACAGGCTCCCCATCTCCGGCCCCAGCACGTAAGCGGCGCATAGCGGATGCCGGAAGCGCGGCAGATCGACGGAGTTCTCGATCAATTCCACGCCCACGAGGCTGCAATCCTGGGGCAGGGCAAATGTGTTTAAATCGGCGTATTTATAAAACGGCATATGACCCCCGGCGTGGGAAGTGTCGGTTCCGTTCAGCTCATTCTGGTTAATCGCAGCGTTAATGGTAAAGAAAAAGCTCGCGCCGAAGGCATGGGCCGAGCGCACCAGATTGCCCAGATTGCCCGATTTGCTGATGCCTTCGACGCCTATTCCGAAATAACCGCGCATGTTTCCCGCTTGATAACAGATTATGCCTGACGCTATGATGCGCCGATAGACTTCATGAATTTAGCGCCGAAGACAAGCGCACAAATAATAGGATCGTAAAAATGGAAGAGCCGGTCAACAGCAAGTCGAACATACGCGCCCATTGTGTCGGGGCTACGGCGCTGATTGTGATCGCCGGTTATGCGATCACGCACCAGAATCCTCTTCGATATAATTCCTACGATCCTATCTCCGTTTCAGGCGATTCTTTTTCGTCGGGGGGCACCCTGCAATCCATCCCGTCTTCTCGTCCGAATTATGACGGCTGTCCGCCCGGCACGGATAGTATGGAAACAAGAATTCTCGCGCGGGAAAAGCGCTATGCCGATGATTTCAGCACCGAGGCGCGCTGGTGGTATAGCCGGGCAAAAGATCTCGCCGATTTAGGGCATGCCAATGCGCCGGAAATCGAACGCGCCTGCTGGAACGCGGCGCAAGCCGGAGGATTGGAAGCCATCGGCATCGAACCGAACGCATTCTCCGCCTATGACCGCGCGGGCGCTATCTATGGCGTCAAGGCGTCGTTCAAGAAGGCCGAAAGCCTTGTCGCCAGCAATATTTCCGCCCGCCATGAATTTCGAAATATAGACAGAATCCTCAATCGCGCCGGAGGTTTGACGGCGACGGGGATCGACGGCCTAGAGTTTCGCAAGGTTTTAAGAGCTTCCGAGGCTTTCGAGGCCAGAGACAGCTTCAATACGGCCAAGCAGCTTGCCGCGACCGGCAAGGAAAACAGCTATGAAATCCGCAATACGGTCGAGGCCGCCCTAACCGCTTCGGGCTGGAATTACGCTTTCGTGCCGCCGGAATTCGTCAATAACGCCTTGGCTCAGGCGCATATCGAACCCCAGGAATTTCAGAAAGTTGCATTCGCGGGGATAGGCCATCAAATCAAGCGTCTCTTCACCGAAACCAGCCGCGGCCTGTCCGGCAAATCGAGAGCATGCGATAAAGAGTTCATGCCTTTTGGCTTCGACTGCATGGAAAACCGGACGCTGGCTCCGGAAGAAAAAGTCGAAATCATGTGCGTGGACATCGCATTGATCGGCGGCGCTAAGGCGCTCGTCAAGCTCGGCATTTCCCAAACATTGTGGAGCAAGGTTACGGGAGACTGCAAAAGCGCGGGCGCAATGAATGGCGCGGTATCGGCTATGCCGCTGCCCCGGCCTCAGCCTTAATCATACGTCCAGATAAGCTGAGGGATGGCATATGCCCAGGCGCTGCCATAGCCGGTTTGTTCCGGATTGCCATAATGGTTCGGCATGGACCGGCCGCGCCTTTCCCTGCTGCATATAGCCAAGGTCATAAGTCCGGAAAACATAATCCCACAGGCCGATGACAAAACCGAAATTACGGTCGAACTTTCTGTGATGCTGCATATGGAACTGGCCGCAGGCCAAAATCCTGGTGATCGGCCCCTTGATCTTCACGTTATGCTCCAGCAATCCGCCGGACAGAAAAACATGATAGAAATAATGAAACGCCAGAATATACCAGCCCGCGCCGCCGATGATGCATGCCGCCAGGATGGTCGGAATCGTATCGGTGATCCAGACATCCAGCGTCTGTTTCCAGGTTCCGAACCAGAATATGAACTCTCTCCAGTCATAGACCATGACCGGCGTGTGTTCGTCGTATTTGATCTGGTGATGAGGCTTATGGTTGATCCACAAGGGATTCCACGGCTTATGGACATGCGCCAGCCGGTGCATCCAATAGCTGAAAAACGTCGATAAAAAGAATGCCGCCGCAAATTCGAGGATGGCGTTCACCGGCGCAATCTCCGTTCATGAAATATTAAATACAAATCGCGCGTAAAGGTCTTCTTTCCCAATCTATAACGAAGGGGTTAAAAAGACGTTTTCGATAGCGAAATGAATATTTTGACGAGCTATTTCAAGTCGTAACGCAGCAACGCGTGGACGGTTTCCGGCAGCGGGAAGATTAACGATTCTTCTACCAGTGCGGGTTACACTATCAAGTTATAGAGAGAAAAATATTTCATAAGGATGGAGAACTCCATGGCTGGCAGAAGACGCGATATGAATGCTTACATGGAGTTGGGCGCGACCGCCAAAAAAGTAAGAGAAGGCATCGCGCTAGCTCAAGCCGAAGCCATACCCTCATCGCAAGCGCCTACCATCCCAGGCAATTTACAGCGTTTAGCGCAGATTGCGGAACCAGGGACGGTTACGGCAAAAATGCCCGCCGCGGAAGCGCCGCAGGGGCCAAAAATTCAAGGTTCGCCGATCATCCCTGTGGGATCTGCGCCAGCGGAAGCAGCGCCCAAGACTCAAAGAATTCCGCATGAGCCGGTAAAGGCCAAGCCCCAAAAATTCGCGCCATTGAGCCTCTGAAGCTAAAAAAGCTCGGCAAAACCACTTTACATCGTCGCGTTGGGCAAATTTTTGCGCGATGAAGGCGGCGTCCGGTTGGATGCCGGGGGCGAATTGTTTCTCGCGCTTGCGGGCGGCGGCGCGTCCTGAGTTGCCGCTTGCGCTGCGACCGGCTTGGCCGCTTCTTCAGCCTTGAGTTGGCGCAAGACTCCCTGCGTCACTTTTTCCCTTTGCGGCTGCCAGAAAGCGTCGAGCGCGGGCGGGCCGAGCTTCGCGTGGGTGGCGAAGCTTTGATATTTTTCGCTGTCGATGGGGGCCTTGCCGCGAGCCTCCAGCTCGTCCGCGAAATTATGCGTGGCCTTGTGAGCCTTGTCGATGGTGACGGCCAGGCTGCCCAGCACATCCGCCGCGCCGAGAATTTGGGCGTCGTGGCGGGCCTGCGCGTCATAGCGCGGATCGGCATCCAGTAGTTTCTTGTTGATCGGGTCGGTCGACAGCACGCCGATATGCACCTTGTCCTGATTTTTCGGGCTCACGCCATGCTTGTCGAGAACGGGCTTCATGGTTTTGAAAGCCATCTCCTCGAATTGAAACGGAAAATCGTTCGAGCCGCCAGGATGCCCGTTGTCATGTCCCGCCGCCAAGGTCGTGCCCGCGGCGTAATCTTCCTTCGAGGATTTCTGGCCGGTCAGCTTGTCGGTGATTTGCCTGCAGACGAATTCATTGATCATCACTTCCCTGTGATGCTGGACATCGTGATAAGGATTCTTGTTAAGTGGCGTCGCCGCCGCTTGTGTGTCCAGGGTTTGGGCGATTTCCTGACCGGCGCGCGCCAGGGCGGAGTCCTGCCCCTGTCCCGCCATGTCGATTCCGGCGGCCTTGGTGATATCTCTCTGCAATTCGGCGACGGGCCTCGACGCGTAATGGTCGTGCAGATGGGCGATATGCAGCGCCATGGATTGAGGATCGAGGCTGCGGCCTTCGATGGAAAGCGGGCTAAGCGCAGAGGGGCTTTCAAAAGCCGTCCGGCCCATCGTGCTGTATTTTGTCATTGCCAGTCCTCCGGCATGCCGCACAATCAATCACGTTTGAAATTCAATTATACCATAGCCTGGATGAAACTAATTCCTGCTTAATTTTAGCAGTGCGAATATGCGGAGGTAAGGTTTTGTTAATAATTCGCGAGGCCTTACAGTCTCTTGACCTGCATCTTAATCGGCCCGTCGGCGCGGCCGTGAATGAATTGATCGACATATTCATTGCCGGAATTGTCGATTTCCGAGCGCGGCCCCTGCCAGATGATTTTGCCCTCATAGAGCATGGCGATGCGGTCGGCGATTTTGCGGGCGCTGGCCATGTCATGGGTGATCGACAAGGCAGTCGCGCCGAGGTCGCGCACGCATTTGACAATCAGGTCGTTGATGACATCGGCCATGATCGGGTCGAGGCCGGTGGTCGGCTCGTCGAAGAAGATAATCTCCGGCTTCGACGCGATGGCTCTCGCGAGCGCCACGCGCTTTTGCATGCCGCCGGAAAGTTCGGCGGGAAACAGGTCGGCGACTTCCGCGCCGAGGCCGACGGCGGCCAGTTTCTCGACGGCGAGATCGTGAGCTTCCTGGCCCTTCACGCGCTGTTCCTGGACCAGCTTGAAGGCGACATTCTCCCATACGCGCAGGGAGTCGAACAGCGCCGATCCCTGGAACAGCATGCCGAATTTGCTCATATGCTTGTCTCGCGCCTTGCCGAAAAGCCGTGTCGTCTTCTCGCCGTCGACGGCGATGCTGCCGCTATCGGGGCGCAGGAGGCCGAGGATGCATTTCAGCGTGACCGATTTTCCGGTGCCCGAGCCGCCGATGATGACGAGAGACTCGCCGGGCGCCACGGCAAGATCGATGCCGTTCAGCACCTTTTTGGAGCCGAAGGATTTTTTGACATCCTTGAGTTCTATTTTTGGCGATGCTGCGTTCATGGCTCTATTTGGAAAAGAATACGCCGGTGAGGATATAGTTGGCGATCAGGATCATGATCGAGGCGGAAACCACGGCGTTCGTGGTCGCCGCGCCGACGCCTTGCGCCCCGCCGCGCGAGTTGAATCCATGATAGCAGCCCATCAGCGTGATGATGAAGCCGAACACCGCCGCTTTGACCAGGCCGGAGAACACATCCATGAATTCCACGAAATCCCAGCTTTGGCGCAGATAGGTGGCGGCATTGAAATCGAGGCGGTACACGCTGACCAGAAAGCCGCCGAAGACGCCGATGATGTCGCCGACCAGCACCAGCAGGGGCAGCATCAGGGTTCCGGCGATCAGGCGCGGCGCGATCAGATATTTGTGCGGATTGGCCGAGAGTGTGGACAGCGCGTCGATCTGTTCGGTGACGCGCATCGTGCCGATCTCGGCGGCGATGGCCGCGCCGATCCGGCCCGCCACCATCAGCCCGGCCATGACCGGCCCAAGCTCGCGCGTGATGGAAAGCACCACGACATTGGCGATCGCGCTTTCGGCATTGAAGCGCGCGAAGCCGGTATAGCTTTGCAGCGCAAGCACCATGCCCGCGAACAGGGTCGTTAATCCCACCACGGGCAGGGAATAATAGCCGATATCGATGAGCTGCCGGACAATCTGCCGCCCATGATAGGGCGGGCGCAGCACATGGCTGACGGATACGGCCAGAAAAGCGCCGAACCGTCCGGTCGATTGAAGGAATTCGACGGAGCTGCGACCGAGCAGCGCGAGGGGATTATTCGTGAATGTCATCATTCCTTGTAAACCCGCTTATAACGAGAACCCAGACTCGTCAGGATTTCGTACCCGATCGTACCGGCTTCGCGCGCCACCGTCTCGACTTCGCGCGCCGCGCCGATCAACTCGCCCATCGCGCCGATCTGGCGCAGCGGCTCCGGCACGCCGGTGACATCAACCGTGACAAGATCCATCGATACCCGCCCGGCAACCGGCGCCAGATGACCGCCGAAGGAAACATGTCCCCGATTGCTCAATGAGCGCATTAAACCATCGGCGTAACCTACAGGCAAGACGGCCAGTTTGCCAAGCCGTTTGCTGCGCCAGGTCGCGCCATAACCGGCGGTCATGCCCGGCACCACGTCGCGGACTTGGAGAATCGGCGCTTCGAGCCGAACCACGGGGCGCATGGGGTTGGGCTGATCGGGCGTGGGATTGAGGCCGTAGAGCGCCGCGCCGGGGCGAACCTGGTCGAAATGGTATTGCGCGCCGAGAAATATGCCGCCGGAATTGGCGAAACTGAGCGGCGCGGCGGGCAGCTTGATAAGATATTGCGTCAGGGCGGCAAGCTGGGCCGCGTTCATGGGATTTTCCGGCTCGTCGGAACATGCGAGGTGGCTTAACCAAAATTCGATCTTAAGCCCGGTCAGCCATTCGGGATGGTCGAGAAGCTGCGCGACATCGTCGGGGCCAAGCCCAAGCCGGTTCATGCCGGTATCGAGAAAGATGATGACCGGCGCCGTGACCTGCCGCTCCAGCGCCGCGTCGCGCCATGCGCGGATCGCGCCGAGATGGGGCAGGACGGGGATCAGCCGGTTGCGGCTCACGGTATCCCAATCACCGGCCTCCAGCCCGTGCAGCACGGCGATTTTTGCCTCGGGCTGAATTGCGCGCAATGGCAGCGCCTCGGCCATGTTGGCGACATAGAAGAACCCGCAGCCGGCTTCCGCGAGGACAGGCGCGACGCGAGTCATGCCAAGGCCGTAAGCGTCGGCCTTGATGGAGGCGGCGATCTGCTTGCCCGGCGCTTTTTCAGCCAGCAGCCGGTAATTCGCCGCGACGGCGGCGAGGTCGATAGTCAGGATGCCGGTTTCGGGGGTCATACAAACGCAATCTTAAAACTGGGGCAGCGCCCATTTTCTAAAAACACTTTATCACTCCGGCACGTCATACCGCTGTTCGAGATCGGAGAAGCGCGTGTAGCGGCCGTCGAAATGCGCCGCGACGGTGCCGGTGGGGCCATGGCGGTTCTTGCCGATGATGATCTGGGCGATGTTGCGGACTTTTTCGCCCTGCTCCTGCCAGCGCTGGTGACGATTGTTGAAGGCGTCGTCGCTTTCATTGTCGCGCCGCTTCGGCTCGTTCTGCGCGTGATAATATTCTTCGCGATAGACGAACATCACCACGTCGGCATCCTGCTCGATAGAGCCGGATTCGCGCAAGTCCGAAAGCTGCGGGCGCTTGTCCTCGCGGTTCTCGACGTTGCGCGAAAGCTGCGACAGCGCCATGACCGGCACGTTCAGCTCCTTCGCCAGCGCCTTGAGGCCGCGCGTGATTTCGGAAATTTCCAGCACGCGGTTATCGTCGCGCCGCGCCGAGCCATGCAGCAATTGCAGGTAATCGACGATGATCATGCCGATATCCTTATGGAGCCTTTGCATCCGGCGGGCGCGGGTGCGAAGCGCCGCGATCGATATGGCAGGGGTGTCGTCGATATAGAAAGACATGTTGGACAGCCGCTGCGAGGCCTCCATGAATTTGGTGAAATCGTCCGCCTGAAACCGCCCGGCACGGATTTCGTTCGACGGAATGCCGGTATGTTCGGCGAGCAGGCGCATCGCCACCTGCTCCGACGACATTTCCAGCGAGAAGAACGCGACGCCCGCGCCGTCCTTGCCGCCGCTTTCCCGCATCGCCTTGGCGGCGGCGATTCCGATATTGGTCGCCAGCGCGGTCTTGCCCATCGCGGGCCGTCCGGCCAGAATGATGAGATCGGATTTATGCAGCCCGGCGAGCTTGTAATCGAGATCGCGCAGGCCGGTGGTGACGCCGGTGATATGGCTGTCGCGCCGGAACGCGATCTCCGCCTGCCGGATCGAGGACGACAGCGACGTATTGAGATCGACATAGCTGCGCTTCGCCTCGCCGGTCTGCGAAAGCTGAAACAGTTTTTGCTCGGCGGATTCTATCTGGTCAGACGCGCGCTGCTCGACATTCTGGTCATAGGCGTTATTGACGACATCTTCGCCGAGGCCGATCAGCTGCCGCCGCAGATAAAGCTCATAGATCAGCTGCGCGTAATTCTCGGCGTTGATGATGGTGACGACGCTGGTCACCAGATCGGCCAGGTAATTGCCGCCGCCGACGGCGGTCAAAGCGGGGTCGTTGTCGAACATGCCGCGTAATGTGCGCGGATCGGCGATCTGCCCCCGGCTGATGAGCGTTTCGACCGCCGCGTAAATCCGGGAATGGGCCGGATCGTAGAAATGCTCCGGGCGCAGCATCTCGCCGACTTTTTCATAGGCGGCGTTGTTCATCAAAATCGCGCCCAGCAGCGCCTGTTCCACCTCCAGATTGTTGGGCGGGCGGCGAAGATTGTCGAAACCGCTCCCGGCAACGGGAGGGCGGAAACTGGCTGGGATGATGTTGCGATTCTCGGACATGGGGCGCTTTTAGCACGTTTTATCGAATATGGGATTGTGGAAAACTAGCCTGTTAATTATGGGGATAAAAATGGCCGGGGGCTCTTACCGCTCATATTTGCGGGAATGGATCATGCGATGGGCTGTTCTAGTGCGTTTTTCGGCGAGAGGTTGCGTTTCTTTGCCTTCGGCGAGAATATGGGCGGCTTCGCCAAAGAGGACATAATGCCAGTTGTGCTGGCCGTTTGGGGCCGAGTATTTTTTCTTCGGCAATAAGGCTCGCGCCTGCTTGAGAAGATCGACGGTTTCTTGCGACGGGATATCCACGACATCATAGCGTCTGAGCTTCTCTTTAATCTGCGGCGTTGCGTTAGCAGGATTCGCAATGACAAAAGCGCACAGGGTTTGAAAGCACTTAACATTGCCGACAACCGTGTCATTGCTGATGGTCTCCAGCCTTTGCATCCGTTCCGCCGTCGCAATCTCCGCTCCATTTTGCGCGGCAAGTTCCCGAAGCTGCGTCAAAGCTTTCAGGCGCGGCTGGAGCGGCAGAGCAGTGTCCGCGGCGGTATCGATCAACGCGTCGGGCGAGGGGGAAGGCGTTCCGGCTTCTGTCATCGTCATGGCCCTCCGTTCTTTTGCCGAGTTGCCTAATCCCAATCGAATTTATTGTAGCGAGGCCGCGCGGCCAAAGCCTCGAGCCGCGTCGGTTGCGGTTGCGCCGGAGCCATGGGCTTCCTGCCCATGGCCGCAAGCGCCTGCGTCGCATCATGGGCCAGTCCCGCATCGTAGTCGTTGAGCGCAATTCTGCTCAACTCGGAGGAAACGATCGGGCCTTGTCCGGCGGAAGCATTATGCCGAAGGAGGATGCCCGTCGTTACCAGGCCGTGATAGCGCTGTGGCCTTTTGTAATCCAGGCCTTCCGGCCCCAGACGCCGCTCGGCTTCTTTGCTGACGATCACGAAGCGCGTGAGGATATGCTCGGCGAGGCTTCTCGTCGCGGCCTGGGGATGCTGAGTCAGAAATTCGTTCAGCCGCTCTTGGGTCTCTTCTTTGCGCGTCACGCTCGATTCCGTAATCCCCAAGACGGCCATGCGCGTCGCCAAAGCTTCGTTGGCGGCATTGCGCAAGCCGGGCTTCTCTTTGGGATTGCGGGAAATGCGATGCAGCGCATTCTCGGTCTCTGGCGGGCAATTGGCGTTCCATTTGAAGATCGTGCCGATGGTCAGGACCGCGCCGAGACGCATGTCCCAATCTTTCTTGCCGTCGGCGGCGATGCCGCCCGCGCCGCGCAGAATATGAGCGGTGTCGGCTTCGGGATTATGCTTCAGCAGCAAATCGAGAACTTTGCGATAACCCACGCGGTTGTGCGCGTCTTTCGCTTGAGAAGCCCGCGCCGCGCTTTTCGTAAAAAAGGACGCGGGGATGGGGGTGAGTGGGCGCTTGGCGAGATAGCTGTCAAGTTTCTGAAGGCTTGCATCGGTTATGGTTTCCGGAATCAGCTCGTTGATGTCTCTTTCCATTTGCTGCGCCCGGCGCGCGGTTTGCTCTTCGGCCGTATTCTGGAAAGACGGCTGCTTTTTTGGCTGAGCAGGCGCGGGTGCGGCAGCCGTCAAAATCCGGCGCTCGTTAGCGAGTTCTTCTCCCGCCACGCGCTGCCAGTCTTTGGGAATGGCGGGAGACGCGTTTTTATCCAGACGCTGCTTTATCCAGTTTTTATCCAGACGCTGCAACCCCGCTTCGCCTTCCTGGATGGAAACGGCCCAGCGAGAGGGGGCATATTCAAATCCGTGTTCCTTTCCAATCCGGATCATGGCTCTTACTGCTTCCATCGGGGCGTCCGGACGCACATAAAAAGGATAGGGGCTGTTTTCACCCTCTCGTACGATGGGAATATACTTATCGGTCACGGGATCGTGAATATACATGGCGGGGCGGGGCGAAGACGGCTCCCGGGGCTGGGCGGAGGGAGGTGGCAAGGCGTTTCCTCCCATAGATACAGGCATCTTCTCCATGATGCGCTGCATCTCTTCTTCCGCGACCTGCGACCACCTTATATGGTGGCCTTGTTTTTCTTGTTCGTACAGCCATGCCCTGTCTTGCCGGGCGCGGGCGAAAGCTTCTTCGGTTTCCTTGTCGGTAGCGCCGCCGGGCACGAAATGCCGATGGGGATTTGGTTTCGATTCATCATAGACGACGGGCAGTTTTGCCCCGCTGATGGGGTCTTCACAATAAATAGCCATATATCCCTCGTCGCGTTCAATGTTTTGAATTGGAAATCATCGAAAAGATAACGAAGAAATTTTGAAACTAAAAGCTTTAATCGTCCAGGATCGGCGTTTTAAGCCTTTGCGGCGGCCCGAGCATGACGGGATTAACCTTATCCGCGCCCCATTCCGCCCAAGAACCGTCATAGACCGGCACGTCGCCGCGTCCGAGCAAGAACAAGCCGAAAGCGAGCACGCAGGCGCTGACGCCGCTGCCGCAGGTCGCCGTGATGGATTCGCCAGAGTTAATGCCTGCGCCGGTGAATATCTCCTTGAGCCGCGCCGCCGGCCATAACTGCTTCGTTGCCGGATCGATAAGCTCGCTGAAAGGAAGATTAAGCGAGCCGGGAATATGGCCGCGCGCGAGGCCGGGGCGCGGCTCCGGCTGCTCGCCGCGAAACCTTCCGGACGCGCGGGCGTCGAGCATCACCGTGTCGCCATGCTCGAGATTGTCCGTGACCTGCGCGAGCGACCAGACCAGTTCGGGCCGGAATGTGGCGGTGAAGCGTCCCTTGCCGGGCGGGTCGATCTTGTCCGTAAGCGGATGACCGGCGGCTTGCCATGCCGGAAGTCCGCCATGCAGCAGCGCGATATTGTCATGGCCGAAAACCCGCAGCATCCACCACAGCCTCGTCGCACCGAGATAAGCGCCGTCGTCATAAATGATCGTGGGCTTGCGTTCGTCCACGCCCAGCTGGCGCATATAATCGGCGAAAGCTTCGGGCGCGGGCAGCATATGCGGCAGCGTGGTTTCAGGATCGGAGGCGATTTCCAGATCGAAGAATTGCGCCGTCGGAATATGCCGCGCATGAAATTCCGCCGCCGGATTGCGCCCGCTGCCCGGCATGGCGAAGGTAGCGTCGAGCAGATTGACGCGTCCCAGATTGGCTTTCAGCCATTCCGGCTCGACGAGGGGCGAGGGGAGGGTGGGAGGGGAAAACCCGAACAGTCCCATTCAATTCTCCAGCACCATTCTATACCGCACGGCATTCGCGCGCACTTTGTCGAGCGCGGCATTGACCGACGGCATCGGCGCGGTTTCGATTTTGGCGGCGATGTTTTTCGCCGCCGCCACCTCCAGCATTTCCTTGATCGCGGCGGGCGAGCCGATGGCGCTGCCGACAATGCTCTTCTCGCCGCCGATCAGCGTAAAGGCATGGACCGACAGAGGCGTCGGAATGGCGCCGACGATGCAAAGCTTGCCGCGGGTTTTCAGCAGATTCATCAGCGCCGATATGTCGACGTCGCCGCTGGCCGTGACCAGGATGAAATCCATGGTGTCGGCTGCGTCGCGCATGGCTGCCATGTCGTTCGAGAGCAGGAATTTTTCCGCGCCGAAACTTTTGGCTTCGGCTTCCTTGTTTTTGCTGGTGGAAAGCGCCGTGACGCGGCATCCCCGCGCGCTCGCGAATTGCAGCGCCATATGGCCGAGGCCGCCGATGCCGACGACGGCGACATTCATCCCTTGGCCGACATTATGCGTGCGAAACGGGCTATAGACCGTCACGCCGCCGCATAGGAGAGGCGCGGCGGCCCCGGAGGCCAGCCGGTCGGGAAGGGGAATGGCGAAGCGCCAGTCGGCGCGCGCCGCCTCGGCGAAGCCGCCATGATGGCCGACGCAGGTGGCGGCGCTTTTGGCGCACAGATTTTCCAGCCCGGCGCGGCACATATCGCATGCGCCGCAACTCGCCCTTTGCCAGCCGATGCCGACGCGCTGGCCGATTTCGCGCTCGCGGACATTCTTGCCCTTGGCGCTGATCGTGCCGACGATTTCATGGCCGGGGATGAAAGGATAGCTGCTGATGCCCCAATCATTATCGATCAGATGAATGTCGCTGTGGCAGATACCGCAATGCGTCACCTTGACTTCGACCTCGTCGTCGCCGAGCGGGCCGGGTTCATAGGCCAAGGGCTTCAGGGCTTCCTTGGGATTATGGCAGGCAAAGCCGCTGATCATGATGGTCTCCTGGTTTTTAGGGGGATGCGAGCCACCGCTCGCGCAGTTCGTCGCGGTTCAGCATCAGCCATTGCACGACGATGACGGCCATGGCGCTGCGGATTTTTCCGGCGAGCAGCCAGTCGAAGGCTTCGTCGGCGGGGATGGCATGGGTGCGGATGTCCTCATGCTCGTGATCGATGCCGTAAACGCCGCTGCCGGTTTCGATCGTGGCGTGGCCGACGTAAAGTTTCGCCTGTTCGCTCATGCAGCCGGGGGTGGAGTAGCAGTCCTGGATATGTACCAGATCGCTGATGACGCAGCCCGCTTCTTCCATAGCCTCGCGGCGCGCGACCTGTTCGGGCGCTTCTCCGGCGTCGATGATCCCGGCTACGCTTTCGATCAGCCACGGCTGGGGATCGCCCGCCAGCATGGCCCCCGCACGGAACTGCTCGATCAGGATCACCATATCGGAAACCGGATCGTAGGGCAGCACGACGACGGCATGGCCGCGTTCCATGACTTCGCGCGTGAACGGGCCGACGGTGCCGCCGGAAAACTTGTCGTGGCTGATATGCAGCCGTTCCATGCGGAAATAGCCCTGGAACAGGGTCTCGCGGCGGTGGATGGTGAATTTGCGCGGCATGGGCGGAATATAGAACATTCTTTCTTGTTTGTCATTCCGGCTCCGCTATCTCAAAGCCGTCATTCCCGCCAAGCCCGTCACTCATTTATGAGTGATGGGCGCGAGCGGGAATCCCGTTTTTTTATTAACGATAACAAACGGGATTCCCGCTCACCGCTGCGCGGTGTCGGGAATGACGGTTTTTTGTGCGGAGCCGTTCACCCAATCCCGCCGATGCACAGATATTTGAGTTCCAGGAATTCCTCGATGCCGTGGCGCGAGCCTTCCCGCCCCATGCCGGATTCCTTAATGCCGCCGAACGGCGCGATTTCGACGGATATGAATCCGGTATTGACGCCGACCATGCCGCTTTCCAGTTTTTCCGCCACGCGGAAACTTCGCGCGAGATCGGCCGTATAGAAATACGAGACGAGGCCGAACGGCGTCGCGTTGGCGATCTCGATGGCCTGGTCTTCGCTGTCGAAGCGCATCAACGCGGCGACGGGGCCGAATGTTTCCTCATTCGCCATCAGCATGTCTTGCGTGCCGCCGCTGATGACGGTCGGCTCGAAGAAATTGCCGCCGAGCGCGTGCGGATTGCCGCCGGTGAGTATCTTGGCGCCTTTTTTGACTGCGTCCGCGATATGGGCGCGGATTTTTTCGATGGCGGCTTTGTTGATGAGAGGGCCTATGGCCGTTCCGGCTTCCAGCCCGTTGCCGACCGCGAGTTTTTTCACGCGCTCGGTGAAACGCGCGGCGAAGGCGTCATAGATTCCCGCCTGAACCAGAAACCGGTTCGCCGCGACACAGGATTGCCCCATGCCGCGGAATTTGGCGGTCATCGCGCCTTCTAGCGCGGCATCAAGATCGGCGTCGTCGAACACGATGAATGCCGCATTGCCTCCTAGCTCAAGAGAGATTTTCTTGACGGTTCCGGCGCATTTCGCCGCCAGCATTTTTCCGGTTTCGGTGGAGCCGGTGAAGGAAAGCTTGCGCACCAGCGGGCTGGCGCATAATTCGTCGCCGATCACGCCCGCGTCGCCGGTGACGATATTGATGGTTCCGGGCAGGACGCCCGCCTGTTCCCCAAGCGCGGCGATGGCAAGAGCGGTGAGGGGAGTCTGCCGCGCGGGCTTCAGTACCGCCGTGCATCCCGCCGCCAGCGCGGGCGCGAGCTTGCGCGTGACCATCGCGGCGGGAAAATTCCACGGCGTGATGCAGGCCGCGACGCCGACCGGCTGCTTGATGACGATGATGCGCGTATCGGCGCGGTGCGCGGGGATCGTCTCGCCATAGATGCGCCGCGCCTCCTCGCCGAAGAAACGCAGGAACGACGCGGCATAGGTAATTTCGCCTTTTGCTTCCGCGAGAGGCTTGCCCTGTTCGAGCGTCAGGATCCGCGCCAGCTCGTCGGCATGCTGTGTCATGAGGTCATGCCAGCGGATCAGAATATCGCTGCGCTCAAGGGCCGTCAGGCGCTGCCATGGCTGGAGCGCCTCATGCGCGGCGGCAATGGCCGCGCGCGTCTCGTCGGCGCCCATCAACGGAACATCGCCGACATTCTCTCCGGTCGCGGGATTGATGACGGAAAAACTGCGGCCCGATTTCGCCGCGACCCACTTCCCGCCGATCAGGCAGGTGTTGCGGAGGAGGGTGGGGGCGGCTATGCTCATGGTTGAGCAGGTGGGAAACAGGAAATGTCTCCGCCTCCATTACAAACAATTAGAGCGCCTCGAAGGTGCGCCCGCCATGCGTCATAGCCGAGAGAGAATTGCAAAAATTGCAATTGTATATCTTCACCAAAATGCACTGACAGGTCGCCAGTCGTGGTATGAATGGAGGCATTAGTGACAGCTATCCCGGATGTCCTAGACATGACTCTCTCTGTGGCGTCTACAGGCGTTGGTAGGCCGAACTGATGCTCATGATCTTCAGAAGTAATGGAAACGCGGCCATCGGAAATTAACCGCCATTTGGACTCAGTAAGAATGTTTGCGTCGTCGGCGAATGAAAAAAACCATGTCCAGTCTTTCTTTTCGACGGAACGAAGTGGCAAGCCTATGAGTGCTTCTATTTCTGAATCCATGTTGCCCCCTGTAGCCTGCCCAAAGGGTATGGCCTGCCCGCAATAGGAGTCAATGGGGAGAGCTTGCCGGTGTTTCAGACGGCCAAAAGGGCGCGGCTAGGCTTCCTCATTTTCAACGGAGGCCGGGGACGCATGGCGTGCTGAATCCGCTCCGGCGATATTTCCGGAAAGCGGGCGCTGATGGCTTCGATCTGGCCAGGCTTCGCCAAATCGGCCAAATCGCTTTCGTCGAGAATTTTCCGCTGAGGGCATAACTCATGCGCGACGATTTTCAGCGCAAGCTCGACTTCCGGCTGCGAGACCAAATGATATATGCCATATTCGCCGTAATCGCGGGCGCTGGCCAGCTCATCCTTTTCCTGCTGAGGCAAGGCGGCGAATTCGGCGGCGCGCCGTTCCCGGAGCGTATCGCGCCCAAGATATTGGCCGCTGACCTCGGCGGCGTAATGAAACTCGCTCGCGCGCATGGCGAACCGCGCGTTAAAGGCGGCAGTCTTCAATTCTTCAAATGTGGTTTCCGCACAGGCGGTGGTCTCCTGGGCGACGGCGATGATACGTTCCAGAAGAACAGGCAGTTGAATATACATAGGTCGCCCCACGAATTTATAAATGCATTAAAAATGGCTCCCTGGGACGGGCTCGAACCGCCGACCCGGTGATTAACAGTCACCTGCTCTACCAACTGAGCTACCAGGGAACACGGCAAATCTTCTAGCGGCTATGCGTAGCGCACGCAATAAGCATTTAGAAATAGAACTACGCAAGCTCAGCCAGAGCCGTCATTCCCGGCGGCTTTGACCGCTTTGAAGCGGGCAAAGTCGAACGGGAATCCCGTTTTCTTTGGCAAACCAAACGGGATTCCCGCTCGCCCCGCCACTCGCATGGGCGAGTGACAAGGCGTCGGGAATGACGACTCTAGCTTGCGGCCCGGGGGATTTTAGCGATATATAGCTTGACGAGCGGGCGTGGCGGAATTGGTAGACGCAACGGACTTAAAATCCGTCGGGCGTAAGCCCATGGGGGTTCAATTCCCCCCGCCCGCACCATTTCAATTAAAGTTTGAGGATTGGTACGCCGATTGACAGGAAAGCCGCCGCTTGTCCGCGTTTCGCGTCTATGGTTTCCGCGACATCCAGATTGACGCGAAGCGGGATATCGAAAAGCTTGGGCTGCAGCAACAGGCGCATGCCGAGCGCGACAGGGCCGACTTTGGTGCCGAAGAAATTGCCCTCAAGACGGCTGTCATAGGTCAGCGTCGGCCCCAAGCCGATCTTCGACGTGCCAAACAGGTCGAAAGACGATGCTATGCCCGCCACGACGCCTTTGTTGAGCCCCGATCCCGTGAAGGATTGGCTGGATAAAGAATAGCCGCCCAAAACCGAAATATAGTTGTTGCCCGAACCGATCGGCCAGGTCTTCTCGATACCGAGCGTAAGAGGCATGCCGATCCCGCCGGATTTTTCGGCCGGGGTATAGCTGCTGCTTTCGGTAACGTTTCCGTCGAAAGTCGTGGTCGTTGTGTGCGAGCTGACGGCCGGTCTTCCTCCCGGTAACTGCGCGCTCAGCAAGGATGCCGTCAGCAGCCAGTTATCGCGGATGCCATGACTTGTCTGAGCCGCAGATGATGTGGCAGATTGGGAGGCGGCGTCTTGAGCCTGCGCGCGCGGCGTCCCAGTCAATAAAGCGCCGGCAGCGGCGGCGGATGCGATAATAGCTTTTTTCATAATGTTGTTTCTCGTCTTTAGTTTGCCGTTACGGAAAAATGCTACCAGCATGTCATGAAAATATTATGACTCGCGGTTTTACTTTCAGCCATGCGAATCGGCGCTGAATGCTGATTATTCAAGGATAAGGCCATGTTAACCATAGAATGGGAATTCCTTCATTTTTCCGGCCTGACGACCATCAAGCTGCACAAAATCCATTCGGCGCGGCAGCAGGTCTTTGTGGTCGAACAGACCAGCATCTATCTCGACGCCGACAGTAAAGACCCGATTTCCTATCATCTGACTGGCTGGCGGAAGGACATTGACGGCGAGGAGCAGGTCGCGGCCTATTTGCGGCTGGTGCCGCCGGGGAAAAGGTTTGATGGAAAAATATACGCCGAACCTTCATTGGGCAGAATCCTGACGGCCCAGAGCGCTCGCGGCCTTGGCCTGGGCCGGGAATTGATGCGCAGGGCCATGATTCATGGGGCGGCAACCTGGCCGGGAACCGATTTGCGGATGTCGGCCCAGCGACACCTGGAAAAATTCTATGGCGAATTCGGCTTTGAAACGGTATCGGATGTCTATGACGAAGACGGAATCCCCCATGTCGAAATGCTCTATAGGTCTCCGAAATCATGACCGGTAAACATCACGAGCGTATCCTGATCCTCGATTTTGGCTCTCAAGTCACGCAGCTTATCGCGCGGCGGGTGCGCGAAGCGGGCGTCTATAGCGAAATCCATCCTTTCAGCATGACGCCCGATGCGATCAAGGCTTTCGGCGCGAAGGGCATTATCCTGTCGGGCGGCCCGGCTTCGGCGATCGAGGAAGGCAGCCCGCAAGTGCCGAAGATCGTCTTCGAGCTTGGCGTGCCGGTGCTGGGCATCTGCTACGGCCAGCAAACCATGTCGGTTCAGCTCGGCGGCAAGGTCGAGGGCGGGCATGAGCGCGAATTCGGCAAGGCGCAGATCAAGGTCACGGCGCCTTCGGCGCTTTTTGACGGCATCTGGGAGGTCGGCGGCGATTATCAGGTATGGATGAGCCATGGTGACCGCGTCACGAAGCTGCCGGAAGGCTTCAGCGTCGTGGCGGCGAGCGAAGGCGCGCCTTGCGCGCTGTTTACCGACGAAGCCCGCCGCATCTATGCCGCGCAGTTCCATTTCGAGGTCGTGCATACCCCGGACGGGGCGAAGATCATCGCCAATTTCGTGCGCAAGATATGCGGCTGCGGCGGCGATTGGAGCATGGGCGCGTTCCGGAGCGAACTGACGGCGAGGATTCGCGCTCAGGTCGGAGAGGGGCGGGTGATCTGCGGCCTTTCCGGCGGCGTGGACAGCACCGTGGCGGCCGTCCTGATTCACGAGGCCATCGGCAGCCAGTTGACATGCATCTTTGTCGATACCGGCCTGATGCGCGAGGGCGAGGGCAAGCAGGTCGTCGATCTGTTCCGCCGCCACTATAACATCCCGCTAGTAGCCGTTGATGCGGAAAAGGAATTTCTCGGCGCGCTCGCGGGAGTCACCGATCCGGAAAAGAAGCGCAAGATCATCGGCTCGAAATTCATCGATGTGTTCGACGCCGAGGCCAAGAAGCTCGGCGGCGCGGATTTCCTGGCGCAGGGAACGCTCTATCCTGACGTGATCGAAAGCGTATCCTTCACCGGCGGGCCGAGCGTTACGATCAAATCGCACCATAATGTCGGCGGTTTGCCGGAGCGGATGAATTTGAAGCTGGTCGAGCCGCTGCGCGAATTATTCAAAGATGAGGTTAGGAAACTCGGCTATGAGCTTGGTTTGCCGAAAGAATTCGTTGCGCGGCATCCGTTTCCCGGCCCTGGCCTCGCGATCCGCGTTCTGGGAGAAATTACGCCGGAGCGCCTCAAAGCCGTGCGCGCCGCCGATGTGATCTATCTGGAGGAAATCAAGAAAGCCGGATTATACGACGAAATATGGCAGGCTTTCGCCGTTCTGCTGCCGGTTCACAGCGTCGGCGTCATGGGCGACGGGCGCTCTTACGATCAGGTGCTGGCGCTGCGCGCCGTGACCTCCATCGACGGCATGACGGCGGAGTCTTATCCCTTCGAGCATGCTTTCCTCGCCCGCGTGGCGACGCGGATCATCAACGAAGTGCGCGGCATCAACCGCGTGACCTACGACGTGACCAGCAAACCGCCCGGGACGATTGAGTGGGAGTGAGATAAGTCTTGCCTTTATAGCAATTTTGCTATATGATGAATATGTGGAAAGTTGAAACGCTGAATGGGGCCGTGAATGCCGAACTGGCGACGTTGCCGGACGATATGCTTGCCCGTTTGCGCAAGATCGGCGAGCTGATTCAGGCGCTTGGGCTTGAGCGGATGCGTGAACCGCATGTGAAGCATCTGGAAGGGCGGCTATGGGAAATTCGCCTGACCGGACGAGACGGGATCGCCCGCGCGATTTATGTGACGGCGAGCGGCAAACGCGTGGTGATCGTTCGGGTCTTCGTCAAAAAGACGCAAAAAACGCCACGGCATGAAATCGAACTGGCCCACAGGCGGGCGAAGGAGGTTATATGAGCGGACGTTCGCTTGACGATTTGCATAAGGAATGGCTGAAAAAGCGGCGCGGCTACAAAGCCGCCTACGATGCCTTGGAAGAAGAATTTTCCATTATCTCGGCTTTGATCCAGGCGCGCGAACGCGCGGGCCTGACGCAAGAACAGGTCGCCAAGCGCATGAAGACGACGCAGACGGTCGTGGCGCGCCTGGAAAGCGGACGCACCCGGCCTTCCACGCGCACGCTGGAACGCTTCGCTGAAGCGACAGAAAGCAGACTGCGGATTATCCTCGAGCCGAAAACCGCTCGCCATGTGACGGCGTGATGGAAGAGGCTGAATACGTTCTCTTTGATCTCGGGCACGCTGATCGATCCGAAGGAAAGCGTCACGAAATCTACGGCCCGTATGACTTGGTAATCTTGTCCATCGGGACGGCCTCCACCATCGCGTAGGTATGCTCCGACGTCGGGAATTTCCGGGCGCGGACATCGGCGGCGTAATTCGCGACGGCGCGTTCGGCGATGGCGGCAAGATCGGTGTAGCGCCTGACGAATTTCGGTGAGCGCGGCGTCATTCCCAGCATGTCGTCCGTGACCATGATCTGCCCGTCGCAGGCGGCTGAAGCGCCGATGCCTATCGTGGGGATGGGGATTTGCGTCGTAATGCGCGCGGCGAGCGGCTCGGCCATGGCTTCGATAACCACGGCGAAGGCTCCGGCTTCCGATACGGCTTTGGCGTCGTCTTCAAAACGCTTCCATGTGTCGCGGGTGCGTCCCTGGACTTTGTATCCGCCCAGCGCGTTCACCGATTGCGGCGTCAGCCCGATATGCGCCATGACCGGAATGCCCCGTTCCGCCAGGTAACGAATGGTCGCGGCCATTGACGCACCGCCTTCGAGCTTGATCCCGCCGCATCCGGTTTCCCTCATGACGCGCGAGGCATGGCGGAACGCCGCTTCGGGGCTTTCCTCGTAAGTTCCGAAAGGCATGTCGACAATGACCAGAGCCTGCTTCGAGCCGCGAACGACCGCTTGGCCGTGCGCGATCATCATATCCAGCGTTACCGGCAGCGTGTTGTCGTATCCGTAGATCACCATGCCGAGGCTGTCGCCAACCAGAAGTATATCCGCATGAATGTCGGCGATGGCCGCTATCGAAGCTTGGTACGCGGTCAGCGCGACGATCGGCGCGCCGTTCTTGCGGCGCATGATATCGATAGAGGTCAGGCGTTTGACGGAAGGAGCGACAGACATAATATTTTCCTTAGGGTCAGTTTATCCCTTATGACTCAGTTTATCCCTTATGAATTGCAGGATTTTTTAATTACTTGCAACATTTTGATTAAAATCCGTATGATTTTCCTGCACTTACCGCGGCAATATATTTAGCGCGTATTTAGGTTTGCCCTGTATAATCGAATCTGTCAGACATGAGCCTCCTTAAGAGGATTGGGTTATGAAACATTTTATCTTTTTTCTGATGATCTCGGCGATGACGCCGGGCTTCGCTGCCGCCGCGTCATGCTATGGACCCGCGGAAATGGATGCCGAAATGGCGGTGCGGCTGCACAGCGAGTTGATGGTCTCGACCCTGTTGTGCCGCACGTCGTCGACCGGCGTTGCGCTGCCGACCGCCTATAAGGAATTTACCGACCGCCATATCGAGATGCTGCGCGATGCCGAACAGAGGCTGATGTCCTGGTACCGCAAGGCGGGCGCCAAGTCCGCCGAGGGCAAGATGGACAGGCTACGGACATTGCTCGGCAATGCCTATTCGCAGGAAATCGCCGACAAGTCGCCCACCGGCTTCTGCAATCAGTACCGCGACCACACCGGCACCGCCGGGAACTGGTCGGCGGATGATGTGAGGCATGAACTCAAGCGCCTGGCTAAAGCCTATAAGCCTCACGAGCCGCTTTGCAAGAAAATGGAAGTCGCCGAGGCGGAAGGCGATATCGTCCAGGGCGAGCTTACGCGGTAAGGATAAGCCGTCATTCCCGACGCTGCGGAGCAGCGAGCGGGAATCCCGTTGTTTTTTGTCAGAAATCCTGTTTCTCTATCACTAGAAAATAAACGGGATTCCCGTTCAAAATCCGAGTGCCTAAGCACTCGGATTTTGCCGGGAATGACGGTGCTTGTTGTGTGCGTATGTTTTTCAACTTATCCGGTCTGTCTTGGAATATTTTCTGCAACAGCTCGTCAATGGCGTGACGCTTGGCGCGATTTATGCGCTGATCGCCATCGGCTATACGATGGTTTACGGCATCATCGGCATGATCAATTTCGCCCATGGCGAAATTTACATGATCGGGGCGTTCATCGCCGTCATCACCTTCCTGCTGTTCGGCATCATGGGGCTGAGTTCGATCCCGCTGCTTCTGCTGCTGGCGCTGATCGTCAGCGTGATGATCACCGCGCTGTATGGCTGGACGGTGGAACGCATAGCCTATCGCCCGCTGCGCAAGGCGGGGCGGCTCGCGCCGCTGATTTCCGCCATCGGCATGTCGATCCTGCTGCAGAATTACGTGCAGATTTTGCAGGGCGCGCGGGTCAAGCCGCTGCCGCCGATGGTGCAGGGCGGCATCACCCTGCTGACCAGGGAGGACGGTTTTTCGGTTTCGGTTTCATATCTGCAGATCGTCATCATCGTGCTGACCTTCGGCATCATGGCGGGATTCACCTGGGTCATTCGCGGAACGGGGCTGGGGCGGGCGCAGCGCGCGACGGAACAGGACAGGACGATGGCGGCGCTGGTGGGCATCGATGTCGACCGCGTGATCTCGCTGACATTTCTTCTCGGCGCGGCGCTTGCGGCGGTCGCGGGCGTGATGGTGACGCTGTATTACGGCGTGGTGGATTTTTATATGGGCTTTCTCGCGGGCATGAAGGCTTTCACCGCCGCCGTTCTGGGCGGCATCGGCTCGCTGCCCGGCGCGATGCTAGGCGGATTGTTGATCGGGCTGATCGAAGCCCTGTGGTCGGGCTATATCAGCGTCGAATATAAAGACGTCGCCGCTTTCGTCATTTTGATCCTCATCCTGACCGTCCGTCCCAATGGCTTGCTCGGCAGGCCGGAGATCGAAAAAGTATGAGCGCGCCTTCTCCCGCTATCGATCCGCGCGCGCCATGGCGCGATGCCTTGGTCACGGCGGCGATTGCCGCCGTTCTCGCTTTGCCGCTTGCTGGATTCCGCACCGTCGACCGGGCCGACGGATTGACGCTCGATCTGCGATTGCTCGACGTGGGCTATGTCACGGCGATGATTTTCGCCGGGCGGCTGCTGTACGGGTTCGTCAAGGTCATCCCCGGCATCGTCGCGGCGCTGGCCGTGGTCATGGGAGTTGTCCTGCACTACGCCGATCTGCCCAATCCGTTTTTGCGCTTTGTCGGCGTGGCGGGATGCGCGGTCATCGGTTTCGCGGGACTAAGGCAAAAATTCTTTGCCGAAGGATTTAAGCTCGCTCTTCCCGTAACCAAAGCGGGGCGAATGGCCGATGTCGCGCTCGGCGTCATGGCCCTGGCGGCGGTTGCGCTTCCTCTGCTGCCCTTTACCGACCGTTACATGCTCGACGTGATGGTGATGGTCTTGACCTATGTCGCGCTGGCTTTCGGGCTGAATATCATCGTCGGCTATGCCGGGCTGCTCGATCTCGGCTTTGTCGGATTTTACGCCATCGGCGCTTATACATGCGCTTTATTGGCGCAAGCCTTCGGCATCGGTTTCTGGATGACGCTGCTGGCGGCGGGCGGACTGGCTGCGATGACGGCAGGGATCATCGGCACGCCGGTCTTGCGGCTGCGCGGCGATTATCTGGCCATCGTGACGCTGGGCTTCGCGGAAATCGTGCGGCTGGTGCTGATCAACTGGACGACATTGACCGGCGGGCCGAACGGCGTATCGGGCGTGCCGAGGCCCGGCCTGTTCGGGCTGGAATTCGCGGTGAGCGGGAAAAACGGCGCGGGAACCTTTCATGAATTTTTCGGCATTCCCTTCGCGCCGATACACCGCCTGGTCTTTCTTTATTACCTGATGTTCGTTCTCGCGGCGGCCATCGGGTGGTTGAGCTGGGCGTTGCGCAGGTTGCCTATCGGGCGGGCATGGGAGGCGCTGCGCGAAGACGAAATAGCCTGTGCCGCCGTGGGCATCGACCGGGCGCGCGTCAAGCTCTGCGCCTATATGCTGGGGGCGGCGTGCGCGGGCTTGTGCGGCGCGTTCTTCGCGGCGCGGCAAGGCTTCATCAGCCCGGAGAGTTTCAGCTTCGCCGAAACCACGGCGGTGCTTGCCATCGTCGTTCTCGGCGGCGTGGGCCATCATCTGGGGATCGTGCTGGCGGCTTTGTTCATCATCGGCCTGCCGGAATTGTTCCGCGAGCTTGAGCAATACCGCATGATTGCCTTCGGCGCGGGCATGGTGCTGATTATGATCTGGCGTCCCGGCGGACTGATGGCGACGCGGCTGCCCGGTATTTTTCTCAAACGGTGAACGGAGCCATGCCTACCATTATTTTTATCCAACGCGACGGAACGCGGCGCGAAGTAACCGGCGAGGCGGGGCAGACGTTGCTGCAGGCCGCCCGCGCTCACAATATCGACATGCCCGGCACTTGCGACGGCAACCTGGCCTGCTCGACCTGTCATGTCTGGGTGGAAGGCGATTGGCCGAAACGGCTTCCTGCGCCGGACGATGACGAAACCGACATGCTCGACCTGGCGATTCACGTCAAAAAGAACTCGCGGCTCGGTTGCCAGATCAAGCTGACCCCGCAACTCGATGGCTTAACGGTCAGATTGCCGCCCGAGACGCAGAGTTTATTGTAACATCCTGACTTCCTGCATGTTTTTTAACTTGACCTGATGCCGTCATATCGGGGAAAAGACAGTCATGCCCAGCTTGAAAGACCTTAAGAACCGCATTACCAGCGTGAAGTCGACGCGCAAGATCACGTCGGCCATGAAAATGGTCGCCGCGAGCAAGCTTCGTCGCGCCCAGGAACAGGCGGAGGCCGCGCGGCCCTATGCTTCCGCCATGGCGCGGATGCTGAAGTCGCTCGCCGCCAATCTGCAGCTTGATGACGGAAATTTGACGCTGCTTTCCGGCACCGGGAAGGACGAGACCTATCTGCTGCTGATCGTAACCTCCGACCGCGGACTATGCGGGGGATTTAACGGTTCGGTGGTGCGCGAGGCGCGCAAGCAGATCAAGGCTCTGCAAGACGCCGGCAAAACCGTTAAGCTGTTCTGCGTCGGGCGCAAGGGGCGCGATCTGCTGCGGCGCGACTATGCGCATTTGATGGTCGATGCGCTGGAAGAGATCGGACGCAAGAAGCTCGATTTCTCCGATGCGGAGATGATTGCCGGAAAAATCCTGGCGCTGTTTCAGGCGGGAGAGTTCGATGTCTGCCGCATGGTCTTCAATCGCTTCAAGTCGGTGATCGCCCAGATCGTGACGGTCGATCAACTGATCCCCGTAACGGCGGGAAGCGCGGAACCGGCGAACGAGAACGCGGCGAATCCGCTGACGCTGTTCGAGCCGGGCGAAGCCGCGATCCTGCAGCGCCTGCTGCCGCAGAATATCGGCGTGCAGATTTACGGCGCGCTGCTCGAAAGCATGGCGGGCGAGCAGGGCGCGCGCATGACGGCGATGGACAACGCCACCCGCAACGCGGGCGACATGATCAACCGCCTGACGCTGCAATATAACCGCAGCCGCCAGGCGTTCATTACCAAGGAACTGATCGAAATTATTTCCGGCGCGGAAGCCGTTTAACAGAGGAAAGACAAGATGCAACCCAATACCGAAGGCCGTATCACCCAAGTCACCGGAGCCGTGGTCGACGTTCATTTCGACGGCAATCTGCCGTCGATCCTGAGCGCGCTGACGACCAAGAACGAGGGACGCGACCTGGTGATGGAAGTCGCGCAGCATCTGGGCGAAAATTCCGTGCGCTGCATCGCGATGGATACGACCGACGGCCTGACGCGCGGCCAGAAGGTTTCCGATACCGGCGCGCCGATCACGGTGCCGGTAGGCCCGGAGACGCTGGGACGCATCCTGAACGTCCTCGGCGAGCCGATCGACGAGCGCGGCCCGGTTGGGTCGAAGAAATTCCTGCCGATTCACCGTTCCGCCCCGACTTTCGCCGAGCAATCGACGGAGCAGCAGATTCTGGTCACCGGCATCAAGGTCGTCGATTTGCTCGCGCCCTATGTGCGCGGCGGCAAGATCGGCCTGTTCGGCGGCGCGGGTGTCGGCAAGACGGTTCTCATCATGGAACTCATCAACAATATCGCCAAGGCGCATGGCGGCTATTCGGTGTTCGCGGGCGTCGGCGAACGTACCCGCGAAGGCAACGATCTTTATCATGAAATGATGGAATCCGGCGTCATCAAGACCGACGGCCCCGGCTCCAAGGCCGCGCTGGTCTACGGCCAGATGAACGAGCCGCCCGGCGCGCGCGCGCGCGTGGCGCTCACCGGCCTGACCATGGCGGAATATTTCCGCGACGAGGAAGGCCAGGACGTGCTGTTCTTCGTCGATAATATCTTCCGCTTTACGCAAGCGGGTTCGGAAGTCTCGGCGCTGCTGGGCCGTATTCCCTCCGCGGTCGGCTATCAGCCGACGCTGGCGACGGAAATGGGCGCGTTACAGGAGCGGATCACGACCACCAATAAAGGCTCGATCACGTCGGTGCAGGCGATCTATGTTCCCGCCGACGATTTGACCGATCCCGCGCCCGCGACCTCGTTCGCGCATTTGGACGCCACGACGGTGCTTTCGCGCCAGATCGCGGAGCTTGGGATTTATCCCGCCGTCGATCCGCTCGACAGCACCAGCCGCATTCTCGATCCGCGCGTGGTCGGCAAGGAGCATTACGAAGTGGCGCGCAGCGTGCAGAAAGTGCTGCAAACCTATAAGTCGCTGCAGGACATCATCGCCATTCTGGGCATGGACGAGCTGTCGGAAGAAGACAAGCTGACCGTGGCGCGCGCGCGTAAAATCCAGCGCTTCCTGTCGCAGCCTTTCCATGTCGCGGAAGTCTTCACCGGCAGCCCCGGCGTGTTCGTGAAGCTGGAAGAGACGATCAAGGGCTTCAAGGGCATCGTCAGCGGCGAATACGACCACATGCCGGAATCGGCTTTCTACATGGTCGGCACCATCGATGAAGCCATCGCGAAGGCAGTGAAACTGGCGGAAGCGGCATAGGGCATTCGACCCATGACCAAAATCATGCCTGTTTCCCTTGGGAAAGTCGTACAGCAAAGCGAACTGGAGCCGCTGGAGCGATATTTCACTGGGCAGGGTTTTAAGCCAGCTCCGGTTATCGGCAGCGGGCTGGAGCTTTCCAACCAGTCCATTGCCGGCCTGTTGATGACCCAGTCCCGGCCCGAATGCTCGGTTGGAATCAGATCGTGGTGGAGCAAGAACTACACAAGGCAATCCGCCGATCCCGGCGTCGTGAATGTCATGAGCATTTTTCGGGTCAATAGCGGCAATTTCAGATTGGCGCTGTCGTCCTATGATTCGAAGAAAGGCAGTTTCAGGCCGGTCGGCGACAGCGTAAGCCTTAATGATTTCCTGGAGCGCACCGACACGGGAACCGATCTTGTGGCTTTTTTCTCCAGCGCCAATCCCACTCGGCCAGGGAGCCTACAGTTGGCATCCGCGCCGCTCCTGGCCAATAACTGATTTTTACATAGGAATATCATGTCCGACAAAATCGCCTTTGAACTGGTTTCGCCCACGAAAAAACTGATCGACAAGCAGGTGACTTTGGTCACCGTGCCCGGCAGCGAAGGCGATTTCGGCGTCCTGCCCGGCCATGCGCCGATGATCGCGACGGTGCGTCCGGGCGTGATCGAGGTCTATGAAAACGAGCAGATATCCGAGCGCATTTTCGTTGCCGGAGGTTTCGCCGAAATCACGGACAAGCGCTGCACCGTTCTTGCCGCCGAAGCGATGCCAGTGAGCGAATTATCCCGCGAAGGTCTTGAGGAGCAGGGCAAAAAACTGGAAGACGCCATGGGCAATGCCGCATCCATGGCCGAGCAAGAGGCTCTGGGCGAGAAGCTGGCGGTGTTTCAGGCCAAACTCGCAGCGGTGTCGTAACAAGCCGTCATTCCCGACGCCGCGCAGCGGCGAGCGGGAATCCCGTTTGTTGCTATTGAAGAAAACAGGATTCTCGTTCGACTTTACTCGCCATGGGCGATCAAAGCCGCCGGGAATGACGGCTCTATTTGAATCCACCGCGCTCTATAATTTTTTTGAGCATCTCCACCCGATAAAAATCTTCCACGAGAACGACCCCCCGCCCAAACCCGCTTTTGCCGCCCAACCACTGATTTCTGAACCACGTGACTTGCCGCTTGGCGTAATTGCGCGTGGCCTGCTGGGCGGATTGCTTCGCTTCTTCGAGGCCGATCGAGCCGGACAGATAATCGCCGATCTCGCGCGCGCCGATGGTTTTCATGGCCGGAAGACCGGGATCGAGCGCGGGCAGGGCGCGGACTTCCTCAATCGCGCCGCGTTCCAGCATGCCGGAAAAGCGCCGTTCGCAGGCGGCGTATAATTCATCGCGCGGCGGCATCAGAAGAATAGGAGTAATGTCGGCGCCGGATAAAAAGCCAGGTTGCGTTTCTTGCTGCCATGCGGACAGGCTCTTGCCGGTCGCCAGCGCCACCTCGAGCGCACGGAGCAGGCGTTGCCGGTCGCCGGGGGGAATTCTAGCCGCCGCGTCATGGTCGAGGGCGGCAAGGCGCTGGCGAATGACAGGCTCTCCGTCTTTTTCGTAATCGTCCCGCAATTGCCGTCTTAGTTCATCCGATATCTCCGGAATGTCCGCCAATCCGCTTAACAGCATTTTAAAATACATTCCCGTGCCGCCGACGAGGATCGGCGTCTTGTTTCCGGCCCATGCGGCGTCGATGGTCTTTATGGCTTCGGCCAGCCATTTTCCGGCGGAATAGCGCTCGCCGGGATCGACATAGGCATAGAGATGGTGGGGCGCGCGGGCCAAAGCGGCGGGATCGGGCTGCGCGGTCAGGATCGGCAACCCGTGATAGACCTGCATGGCATCGGCATTGATGACCGCGCCGCCGGTTTCCACGGCAAGATCGGCGGCCAGGGCGGATTTGCCGCTGGCCGTCGGCCCGGCCACGAGGATGACGGATGGTTTTTCTTGAAGCATGGGGATTATATACGCTTTTGCCCGCTTTTGCGGAATGGGAAGTTTGTGCTAGGCTGCGGCCAGTGAAAAATCAGGAGTTTGGCTATGGGATTAAGCATATGGCATTTGCTGGTCGTGCTGGCGGTCGTGCTGGTCGTATTCGGCGCCGGGAAATTGCCCAGGGTCATGGGCGATCTCGGCAAGGGCGTGCGTAATTTCAAGGCGGGCCTGGACGGCAAGGACGAGCCTCCCGCGCCGAAAAGCATTACCGATAATAACGACCGGATTGATCGTTAACCGGCGCTTGCCGTCTTACCACTTGGAATCGTTTCTGGGATCGTTGCCCCGCGCCCAGCGCTGCCAGCGAGGCTTTTGCGGCCCGGATGCGGCGGCGGCGACCATTCTTACCGGAGGCTCCGACGCCGGTTTGGCCGCGGCGGGAGGATCCGAGACTACCGGGGGATATTTTTCCGGCACCGACGGCGTGGAAATATTCTCTCTGCGGCCTTCGTCGTCAGGCAACAGTCTAAGCAAAATCCGATAGGCTTCATCGAATTCCCGCGAGACGACCTGGCGGGAGGAGAGGCACGCGATCTTCTGTTTGACGGGCGGTATCGACGCAGGCGGCATGGATGCCGTTGCCATCCCTATCATCATGAGCGCGGAGCTTATGATATGAGGGCTGTCGTCGCGCACGCTGTCGTCGCTTGTGGCGATAGTGGTAAGATGCTCGACATGCTTGGGCGATATGGCGTTTGGGCATTCGGAGAGGGTTCGGAAAGTCCGTACGACGGAGTCGCAGACCGGGAACGGATAGCTGTCCCCGGTGATGACGCTCAGGATTTTATCCGTCAGAGCGGGCGTAGCGATCGTTGGCTCTCTTTTTATGATCAGGTCGGCGATGTCGACCGCCATGGCGCGGGAGGTCATATGCGCGCCGCTTTCCGCGACGGCCAACACGGTCTCAAGCGCGATCTGGCGAAACTCGAGATTGTTTTCCCGATTGGCGATATAAGGTGTCAGTTTGTCGATGACATATTCCCCGAGCGGATCGATATAAGCGGGCGCGGGATTGGCGTTTCTGGAGGCTATTAAAGCCTGTTGCAGGATGCCGAGGGCAGCGAGCCTGTCGTCGTCGCGGCCATCTCGCGCGATGACTGCGTCGACGGTATCGAAAAGATTGACTTCGTCCTTGGCCATGACGAACCTTCAAATTTCATAAATCTATAAGAGAATTTTTATTCCAGAATCGCGAGAATAAGAAGAAGAAAAATAGTTTCGGGCCGATATTAACCACAATCTTTCGTGCGGCGGTCAAATCGCGTCCGGTTTGGAAATGGGGCAGGCGGTTAAATCCGGCTCCGGACGAACCGGATTTGGGGGAGTTTCGCCCAGAACTTCGCCGCGCATGGCGCCGAGGACGTTCATCACCCGGTGCGTCAGTTCCGGCGCGAGATGAAGGTCTTCATTCAACACGCGATGCGTGTGCCTCATCACTTGGGCAAAAACGCGCGCGTCGAGCGTTCCTTTTCCGACCATGCCCGCATGAGCCTGCGTCAGGCTTCTGCCCGCATATTCTCCGGGGCCGCCGAAAGCTACGGTCAGGAATTTCTGCATATGGCCGTGCAGATTCTGGAAATTCAGGCCGGAGAAAACAGGCGAGAGAGTCTCGTCCGCCGCCATGCGGCGATAGAGATTCAGTAGCAATGACTGAACGGCGGGCGCGCCGCCGATCTGCTCGAACAGGCTGGCCGGGGGGGAGGTCATATACCCTTCACCTGGCCCTTATAGGCCAGGGCGCGGGCATTGACGGCAAGCACCCGCAGGAAGCCTTCGGAGTCCTTATGGTCGAACGAGCCTTCCTGCTCCATCGATCCGTCATTGCTGTAGAGCGAATGCGGGGCGTCCTTGGCCTCGACATAGGTCACGGAGCCTTTATACAGCGAAACCGTCACCGTGCCGGTAATAAGCTTGACCAGCGGCGCCAGCGCGGCCTTCGCCATCGCCGAGCCGACATCGTTCCAATAGCCCTGATAAATCTGCTTGCCGATATAAAGGCTCATCTGGTCGTAAAGCTCCCGTGCGCGCCGGTCGGCGACAAGCTGCAGCAGGAACGCGAACGCCGTGCCCAGCAGCTCCATCCCCGGCGCTTCATAGATGCCGCGCGACTTCACGCCGACGAAGCGGTTCTCGACCAGATGCAGGCCGATGCCGATGCCATGCCGCCCGCCGATTTCATTGGCGATGGTCAGCGCGGCGAAAGAATCCACGGGCTTGCCGTTGACGGCGACCGGAAAACCGGCTTCGAAGCGGATCGTGACCTTCTCGGCTTCATTCGGCGCGTCATGCGGCCATACGCCCATTTCCGGCGCGACCAGATGCGCGGGCGTTGCCAGCGATTCCAGCTGCCCGCCTTCATGCGTCAGGCCGAGCAGATTGGCGTCGGTGGAATAGGGCTTGTCGCGCGTCGCCTTGATCGGCAATCCATACTGCTCGCAATAGGCGATCATCTGCTGCCGCCCGCCGAAACGGTCCAGGAACGCCTGATCGCGCCAGGGGGCGTAGACCTCGAATTCCGGGCAATGCATGTTGGTGATAAGCTGAAACCGCACCTGATCGTTGCCGCGCCCGGTCGCGCCGTGGCTGATGACCTTCAGGCCGCGCTTTTTGACTTCCGGCAGCATGCCCTTGACGATGACGTTGCGCCCGACGCCGGTCGTGTTCCAGTAGCGGCCTTCATAGCAAGCCTGGGCCTGGATCACGTCGATCCCGCCCTCGGCGATTTCCTTGTGCAGCTTAACGCCGACGAAATCCACCGCGCCGCAGGCGCGCATCCGCTTCTCGATGGAGGTGAAATCGGTTTCGTCCGGCTGCGCCATGTCGGCGGTGACGGAGACGACCTTGACGCCCTGCTGCGTCAGCCAGTGCGTGATGGTGCAGCTGTCGAGGCCGCCCGAAGCGGCGAAGGCGATGGTCTGTCCTTTAAGGTCGGCGACGTTCATGAATGTGCTTCCTGTATTTTGCTTATAAGTGGCCGCATCATAATGACTTGGCGCATGTGGTCAACAGATAGAGTCTATGCCACAATCGCCGCTCTTAACCAGATTCGGGAGGCTTATCATGACTATGGCAAAAGCTATTCTGGCAGGCGCTGCCTTGATCGCGCTCAGTATCATCCTGATCGGCTCGCGCGGCTCTTACGCGGCGGCGAGCAGAGGGCCGTTCCAGATCGAGCATCACAGCAATACCCAGGCTAATGCCGGGGTGTTCCGGCTCGATGTCTCTAGCGGCGAAGTGAGCTACTGCTATCTGACCGGCGTGATGACCAATGAAGCGTCTCATCTCGTCTGCTCGCCGCCGGTGCAGTGATGACAGGGCGTTTCATCAGTTCATTCGTGCTTATGGCATTCGTTGTCTTTTTGGCGGGATGCGAAAAGGGGGCAACGGCGTGTACGGATAGTCCCATCGTCAATCACCGCATAGCCGATTGTTCAATAAAGCCGGTAAACGCTCATCCAGGCTCTCCCCACGACCCCGATTCCGAATAGGGATTTGATCTGTGTCCAATCTCGTCAAACGCGCCGCGAAGTCCATACCCATCCTATGCATCAAGGCGGGAGAGTATAGAGGCTGGCTGAAGCAGCAGCCGGCGATGGTTCGCAACTGGCTTGCGGATTTCAGTCCTGATCCGGGTGCCTATAAGGCCATTCCAGACCGGCAGGGAAAGCGGGGGAAGGTGGTTGCGGTCGTCGCCGATAAACCCCGGCTATGGGATTTGGCGGCGCTGCCCTATGGGCTGGCGGCGGGGAACTACCATATTTCCGGAAAATTATCGCCGGAGGCGGCGTCCGATCTCGCGCTCGGCTGGGAATTGGGCGCTTACCGCTTCACGCGCTATAAGAAGCCTGACCGCCCGCCCGCCAAGCTGGTCTGGCCGGAAAGCGCCGATCAAAAGCTGGTCGCGGCAATCGCCGGTTCCGTCAATCGGGGCCGCGATCTGATCAATACGCCCGCCGAGGATATGGGGCCTGCCGATATTGCTGCCGCCGTCAGGGAAGTTGCCAAAACCCACGGCGCTAAAGTTGCTGAAATCATCGGCGACGATCTGCTGAAGCAAAACTATCCGCTGATCCATGCCGTGGGCCGCGCCAGCAATCGCCCGCCGAGGCTGGTGGAATTGCGCTGGGGCAATCCGGGCGATCCCTTGGTGGCGCTGGTCGGCAAGGGCGTTTGCTTCGATACCGGCGGGCTGGATATCAAGCCGTCTTCCGGCATGTATCTGATGAAGAAGGATATGGGCGGCGCGGCCTGCGCTCTGGCCGTGGCCGAAATGGTCATGGCGCTCAAGCTGCCGGTGCGGCTGCGCCTGCTGATCCCGACCGTTGATAATGCGATAAGCGGCAATGCCTTCCGGCCTTCGGATATTTTCCGTTCGCGCAAGGGGCTGACTGTTGAAATCGGCAATACCGACGCCGAGGGCCGGTTGATCCTCGCCGATGCGCTGGCGGCGGCGGTGGAGGAAAAGCCTGCCTTGATAGTCGATTTTTCAACATTGACGGGCGCGGCGCGAACCGCGCTGGGCACGGAATTGCCCGCGCTTTTCTCCAATAATGACGATCTTGCCGGGGATTTGATGCGCGCCGGTCAGGCGCAATTCGACCCGTTATGGCGGCTGCCCTTGGTCCAGGATTACAAGGCGGAGCTTAAATCGAAGGCCGCGGACCTCAATAGCGCGCCGAACTCGCCTTATGCGGGCGCGATCACGGCGGCGCTGTTCCTGGAGCATTTCGTCGATAAGACGCCCTGGATCCATCTCGATCTGATGGGCTGGCATCTTTCGGCCAAGCCCGGACGCCCCGAAGGCGGCGAGCCGATGACGGCGCGGGCGGTCTTTGCCATGCTCGCGGACAGATTCAAAAAGTGACTCCTTGCGAATCGAATAAAGCAGTATCAAAGTATCGGCTTCGATTTGATTCTCTCCCCTCCGGGCCGAACAGGTGATCTCCGTGAATCCAGACCTTCAAGCTCTTGAGTTGTGGCGTCATACTTTGGTAGCCAGCGTCCGCGCGCAGACCCCCGACCTCTCGGCGAGGCAGATGGCCTTGCTTCTATGCGTATATTTGACCGAAGGGCCGCACACGGTGCGCGGCCTGGCCTTGACGCTGGGCGTCTCCAAACCGGCGATCAGCCGCGCGCTCGACCGGCTGGGCGAGCTTGGCTATGTCCGCCGCAAGCGCGACGATATCGACCGCCGCAATGTCATGGTGCAGCGGACCGCCGACGGCGCTCTGTTCCTGATGGATTTTTCCGCCATGCTTCATTCGGCGCAGCAGCATCTTCTCCATGCGCCGCCGATTCCCGCGCTCGGCGATTTCGACATGCCGGAAGCCGGGGACGGTTTTGTCCCCTTGAAGCCCGCCCATGCCGAAGCCGGCTGGATCGACGCGGCGGAATAGCTATAATAGGGAGGCTATGACTTCCCCAATTCTTGATCCCCGTCTTTATGCCTACCGCCCCGACCTTGCCGACAAGGCTTTGTCCGGACAGGTCAAAGCGCCGCGTTATGCCGACGGAGCGATGGCGCGCGTGGCGGCGGGCAGGCTCGCGATGTTCGCCGCTCCCGATCTTTCCGGGCCGATGGTCAGCGAACTGCGCCTCGGCGAATTTGTCGACGTGTTCGAACGCAAGGACGGCGTCGCCTGGGTGCAAAATCGCAGCGACCGTTATGTCGGCTATGTCGCCGAGGCCGGTCTGGCGGATACGGTGATCGATCCGGCGTGGCGGATCGCGAATTTATGGACGTATCTTTATCCCGAACCGACTGTTAAATCCGTTCCCATCGATATATTGCCGTTCCCGGGGCACGTCGCCGTGGCGGGCGAGACGGGGGATGGATGGACGAGGCTGACGACCGGAGGATTCATCGTTTCAAGTCATCTGGAACCGGCCACGGCGTTTCATGCCGATTACGCCTTTACGGCGGGACGGCTGCTGCATGCGCCGTATCTGTGGGGAGGGCGGACGGCGTTGGGCGTCGATTGCTCCGGCCTCGTCCAGATGGCGCTGGAACTGGCGGATATCGACTGCCCGCGCGACAGCGACATGCAGCAGGCGGCTTTCGGCGCCGCGCCGCCATCGGATTGGCGGGACTATCCATTCGCGCGCGGCGATCTGGTGTTTTTCGCCAAGCCTCTGCATGTCGGAATCATGGCCGACGCAAGCCACCTCATTCATGCGGATGGCGACATTCATATGCGCGTGATTGCCCAGCCGCTCGCCGACGCCGTCGCGCGCCGGGGAGCGATCACAGCCATCGGGGCGGGGGAAAGTCTATCCCTTCGGCCACCTATTATGCAGCCATAGCCACTGCTCCGGGCGTTCGCGGATCCAGGATTCGAGCTGCGCGGTCATGATGCGCGTCAACTCGGCGGCGTCGGCGCTGCGGTTGCCTGTCGCGGGCGGCGTGTAGGGAACGAATTCCATGCGGAAATAGGCCTTGCCGCCGACGCGCTCGACCCGCGCCGCGCCGATAGGCAGATTGAATCTTATGGCCATTTCGGCGGGGGCGGGCGTCGTGCGCGCATCCATGCCGAAGAAAGGCACGGCGATGCCTTCGTTCAGCTTCTGGTCGATCAGGATACCGGCATAGCCGCCGCCGCGCAGATGGCGCATCAGCTGGATCGCGCCATCCGCGCCTTTAGGCAGCGCAAGGCAGGCGATTTTCTCCCGCGCCTTTTTAATCAGCCGGTCTACGTAGGGGTTGTTGGGCGCGCGATAGATCACCGCGAGCGGCATGCCCAGGCATCCCGCGACCAGCGGCCCGATTTCCCAGTTCGCCAGATGCCCGCCGACGATGATGCCGCCTTTGCCGCTTCGCGCCATGTCCTCGAAAATCGCCCGGCCCTCGCCGGAAATTCTGTCAAGCTTGACGAGATCGGGCAGGTGGGGATATTCGGCGCCGACCCGGCCGAGATTGTTCCACATGCCGCGAATGATCTTGGCTCGTTCCCGCGCCGTAAGCTGGGGCAGGGCGCGGCTCAGATTGCGCTCCGCCCGCCGCGACACGCCCATCAGCGGGCCGATGGCGGAAGCCAGCCATCCGCCGAATGCCGACGCGGCGTCGAGCGGCAGCAGGACGCATATCCCGTAAAATATATAAACGGGTATGGCCTCCAGAATATAACGAAGTTTACGAAGCGAATGACCAGGCATGATGAATGTTCGGTAAGAATTGGCGGATGGTGCGCGGATCGTCGAATTGGAGCTTGACCGCAAGCGTCTTGACGCGGCCGGCCCAGTCGGCAGGCAGCCTGACGGCGTCCTTGGCGGTGGTTAGAAGACCGGCATTCAGCGCCACGGCTTGCTTGTCGAGCGTTTCCATGTCGGTAGCGGTATAGGGGTAATGATCGGCAAAGCTTTCCGTGCCTGCGAGATGCAGACCGGCGTTGCGGCAAGTCTCGAAAAATTTCTCGGGCCGCGCAATGCCCGCAAAGGCAAGAAATTTCCCCGACGGCGGCAAATCCGGCAGAAATTCCGGAACGACCGCGGCGCGGAAAACCGGCTTCCCGGCGGGAATATGCGCCGCGACGCCATGGAGGTCTTCCCCGATGATCACGACGGCATGGCAGCGTTTGAGCGCATCGGCGAGGGATTCTCGAAGCGGCCCCGCGGGAAGGATCAATCCATTCCCGATTCCATAACCGCCGTCGATTACTAAAAACACGGCATCATAGGCAAGGCGGGGATTTTGCATCCCGTCATCGAAGATGACATGGCTCGCGCCGCCGATCTTGGCGGCGAGCGCGGCTTGGTAACGATCATGGCTGACGTAACAGGGGGCGGCCCGGACAAGCAGCAACGGCTCATCCCCTACGTCCGCCGCCGTATGATACAGGGGATCGACATGCACGACGCCATGCCCGATGCGCGCGCCATAACCGCGCGTGGCAATGGCGGGAAGTCCGCCAAGTTCCCGCAATATCTCGGCGATCGCGATCGTCACCGGCGTTTTTCCCGCGCCTCCGACCGTCACGTTGCCGACGCATATCGAGGGGATCGGGGTTTTCCTCTGCCGCGTGATCAAGCGGCGCAATTTTCCGGCGGCGTTCCATGTAAAAGCGACCGGCCCAAGCATCGTAGAAGCCGGGTGGCCCTTTTCCTGCCAGAAGCGCGGCTGGCGCATCATGCCAGGCCTGCTTGCTCTATCAGCGGCGCGAGGGCGGCGATCACGCGGTCATGCACCTGCCCTTGGGCCGTGGCGAAGGCTTTGGCGTTCTCGGCCATGGCGTCGCGCGCCGCGTTATCCTGCAGCATCGAACTCACGAAAGCGGCAAGCTCATCCGCGTTGCCCACTTGCTTGGCTGCTTTGGCCGCCAGCATTTGCTCCGCGACTTCCGCGATGTTGGCCATGAGAGGCCCGAAAGCTACGGCGCTGCCGAGCAAGGCCGGTTCGATGGGATTATGCCCGCCGACGGGAACGAACGATCCCCCGACACAACAGACGGGAACAAGTCGGTACAGCAATCCCATCTCGCCCATCGTATCGGCGAGATAGATGGCGGTCTCGGCGGCGGGCATTTGTTTGAGGCTGCGCTGCGCCGATGAAAATCCGGCCTTGGCGATTTCGGCGACGATGGCGGGCGCGCGCACGGGATGGCGCGGCGCGATGACGGTCAGCAGCGCCGGATAGTCTTGGATGAGGCTGCGATGAACTTCGAGCGCAATCGCTTCTTCGCCGTCATGGCTCTGGGCGAATAGCCAGACCGGCCTGTCCGTAATCGCGGCGGCCAGGGCCTCGCGCTTGTCCGCGTTATCGGGAAGGGGCAGCGCGGCGAATTTAAGATTTCCGCAATAGCCGACATTTTTCGCGCCGAGCGCCCGCAACGAGGCTTGCCCGGCTTCCGTTTGCGTCAGGCACACGGAAAAAGTTCCCAGTATGTCGCCGATCCAGCTTTTGAAACGCAGCCAGTTACGCTGCGACTCTACCGACATGCGGGCGTTGATGAAGGCCGCCGGAATCTTCCGCTTTCTGATTTCATAAAGAAGATTGGGCCAAAGCTCCGATTCGATCCATAGAGCGAGATCGGGCTGCCAATGCTCCATAAATCGGGTGACGCATTCCGGCACGTCGACCGGCACGAATTGATGGACGGTGCGCGGCGGCATTCTGGTCGCGAGAACCCGCGCCGACGTCACGGTGCCGGTCGTAATCAGAAAATGCGCGTGGGCGTGCTGCGCCGCGAGTTTCTGGATCAGCAGCAGCGTGGACATGACTTCGCCCACGCTGGCGGCGTGAATCCATACCAGCTTGCCTTCCGGGCGCTCATGCGAAGCGTAGCCGAAGCGCTCGGACAGGCGCTCGGCGTCTTCCTTGCCTTGCCGCTGGCGCGAGGAAAGGAAAATGCTCACGCCCGGCAGCATAAACTGCGTTGCGAAGCGATAAAGGGGATGCCACAAGTTCATTGTTTCGGGTGCGTAATGGTACTATGGTCAATCTAAGGAATCGGATGATCCTGCATGACAGGGGATTCACTGTCGGCGAATATACCGGTATTTAGCAGCATGAACATCACCTTTCTCGCTCATGGTTTTCGCGGCGATGTGCAGCCGTTCATTCCGCTGGCTGACGGCTTGCAGAAAGCCGGACATCGCGTGCTGTTCGCGGCGCCCACCAATTTTCGTCCGCTCGTTACGGAGCATGGGCTGGAGTTTTTCGATCTCGGCGTCGATGCCGAGGCTTTCGTGCAGCAGCCGGCGACTCAAAAATGGCTGAAGACAGGCAACAATCCCGTCGCCTATTTGCGTCAGGCCGCGCGCGTCATGCTGCCATTCATGGAAGATGTCACCGAGACGTCGCTTGAGGCGTGCAGGGGAGCCGATGCCGTCATCTTCTCGCCCGCGAGCTTTAACGGCTATCTGATCGCGGAGAAGCTGAAGATCAAGGCCGTGGGCGCGTTTCTCCAGCCGGTGATATATCCCGCCAGCGGTTATCCTTTTCCGATTGCTTCGCTTGCCAGCGCGGCCGCATGGATGATGGTCAAGCCCAGCATGCAGCGGATTCGGCGGCGGCTTGATATGCCCGCGGATTCCAATAAAAATATCTTCGCCAAAATGAAAGCCGAGCGCATGCCCATGCTGCATGGCTACAGCACGCAAATCGTGCCGCGCCCCGACTCGTGGCCGGAATGGGCGCGCACCGGCGGCTACTGGTTCCTGGATGCGCATAAGGAATGGAGGCCGCCACCGGCGCTCGAGCGGTTTTTGTCGGCGGGCGAGAAGCCGGTCTATATCGGCTTCGGCAGCATGTCGGTCGATGATCCCGAGGGCGTTCAAACGGCGATTACGCGTGCGATCTCCATGACCGGCGCGCGCGCGGTCGTGGCTGCCGGATGGTCGGGCCTGAGCGGGGAAGCGGCAAGCTCGGATCGAATATTTTCCGTCGCTTCCGCGCCGCACGACTGGCTGTTCCCGCGCGTCGCGGCGACGGTGCATCATGTGGGCGCGGGCACGACGGCGGCCTCGATGCGCGCGGGAACGCCGCAAGTGCCGGTGCCTTTCTTCGGAGATCAGCCATTCTGGGCCAAGCGGGCCACGGCGCTCGGAGTCGCTGCCAAGCCGATCCCATGCGAGAGGCTGACGGCGGAACGCTTGGCGCGAGGCATCGATCAGGCGCTGCGGCCCGCATGTATCAGCCGCGCCGCGGAGACGGGACAGCGCTTGAGAGCCGAAGACGGCGTCGCGCATGCCGTCAGGGATTTTCATCAGCTCATCGCGTCGGCCTCGCCGCCGCAGCCGCTATAAACGGCGTGGGAAATTTCCCTTGACTTCCCCTCCGGTTTCTGGCAATTATATACTTGACTGAACGGACGGAATATGGCATTCTCCAACCATAGGAGAACGGCCAATGCAGATTTCTAGCCCCATCTTTCACGACGAAACGGCAGCCCGGAAGCATCTGGAAGCTATGCGCTGGCCTAACGGCGCTCATTGCGCGTTCTGCGGCCAGACCGAAACCGTTAAGCCCCTGGGCGGCAAGTCCATGGGCGAAGGCTGGTATCATTGTCATGACTGCCGCAAGAAATTCACTGTCCGGGTCGGCACGATCTTCGAGCGGTCGCATATCCCATTGCATAAATGGCTTATGGGCTTCCGCCTCATGGCATCGAGCAAGAAGGGCGTATCGGCGCATCAACTGCACCGGACGCTGGAAATCACCTACAAATCGGCTTGGTTTATGGCGCACCGTATCAGGGAATGCATGGCCGAAGGCGGAAGTTTCTCCCCCATGGGCGGCGAAGGCAAAGTTGTGGAATGCGATGAAACCTTTGTTGGCGGCAAAGAAGGCAATAAGCACAAAAATAAAAAGGGCTTTGTCCGCAAGGCTCCCGTTGTTTCCCTGATTGAGCGTAACGGTCGCGTCCGTTCTTTCCATGTGCCGGAAGTTACGGCTAAGAATGTCGGCGTTATTCTGCATAGCCAGGTCTGCAAAAAGACCCGCATCATGACGGATGAAAGCACGGTCTATACCAAGCGTGTCATGACGGGCTTTGCCGGTCATGAAACCGTCAACCATAGCGCCGGGGAATATGGCCGTGGTGAAGCGCATATCAACAGCGCGGAGAACTATTTCAGCCTGTTAAAGCGCGGCATCACTGGTACGTTTCATCATGTGAGCCAGCAGCATTTGGCCCGCTATGTCGCGGAGTTTGATTTCCGTTTCAACACTCGGAAGATAACCGATGGAGAACGGACGGCAGTTGCCCTTAAAGGCGTAGAGGGCAAGCGCCTGACGTATCGACAAGCTAACGTCTGAAAAGTCCAGGAAAAGCCGCCGTAGTTGACTCTTGTGGCGATTGATTCGATCATACCCTCGGTGCTGGCCTATGCCAGTGCTGGGGCGTAAGAACCCCTATCAAACGCGGTCTTTGTGCGACCGTTATTCGCACTCCCCACCATATGGTCGGGGAGGCGCATGTGTATGTCCAGCCCAGAAATGGGTAAAGATGTGCGCGACCTCTCGTTTGATAGGTTTCTTAACTCCCCGATCACCAGATGGGGAGCCGAATATGAATAAAATGATCTCGCTTATTGCGCTGGGCATTTCGCTAGGCGCATGTCAGCAACAAGACCCATGCCTTAATGCATCAGACCGGGCGCAATGCCAGCAGATGGTCATGCAGCGGCAGCAAATGGCTTTGTCATATCTCGCCAATAGGCAGCGATCCTATACTCCGCAGCCATACATGATGCCGACACATACATATCAGCCAGCATATACCCCTCCACAACCCGCGCCATCTTATATCCCGCCAGCCCCGGTTTCGCAGCCGTCTCAAAACGCTTATCAGTGGTCGCAGAATTACATCAACAATCTGCCAACGCAAAAAGCGCAGCAATGCAGTATGACGCCTAACGGCGCTGGCGGTTTCATTCAGCGTTGCTGGTAGGCCGACATGAACATCAGGCGTGGCTTTTTTAGAATATGGATTGTGGCGTCTATAGTGTGGGCGATTGGCGTTGGTTGCGAATCTTATGAAGAAATAGCGAGAGAATTTGAAAAACCCCCAATAACTTTAACGAAAAAAGCTATAAAAGCTATCAATAGAGATTCCAAGTCCGACGAAGATGAATTTGAGAAAATTCTTATGGGAATCCCATCTTCCCAAAAAGATGAAAAAATATCCGACCAAGAATTTAATAAGTTTATGATGAGCGATAAGCCAGAAAATGGTGCGACCTTGGATGGTGAATCTGGCAAGGAAGCCCGCACTATTTTCGTAATTGCTAGAAAGGCCGTCCTTGCATTATCATTTCCCACGATAACTATTTGTATTTGGTTTTTAGGTGCATGGATAATAAAAGGTTTTTCTACGAAGTCTTCCACTTAACTAGAATTACTGCATCGTTTGCTTGATAGAATCCTTTTGAGATTTCATGCGCGATATGAAATCCGCCAACCCATATTGAAAAGCTTCTGCCGCCTCAAGCGGCATCACCAGACGCCCGATAACCACGCGATGAGTGGGGCCGGGATCGGAACTATGATCAACTCTATAGGAGGAAAACGTGATGTGGACATTCCCATTCGCAAAGGCAAAGCCCGTTGCTTCATCGGCGAATACGTCTGGAGCGTGCAAATTGTTGACGAGCGGAGGCATGTTTGTCATGCAAAATGTCCTTCCTAGAAAGATATGGAAATCAGAAGACGGCGTTTCCTGGAAGCTTATAGAATCATGATTTTGGGCTTTTGATCTTCTTTTTGGAAGACAAAGCCTTGGATTTTTTCTGACTCGACTCTCTGTGCAGCATGGGCGACATATTAAGCGCCCGTTTAAGCGCATCGTTCATGCGCTTATCGATTTCCTTGTTCTCATTTTCCTTCATTGTTGCACCATGAAAAGAAATAGACAGCACGACGCACTGACAGTACGCGGCTCTGATGTTAAGCAGAATTTGAGCCAAGAGCAATTAGCAGCTATTGGGGCGGTTACTATAGCATGGAACGAGATGGAATTGTTTATCAATTATCTCGTGTGCGTGTGCGCCTGGATTCCATGGCCACTAGTTTTAGAAGTCACAACACGAATAAATGGCCTCGAAGGACAGGTTCAAATTATCAGGAAATCCATAGAACTTCACGCCAGGATGAAGCTTATTGATGATGAGACGGTAAGAAATGTTGGAAGATCATTGGATGCAATTCTGGAGTTTAAGAAATATCGTGATGCCGTAGTTCATGCCCGCGTTCTGGATTCTGCCCATGGAATAGGTGAATTAATCAGAAAACAGGGCAAGCAGGAGGAAGTGCTTCTCACGGTTGAAGCGCTAACCGGCTTATATGATCGGCTCGCCCTGTTGCGAGAAGAACTTGTTTTGGCGTTTCTGATTTTCAGGACAATCTATCGTTCCGCCCCGCTGGATTCCTCTCGCGATGATCGGCCAAATAAACAATCGCTCGCACAAGCCATTCAAGCCTACACGGCTCAATTCCTTCCCCATCAGCAGGCTCGGCTATCTTTGCCGCCACTGCCATCATTTCCCGATCTACCCCCAATGCCTGACTGGACGGCAACGCCGCCAGCCAGTGTTCAGAATTGAAATCAATAGCACCGGCCTGTCCCGCCTCTTTTCCCACTTTAGCCCTCGTTCAGTCAAGTATATAATTGCCCGGTTTCTGTTATTGACAATCCAGGGCGTGGTGCGCCCAAAATTCGAACAGCCCGCCTGATGAAAATCCGGCGGGTTTTTTGTTGTCCGTTTCGCCGAAGAAAAAACCGAATTGCCCGCTCATGGAATTTGCCGGAAAGCGGCGGATTTTCTGGGAAAAACGAGCGTGCGGACGCTAAAAAACCGCGAAACCCGCAATTTCAAAACAGGAGGTGAGAGTCGCCATTTTTCGGGATCGTCCGGGCGCGCCTCGCACTGCGCTTAAGCGGCGGGCTGAATCGATGCCAGCAGCGCGTCGCGTTCCAGCGGCCAGTTGATGATCTGCAATTTGCCGTCCATATGCTCGACCAGCGCGGTATAGGATTCGACCCAGTCGCCGTCGTTGCAGTATAGAATATCGCCGATCATGCGCATTTCGGCATGATGGATATGGCCGCAGACGACGCCGCTCGCCCCTTTGCGCCTGGCTTCCATGACTATGAAGTTCTCATAATCGCCAATATGTTCCACGGCATTCTTGACTTTATGCTTGAGGTAAGCGGAAAGCGACCAATATGAAAATCCCAATTTGCGCCGTATGTAATTCAGCACGACATTGAAGCCGAGCAGCATCGTGTAAGCGGCGTCGCCGACATGCGCCAGCCATTTGGCGCAGCCCATGACGGCGTCGAACTGGTCGCCATGGATGATGAGCAGCTTCTTGCCGTCCGCCGTCGTATGGATGATGTCGTTGGTGACCAGAACGCCGCCGAAATTCAGCCCCAGATAATCCCGCGCGGCTTCGTCGTGATTGCCGGGAAGGAAGATGACTTGCGCGCCCTTATGCGCGCGGCGCAGCAGCTTTTGAATGACGTCGTTATGTTCTTGCGGCCAATACCAGCGTTTGCGCAACTGCCAGCCATCGACGATATCGCCGACCAGATACAGATATTCGGAAGCGGTGTGGCGCAAAAAATCCAACAGCAAATCCGCGCGGCATCCGCGCGTGCCGAGATGGATGTCGGATATCCAGATTGAGCGGAATCGCAATTCGCGATGTCCCGCGGAGTCCGGTATGGAGGCCTGATCGTCGGGCATGATTCTCCTTTGGAAGAGAATAGCCTAGATTCCAGCGACTGTCATGCCTTCGATTCTCAGCGTAGGGGATTCATAAGCGAGGCGAAGTTCGAGATCGTTCGCCGCCGTCAGCCGCTGAAACATATCGAGCAAATTTCCGGCGATGGTCATTTCGTTGACCGCATGGGCGATGCGGCCGTTTTCGATCCAGAAGCCGCTCGCCCCACGGCTATAATCTCCCGTTACGCCATTCACGCCCATGCCAATCAATTCCGTGACATAGAGGCCTTCGCGAATGTCGCTTATCAGCTCGGTGGGAGAGAGTTTGCCTGGGGCGATATGCAGATTGCTGGCTCCTGGGCCGGGCGGGCCGCTTGCGCCGCGTCCGGCATGGCCCGTGCTTTGCAACTTAAGCTGCCGCGCCGAGCGCAGATCCAGAATCCATGAGGTCAGCATGCCGTCATCGATGAAGCGGCGGCTTGCCGTCGGAATGCCTTCGGCGTCGAAAGGCCGGGAGCGCGGTCCGCGCGCGCGATGCGGATCGTCGATCACGGCGAAGCCGGAGGGAAAAATCTTCTGATCGAGCTTGTCTTTCAGAAAGCTGGTGCCGCGCGCGATCCCCGCGCCGTTGATCGCCGAAGCCAGATGGCCGAGTATGGAAGACGCGATGCGCGGCTCCATGACGACCGGAATTCTGGCGGTCGGCATTTTTCTGGGATTGAGTCGCTTGACGGCGCGTTCTCCGGCGCCGCGGCCTATGGCTTCGGGGGATTTCATATCGGCGCGATAGACCGCGCTGGTGTAATCGTAATCGCGCTCCATGCCGGTGCCTTCGCCCGCGATGACCGCCGTCGAGGCTCCCCACTGGCTGCGTTTGTAATGGCCCTCGAAGCCGTTGCTTTGCAGCAGGCAGACTTCCACGCGGCCCCAATCGCTCGAAGCCTCGTCGCTGGTGGTAATGCCGGGGACGGCCAGCGCCGCTTCTTCCATCGCCCGCGTCGCGGCGACCAGTTCCTCGGTTGTCGGTTCGGCGGGGTCGTTGATATCCAGCGCGGGAGGATTGACGGCAATCTGGGCTGGATCGGCCAGGCCGCAGAACGGGTCTTCCGGAGCCAGCTTCGCCATGTTGACGGCGCGGTCGAGCATTTCGGATAAAGCGCGCTCTGAAAAATCGGTGGTAGAGACGATGGATTGCCGCTTGCCGATCAGCAGCCGCAGGCCGATTTGCGACGTTTCAGCCTGATCCACGCTTTCGATCTGGCGCAGGCGCATCCGCACGCTGCGCGATTGCTCTTGCGCGAACAGGATGTCGACGCCATCAACGCCTTTGGTGCGCGCGCGTTTCAGCAGATCGGAGAGAAGATTACGGGGGTCGAAGTCGCTCATGGGAACCATTGGAACAAATGCTGAGTTTATATAATAGGTCTATTATGCGGAAACCCCAAGCCGGATTAATGAATTCCGCATTTTCAATTATTACCCCCGCCGCTGCCCGGCCTGCCAGTTGCTCGACCATGCCGGAACCTGCTCGGCGGGCATGGCCTTGGCGATGTAATAGCCTTGCGCGAGATCGCAGCCTTTTTCGGCCAGCATGCCCCAGGCGCGGATATCCTCGACGCCTTCGGCCACGATCTTGAGTCCGAGATTATGGCCGAGATCGATGATGGCGTTGACGATCACGCGGCAGTCGCGGCTCGTCGCCATGTCCATGACGAAGCTTTTGTCGATCTTCATTTCGCTGAACGGCATGCGCTGCAATTCGCGCAAGGAAGAATGGCCGGTGCCGAAATCGTCGATGGCGAGGCCGAAGCCGCGCAGCCGTAGCCGCAGCAGGACGTCCATCGTCCGCTTGGTATCGCGCATGGCCTCGGTTTCGGTGACTTCGAGAATGATCTGCTCGGGAGGAACCTTGGCGCGCGCGCACATATCGCCGATCTGGTCGGGAAGGGTGAGGTCGAGCAGCGAGCTCGCGGTGACGTTGATCGCCACGGTGATCGTAAGTCCGGCTTCGCGCCATGCGGCGACGGCGGCGACGGCTTGATTCAGCACATAATGGGTGATCGGCTGCAGCATCCCGTCTTCCTGAGCGCGGTCGAGGAAATCGCCCGGAAAGAGCAGGCCGCGGCTCGGATGCAGCCAGCGCAGCAGCGCCTCGGTTCCGAACAGGGTTCTTTCGGTGATGCTGACGACCGGCTGAAAATACGGCACCAGCTGTCCGGCGGCCAGCGCCTGGGCGATATCCGCTCCGGCGACTTCGGACACTTCGCCGCCGCGCAATTCCAGCAGCGCGGCGCGCAGTTGCTGCACATCGATCGGTTTTTCGAAGACGGCGAAGACATCGAGGCCGTGCGCGCTGCCCAGACGGCGGGCGCTGTTCAATACCCGCAGGTCGGAGCCGCTGATGAGGCAGATTTTCGCGTTGCGCGCCTTGTTCGCCAGCACCCGCAGCCATTCCACGCCGTCCATGCCCGGCATCATCAAATCGAGGACGATCACGTCCGGCGTGAAGGCCGCCAGCTCGGCGAATACGGCGTCGGCGGTCGGCGCCTGGCGCACTTCGTAATGAAGATCGACGGCGATTTCCGCGACCAGTTCGCAAATGTCGGGTTCGTCGTCGATGGCGAGGAGGCGCATGTTTTTTATCCTGTTGTTCTACGCTGAATCCGCGGAGCGCGCGCCGCTCTCGACTTCTTTTAATTGTTCCGCGATGGCGCGATGGACATCGGGCATGGTGTAGGGTTTTTCGATGAAGCGCACCGGATTTTCTTGCAGGAACTCGCTTACGAAAGTCGTCAGCGTATCGCCGGTCAGGAAGATAGTGCGATTCTTGTAACGCGGCAAATCCTTGCAGATTTCCCGGTACATGGTCGGCCCGTCCATCACCGGCATCCGCATATCGCTCAGGATCAGGTCGAATTCCTTGCTGCGCAGCTTGTCGAGCGCGACCTGGCCGTTGATGGCGAAATCGAATGTATGCCCATGTTCCGCCAGCAGGTCGGCCAGGGTTTGCGCGAGTTCGAATTCGTCATCGACCAGAAGCAGCCGCAAGGATTTCTTGGCGGCCGCCGCTTCGGGAACGGCGCTTTCGACGGCTGCGATTTGCTGCGATTGCCCCGGAATCGGCAGCGTGATGACAAAAGTAGCGCCGCCGCCGGGCGTGTCCTGCAAATCCAGATGACCGTTATGCGCCACGACGATATTCAGGCATAGCGAAAGCCCGACTCCCGTGCCGGTGCCGGGGGCTTTGGTGGTGTAAAAAGGCTCGAACACGCGTGCCCGGATTTCCTTGGGAATGCCGGGGCCGGTATCGGCAATGGTCAGATAGACCTGTTGCGGCGAGCCGGAGAGATAGCTTTTCACCGTGATGTTGCGTGGGCCGGTCCACGCCTGCATGGCTTGAGCGCCGTTGAGCACAAGGTTCGAGATCACCTGGGTGAATTGATCCTGGTCGCCGATGATTTGCGGCAGGTTGGGATCGAGCTCCAGCGTAAGCTGCACATTCTCGGTGCGAAGCTGGTAGGTGAGGAGTTCCAGCCCCTGGCTGACCGCCTCATTGACTTGCATGAGCTTGTGTTCCGGGGGCTTGCGCCGCGCGATAGCCAGAAAGCTTTTGACGATGCGGCTGCAGCGTTCGGCGGCGGTGAATATTTTCTCGCCTCGGCTGATGGTCTTGGGCTCCTTGGAGCTTTCCTTGAGCAAGGTCGCCTGGCCGACGATCACCGACAACGGGTTATTCAATTCGTGCGCCACGCCTGCCAGAAGGCCGCCCAGAGCCGCCATTTTTTCGCTTTGCTGCAAGGCTTCCTGCTGCTTGACGATTTGCTCTTCCGCCTGTTTGCGGTCGGATAAATCATACAGGCCGAGCACGGCGGCCATTTCGCCCTGATAATCGATGACGCGGGCGGAGACCGCGACCGGCGTGCTGCGGCCGTCTTGATGATGCAGCACCATTTCTTTCATGTTGAGCTGCTTCTGAGCGGCGATTTCAGCAAGCATTTCCGCCGTGCCGTCCGCGAAGAACTTATGGATGTTCGAGCCGAACAAGCCGGACGGCGGCACGCCCATGAGAGGTTCCGCGCCGGGGCTGGCATACATGATCTGCCCGGTTCCCAGCTTGACGATCATGACCGGCACCGGGTGCGCCTCGGTGATGCTGCGGAATCTGGCCTCGCTGAGGCGCATCGCCCATTCGCTGCGTTTCTTCGCGGTAATATCGCCGATCGATCCGACGAGGCGGATGATCTTGCCGTTTTCGTGGTCGCGCACGGCGACGGCGGTGGCGAAGAGCCATAGGGTATGGCCATCCGGTCTGGCGAGCCTGAACTCGGCGCTCAAGGTGTTCTTTCCGCTTCGCCGGAATTGCCGCAAGGTCTGGCGCAGTTTCGGGCGATCGGCGGCGTCGATCATCCGCCACAGATGCTTAAGCCCCTTGACGCTGCCTTTGAGATTGTGGCCGACGATCCGTTTGCAGCGATCCGAGAAATAAACCCTTCCGCTCGCCAATGTCCAATCGTAAAGGCCTTCGTTTGCCGCCTGCGCCGCGAGCAGAAAGCGCTCGTTGCTTTGCTGCAGGGCGCGTTCCTTGATTTCGCGCTCGGCGGTGAATTGACCGGAAATCACGGCCGCGAAAACAATCGCCGCCACGGCGGCGGCGATGTAAATCATATTGTCGAGATTGATCGGAATATTAAGGTATCCCAATTCCTGCAACGGACGCACGAGCGCGCCGCTGAGAAAAACGAGAAAGGCGACGATATGCGTGATCGAGCCGGGAATGCCGAGAGACATGCCTTTCAATCCGACGAACAACAATAATGACAGCGTCGCCGCTCCCATGAGCGGAAGAAATTTGTCGATTTGCGCGGGGGCGAAGAAAACCCCTGCCGCCAACGCCGCAATTTCCAGCACCATGAGGCCGAACAAGGCCTGCCGCATGGTTGGCATGTGCGATTCAAGATCGAGAAAGTCGATGGTAAAAAATATGCAGACCAGAAAGAACAGCAGCATCGACAGATTGCGCGTCATTTCGCGAACCACGGGGTCGGTCATGCCGACCATGGACATGACCGTGTCGTTGGCGAACACCATATGGTTCGTGAGCAGCAGCAGCATGAAAATAAGCAACAGCTGGCTAAAATTTCGGAAGACGATCCAGATGAAAAATAAATAACAGCAAGCCGTCAGCATCGTGCCGGCCAAAAGCCCGAAAATGACGTTGCCCCAGACTTCCTTGGAATCGAGGATATTCTGAATGACGCCGTTATTCGCCGCCAGGGCAGGAGAAGATGCGCCGATCAACAGCAGCAGGAGGGCGATGGGCGCGGCGCTGCCAATCCCGACGGCATCCTTTGTTGCGGATGCACAGTCGTTTTTTTGCGCCGGTAAAGTTGGAACTGGAAATGTCCGCATTTGGTGCGTATGGTGACGGCGGAATCTTAATAACTCGTTGATTACTCGACAATTCGTTACGACTCAGGAACGAAAATGACCCAAAGAAACGACGGGCGGACTACTGACGACGAAGCATTGGCGTTCCATGCTTCGGGACGGCCGGGAAAACTGCAAATAACCCCTACGAAGCCGCTGACGACGGCCAGAGACTTGTCGCTGGCCTATTCGCCCGGCGTGGCCGTGCCATGCCTGCGCATTCACGCCGATCCGGCCGCGGCTTATGATTATACGACGAAGGGCAATCTGGTCGCGGTGATCTCCAACGGCACCGCGGTGCTGGGACTGGGCGATCTTGGCGCGCTGGCGTCGAAGCCGGTCATGGAAGGCAAGGCGGTTTTGTTCAAGCGCTTTGCCGACGTGGACGGGATCGATCTCGAAGTCGACACGCGCGATGTCGATGAATTCGTCAATTGCGTGAGATTTCTCGGGCCTTCGTTCGGAGGCATCAATCTGGAAGACATCAAGGCGCCCGACTGCTTCATCATCGAACAGCGTTTGCGCGAATTGATGGATATACCGGTTTTTCATGACGATCAGCACGGCACGGCGATCATCGCCACGGCGGGTCTTATCAACGCGCTTGATGTTACGGGCAGGAAAGCAAGGAATACCCGCATCGTCGTCAACGGAGCGGGGGCTTCGGCCATTGCCTGCGTCGAGCTGTTCAAATCCATGGGCATCCCCCATGAAAATGTCATCATGTGCGACACCAAAGGCGTGCTGTATGAGGGGCGCGCCGAAGGCATGAATCAATGGAAATCGGCTCATGCCGTGCCGACCGAATTCCGCACTCTGGAAGAAGCGGTGAACGGAGCGGATATCCTGGTCGGGCTGTCGGCCAAGGGAGCGTTCACGCCCGCCATGATCAAGAGCATGGCGAAAAATCCCGTCATATTCGCGATGGCCAACCCCGATCCGGAAATCACGCCTGAGGAAGTTCGCGCCGTGCGCCGCGACGCGATCATGGCCACCGGACGCTCGGATTATCCGAACCAGATCAACAATGTTTTAGGCTTCCCGTATATTTTCCGTGGCGCGCTCGACGTACGCGCATCCACGATCAACGACGAGATGAAGGTCGCCGCCGCCCGCGCGCTGGCCGAACTGGCCCGCGCGGACGTTCCGGACGAAGTCGATGCGGCCTATGGCGGCCGCAGGCTGCGCTATGGGCCGGAATATATCATCCCGGTGCCGTTCGATCCGCGTCTGGTCGTCAAAATACCCGCCGCCGTTGCTAAAGCGGCGATGGATAGCGGCGTCGCGCGCAAGCCGATCCCGGATATGGCCGCCTATGAGCGCGAACTGCGCGCGCGGCTCGATCCGACGGCGGACAGCCTCGAATTGATTTTCGAGCAGGTGCAAAGCAATCCGCGCCGCGTGGTCTTTGCCGAAGGCGAAGAGGAGCGGGCCATTCGCGCCGCGCTGCAATTCAAGGCCTCCGGACTCGGCACGCCGATTCTGGTCGGGCGCGAGGAAATCATCAAAACCAAGCTTGAGCAGATGCAATTGCCGGGCGGCGACGAACTGGAAATTCATAACGCCCGCCTTTCGCGCCACAACGAAAAATACCGCAGCTATATATATAGCCGGCTGCAGCGGCGCGGCTATATGCTGCGCGACTGCCAGCGGATGGTGAACCAGAACCGCAACGTCTTCGCCGCCGCCATGGTGGCGATGGGCGACGCCGACGCGGTCGTGACCGGCTTGACGCGCAGTTTCGTGGTTTGCTTCGACGATATGCGCAAGGTCATCGATTCCGACGGCGATTGCGGCGCGTTCGGCCTTTCGATGGCAATCGCGCCGCCCGACCGCACGGTATTCCTGGCGGATACTGCCGTTAATATCGAGCCGAACCCGCAGCGAATGGCGGAAATTGCCATTCGCACGGCGGCTTGGGCGGAGCGTTTGGGACACCAGCCGCGCGTGGCGTTCCTGTCTTATGCCAGCTTCGGCCAGCCCCAGCGCGGCAGAGCCGAGCAAATCCGCCAGGCGATGCGCATTCTCGACGAGCGTAAGGTTAATTTCGAGTATGACGGCGAAATGTCGGCGGATGTCGCGCTCGATATCGAGCTTATGAAACGGCTGTATCCTTTCAGCCGCCTGTCGGATGCCGCCAATATCCTGGTGATGCCCAACCTGCAATCGGCGCATATCGCGGCTAAAATCCTGCATAAAATGGGCCGGGGAACGGTGATCGGCCCTATTCTGAAAGGGCTTAGCCAGCCGGTGCAGATCGTGCAAATGGGCGCGACGGTATCGGATTTGGTCACTACGGCGGTCTTTGCCGCTTACGGCTCGATCGTTAAGTAAAAATCCGTTTTTACTTTCAAGATTGTTTGGTAGGTTGGCTTATCAATTTAACTTGGGGAGTAGAATATTATGACTGATTTTGATCCTGGCATTGGTGAACCGGCTCCTACGCCGAAGGCTCCTTCCAAATCATGGGTTGGGTATGTCGTCGGCAGCGTCGGCATTTTAGCCGTGGCAGGCGCCGCAGCTGCGGTTCTCGTCCAGCGTAACACTGCTAAACAGGATGCCGCTGCATCCGCAGCTAGCGCCTCCGCCGCCGCATCGGCTCAGGCGGCCCAGATTGCAGCCTTGACGAAAACCGTTGAAGAATTGAAGGATGCCGGCGCTCCGCAGCCCGCGCCTTCGGCAGCTCCGGTAGCCACTGTTTCGTCAAAGCCTGTGACTTCGTCTTCTCCTAATTTTGAAGCGCCATCCGAAGCGCCTGCTGCACAACCTGCCGCCAAAGTTTCTGTAAAGTCGGCTGCGCTTGGCAGCTATAAGGACAGCTATGCTGTCGCAGGACAGGGCATTACGCTTGACGAAGGTGTTCCAAAACTCGCCAGCGAAATTCCAGGCGGCCTTCTTTCGGTGGAATGCAACCCGAAATCGGGTCACGAAAAACTCACGATCCGCCCCAGGCCCTATAGCGACGGCAATGGCGGCATTGAAATCATCTGTACGGATCTGTCGCTCTATAAGGCTGGCGCTAATGAGACGCAGTATCCTGTTGGGCGTGCTATCGGTGATGGTCTGCCTGATTGTCAAGGCAAGCAGGTAGCCACCCCTGTCACAGGCACCCAGGGCGAAATTGCAGTAGCGGGAACCAATGGTTTTGCCGTCTATGTTTGCCGCGAGCCGAAGCGGGCGAAATCGAAGACTGAAATGTCTCCGGCGCTGCGCCAAAAGCTGGGCTTCGGCGAGTAAGACAAGACAGCTCTACGCCGCCGCTTTTTCCAAATCCTTGGCGACGGTGTAGGCTGCTTCGGTCTTTTGCTTGATTTCTTCAAGCTCGACGCCGGGCGCAAGAGCAATAAGCTCCAGCCCGTTCGCCCGGAACTCGAATTCTCCCAGATCGGTGATGATCTTATCGACGACGCCCGCGCCGGTCAGCGGCAGGCTGCATTGCTTGACCAGCTTGGCCTCGCCGTCCTTGGCGTTATGCTCCATCACGACGACGATGCGCTTGACGCCCGCCACCAGATCCATCGCGCCGCCCATGCCCTTGACCAGCTTGCCGGGAACCATCCAGTTGGCGAGATCGCCGTTTTCCGCGACCTGCATCGCGCCCAGGATGGCGAGATCGATATGCCCGCCGCGGATCATCGCGAAAGACATCGCGCTGTCGAAATAGCTCGTATAGGAAAGCTCCGTGACCGTCTGCTTTCCGGCATTGATGAGATCGGGATCGACTTCGGATTCGAGCGGGAAGGGGCCGACGCCCAGCATGCCGTTCTCGCTATGCAGGACGATATGCATATCTTCGGGGATATAGTTGGCGACCAGCGTCGGAATGCCGATGCCGAGATTGACGTAAAATCCATTCTGCAATTCATGCGCCGCGCGCGCGGCGAGTTGTTCGCGAGTCCAGGGCATTCTATGGCCTCCTAAGCCGGTTTCCTTACCGTCCGCTGCTCGATGCGCTTCTCGAAATGCTCGCCCTTGACGATGCGCTGCACGAAGATGCCGGGCGTATGAACGGCGTCGGGATCGATTTCGCCGGCATCCACCAGTTCTTCGACTTCCGCGACGGTAACGCGTCCGCACATCGCGGCGAGCGGGTTGAAGTTCCGCGTCGTCTTGCGATAGACGAGATTGCCTTCATGATCGCCGACCGTGGCCTTAACGATGGCAAGGTCGCAGACGATGCCGCGCTCCAGCACGTATTTCTCGCCGTCGAATTCGCGCGTTTCCTTGCCTTCGGCGGCGATGGTGCCCACGCCGGTCTTGGTGTAGAAGCCCGCAATCCCGGCTCCGCCCGCACGCATCCGCTCGGCCAGCGTGCCCTGAGGCGTGAATTCCAGTTCGAGTTTTCCCGACAGGTACAATTCGGCGAACAACTTGTTTTCGCCGACATAGGACGAGACCATTTTTCTGATCTGTCCGCCCTCCAGCAATTTGCCGAGGCCGAAGCCGTCCACGCCGCAATTATTGCTGACGACGGTCAATCCTTTGACGCCCGAGGCTTTGATCGCTTCGATGATATGCTCGGGAATACCGCACAGGCCGAAGCCTCCGGCAGCGACGGTCATGTCGTCGCGCAGCAGTCCGGCTAATGCGTCTGCCGCGGTGGCGTGAATTTTACTCATCAATTCTCTCCGCCTGATTACGGAACCATATTCCGTCTCCGGCGGCAAAGCGTCAAGCGGTAACTTGCGCCTGCGTTTTCGGGCCTGCCATCCACCATAACAGCAGCCCGACGGGGAGAGGGGCGAGCAGCGTCATCCAGGGCGAAATCAGCAGCGCGGCGGCGGCGATAGCCCATAAGGCGACGTTGCATAGCGCGATCCTGACGACCACGACATCATGGCGTCCTTCGCGCTGCGCCGCGCGCTGGTAGAAATGGCTGCGATGCGCTTCCCATATTTTCTCGCCTTTCAGGAAGCGGCGGACAATCGTGATGCCGCTGTCGGCGAGGTAGTAGAGGGGCAGCGTCAGCGCGATATACCAAAACCCTGCTTGCGCCAGTGCCAGCAGGCAGAAACCTACCAGATAGCCGATCGGCACGCTGCCCACGTCGCCGAGGAATATTTTCGCGGGATGCCAGTTGAAAAACAGGAAGCCGATAGAGGAACCGAGGAGGATAGAAGGCAAATATATCAATGATCCGGGGGGCAGACGAAAGGCATTTGCCGTGAGGACAATAAAGGTAAGAGGAAGAACGATACTTATTGTTTCCACAGTCGTGATGCCATCAATGCCATCCATGAAATTATAGAGATTGATGAACCATACCCAAGCGATGGCCAATCCTGCATACAAAATCCAATTGGGCACCCAGTCGGGCGCAGGAAAACTTCCCAGCGCCAAGAGACCGAGCGCAGCGGCAGCGAAATGCGCCAAGAGCCGCCACCGTGCCTTGACGCCGCCTCTATCGTCGGCCCAAGAAACGCCTGCTAGCAGAAGCAGTCCTATCAATAATAATATTTCCGGAAAAGGAAGTTCTCCCTCGCTCCCCATATAATGAAGAAGAGATGAAAGGCATAGAAACGCCGCGCATGGAATAGCGAAGCTCCAGCCGCCGCCGCGCGGCACGGGCTGAGTGTGCATGCTGCGCTGGTTGGGATTGTCCATAATGGCGACGCGCACCAATTCTATGCGCAGTCCTTTGATCATGAAATAACCGCAAAGGGCACTGCCTGCAGCCAAAACTAAAGGGTATGGTTCTTTCAATAAGGAGTGCAATGGTATTTGAACAAATAACATTCCTGCGTAAGCGGTCAGACATAGGATCGCGCTCACGAACAAATAAAAATAAAACCGTGTCACTCCCCGCTCTCCTCGACCAGGCGCAGGAGATAGTCGCCATAGGGCGTCTTGCCCATTTCGGCGGCGAGCGCCAGCACTTGCGCGGCGTCGATATAGCCGAGCGTATGCGCGATTTCCTCCGGGCAGCCGATCTTGAGGCCCTGGCGCTGCTCGACGATGCGGACGAATTCGGCTGCGTTGTCGAGCGATTCATGCGTCCCGGTATCCAGCCAGGCGAAGCCGCGCCCGAACTGGAAGACATCGAGCTGCTTTTGCTCCAGATAATGGCGGATGATGTCGGTGACTTCGAGCTCGCCGCGAGCCGACGGCTGCAGCCCCGCCGCGATGTCGCAGACCTGGTTGTCGTAGAAATAAAGCCCGGTGATCGCCCAGTTCGACGATGCGCGTTTCGGCTTCTCGGTGATTTCGACCGGCGCGCCGCTCTTCTTGTCGAATTTAACGACTCCATAACGCTCGGGATCGGATACGCGATAGGCGAAGACGGTCGCGCCCTCTTTCTTGTCGGCGGCGTTTTTGACGATATCGTTCAGGCCCTGGCCGTAGAACAAATTATCGCCGAGGATCATCGCGACATTGTCCTTGCCGATGAATTTCCGCCCCACGATAAAGGCGTCGGCGAGGCCGCGAGGCTCCTTTTGCTCCGCATAAGAGAAATTCAGCCCCCATTGCGATCCGTCACCCAGCAGGTATTGGAAGACCGGCAATTGCCGCGGCGTGGAGATAATCAGGATGTCGCGGATTCCGGCCAGCATCAGCGTCGTGATCGGGTAATAGACCATCGGCTTGTCATAGACCGGCATCAATTGCTTGCTGATCGCGCGCGTGGCCGGATACAGCCGCGTGCCCGCCCCGCCGGCCATGACGATGCCTTTTAATTTTGCCTTGTTGCCGTTGTTGGGGGCCATGGGGATTCTCTCCTGCGCTGCATCATAACGGCGCAGGCAGTCAGTGCAAGAATTAACGTCCCAGCCCCAGCCGCTCTCCGGCATAGCTGTCGCGGATGCCCTGCCACCAGTCGCGGCGGGCAAGATACCAATCCAGCGTGCGTTGAAGGCCGTCTTCCATGGAAGTTTTCGGACGCCAGCCGAGTTCGCGCTCGATTTTCGCGATATTCATGGCATAGCGGAAATCATGGCCGGGGCGGTCGGCGACGAAGTTAATGAGGTTCCGGTGCGGACGATGCGAACTGCCGGGCATCGCGGCATCGAGCATCGCGCATATCGTTTCCACCAGCGCGAGATTGGCTGTCTCCGCTTTGCCGCCGATATGATATTTCTCCCCGATTTTTCCGCGCGTGAGAATAAGCCACAGCGCTTCGGCGTGATCGTCGACATAGAGCCAGTCGCGCACATGCTTGCCATGCCCGTAAACCGGCAGCGGTTCGCCATGCAGCGCCTTGAGGATCATGTTGGGGATCAGCTTTTCCGGGAATTGATAAGGCCCGTAATTATTCGAGCAATTGCCGATCATGACCGGCAGCCCATAAGTGTGATGCCATGCGCGCGCCAGATGCTCGGCGCTCGCCTTGCTGGCGGCATAGGGCGAATTCGGCGCGAAGACCGAGGTTTCGGCGAAGGCTGAATCTTCCGCGCCCAGCGCGCCATAGACTTCATCCGTCGAGACATGCAGAAAGCGGAATTGCGCTTTCTCCGCCGGGGAAAGGGCGCGGCAGTAATCCAACGCCGCTTCCAGCAGGCTATGGGTGCCGACGATATTCGTGGCGACGAAAGGCGCGGTATGGTCGATGGAGCGGTCGACATGGGTTTCCGCCGCCAGATGGATGACGGCCTGGGGGGCGATCCGGCGAATCAGGTCGCGCATCGCCGCCGGTTCGGCGATATCCGCCCGGTGCAGCGTAAAGCCGGGCTGGGCTTCCAGTTCGGCGACCGTGACCGGATTTGCGGCATAAGTGAGTTTATCGATGCCGTGCACCTGGGCGCCCGCGGCCAGGGCATGGCGGCTGAAAGCCTGGCCGATAAATCCGGCGGCGCCCGTAACGGCTATGCGCATTGCGGTTCCATCTGAAATCTTAAACTCATGAATAAAACATAAGCTATTGTACCGCAATGATTTATATTGGGGATTGACACGGAGCGCGAGCGGTTATTATCTCTTGAGGGAGCATAAAGTATGGTGTCTGAGTCATGAGCTATCAACATTGGAAAGTCGATGACTTGCCTTGGGCGGCGTTCGATCCCGCCAAAGTCGATTCCGATCACGTCAAGCTGGCCAAGGCGGCCGCTCTGGTCGAGTACAACGGCCACGACTACGCGGCCTATCTGGGGAATGTCTTCGCTGACGATCCGGAATTGAAGGCGGCCACCCATGCCTGGGCGCTGGAGGAAGTGCAGCATGGCGAGGCGCTGGGGCGCTGGGCGCAGGCCGCCGATCCTTCATTCGATTTCGAGGGCGCTTTCAAGAGGTTCCGCGAAGGTTATCAGCTTCCGCTTGAAGCCAAGGAATCGGTGCGCGGCTCCCGCTCGGGCGAATTGCTGGCGCGCTGCATCGTCGAAACCGCTACCAGTTCCTATTACGCCGCGCTCGGCGAGGCGGCGCAGGAGCCTGTATTCAAGGCCATCTGCCAGCGTATCGCCACCGATGAGCTTCGGCACTACAAGCTGTTTTATACCCATTTGCGCCAATATCTCGACAAGGAAGCCCTGAACCGTTTCGAGCGCATCAAGCTCGCTCTCGGCCGGGTGCAGGAATCCGAGGACGATGAGCTGGCCTATGCCTATTACGCCGCCAACGGCTCGCCGGACGAGCCTTACGACCGCGAGAAATACGGCCAAGCCTATCTCGGCCATGCCTATAAATTCTACCGTCCGCACCATGTCGAGCGCGGCGTCGGCATGATCTTCAAGGCCTGCGGCCTCAAGCCCCATACCCCGCTGCAGGGCGTGGTCAATCACGTCACCTGGTGGCTGATCAAGAAGAAAGTCCGGCAGACGGAAGTGGCGAACGCGGCTTAAGCCGTGAGCGCGATGCCTTTTTCGGGCATCTTGCGCACGCCGGACTCGGAAGGGCGCAGAGGGGCATAGGGATGCACCGATAGTTTTTCTTGGGTCATTCTTCCCGTGATGTTGTGCAGAGGAATGAGTTCCTCGCGGTGCGCGATGCTTATGACGATGCTGCGGGGAAGCTCGCGGAACAGAAGCTCATGCAGCTTGATTCCCATCATCCGAGGGCAAGGCCGATGTGGCTTCATCGAGGCCGATCACCGAAGGCTTGTGCAAGAGGAAGGCGGGCGAAGTTCAGCCGCTGTTTCTCGCCGCCGGAAAATCCGAGGGCATTCCCCATGATGTGGGCTCTGGCCCAGATATTCGGCCTTATGCCCGAGGCCGACTTTCTCGAGCGCATTCCGCATGGACGGTTCCGAAAAAACCGCGCCGCTGTTTGGATAGGAAAGTACCTGAGCCAAAGGCATGTCGGGGATATAAGGGTCTTGAGGAACGAAAATGATATCGCCCACCTTGTCGGAAGCGCCGGAATAGGCGATCTGGCCGTTTTCATAAGGCGATATTCCCCTCAATGTGCGGAATAAAGTGCTTTTCCCCGGCGCCGGATTCGCCCAGCACGACAAGGCGGTTTCCCGGCTTGAGATCGAAAGAAATATCCCGGCAAAGAAGGCCGCTCCCGCCGGGTTTTTTTAAGGCCAGATTCTTCACGGAAAGCCCGAGAGGGCCTTCCGGATCGTAAGATGGAGTCTGGCCTGCGGGGCCGCTGCTGGGATCGCAGCCTTGGAGAAACGCCGTCAGCCGTTTCGCGCAGGCTTTCCATTGCACGATGGTGTTCTGATTTTGGCTGTACCAGTCGAGGGAGTTGCGCACGTTGAAAGTCGCCGAAGTGCTGAGCATGGCGTCGCCGACATTCATCGTGCTTTCGGGCTTGAAATAGGCCGGCGCGATCAGCAGATGCGGCGCTACGCTGGCGACATGGTTATACGCGGACCTGATGGCTGTAAGGGCGGCTTGCGTGCCGATAATTTTCTTGCTGACGGCGTTCGCATCCTCCAGTCGCGCAAGGATGCTTTGCTGCGTTGCCGCTTCGCCGCCCCACAGCGCGATGCTTTCGGTATGCGTATTCGCGTCGCCGACCGCGTTGCGATAGGCGTTCTGCGTTTCCGCCTCCTGATGATTCAAGGCTGTCAGCTTTTTCCCGGCACGGTGCAGCGCCCAGGTGCCGATGGCGCCCACGGCCAGCGTGCCCGCATATACGGCCGGAGACAGGTTGAACAGCACGAGCGAAAACGCTCCGAAATTCGCTGCATTCTGCGCGAGCCCGAAAGTCAGCGGCTCCGACGCCTGAACCAGATTGGAGATGTCGTTCGTAATCCGCTGTTCGGGCTGCAACTCCGCTTTCGCGGCGCTCGATCCCGCGCGGTTGCCGGGCGAAAGCCATTCCCTGATCGCCCGTTCTTTTGCCCAGTTTCCCCAAGACAGCCTCAGTCTGTTCGCGATATGGGATTGCGCGACATTGACGGCAATCATGCCGACGGAAAATATGCCGAAACGCACCATATTTCTTGAGAACGAGGAGAAATCCTTCGTCGCGAAACTGTTGATGATATCCCTTCCCAGATAATTGAAGGCGACGCCGCCGCCGAGCGTGGCGGCGTTCAGGGCCACAAGTCCGGCGATGGCGCGGCGCGGCGATTTTTGGGCGAAATAGGGGGCTACGAGCTTGTTATAGACCAGCTCCGCTCCGGCGCGGCGGAACAGATATTTAATGGGCTTGGCAACAACGGCGTTGGCAATATCCATAATCACAACTTCTCGACATCATTATCCATCGAATATTCTAACAGACAAAGGATGAAAGTATTACCGCAAAATAGGCCAAAAACGCAGGCAGCGGGGCAATTTGCCGGTCCGGACGGAAGTTCGGAAGGCGAATTCCCGCTTTCGCCGGAATGCTGAATAGGTTATGGATATTGCCCCGCAACTTCTGAACGAACATTCCCATGTCCACTCCCGAAACTTCGGTCATGAGCCGCCTGGTATCGCTGTGCAAGCGGCGCGGCTTCGTCTTTCAGGCTTCCGAGATTTACGGCGGCATCAACGGTTTCTGGGATTTCGGGCCGCTCGGCGTTCAGCTCAAGAACAATCTGCGTGACGCGTGGTGGCGGGCGATGGTGGAATGCCCGCCCATCGGGCCGGACGGCAAGCCTTTGTCGATCGTCGGCCTCGATAGCGCGATCATTCAGCATCCCAAAACATGGGTCGCCAGCGGCCATGTCGGCGGCTTCGCGGATTTGATGGTGGATTGCCGCGAGACGAAGCAGCGGTATCGGGCGGATCATGTTATCTGCCTGGAAATCTTTTACGAAAAAGCAGACCAGAAAAAAACCACTGGTTTTCTTAGCGCCTTGGATGGCGACGAAGCCGAAGCGGCTCTGACCAAGAAAGCGAAAAAGCTGATCCAGAAATCGGGTGGCGGCGATTTGGTTCCATTCGACATGAAAGCGGCTGTGCCGTTTACCTCTCTGTCGTCGGAACAGCGCGCTTCGCTCATCGGCCCAGACGCCGAAACTCCCGGCACGCTAACCGAGCCTCGCGCCTTTAACATGATGTTTGAATCCCATGCGGGCGTGTTCCAAAACGAAGACAGCAAGGTTTATCTTCGCCCCGAGACCGCGCAGGGAATATTCCTGGATTATAAGGCGATCCTGGATTCCTCGCGCGTGCGCGTGCCGTTCGGCGTGGCGCAGATCGGCAAGGCTTTCCGTAACGAAATCACGCCGCGCAATTTCTTTTTCCGCTCGCGCGAGTTCGAGCAAATGGAAATGGAATTCTTCTGCCCACCGGAAGACGGCATGATGTGGTATGAATTCTGGGTCGCCGAGCGCATGCGCTGGTGGCAGGAGCAGGGAGTCGGCAAGGATAACCTCTACCGCCATATCATTCCCGAGAACGAGCTGGCGTTTTATTCCAAGGGCACGTCGGATATCGAATACCGCTATCCCTTCACCGCGCCGGGCTTCGGCGAGCTTGAGGGCGTCGCCTATCGCACCGATTACGACCTGAAGCAGCACCAGGAACACAGCAAGACCAATCTCGAATATTTCGACCAGGAAGCCAACCGGCGCTATATGCCGCATGTCGTGGAGCCCGCCGCGGGGCTGACGCGCGGCGTTTTGGCGCTGCTGTGCGAGGCTTATCAATATGACGAGAGCCGCGCCTCGCCGGAATGGCTGAAGCTCAAGCCGTCGCTGGCGCCGCTCAAGGTCGGTGTTTTCCCGCTGGTCAACAAGGACGGCATGCCGGAAGTGGCGGAGAAGATTTATATGGAATTGCGGCGAAAATTCACCGCGCAGTTTGATGCCAAGCAGACCATCGGCAAACGCTACGCCCGCATGGACGAGGCGGGAACGCCGTTCTGCCTCACCGTAGACGGCGATACGCTGACCGGAGGCGCGGTCACGGTGCGCGATCGCGACACCGCGCAGCAGGAGCGGGTGGATATGACGCGGCTGGCGGAGTATATCGGCGGGAAGCTGTAAGGGCTACTCCGCCCCCGGTTTTTCGAGGAATTTTAACCAAGATTACGCCCATAGATTCCAGAATTGCTTTCATGATTCCTCATGATAGGGTGGGGCATGAAGGAATTTAGATTAACCAAAAAGCATATTCAAAACGGACTAACGGCGGCGGATTTTTCCGCCTATGCCGGTTATCCCGTGTCCGTATTTTCTCATGCCGATTTTCCGCATTGGGATAAGCTGAAACAGGTGGGCGGCGAACCTCTCTCCGAGCAGGAGGTTGAAGAGCGCGCCGCCGCCATGCTGGCGGCCATGCAGCGCTCCAACGCAACCGCCGAGGCTGTCACTCTTGAGAATGTGTATGAGTGTAATATTGGCTCGACGAGCAGCCCGACAGTCGTGTATTTTAATGTGGAGACCAAGGATAAGACGTTTGATCCGGCGATTGCATCATTATATGCACACTGCGCGAAAGAAATCGCGGGGGCGGACTACGCTTCTACTGCCTGGCATTTCGCCGCTCTGGCTTCGGGGCGTGTCGAGAATACCTATCGCGCCGTTCCCGGCGGGAAGCGGCTGGTGACTTATCCTTTCGCGATCGACGAAACCGTTCACCTTCATAGACTGGGGCTAAAGGAAAACGGATTCTTATTTTTTACGCCACGCGATGAGCCGGTATTGGAACAATGGGCCAGGTCGACCGCGCTGACCACTGACCGAATCAAGAATTATCCAAAGGGAAGCGATGCTTATACGCATGCCGAAACGCATGAATTGCGCCATATGCGCCAAGTGCATATAGGGACCTGCACACCGTCTATTCCGGGTTATTATAAAGAACTCGATTCGGATTTTTATGCCGACCACAAGCATGCTGAAGCAGGACTACCGCATGAAACGCGCATTGCCCGCCGTCATGCGCGGCACTTGAGTGTTATTACCTCTTCTTCCGATTACTGGATCGCGCCCGCCCTCGACGCGCTTGACGCCGGAAATATGCCGCCGGATTTTCCCTCCATCGCGTGCGCCGCGAAGGAAATACGATATCGCCTGATTTCGGAAGCGCAGGATGGCAGGCATTCGGCGGTTTCGTCGGACGAACTGCAAGGCAGGATGCGATCGGGCAATCCGTTCGATGCCATGAGATTCGGTATGGAGGATCAGAGTTTTTGCGCGTGGGAAGATCGCATCAAGCGGCCGGAGATCGTTTATTCGCTGCTTGGGGAGTTGCTCGAGGATAATACTTTTACCGAACCTCTGGCCCGGAAGATGGCCAACAAAATCGTCAAGGCCGCCGAATATTTCAATCCCGACCTGACGCATGAATCCAATCCGCATGCGAAAGCCAATCCGCCGCCGCCGATGCCGATCATGGCATCGATGGGGGGAATGATTTTTATGATAGGGTAGCCGGACTTGGCCGCTTGCTGCTTTACGCCAGCGCCGCCTTAAGCCCCCGGCTGATTTCTTCCAAAAACGCTTTTGTGTTCAGATAGGGCTGATTGCCGCCGACCAGGATGGCGAGGTCTTTGGTCATCGCGCCGCCTTCGACGGTCTGGACGCAGACCTTCTCCAGCGTCTCGGCGAATTTCACCACATCGGGGGTATTGTCCATCCGTCCGCGATAGACGAGCGCCTGAGTCCAGGCGAAGATCGAGGCGATGGGATTGGTCGAGGTTTCCTTGCCCGCCTGATGCTCGCGGTAATGGCGGGTGACGGTGCCGTGCGCGGCTTCGGTCTCGACATATTTGCCGTCGGGCGAGAGCAGCACGGACGTCATCAGGCCGAGCGAGCCGAAGCCCTGCGCCACGGAATCCGATTGCACGTCGCCGTCGTAATTCTTGCAGGCCCATAGATATCCGCCGTCGCCGCGCAATGATTGTGCCACCATGTCGTCGATCAGGCGATGCTCGTAGTAAATGCCCGCCGCCTCGAATTTCGCCTTGTATTCGGCTGCGTAGATTTCGGCGAAGATATCCTTGAACCGCCCGTCATAGGCTTTCAGGATCGTGTTCTTGGTGGACAGAAAGGCCGGATATTTCTGCTGCAAGGCGTAAGTGAAACAGGCATGCGCGAAGCCGCGGATCGACTCGTCCTCGTTATACATGGCCATCGCCACGCCGCCGCCGGATTTGAATTGATGCACCTCGTGGCTGATCGGCGCGCCGCCGTCATCGGGCGTGAAGGTGATCTGCAATTTGCCTTTGCCGGAAACCTTGAAATCCGTCGCCTTGTATTGGTCGCCGAAGGCGTGGCGGGCGATGATGATGGGATGCTTCCAGCCCGGCACATAGCGCGGCACGTTTTTCATCAGGATCGGGGCGCGGAACACCGTGCCGTTGAGAATATTGCGGATCGTGCCGTTGGGCGATTTCCACATTTTCTTGAGGGTGAATTCCTTGACCCGCGCTTCGTCCGGGGTGATGGTCGCGCATTTGACGCCGACGCCGTATTGCTTGATCGCTTCCGCCGCATCGACGGTAATCTTGTCCTCGGTCTCGTCGCGCTTCTGGATGCTCAAATCGTAATATTTCAGGTCGATTTCCAGATAAGGCAGGATCAGCCAGTCCTTGATCATCTGCCAGATGATCCGGGTCATTTCGTCGCCGTCCATCTCCACGAGCGGGGTTTTGACCTTGATTTTCTGCATGGCGGACTCCGATGATCAGAGGATGGTAATCAGGTATCAGATAGGCGCTGGCGGGTTAAAAAGACATGCTTTTCCTGACCACTGATAACTGATAACTGATTACCGTATGATTAACCCCGCTATTTATGTCCTGGGCAATTTCGACGGCGTGCATCTCGGCCATAAGGCCTTGATCGCGCATGCGCGCGCGCTGGGGGCGGGAAAGGATATGGCCGTCGCCGTGCTGACTTTCGAGCCGCATCCGCGCCAGTTCTTCGCCCCCGGCCTGCCGCCCTTCCGCTTGACCACCCCGGCGCAGAAGGCCGAATTTCTGGACGAGGCGGGGGCGGATGTCATCCAGGTGATGAATTTCGACGGCGCGCTGGCGGCCATTCCCGCCCAGGATTTCGCCGAAAAGATTCTGGTCGAATGCGGCGCGAAGGTTGTCGTCGCGGGCGAGGATTTCCGCTTCGGCCATGACAGGCACGGCGATATGGAGCGCATGGCCGGATGGCTGAAGCCGCATGGCGTGGATGTCGTCGCGCTGCCGCCAGTTCGCGACGCGCAGGGGCAGCGCTACGCCGCCTCGACCGCACGCGCCCTGCTGCAAAGCGGGCAGGTGCGGGCCGCGAACGCGATCCTGGGCCGCGAATGGGCGATCCGCGGCATCGTGGGGCGCGGCGACCGGCGCGGCCAGGCGCTGGGATTCCCGACCGCGAATATCATGCTCGGCGAATATCTGCGCCCGCAATACGGCGTCTATGCCATCCGCGCCCGGCAGCATCGGCGAGGGGAGAGCGGAGAATGGATCGGGGGCGTCGCCAACATAGGCCGCCGTCCGACCGTGGGCGGCGAGCGCGAATGGCTGGAGGCGCATCTGTTCGATTTCGCGGCGGACATCTATGACCAGGAATGGGATATCGCGCTCGTGGATTTCATCAGGCCCGAGCGCAAATTCTCCGGCCTCGACGAGCTTCGCGCCGCCATCGCCGAAGATGTGGCGGTGGCGAAGGCTTTACGGCAATAGCCTGGATCGGCTTTTTCTGTTATGGATTCAATCTTTCCGCTTCACCCCATGATTCCCGTTGCCGCATGCATGATTCTTTTCCCCTGATTACGACCCTCGTCGCCAGCACGCTCGGAGCTTTCATTTTCGGGATGATCGCCAAGCGCCTGAAGCTGCCCAGTATCCTTGGCTATCTGGTCGCGGGCGTGCTGATCGGGCCGCATACCCCTGGTTTCATCGGCAGCGTGGAAATCGCCTCGCAGTTTTCCGATGTAGGCGTAATTCTGCTGATGTTCGGCGTCGGGCTGCATTTTTCGTTAAAAGACCTGATGAGCGTTCGCAAGATCGCTATTCCCGGCGCGCTTATCCAGGTTACGGCGGGCACGGCGCTTGGTTTCGGCTGCGGCACGATGGTCGGGTTTACGCTGGCGGAAAGCCTGTGTTTCGGTTTCACGCTGTCGATCGCCAGCACCATCGTGGCGCTGCGCGGACTCGATCATCGCGGCCTGCTGAAAAGCGAGGCGGGAATACTTGCCGTCGGATGGCTGATCGTGGAGGACATTGTCGCCGTCGTCATCATCGTGTTGCTGCCGGTTCTGGCGCCGCTGATGATGAGCCACGGCGAGCCGGTGGACCTTCCGGCCGTGGGATACCACTTGCTGCTGTCGGTAGTGAAGATCAGCGTTTTTGCGACCTTGATGATCGTCGTGGGAAGACGGCTCTTGCCGCCGCTTTTGGTCATGATCGTCAAAACCAAATCGCGCGAGATGTCTTCGCTGGGCATCGTCGCGATCGCCCTGGGCTTCGCTTATGTCGCCTATGCGCTGTTTGACGCGTCTTTCGCGCTCGGCGCGTTCCTGGCGGGGTTCGTGCTGAACGAAAGCGCCATCGGGCATAAGGTCGCCGATCAAGCCTTGCCGCTGCGCGACACTTTCGCCGTGCTGTTCTTCGTATCGGTGGGCATGCTGTTCGATCCTTCGATCCTTATCCGCGACCCGATCCTGGTTCTGCTGGCGCTCGGAGTCATCGCTCTCGGCACCTTGGCCGTCACCTTCGGCCTTATGCGCATGTTCGGCGTTTCGCTGCAGGTGGGGCTGCTGGTGGCGGTCAGTCTCGCGCAAATCGGCGAATTTTCCTTCATTTTTACGGGGCTGGCGCGGCAGCTAGGCCTGCTGTCCCCGCATATTTATGACGTCATTCTTGCCAGCGCCTTGCTATCGATCGCCATCAATCCGTTCCTGTTTCGCCTTATAGAAGCAGGGAAGGGGGCTAAAAGCAGGGTAGCGCGTTAGCGCGCCGCCGCGCTTTTGCCTTGGAAAAACTGCGCCGCCGTCTCCGCAAGCGTTTTGCCCGTCTGTTTTTCCATATTCTCGCTGATAATCGCCAGCGCGTGCGGCGTATTGGGCAGCAAAATGGTTTGAACGGATGCGCCAGCGGCTTTCATGAAATCATCGGACTGCTGCACGGAGCGCATCATAAGGTCTCCGGTAAATTTCCCTATGCCTTTGCCGCCGGCAACGGGAACATTCACGTCGTCAAGTCCGTGAACATGCAGCATGGGCAATCGCGGCGCCTTGCATATATCTTCAATCTGCACCGAGCCGGACACGACAACCGCCGCCGCGATCTGGTCGCTGTAAGTGCAAGCGAAGCGATAAATCATCATCGCGCCGTTGGAATGCCCCATCAGATAAACGCGGCGAGCGTCGGCGAGGCCCTGACGGCTCATCATGCCGATGAAACCGGAGATATAGCCGTTATCGTTCGCGTTGCTTTGAGCCGCTGGGCCGCAGCAGTTCCCCGCGTTCCAGGATCGCATTTTATGCGTGAAAAACCGTTTGCCGTCCGTGCCGTTGAGAAAAGCGATCCGAAAGCCATAATGGTCGGCCACGGAATCCCAATCCAGTTGCCGATGCATCCAGTTGGCGTTGCCGCCGCCGCCATGCAGCACCACAAGCAGCGGCGCGGCGCCTTTCACGCTGGCTGGCGTATAGAGCGCATATTCGCGCCCGGCATAGTCTGCCGTCGCCGTACGGCGTGCCTGAGCAGGGCCTGGGATGCAGCACAGAGCGACAATCAAGCCGGTCAGCAAGCAAGACAGCCGATTTTTGCGCATGGCTTTTTCCTCCGAACGGCTGGATTCATTCGCGGGTGTTTACAGCCGTTGCCCGCGAGGATGCCAGATGATTATGCTATAATGTCTGTAATGGGCGCATAAAGGTCAATCTTCGGCGCTACTGCAGGAAATGATCCATAAGTTTCAAGGCCGCCGGACCGCCGACGATGAGAAAGATGGTCGGCATAATGAACAACATCATCGGAATCGTCATCAGCACCGGCAGCCGGTTGGCCCGTTCCTCAAGCTGAAATAATGAATTGTTCCGCATTTCCGCGGCAACCACGCGCATAGCCTGCGCCAGCGGCGTTCCATAACGCAGCGTCTGGGACAAGGTGGCGACGACCGAGCGGACGCTAGGCGTGTCGATGCGGTCCGCGAGATTGGCAAGCGCTACGTCGCGGTTCGAGAGGATCTTGAGGTCCGCCGACGTCAAGATCAGCTCTTCCACGAGTTCCGGCTGGGAATGCTTGAGTTCGATCACAATTCTGTCGATCCCGTCTTCGAGCGCTAGCCCGGCCTCGACGCATACGACAAGAAGTTCAAGCGCGTCAGGAAATCCTGCCGCTGACGTCAGCGCGCGCCTTCTCGCCGAAAGACGAATGAGGACGATCGGCGCGATCCATCCTATGATCGCCATGGCAATCACGAGCACAAGCGTCAGAAAAGAATGTTTTTCGACAAAGGAAAACTGCGCGCCGGTGAAAAACCCCAGCGCCCCAAGGCCGGCGGCGATGACAAGCCTCGATCCATTGAAAAATCCCCGCGCATATCGGCGCGGAACGCCCCACCGGGACAATTGCCGCACGATCTCGCGGCGTTCCCGTTCGGGCAGGCCATGAAAAGGGCGCCTGACCAATTCCGTCTCTTCGGCTCGTGCTTTTCTGGCGATAGTGCCAGTTCTGTCGATGGGCAGCGGATGAATGAGACTGACGCGCCTGCCCAACGCCTCTCGCCTCATGCGAACGCCATGAATAATAAGCGCCAGTCCTCCCATGATGAGAGAAAGCGCCGCTAGAAGAGGGGCGAACAGGCTCATGGCGAAACGTATCCCTCCTTCGCGATCAGCTTCTTGTGATGCCGCGCATCATTTGCCGCATGGAGACAAAGGCAGTCAGGAGGCAGAGCGCGGCGACGCCGACGATCATATTGCCCCGCGGGTCTTTAATCAGTGGCGCAAGGTAGACGGGATTCACGATGAGCAATACGCCGACGACGAAAAACGGCATGGCGCCCAGCACATAGGCGGATAACCGGACTTCGGCGGTCGCGGCTTGCATCTTGAGCCGTACCGCCCGCCGCTTTCGCATGATGTCGGTAAGGATTTCGAGAGTGGTGGCGAGATTGCCGCCTGTCGCGCTTTGCAGCGAGACGGCCACGGCAAAGAAGCGAAAATCGGGAAGCCCTATCCGGCCTCCGACGACTTCGAGAGCTTCCTCGAGCGAAACGCCAATCTCCATCTGTTCGTTGAGCATGCCAAAGACCATATCCACGGGAGGCATGGCTTCGCGGCTGACCGACCGGATCGCCGCGGTGATCGGCAGCCCGGCGCGGAGTATGCGAACGATCATGTCGATGGAATCGGGAAAAATATTCGTGAACTTTTTTTCCATTTGGTTCTGTTCATGCTGAAGGCAGGCACGCGGCGCGAGGATGAATATGCCGGCGGCCAGAGGCGCGACGACCGCATAGGGAAATCCGAACACCGCATGAGTCAGCAGCCACATTGCCGCCGATGCGAGGAGCGCGATCAGAAACAGCGCGCCGTTATTGGTACGCATGCCCCACTGGCGCGGAATTCTCATGACGAAGACGCGGCGCAGCCCCAAGCCGATTCTGCCGACCCAGGTCAGAGGCAGCGCAAGAACGGTTTCGGCAGGGTTCTCTCGCGGCGCTTTGCGCACGAGGTTGACGCGATGCTCCACGACGCGCCGCGCCTTGCGGCTTGCCATAAATGCGCCGAACAGGGCGATACAGCCAAGGATAAGACAGGCAGCGGTGAGGATCGCTATGACCATAAGTCACGCCGCCGTCGTTTTGACGAGCGAGCCGGTAGCCTCGAGAAAGGCGTTACCGAGTCCGAAATATTCCAGCCGCTGGAGGAATCGCGGGCGGCCGTGCGTCGATTCGAATACGCCGTCGAGGGTGCCGTCCGGATTATTGCCGATATAGCGGTAAGAGAACAAAGACCCGAGCGATATGATATCACCCTCGAGTCCGGTGACTTCGACGACTTCGGTGACCCGCCGGACGCCGTCGCGCATGCGCTCGGTATGCACGATCAGGTCGATCGCGCTGGTTATCTGGCCGCGGATCGCGCGAACCGGCAGATTCACGTTCGCCATCAGGATCATGTTTTCGATGCGCGCCAGCGCGTCGCGCGCGGAATTGGCGTGAATCGTCGACATCGAGCCGTTATGACCCGTATTCATCGCCTGCATCATATCGAACGCTTCCGGGCCGCGCACCTCGCCGATGATAATGCGGTCGGGCCGCATGCGCAGCGCGTTGGTGACGAGATCGCGCTGCGTGACCTGGCCGTAGCCTTCGAGGTTAGACGCGCGCGTTTCCAGCTGGATGACGTGCAATTGCTGAAGCTGCAATTCGGCGGCGTCCTCGATGGTTACGATGCGCTCCCCCTTATCGATGAAATGCGACATGGCATTGAGCAGCGTCGTCTTGCCCGATCCCGTGCCGCCGGAAATGATGACATTGATCCGGCAGCGGGCGGCGATCTCGAGGGCGCGGGCCAATTCGGGAGAAACCGTCCCGAGATGAACGAATTTAGACAGCTCCACGGCAATGCGCGAAAATTTCCGGATGGATATGCATGGCCCTTTGAGGCTGAGCGGCGGGATGATGACGTTGACCCGGCTGCCGTCGGCAAGCCGCGCATCGAGCATCGGGCTCGACTCGTCCACCCGGCGTCCGATGGATGAAGCTATGCGTTGCGCCACATGCAGCACATGGGCGTTGCTGCGGAAACGAAGCTTGGTAAGCTCGAGCTTGCCGCGGCGTTCGATGTAAATCACGGACGGGCCGTTGATGAGGATGTCGGACACCGTATCGTCGCGAAGCAAGGGCTCTATAGGCCCAAGCCCGAGCATATCGTCGACGATATTGGCGGTCAGGGAGCGCTGTTCGTTCTGATTGAAGATTAATTTTCGCTCCGTCGCGATTTCCGCGATCAATTGCTCGACGCGCGCCATCAGCTTGTCTCGCGGCGTCCGCACCGCGACGGCGGGATCGATCCGCAACAGCACTTCGTCGCGGAGAAAATCCAGTGGTGAGATCAATGGGTCTCGGGAAGGCGAAGAGGCCGCCGCGTCCGCCGCAGCCAGAAGGGAGGGAAGCGCCGATCCGGCCTTGGACGCTTGCGAAGGCTGGCCGTCGTTTCCGCCTTTTTTCCCGAAAGTGACCGTCATCCGAAGATGCGCCCCAGAAACGAGGAATGGGATTTGGCGCTGTTCGTGCCCGCCAGCAGGCGAAGAACGGGCGCCAGACCGCGCTGAAGCGTCGCCACTTTCGTGACTTCCGCTATTCCCAGCTTGGACGCCGTGCCGATCGCGCTGTCGTGATGGATGACGACATCCGGCGGTTGCCCGATGGCGCGTATGAACTCGCTTTCCGACAGGCCGTTGGCGGCGCCGCTGTTGTTGAGGATGTGCAGGGTGGAGCGTTCCGGCGTATTCGGCCCGATCTTCTCGCGCCAGCGCATGACGTCGCGCACCGCCGTCAGGCTGGCATCGCTGACCAGCAGGCATATGCTCGGCAGGTAAAGCGCTTTCATAAGCTGCGGCGCGAGGAACATGGGCATGTCCACGAACACATAGCGATAGCGGCGAAGCAGCGTTTCGAGCAGCGAGAGAACGGCTTTTTCTTCTGGGACGATCGCCCCGTCGAAAGGTTCGAGAGAGGCAAGAAGGTTCAATCTCTTGCTGGCATGGATAACGCCGCGTTCGATAAAAAGATTATCCACCCGCTCCGGATGCTCCAACGCTTCGTGCAGCGCTTTGTTCGGCGTCATGTTAAGCTGAAGCGCGGCATCGCCGGTGTGAACGGCGAGGTCGACGAAAATGACCAGGCGCTGGTACGTTTCCGCCAGATTCCATGCGGTATTGACGGCGATCGTCGTCGCCCCCGCGCCCCCGTTTATGCCCAGCACGAAGATGAGCTTGCCTATGCGCGATCCGCGCTGTTCGACATTGCCGGTCAGGATTTCCTGGCAGGCGCGCACGAAAGGGTCTCGCACCAGAGGCTTGAAAAAATATTCGACGATCCCGAAATCCTTGAATTCGCGGTAAAGGGCGATATCGTTGCTGGAGCCGATGACGATAACGCCCGTCCCGGGCTCGCACACCTCGGCAAGATGCAGGATATGCGTCATCGGATCGTCGACGCCGCTGATGTCGACGACCAGCAATCGCGGAGAGGTTCGTTTCGCGAGTTCCGCAATCGCGGTTTTAATGGTTCCGCGGTTGAATTCGACGCTCAGGACGCCCGTATCGCCGAGACATTGGCGAATAATTCCTTCGGATTCACCATCTCCCGCGAAGACCATCGCGACGGGGGCAGGGGCTAAAGAGGCTCGAGGAGAGTCGATCACGGGCTCCCTCCCGTCGTGGATGCCGGCGCGCCCAGTGCTGATTTTGGCGCATTCGTCTCTTTGAAGCCGGTGCTCTTGTTCTGATCGTAGTCCTTCAGAACGACCGTCTCTCGTTCGCCATCCGCGAAACCGAGAGGGCGTCCTTGATCCAGATCGGAAGGGGATTCAAGCATGTTCGCAAGGTTGACGTGGTTTGCGCAGCCGAGATAAGGCGCGTCGGCATTGCCGTGACGGAATGCCGGAACTGCCGCCCAAGGCGGACAAGGCCGCGCTTCTGTCAGGTTAGGGAGTTTGGCGTCGTTCGCCGCCGCGCCATGGGGCTTGGCGTCATCCGCGGCACAACTCGCCAAGGTCAGGGCCATGCCGAACCCAAGAGCGAACGCAAGCCAGGGCGATTTTATTTTTTTTGCGTCAGCCATGTTATCCATTACTCCAGCATGAATCCTGCCGCGCTGTTCAGGCGAGGCATGTTTTGCGGCGGCGCGGCGCCCTTGGACGATGTCAGCCGGCCCAGCAGCGCCTGTTCGATGTCGCTGGCGAAGACGACGCCTTGTATTGGAAGATGAAGGTCGGCTGTTCGCGCGGCCGGCTGCACGATATAAGGCGTCACGATGATCACCAGCTCGCTTTCATTGCGCTGGAATCTGCTGGCGCGAAAAAGCGCGCCCAAAATCGGCACGTCGCCCAGCCAGGGATACTGCTCTATCCGATTGCTTCCGTTGTTCTGGAAGAGCCCGGCGATAGCGAAACTTTGCCCGCTTGCAAGCTCTACCGTCGTTTCCGCCCGCCTTATCGCCAGAGCCGGAATCTTGATGCTGTCGATGACGACGGACCCGATGTCGGTCAGTTCGCTTACCTCCGGCCTGACCTCGATGCTCAGCCGGTTCGAGTCGAGGACGATAGGCGTAAAATCGACGCTGACCCCGAAGCGCTTGAACTCGACGGATATCTGCTGGTTGCCCTGCGAGATAGGGATGGGGAATTCGCCGCCCGCGAGAAAATTCGCCGTTCTGCCCGAGCTTGCAGTGAGATTGGGTTCCGCCAGAATCGTTACGAGACCTTCCTGTTCCAGCGCATCGACGAGGCCGGAGATATTGACGGACCCGCTATTGTTCTTATAGCCGATGCCGATCGAACTAAGAGTGTCCGTCGATACATTGCGAACAAAATTGCCGAAAGCCGTGACAGGCGGCCGCCCTGTAAGCAGGCCGACGGCGATCGTGCCGTTATTGAATATAGACCCCCAGTTAAAGCCGAAATTTTTGTTGGTCTGGCGCGAAACCTCGGCGACTTGCACGCGCAGATTGACCTGCGTCGAGGCGGCAACCGAGACGTTGAAATTCAAATTATCTTTTTCGCCCATGTATTGCCGCGCCGTTTCTTTCGCCCGCTGGGCGGCGCGCGGCGACGCGACCGAGCCTGAAAGGGTAATTCCGCTGGGCGCGCTCGATACATCGACATGCGCATTCGGAACTTCCTTATTAATCGCCGCGCCGATTTCCTTGTTGGGATGCGTAACGATAACGGCGTAGCTGGTGCCCGTGCCGTTGCCCATGAGCGCATAGACGGTCGTCGTTCCAGATTTTTTTCCAAGAACGAGAAATTGCGTCGCGCTCGTTCCGGAAGCGCCCGGCGTCGGAATCTGAATATCGGCGACGTCGGGATTCGCCACAAATATCGTGGCGGCAGGCTCGGTCAATTGAACGAGAGTCGCCTGACCGGTCTCGACCGTCAGCGCCGCGTGCTGACGGATTTCACCCGCCGACGCTTGTGATGTCAGTCCTGCCTGCGCGAGCAGCGCCATGGCCAGCATGAGCATCTGTCCGGGCTTGTATGAGAGTTGGATGGTCATCAACGTAATTCCACTTTGTCGCCATGAATGATCTCGGTTAAGGAGCGCGGCTTTTGAATGGGGCCGGCAGGAGCCGCCGTTCTTTCCGGTGAGGTTCGTTCCGCCGATTTCAGCGCTGGCGAGACATCCGAGGCCCAGACCGGCATGGCCTCCATTCCGGGGTCGGCGCTATCCATTCCCGATCCTTCCAGCGCGCGAAGGGCAAGCGCGACCTTACCGATCTGCGCCGCCACGAGAATTTGTTCGGCCTCGCGCGGCATCAGTTCCAGAGTCACCGTTCTCGGATCCGACGCGTTCTGCGGGGTAAGGGGCTGATCCTGCTTGGGCGGGTCCGGCGATGCCGCTGATTTTGGCAGTGGCGGAAGCATCTTATCGACGGCAATAACGCGCCGGTTGCGCAGCAGGGTTTCGCCGACGGATTTATACGCGGCGTTGCCTTCCGCCGCGGAAAGGTTTTGCGTGAGGACAATATCGACCCAGTCGCCGGGCATGATCAGGCCCGATATGCTTTGCGCCGCGTCCATCGTAAGCGATACGGCGCGATAGCCGGGAGACAGCACGGCGGAAAGAAAATCGCGATCCTTGGCTTTGACGATGGCGTTTGGATTCAACGCTTCCTGAGACCCAAGGTTGCGGCGCGTGACGCCTCCGACGAAATCCGTTTCGGATACCGAGCCGCGCACGAGATTGCCGTCGATTATTTCCGCCGGCGGTAATTCCTTCCATGTCATATCTTCCGGGCGCAACAGCGAACCGGCGATGAGCGGACGCGCGGCGACTAGAATGTATTTTTTCTCCTTCTCGGCCCTGCTGCTCTCAATCTTAGAGGGCGATGATTCGCCGACCCAAAGCATCAAAAACATGACGCCGGAGAAAAGAGCGATGATTCCTATAACGAGCAGGATATTGCGTTGAAGCATCGAAAAACCTCGGGGAGTATGCAGGCGGCAGCGCCGCCGAGAATGGCTAAAGCGTAAGGCATGGACTTATGCGCTTTTATTCTGTCGGCATTCTTGCCGAACAAATGAATCGTGAAATGCCTCGCCACCCGGCGATCGTTTTTCACGATGAGCGACCGGCCTAGGTAAAAACAGCTCAGCAGGCCTCCGGAAAGCGCGATGCTGAGCAAGAGCGGGACGATCCGGTCCGGAGGAACAAGAAGCGTCGCGACGGCGATCATCTTCGCATCGCCGCCGCCGATCATGTTGCGATGCACGAGAAAGACCAGGGCGGAGAAGACGATCGCGGCGGCGAGCAGACTCAAACCAATCGAGAACAAGCTCGAAGGAAGCCGGAGCGCCAGACCGACGCCAGCCACAAAAACGACCATGCCGTTGGGAATGATCCTGCTCTTCGCATCCCTGGCGGCGGCAACGGTCAAGCCAGCCAGGCCCGAGAATAGCAGCGCCATGATCAACGGAGACGGCGAAGGGAACGGGGTCATAGCTTCCCCGCGATTTTACGCATCGCAAACCTCATTGACGCCAGGGACATGAAAGATTATTCAGGGCAATCAAGTATCTCGCGGCGGTTGTGGTTTTTCCATGATTTGCATCACAGTCCCGTCGGATTTCTTCTCGTTTCAATAAACACCAGGAATCAATCGCCGCGTTTTCCTGGCGTAAGCCTCATATTCGGGGAAATGCTTCTTTAATATCTTTTCTTCGTAATGAATGCGGACAATCTGAAACGCGAATTGCGCCGCGACCAGAAACATCGCCCAGGGTGACCAGTAAATGATGGCTATGCCGATGGTCGCCACCGCTTCCGCCAGATATAAGGGATGCCGCACGACGGCATAGGGGCCGTGTGTGACCAGCCGCCTGCTTTCCGGCAAGATCGAGAAAGAACGCCCAAGCCGTAGGAGGATAACGCTTGCGAAAATGTTGCCGGTGACGACCAGCAGGTCGGCAAATACCAGTACCCAAACAGGCAAATCTTCGCGCGGGCTTAGCAGGAGCAACGCCGACAGCAAGAACGCGCCCAGAAGAGCGGCAGCGCTGGGGATATATCCTGCAAAATGACTGATGGGACGCAGGCGCAGAACGTAAAGGCAGGCGATGATCAATGTATATAGCGTGACCGTGAAAATCGAGAGGATTTGGCTGATCTGATATGGCCGAGGATCGTCGAAATCTATTTTTTGCAGTTCGGCGAAGCCGCTTCTAAGGCAAATTCCCGCCATAATGGCGAAAGCCAACCCCAGAGCCAAACGGATGACAAGATCGGGCAAATGGCGGCGAACAAAAAGTTCCGCGCTCATTGTCTGGTCAGGCCCTAAGCATGACGGGATCAGAGTTTCCCGGCGACGGTATTGAAAGTGGCCGTGAGGTTCGTGCCGACCAGCGTGACGGCGACGATGATGGCGACCGCGATCAGCGAGGCAAGCAGCCCATATTCGATGGCGGTAACGCCGCGTTCCGATTTAACCGAAAACCAGCGGATGACGGCATTGGCAAATTGACTCATCGCGGACCTCATGAAGTGACAGGGAATTTCAGATGCACGCAATTATGCCGACAGTGGATTTTCTTTCTATGATCTGCGTCATGGATTCCCGTCATTAAAACTTCCCCGTCAGCGTCAGAAAAACCTGCCGCTCGATGGCGGGGTAGGGGTTCATGTCGAGAACGCGGCGATTGAGATTGGTGCCCGACAAGGAGACGGAAAAATGGTCGTTGACGTTATAGCCGAGGCGCCCTCCCACGATGCCATAGCCGTCGGTATGCATGGGGCCGGTCACGCCGGCGGCGGAAGTTCCCAGCATATTGCTGGATGTCAGCAACTGGGCATTGACGTCGAACTCCCAGGGGCCGGTGGTATAGCCGCCTGTAAGCCTGAAATGACTTCGCGGCGCGGAGCCTGCGTAATTGAGCGTCGCCGCTACCAGCGCCGAGTCATAGACTCGCGAATAACTCCAACTGGCGGCCCAGCGGAATCCCGAAGGATGGCTGCCTTTGAGGGCGATTTCGCCGCCGAATGCCTGGCTGTCGCCGACATTGATATCCTGGATAAGAGAGTATAACAGCCCGTTGACGACGCGCGTGGCGAAAACCGGATTGATCGCCGTCGCGTTCTCGTTCATTTCGTAGAAAACCGAAGCTTTGACGGTCGAGAAAATGTCGGCGAGCTTGCGATCGTAGCCCAGTTGATAGTTGGTGACGACGGTCGGCTGGAGTTTCGGATTGCCTTCGTTGCCGAACACGAGCGGCCCGACGGATGCATTCGTGATATAGCCGACCTGAACCAGACTGGGAATCTGCAAACCGCGGCCATAGCTGAGCCGGAAAGTGTCTATGTGGGTTGCCTCGTAGATCAGCGCGGAATTGGCGCTGAAGGCGTTAAGAGCGTGGCTGTAGTCGGCGGTGGTGACAAAGTCATCGGGCGACAGCTCTCCGGTTTGCGCCTGATCTTGGTGGTCAAAGCGGGCCGCATTCGTCCATGACCATTTGTCGCTGATTTGCCATAGCCATGTTCCGCTGACCGCATAGTCGTCCTGGTCGGTGACGGGCATTTGCGGAATCGGCGTGGAGGGCGTGTCCATTCTGAATGTTCTATGCTGGTATTCGAGCGCGAGACGAACCGTATGATCGTTGCCCAGCTTAAACTGATCCTGCAACTGGCTGATGATCACCTCTGCGGAATGGGCGGGATGCGTCCCGAATCTGCCGAAGTGGAGCTGCAGGCGGGTGTGATTGAGGTAATTGTTGCTGGTGATATAGCCGTAGGGCGTTTGCCAGCCCAAGCCGCCGCGCACGGAGTAGGTCGTGGCCACCTGCGACGCGAGAGAATTCAATAGCTCCGCCCCTATGTCACGGCTTTCGGAATAAGTCAGTTCCGTTTGCGCCTGCAGTTCGGGAGTCAATTGGAATACCGAATTTTCCATCAAATAACGATGAGAAGGGTCCATGGCGAGGGAAGTGTCGGCGGCCGAACGGGGCGTATTGAATTCGTTGGCGTTCATGCCGCCGGCAGTGATTTTTACTCCTCCCCAATTCTTCAGCTTGACGGTGGCCGTCGCGCTGCCCGACAGCGTATTCTGCGTTCCATAGGAAAGACTGGCGACGTTGTCGTTGTCGTAAAGAGGGCTATAGGTAATGATATTGACGACGCCGCCCGCCGCGTTCGAGCCGAACAAAGCTGAACTCGCGCCCTTAACCACTTCGATCTGCCGAATGTCATCGATATTGACGGGAATATTGTCCCATATGGTGCGCGCATAGTCGTCGATAAATGCTTGTCTTCCATCGACCAGCACCAGAAGGCGCGGTTGGTAGGGCTGCTGATAACCGCGCACGCCGACATCGAATGTCGTGCTGCTGCTTTGCAATATGTCGATGCCCGGCACATAGATTTCCGATGATTTGCGGAATATTGCGGGTGCCGGACTGGCGTATCTCATCCGCCGTGATGATCGTCATGTCTCCGGGCACGTCGCTTGCGCGTTGCGGCGTCCCGGTGGCGCCGGTCGTCACCGGTTCGCCGAAAAGCGACGCCAGAGAGTCGTAATCTATCTCTTGCGCATGAACCGGCAAGCTGAACCCAAGACTCCAGACCGCGATGACAGGCACAAGAACCAGGAAGAGGCATTTCTTCATATTTGTCTCCATCACATGGAACCGACTTGCTTCACCAGCATCGTGAAGGCGGCCGCGAAACCGATTTTCGCGGCTTCGGCGGCGACAGGGCTGTAATAGACCACCACCTGCGGCCTGGAGACCACGCCGAGCACGCATTTGTTGGCCTTGACGCAGCCGATATCCGTGCAAATTGTCAGCACGCCCGCCTTGGACGCAGCCTCATTGACACGGCCGTAGTCCGTTTCGGGAAGTTCGTGAGCCATAAAAGCTATCTTGACCGCCGAGAGTCCCGACAATTCTTCCGTGCTTGTCAGCCGCGCCAGGAGTTTGATGCCGCCGGGCGCTTCAAGACCGCCGTCGATGATGGATTTTATCGATTCCGCGTCTTCCCTCGACGCGGCGCTGGCCGGATTGTAGACGATGGCGATGGCCGTGGGACTCGTCATTTTATTCGTCAGCAGCGGAAGCGTTTTAAGCGCCACGGATAAATCCTGCTGGTCGGTCGCCCATACAGGGCGCGCGACAAGCAGGCAGAACATCAGCGAGCAGGCGATGCTCGGGGAGCGCATCCGTTTCATTCCGGGACTCTTCTTGGAAAAGCAGCCCGCTACATTGCATGAATGACAACCGCCTTATATGAGATAGGTCATGGCGCTCGATTAATAATGCGCCATTATATAATCATCGCGAGGTTTGAATGGCGATGGGCCTGGCCATTTCCGTCACGCGCCCCTTCCACTTAGCCATACATGGGCATGCTCGATATTTCCCCTCCCGGCTTCCAGGAAAATCCCGTCTCTCCGGAGAGAGATTATCCTTTTCCCGTCAGGCTTCTTACGACCGCCTTGCTGCTGACGCTGTCGATCGTGCTGTGGGTCAGCGGCTATAGTTTGTACATAAACCAAAGGATGAAGGATGACATCCGCAGGGATCTCGAAATCAGCCATATGGGGAATGGCATCGCTTATCTCGACACGGTTATCTTCCGCGCCTTGAGAATGTTCGCGACGACAGGCGATCCGAAATGGGAGGCCGCATACAAGAATAATACGCAACTCGCGAACGATACGATCAGCAAATTGAAAGTAATGACGTTCGAGCAGGACATACGCGACGCAAGCGAAAACATAAATATATATAATCGGGTGCAGAAGATCGACAAAAGCACGGATTTCTTTCTTGGGGCTTTGGAGATCAAGGCCCTCGACCTGGCGCGCGCCGGCAACCTCAAGGATGCCCGCGCCTTGCTGGACGGCCAGGAATATACGGCGCGCAAGCAGGATTATTCGGACAATGTCCATCAGCTTGCCGAAGACGCGAATGACGTCCTGTCCCATACCCTCCTATCTCTTGCCCGCACGGTATCCTATACGCTGTATCTGGGGTTCATCGTCATTCTTATCCTGCCCGTCGCATGGTATTCTTCGTTCCGCAGCATAGGCAGATGGCGCGAAGAGCTTGAGAATACGCGCAAAAGCCTATTGGCTAATGAAAGGCAGCTGCAGAAATTTATCGAGGAGATCGAAAAATCCCGATCCGACGCCATAACGGCCCGGGAAACGGCGGAAAGAGCCAATGCCGCGAAAAGCGAATTTCTGGCCAATATGTCGCATGAACTGCGCACGCCGCTTAACAGCATTCTGGGCATGCTTCAGCTGCTGAAAGAATCAAGAATCGCGAACGAAGAGCATGGCCTGGTCGATATGGCGTTCCGCTCTTCGACGAATTTGCTGGATATCGTCAACGATATTCTCGATCTGTCCAGAATCGAAGCGGGGGAGATGAAGCTCGAGCTTCTCGGCATGGATCTTGGTTATGTGCTCGACAGCATCGTCGACGCGGTGGATCATCTCGCCAGGGAAAAGCACCTGCCTCTGATCCGGCATCAGGAAGAAGGGAAACTGCCGTATGTGATGGGCGATCCGACCCGCATCGGGCGCGTTTTCAATAATCTCATCGGCAACGCCATAAAATTTACCGACGTGGGTCGCATCGATATCCGCCCTTCTTTCAAAACGGTGGACGACAGGCACATAGAATTTCATTGCGAAATATCGGATACCGGAATCGGCATACCGAAAGAGAAACAGCAAAGAATTTTCGAAAAATTCTCTCAGGCCGACACATCGACGACGCGCAAATATGGTGGCACGGGCCTTGGACTCGCCATCACCAAGCAGTTGCTGGAATTGATGGGGGGCACGATGGGCATGACCAGCGAGGTGGGCGTAGGCTCCACCTTCTGGTTTTCGATTCCTTTCGATGTGGCCGATAAATTGAGCGAAGAGAAACGCATCCGCAAGAAAAAGAGATTTTCCGGCGTTATCCCTCCCGAGAAGTCGCGCATCCTGGTAGCGGAAGATCATCCCCTGAATCAGATGCTCATGACCAAACTGCTCGAACGCTTCGGCATCGGCCGTTTCGAGATCGCGGAAAACGGCGTAGAGGTTCTCAAACGCATCAGCGAAGCGTCGTGGGATGTCATTCTCATGGATTGCCATATGCCAGAAAAGAACGGTTATGATACGACCGAAAGAATACGCTTTCTCGAAAAAGGAACCGGGACGCATATCCCCATCATCGCCATGACCGCCAACGCCATGGCCGGGGATAAGGAGAAATGCCTGCGCTGCGGCATGGACGAATATATCAGCAAGCCGGTCAATATCGAGGAATTGAAGGAAGTCTTGGGGCAGTGGGTCGCGTTCAAGGATACCGTAGAGCATGGCGCGGATGAAGCGCCGCCGCCGCCGGGCGACAGTGATCCGCTGGATTTGTCGGTGCTGAAAACCTTCTCGGACGGGAATGTGGAGGTGGAAAAGAAACTCGTGGGCGCTTATATCGACCAGTCGGATAAGAATCTGAAGGTTCTGGCCGAAAACCGCACGAACACGAGCGCCAGGGCGTGGCATGAGACCGCTCACATGTTCAAGGGCGGCTCTTCAGGCATAGGAGCGAGCCTGCTTGCCGGATTGTGCAGCCAGGCCCAGCATTTCAGCGGTGCGCCGGCAGACCAGGCGGCACTTTTCGAGAAGATCGACGGCGAATATAGCCGCGTGAAAGACTATCTTAAAAAAATAGGGCTGATGGCGGCGTAGCCTAAGAAATCGTCGGGCATTTTTGAATATATTCCATCAATTGATCTTTCGTGAAAGGCTTTGTCAGGAAAGCTTTGGCGCCTTTCCGCATGGCCGTCTCTATATTTTCCTGCGAGCCGTCGGCGCTCAGCATGACGACATACGCGGCCGGATCGGCGGCCAGAATATCTCCCAAAACAACAGTGCCCTCTCTATTCGGCATATGGATGTCCAGGAAGAGAATATCCGGCACATATTGCATGTAGGCCGCCATAATTTCATTTCCATCTTCCACTTCGCGCGTCGCGGCCTGGGAAGAAATGGCATTCTTCACGAGGATGCGCATGAACATATCGTCGTCGGCGAGCAGGATGACGTTCTGCCGCCGCGTGCCGCGTATATCCGCCATGGATGGCGGGCCATTAGGCTCCTTATATTCGGCCAGCGTCTTGAGCTTGATTAATCCTTCCGGCGTCGGCTCGCGCGCGTGAACTTCGCACCTGTCCGCAAGAAGGCAGCGCTGAACGTTTTCGGTAATTTCGGCGAGCGCGCCATTCTCGCCCCAATGCAGCAATGCGAGCGCTTCGTTGTCGTTGCATATATAGATTTTCCCGTCCTTGTCCTTGAATAAGGCGTCGATCGAATTCGCCGCGTCGGCCGGGGTAAAATGCTTGTCGGGACTTAAGAGCCGGACGTCGATGAGGCGCCATTCCCTAAGCGATGACTGAATACGCGGCAGATAATCCAGAAGCTTGCCGCTGTCTTTGCGAAACAAGATTTCCATGAGAGGGCCATCGCTTGTATGGACGGGATCAGAGTTTCCCGGCGACGGTATTGAAGGTGGCCGTGAGGTTCGTGCCGACCAGCGTGACGGCAACGATGATGGCGACCGCGATCAGCGAGGCAAGCAGCCCATATTCGATGGCGGTAACGCCGCGTTCCGATTTAACCGAAAACCAGCGAATGACGGCATTGGCAAATTGACTCATGGCGAACCTCATGAAAGATGGAGAATTTTGAACACTGGGAATTCTGCCGATTTCGCGCTTTTTTCTCTATGACCTAGGTCATTGTTCTTTGCGATATATGCCGGTACAGAACCTTAACTTGGGGACGTATGGCAGTATGCAGACATCTTGCGGGCGCCTTATGCTTGTCATCATTCCCGCGGCGCTGGCGCTGGCGGGATGCGCCGAGTCCTATGCGGAAAACCGCGCGGCGAACGAGCAGAAAACGGAACAGGCTCAATTTGCGCCGGAACAGCGCGAGCCCGCATTGCGCCTCGCGCGCGCGTCGCGCTCCGCGGGCGATTTTGCCTCGTCGATCAACCTTTATCGCGGCGTCACGGCGATGAAGCCGGCCGATCCCGCGCTCATGGTGGAGCTTGGGGACACGATGGTCGACGCGGGCTCGATTGACGACGCCATCGACGTTTATAAGCAAATACCGGAAACATCGAGCGCGAGGCTTGGCGCGCTTCTTGGGCTCGAGCGGGCGTATTTCGCGCTTGCCGAGAACAGCAAGGCGCTCGACTATGCGGGACAGGCGCTGGCTTTGGCGCCGAATGACGCCAGAGCGCTTATCGGACGCGGCGTGGCGTTGGATCGGCTGGGCCTGCATGAGGAAGCTCAGGATTATTATCGCGCCGTGATCGCGTCTGAGCCGCACAGTCTGGCGGCGCGCAATAACTTGGCGCTTTCGCTGGCTTTGAGCGGAAAATTCGAGGAAGCTTCCAGCATCATGACGCCCATCGCGAGATCCACCACGTCGACGCCGCGCACCCGGCAGAATCTCGCGCTGATCTATGGCCTCATGGGAGAAAGAGAGCGCGCCGAAGAGCTGTACCTTGTCGATCTCAGCCCGGCCGAAACCGAAACAAATCTGCGTTTTTTCGATCTCGTCCGAACCAGAAATAATTAGGCCGGATAACAAGCCGTCGCGCTGAGCGTGAGGTTGGTGAGGCCGATAAACGGCGTGATAAAAGTGAACGGAAAACTCGCGACGATTTTCACGCCGCAGCTTGCGGTGGAAGCCGTGAACGCCGTGGAGGCAATGACCAGGCCATAAGCCTGGGCGACGGCGTAATTCTGGAGTTGCGACACGGTTCCGCAATCCGCGCTATTGATAGCTCCGCAGCGGGCGGCCGCGTCGACGGCGCGATCGAGCGTCGCTTGCGTCCATATCAACCGCCCCGTATCCGTAATGCCCAGAACGAACATCAGCAGGACGGGCAGCAAAATCGCATATTCGACGATCACCTCGCCGCTCGAAAAAGAAGGCTGCTTTCCGTTACGGCGCGGCATGATTTATTTCACCCTTACGATCGACTGGCTGGTGAATGTTGCCGGGACGACCAGTCCCGAATAGGAAAAAATCGTTTGGCGGGTCATTGTTGCGCTGATCCGGATATATTGTCCGGGCGAAATTCCGCCCGTGCAGGTGGAAGTGCAGGTGATGGTCGTAATGCCGCCGCTTCCCGGGCATCCGCAGAAAGATGCGGGCGCGGGACTGGCGGAAATGCCGCTGACGCCCGTGGCATTGGCGACGGCGGCGGTAATGCCCGAGGCATTCCAGCCATTTTTGGCGGCGTAAATAGCACCCGCTTCCACCGAATTCGCCACGAGCATCGCATTATAGGCGGAAAAGCCCACCTCGATAATGCCCGACAGCAGCAGAAGAAAAAGCGGTAACACGAAAGCGAACTCGATCGCAGCGGTGCCTTTTCGGCTAAAGACGGGATTCGTCGGTTTCATGATGCCCCGCATAGTTTCCGTCACTCGACCAGACGGCTTGGCGTGCCGCCGATAGGCAATACGCCCGTCCCGGCGCAATTATTGTCCAGTTGCGCATCGTTGTTGAAGTTGATGATGCGGGCGATGACCTGCGTGCAGCCGCTGGGGGTGATCGTCACATCATTGTCGAACGAAACGATCTGGTTCGGGAAGTAGATGGCCCCCAGAATTTTGGCCGTCACGAAATTCGCGAATTCCTGATTCACCGTTGGCGTGCCGGTACGCTTGCCGAATATGGCGATACCGGCATAAGCCCCCGCCGAGGGAGCCGTCAGATTCACTTTCGCGTTATTACTGATGCTGAGCCGGTAATCCCCGTTGACGACCAGCGTGACGCCGCCGGTTCCGTTGATGACGGCGTAGTTGGCGAATACCATGCTCTGATCGACATAATAGGTTCCGGGCGCGAGATTGATCGTCGAATTGCCGCTGAAACTCCATCCGCTGCAAAAATGCCCCGGCGAAAGATTGAGCGTATTCGTGCCGTAGCCGACGCCCGATTGGCTGGTGCAGGCGGGGATGGATTGAAGCTGCACATTGGCATAAGGATCCGGCGTTGCCGCCGCGTGATTTTTGTTCGGGCTGCCGTTAAGCTTAGAGGTATTGTAAAGCACCCAATCGCCTACGGTCGTCACGGGACCGTTAATGGCGCTGTTGTTGGTCAGCACGATTGACGAGCTGCTGCTTGAATTGGACGCGACCCCGCATTTGGAATTGCTCACGATCGCGTCGTTATTAACGTTGATGGCGCCTGAGGCGGATGGATCGGTTGCGAGCGCGCAATAACCGGCCGCGCTGCCATATATGGCGACCGCGCTTGCGGAGACGTCAAAAGTGCCCGACCGGAATAATTTGGCCATGCTCAATGTTTGCGGCTGCGCGATCGTGACGCTTATGGCCGTCGCGTTGCCGGCGTAACGGCCGACGGCAGGCGGCTGATTGATCGTGACGGTGACGCTGTTGACCCCGGACGTGTATCCGGCGGCCGCGGCGATAGCTGTAACTTCGGTGCGGAAATTGGCCGGATACCCCGCCGCTATGGCTACCGCGCCGCCCAGCGCCGCCGCATCCGCTGCCGCCTGCATCCGGCGGTGCGCCGTGAGCAGAAATACGATCTCGGTTCCGAGCGCCGCGGCGCCGATCAAGACGACGATCAGAAAACCGCTCATGATCGCGACGCTTCCGCGTTGCCCTTGGAACCGCCGTATGCAGCCGCGCGTCACGCCGCGGCGGCGTCGCGCGCCTGCCCGCCGCCCGCGCGCATGATTTCCAAAGAGAGGCAATCGACAAGCTCGATCTGATGCGCGTCTTCCAGCACCTTGATCGTGCCCGAGCGTTTCATTTTCGAGATCACGCGGCAGACGGTTTCGTATGTCAGCCCAAGATGGTCCGCGATATCATGCCGCGCCATCGGCAGCGCGACGCGGCGTCCGCTATTGGTCCGGTCCGCCAGATCGAGGAGGAACGAGGCCACGCGCTCGTGCGCCGTCTTGCGCGCGAGAAGAACCATCCGCGAGCTGGTCTCGGCGAGATTCCTCGCGGCCAGTTCATGCAGCCATCGCGCCAGATTGGGATTGGTTTGAGACAGATGTTTAAGCGCTGCGCTGGGATAGCGTGTCAGAATCACTTCATCCACGGCTTCGGCGGAGGTCAGGTATCGCTCCTCCGCCCTGAAACCGAAGAAATCGTTTGGAAAAAAGAATTCGGCGACATGGCGGCGTCCGTCCGCCAGCAGATTGCAGGAGCGCACCGTGCCTGAAACCACCCGGTACCAATAATGCGCGTCCTCGCCCTCGCCGTAAATTTCCTCGTTGCGCGCGAATATATGAAGCGATGTGATGATGCCGCCATGATCGGGCGCATGATGCGGCGAAGCAGGCTGCGGCGCGCCTGATGGGCGTTGTTCGCGGAAGGCATGTGGTTCCAGTTGGTTGGCGCATGCGATGACCATAGGGGTGCCCTCTATGCTGGAACGGAAATCGAAATATAGCCGGATAGTTGCAAGTTTCTTATGTAATTCTACTCGCATAACTGCAAATTTTACAAGTATAAATAATAATAGTAGTGTATACTATTGTAGTATTACTTGCATACAAATGTATTTATTGGTAGTCATAAGCTTATTGTATAGTATAGTCTGTCTTTGACTTGGCGCATGATATCGGCCTGTTTTGACAGAGATTAAGGCTCTTTATCTGTCCCCCGTCCTCTGTTATCTGTTTCCGGCACGGAGAGGTGGCAGAGCGGTTGAATGCGGCGGTCTCGAAATGCGTAATCGCATGTTTGCCGTCATTCTCCATTGTTCGTAATTGATTGATCTAAAAGAGTTTTTCCAAATCATGTTTTTGGCTGTTCGCCTCTGACCCCCAATGTTTTTTAATTTGGGGGTCAATTTGGGGGTCAGAAGACCTAGTTAGAATCTAAAAGTTTGGCGCAATTCCATAGCTGGGCGGCCCGGATTCCCTAGGCTAGAATTTAAAATTCCAGGCATGATAACTTCTCTGTACATTTTGGTAGATTGTTTATTCAGTAGGTTCTTATTTACTTGAAGCCCCAAGCTAATCAAATAAGTCTCAAGGAATGCTATAGATGCGCCACTTTTTCCCTGATAGAATCGATCCTGCATAGTTATTTGTGCAGCTATATATAAATAGGGAACCGCTCTGTCGTAGCGATTAATTGCCTCTAAATAGAGAGATCGCTGGTGTGATCCGAAACATTCTTTTCGGAAGCCTTGAAGGTGGGTTCTTCCTATATACCAAGGAAAGATACTAGGACCTCCGCTGGATTTAATTCCGAATACATAACAACCACGCGCATGACTTAATCCTTCGTCGCCTTTCTCAATATCGTTCCAGAAAGAACGCATTCGGCGAGGAAGGTTGCCGTATTCGTTTAATTCTATTGGAAATGGGCCAAAAGTTTCAAAACGCATATATAACTCTCCGGTTTCCCGATTTCCTGCTAGACACAGTTAGAATTTATCATAAGGCTGAATAATCTTAACCATCTCTATTTCAGCATGGGTGATACCTGCATCGATAGTTTTAGCTTCTCTAAAACCCCCTAGTCCGTCCAATTTAACTCGAGTTTGATTGTATCGGTTCGCAATAGGCCGAAAATCGTGCTCACGTCCCCACCATTCACGCAGCAGGAAGTCCACTCGTTTCTTTCAATTTTCAATAGCAGGTCATCATTTTCACTATATAGCTTGATCGATAACTCTAAGTTTCCATCTTCTCCTAAAGAGAATTCGATTATGTCTTCGTCAGCCATCCGCAAGAAAGGCCCTTCGCCAACAACGGTAACTGATCCGAAGCTTGCGGCACAATAATTCTGCCTAACAGCTAATCGTCCCTTTGCAAGTCCATCTTGAATGTTGCGGGGACTGGCTTTGAACTTCCGCTGCTCGGCTTCGGTCATTGCCCCCTTGGTCGCCTGATCGTGATGATTTGGACATAAGACCATCATGTCTTCTGGCCGATGATGCTGATCATCTTTCCATTCAATGATATGATGATATTGGAAGATGGGGTTACCGCAAATACAACAGCCGAACCCTGCTTCTCGGCGAAGCTGTCTTGCGATATCCGCTGGTGTGCGCCGTGACAAGGAATATCCTTATTTCTTTGAAAGAATTCTTACTACGATAGAAGCCAAATACCGCGTCTCCTTAAAATTCAGCGGCTGATCAACGGCTTCCTTGTAGACATAGCTGGCCCATTTGGAGAGGTCTTTAGGGGACAGCTTGACCTTATGCTTGTCGGCGGCTTCGAGAAGCCAGCCGAGGATCGAGCCAAGGAGGGCATCGTCGCAACTGCCGGTGAATTTCCGATCAAGCGGCAGATCGATGATTTCATGCGTATTGACCTTGAGCGCCTTGGCGGTCTTCAAAATCCAGTCAATCGTCAAGGGGGTTTGGCCTTTTTCAAGGCGGCTCATATGCGGCGCGGAGGTGCCGATCATTTTGGCAAGTTCACGGCCCGATATGCCGCGCTCGTCAGCGAGTTCCCTGATTTTGTTCTTTGGAATCTTGGTTTTCATAATAGTGTTTGATCCTCAAGCGATTTGAAAGAATGAAATGACTGCTGGATATTACCAAAGTTTTCTCATGCGTTCCAAGCAACAAATGCCGCATTTTTATTTTCCAGGTGAATCAGTATGTTAGTGTAACATAACATTACTTTATTTGTAATTAAATGTCCAGATGCAGATTGCCGTCAGGCGGCACATGGGGGAGACATAATCCGGCTTCACCGAAAAACCGTCGCCGATCCCGACAAACAGCCCGCGACATATTTCCACTCGGCGGCGAGCGGCGCTGCATTCTCGAAATGCGCCAGCAAGGGGGATATGGCGGGATAAGACACGCCATCGCGCTGCCATGGAGCGCCGAGGATCATTGTTTCGGATGGCCCGCTGCCGGTATTGGCAAGCAGAAAGCCATTGTCTTGCGATTTCCACTTATTACTAACGACCAAACGCGCATGAGAAACGCGGGAAACATCCAGCACCCAGCCATATGCGCTGCGGCGCTCGCAGCGCGCGCTGATGAAATTGCAATATTGGTCGATTTCCGCGGCATTCCAGCGGTTATAGGCGCGAATGCGGTCTTGGACGATTGAAAGCCTTCCTTTTACATTCGCAAGACCGAGATGCTGCGTTTCGTGGCACTCGTCGCAGAGCGCCATCATGCGCACAAGGCGTTGTAAGCCGCAGGCTCCTTTCGCCACAAAATCAGGCAGCGGCTCGTAATATTCCCAAAGCTCATGACATTCGAGCTTATCCGCCGTCCCGCATATCTCGCAGCGAAAGCCGGTTTTGGAGAAAGTCTGGCGGCGCAAGTCGTTCCAGGTCGTCTTGGTCAGGAGATTGGCAAGGCTCGATCCCCACGACGTGATGGGAATGAGTTCGCCGAGAATCGGCACGATCATCCGGCGGGCGACGAACGGCAGAAAATCGTTTAGAAGCGCAAAATCGATGGCCGCGCCATGGCGGACGAAAGCGCCTTCGCCGTCTTTTTCCACGCCGCCCGAAAAGAGCGGGCGGGGCAGTGCCGCTTTATCGGGCAGCAACAGCGGTATGCGCCCATCGACGAAGAAACGGGGATCGATTTCCGCCGTTCCTTTGATGGAACGTGGCGCGAACAAATCCGCAGGCAATTTGCGGTCGCGCTTAAGGATAAGCTTGTCGCGGAAATTCAATGTGATCGTCCAATCAGAATGAGCCTTTTGTCTTTTTGCTTACAATTTTCTTAGGCGGAATAATCGCCTTATCCCAAATCGGATCGAACTGGGCGCAATAGCGTTCCGCCAGAAGCTTGGAACGGATAACCAGCAATTCCCTCTTGTTGGATTCATACATCGGCAGGGCCACATAATCGTTATAGAGATAAAACGGAGCTAGGGTCTTGGCGTCCTTGTTAAGCCAGCGATATTCGCAGTAGGGGGCCGGGAAGGTCGCATCGCCTTCCGCCGTCAAAACGCGGGCATCCAGGTTATCGACCGTCGCCATGCGGATAAGGTGCGCCTGTCCGTAATCATCGGCGAAAATCAGATTATTGGCATCGCTTAGATTGAACTGGCGAATGCGCCCGCCTGCCTCGCTAAGGGTTTCATAGACGTGATCGAGAAATTGCCGATACCCTAATTTACCGCTGAATACCTTGACCGGATGTTTCCGCAGCTTCACGCCTTCGTCTTCCGTAAATTCGACGCCGTGCTTATCGAAAGCGGCAAGAATGCCGGAGAGAGACTTTTCATGAGGCTGCACCGCACCAGCCTCAATATTGCTTACCGTGGCGCGGGTGAGGCCGGTCTTGGTGGCAAGATCGTCAGCCGTCCATTCCAGCAGGCTGCGCGCGGCGCGTATTTGCCGTCCTGTAATCATTTTCAAACCATGCCTTTCGTCAATTAATATACCCCTTTATACAGCATAATGCCCGAAAGTAAATAATATATTGCTCATAATGTACAATAATGTTTGACATAACTACCACTATTTGGTATTTAGATAAACAATATTTGACATTAAGGCCGTTTTCAAAGGCGATTTTCGGGAGGAATCATATGGCTAAGTATAAGCGCAGAAAGAAGATTCCGGCCATTCTCACCGGAGACGCCTCCACTCCAGAACGCCAGCGCCGGAACGGCGGCATAGCCAGAGAAGTCATCGCCCGTGACAATCACGGCGAAGCCATGATGTTCCGATTCAAGGCCGCTATTGATTGCGCCCTGGACGCCTATTTTCAACGTGGCGTTCTCACCCAGACCGAATATATGGCGGGAATGAAATTTCGCCATGCCTATCTGCGGGCGGTCTTGAAAGTCAGAGTCGAGGATATAGACTCCGGTTCCCACGGCGATCCCGAAATGGCATTCCTGACACCGATCTATAGCGAAAGAATTTTGCGCGAGGCATATAGCGTTCTTTCAGCCTCACAGAAGGCTCTTATCATCGCCGTTTGCGGCCACGATGAATGGGCAGGAGGCTTTTACAAGCTGCAAACCCTGCATCGCGGACTGGAGAAAATGATCGATTTATGGAGGCTGGCGTAAATATGTCAGATATTACATTGAGTTACATTACATGTAATTATTTTGTAGAAAATGCATTTTTCTTGTTGACCGAACCCACGTTTTTTGGTATGAATTCGTTATCGTAGCGATAGGTGTAAGAAAAGCCCATCGACCGGAAATTGCCGTCAGAATTTGAACTAGCCCCTAAAAGTTGGACATCAACTTTGGGGGTTTTCTTTTTCCCGGCATAGCGGCATTGCCCCCGCACCTTAATGCAGCCCAGCGCCATAGGCTGCACCACGCTTTTATTGCCAATGCCCTTACGAACGCTTTGCCGCTGACAACGGCAACGCGGCGCTTAACCATGCGCCGATTCACCAAGCAATTTCTCCCCCACACATAGAAAGGAAAGCATATGAGAACATACGACGCGCGAGAGCTGGTTGCGCTCGGCCACGAATGAGCTGCGGCCCTATTTTAGCAAGCTTGGCTATGAATTGCCGGAGAAGATTCGCTTTGCTATACACCCTAAAATTGCTCAAGAACGCTTAGGGCATAGCACGATCACAACAACTCTTGACCTCTATTCCCATGTGGTCGATACCATGCAGAATGATGCCGTCGCCAAGCTCGACTCTGCTTTTAAGGCCGTTATAAGAAGCCGTCCTAAACTCCAATTAGGCTAGGATTACGGTTGGTTCACTCTATTGGGGAGCAAAACCGATGCTCTGTGCCAATCTTTGTAGTAAGGTGAACTCAAGCGGGGGCTTGCTATAAATAAGTGTCATTTGATGAGAATAAGGAGGATGTTTCCATACTGTAAAAGTAGGGATCAGCTCTCTATCTGTCTTTTTTAGGGTCAAGTTTTGAATAAAATCACCGTTTCTTGCCTTCATGAATATATCGTAGTTTCCTTCATCTAAATCGAGAGTTTTGGAAGGCATATCATCTCTCATAATGAGATAAACATCGGTTGGTCTTAGTATGTCGATCTTGAGTTTTTTTAATGGAGCAGGGCAACATTCATCTTTTTTGAAAACCGCCAAATCAATATCGAATAGCGGTGTATCGCCTGGGTTTATTAGTCTCAACGACTTCGAGGCAAAGGGCAGAATATCTATATTAAGAGGCAACACATAAGGATAATTATCTCCTCCCGCAATGTTAGCAATGATTTCATTTTGTCGCTGTTGAGAATGATAAATCGCTATGCAGGCGGCAACACATGATATGAATCCAAAAGCCCCAAACCCGAGAAACCATCTTCTCCGGTGTTCGTCTTGTGGCGGATATAGCCTTATGTAGACAGTAAGCAATGCGAGCAGGGATGCAAAAACAGCAGCAAGATATGACATATTCGCCCTCGTTGATCACAGCCTCAACTGCACTATTATGCAAAACGAGCCGGTAGCGAACCTCGACTCTACCTTCCGTTCTGTTATAAAGGTCTGCCTTCAACTAGGCTAGGTTCAGAGTCGATAAAGTTTGGGGGTCAATTTGGGGGTCACGAATGGTTTTCTCTTGCCCCAAAGCGGAAAAAACTGTTTATTTCCAAGGCACGGAGAGGTGGCAGAGCGGTTGAATGCGGCGGTCTCGAAAACCGTTATGGATGCAAGTCCATCGAGGGTTCGAATCCCTCCCCCTCCGCCAGCCTTCGCCTCTTCGGGGCTACGGCTCGGCAGGCCAGTTCTTCCAAAGGGCGAAAATGATCGTTGCAGAAGATGCTCCCATAGTACTGGCGAATAAGTTGGTCGCTGTAATCAGTGACAAACTGGAAGCTGGAACGGCGATGAATGCCTTGGCGCATATGTCCTTGGGGCTTGGGACGTTACTCGGCCCTGATGAGGCGCTGATGTGCGATTATAAAGACGGCAGCGGCATAACCCATCCCGCCATCTCCGCCTATCCTTTTATTATCCTTAAGGGCCGCCCGAATAAAATTCGTGAAGCCGTTGATCTGGCAAAAGCAAGAAACATCCGCGCTATCGATTTTATCAACACGATGACGGTCGGTTCCTATACCGAACAGCTTGAGCGCACAAAAGCGACCAATAATCAGGATTTAGAGTTTTATGGCGCCGTATTTTACGGCGAGATTATGTCCGTTAGCGAAATTACCAAGAAGTTCTCTTTGTTCCGATAAAAGCACCCATGTTCCGCATACCAGCAGGCTTTGCTTCAGTGGGCCTATGATCCTTTTATATGACGGGTAAGCCGCGATGAATACCTCCCGCCTAGAAGCCTTCAGCGACGGTGTGATCGCCATCATCATCACCATCATGGTGCTGGAGATGAAGGTGCCGCATGGCGCGGGCGGGAGAGACCTTCTACCGCTGATCCCGGTTTTCCTGTCTTATGTGCTCAGCTTCATCTATCTGGCGATATACTGGAATAATCACCATCACATGTTTCAAGCGGCCCAGCATGTTAACGGCATGGTGCTATGGGCAAACGCCCATTTGCTGTTCTGGCTTTCCCTTATTCCCTTCGTGACCGGCTGGATGGGGGAGAATAACTTCGCGCCGCTGCCGACGGCGTTTTATGGTTTCGTGCTGTTCATGTGCGCCATCGCCTATTTATTGCTGCAGAAAGCCATTTTGCGCGGGGATGGGTCCGGATCGCTGTTGGCCAAGGCGGTCGGCAAAAAAGATATTAAAGGAATGATTTCTCCGTTGATATATCTTATCGCGATGCTGGCAGCGTTCTATGACGAATGGATTTCCCAGATATTATATGTTTTAGTCGCGCTTATGTGGCTTTTGCCGGATCGGCGCATCGAAAAAATACTCATAGAGATAGAGAACGACTAAGGCCGAACCGTGGATCGTGTTGGGAGATCGCAATGAGCATGCCTGTCTTGAAAATTCTGGCCGCGGCCGTTTTTTCGCTCGTACTGCTGGCCGCGCCGGGCGGTTCAGCCTTGGCGCAAGACAATTCGGAAGTCTTGGCGCCGCCGCAGCCTCTCCCGGTGCAGGACTATCCGGATGCCTCAGCTTTGGAGCCGCCGATGGGGAATAGCGCTTCAGGCTATCCCGATGTGCCGCCGCAGCCCTATCCGCCATCGCAGCAGCCATATCCCACCGAGCTACAGCCGGTGCCGCCCCAGCCTTATCCGGCGCAGCAACCGTCCTATCCCGCGGCATCACGGCAGCCGCCTGCGCCGCCTTATCCCACCGCGCCGCCATCGAATATGGCCGCGCAGCAGCCGTATCCGCCTCCGCAACAGCAGCAGCCTTACTATCCGGATCAGCAGCCCTACGCGGGAGACCTTCCGCCATGCGATTTCAGCCAATGGGTAGGCGCAAGCGCGGGTTTTGCGGAAAGAGAAGCGCATGCAACGGGACGGCCCTATCGCATCATCGGGCCTGGCGTGCCGGTCACGCAGGATTATTCTCCGGCGCGGATCAATATCGAGCTTGACGACAGGGGCGTTGTCGTAAGGATTTCCTGCGGCTGACGCGGAGAGTTATTTTTTCTCGAACAGCGTCAGATATTTTCCATATCCTTCCGCTTCCAGCCGGTTTTTCGGGACAAAGCGCAGCGCCGCGGAATTGATGCAAAAGCGTTTGCCGCCTTTGTCGGCCGGGCCGTCGTCGAAGACATGACCCAGATGCGAATCGGCGGATGAGCGCACCTCCATGCGGCTGTCCGCAGGCGTGCTTTGCTGCAGCACCTTGGATTGATCGATGGGCTTGGTGAAACTCGGCCAGCCGGTGCCGGAATCATATTTGTCGGTGGACGAGAACAGTGGCTCTCCCGACACGACATCGACATAAATGCCGTCCTCGTGGTTGTTCCAATAGGCGTTGTTAAAGGGCGGTTCGGTGCCGTTTTGCTGCGTCACATAGCTTTGCATCGGCGTAAGGTTTTTGGTCGGGTCGGACATGGTTTGACTATTAACCTCCGGTGAAGATTGGGCGAAAGCGGCGATCGTGCCGCTGAAGAAAGCCAGGGATAGGATCAAGAGATAGCGCATGAGTTTCCCGTTTACTCCCGGCCCGCTTCCACTACCGCCTTCAAATTCGCCAGGCCCTGATCGAACTGGCCGCCGACCATTTTATCGCAGTTGAAGATAAGCCCCATCGCTTTGGCGACGAAATTGTTTTTGCCATGCATGCTCCATGACACGACGGTCTCGGCGCCTTCAGGCTTGAAGGTGAATTCCGCGATGCTCGTGCCCTGCATCGGCTTCAGGAAATCAAGCCGCAGTTTGACCAGTTCGGCCGGACGGCTCTCGAGGATCGTCATGCTGCCTGCGCCGACTTGACGATTGCCGTCCCAGCGCGTAATCGCGCCGGCTCCCGCCGGAGGGCCGTCAAAGGACATTTTGGCGTTTGGGTCGAGCTTGACCCATGGCGACCAAGCCGCCCATTTATAAAAATCATTCACTTGAGCGAAAATCTTTTCCGGCGGGGCCGTCATGGACGCCGAGCGCGTGACCCTGAATTCATTGGGTTGCAAGGCAATCGCGATAGCAAGAGCGGCGGCGACGACGGCCAGGATTCCGACGATATAAAGCAGCATGGCTGGGGATACTCCTTGCGATCAAGGGTATCCTTTTACGTTTGCCGGTTCAAGCCGCTTTCGGGCCAACGGCGCGCTCGATGACGCTCGCTATTTCGCTCATATTGACCTCTTCGCGGAGGAGGCGGCCAAAACTGAGAATGCCTGAGGGTTTGCCGGTCTGATTTTTGACGATGAGCCGGTTGACGTTATTCTCGCGCATCATGTCGGCGGCTCTATCGACCGTGTCGTCTTCGCGGCAGGAGACGACGCCGGGCGTCATGTAATCCCGCACTTTCTCGGTGTTCGCATCCTTGCCTAAGGCTATGACGCGGATCACGATATCACGGTCGGTAATCACGCCTTCGATTTTCTCCGGCGTGCCGACCGGCAGAATGCCGCAATCGACGTTTTCCATTTTTCGCGCCGCGTCTTGCACGGTGGCGTTGGAAGAAATGAAGACGGGATTCCTGGTCATCAGGTCTTTCACCTGCGGCGGACGGCCCTGTCCCTGGCTCTGAGTTTGGGCTTTGGCTGGATTTGGGTTCTGCTGTTTCGTTTGCATGATTTCCTCCATCTCAAAGTGTGACGACCATTGCCGCTTTGACGGCTATTGGCGGTTACGTTGACAAGGAAGGCATAAAGAAAGAATACGAACTCCATAAATATCGGGTTATTCAGCAGAAGGATGTCTGATTTTTTTTCTGCGTTCGTTCCAGGTCTGTTCCATTTTAATATAAGTAAAGGAAGCAGACCAGGCGATCATCAAAAGTCCGATCAGCGCTTCGGATACGGCTATATTGCGGATAGCGCCGCGCGGGATTATTTCGCCGTAGCCCAGCGATGTGTAGCTGACGGCGGAGAAATATACGCAGGCGCTCAGGCTGCCGTCGAATTCGCCGGACAAATAGCCGAGCTTGGGCGTCAGATACATGAAATAGACAACGAACGCGAAAACCCATATTTCGATGATATGCGCTATCATCAGCATGGTGATCGTCATCAGCATGACGCGGCGATCGTGAAACCGCTTGATCCCCCATGGAAGGATTTTGTCGGAGGTGATCAACATGATCTCATAATGAATGAGAACCGTAATGGCGACGAGCGAAGTGGCGATAATCCAACCAATAATTTCGGCTAGCTCCATCTCTTTCCCTCCGCGCCCGTGCTTGAATATTATGCATATGCCGAATCGTCTCTCGCCCCTCAGCATATAAGCAACAGAAGGACAAAAGTATGTTTAATCTGAACGGCATGAAGGGATTGATTGTCGGCTTGGCCGCGATAGAGGATGTCGGCGCTATGGCGGCTTTCCTCGCTTCTCCCAGCGCCCGGCATATCACCGGCCAGGTGATTTATGTCGATAGCGGATTCAATATCAGGGGATAAGCGGCGCTAAGACAGCGGAGCCAGGGAATATAATTTCCTCGCAGTCTGCACTGAAAGGCTAATTTCCCTGGCTCACATCTGTCGAGACTAGGTCGCGACGGATTTATGAATACTAGGCTGCTCATAAGCAAACGAGCGTGACACGCGATCGAATAATAAAAATTACATAATAGCCTGACTGTGCCTTGCATATTCCGCGATGCTGATAAATTTTTCATGTGATTTCGTCTAATTTAACGCATTTTACCAAAAGTGCTGAAACTTTATCAATAAATAGGCTCCATGCTGGCGTCTGTGAAAATGCCCGTGCAGACATACAGGAAGGGCCGCGATTATGAAAAGAACAATGAGCGCCTTCGATACGGCGGATGCGTCTTCTGCGGTTGCCCATAGCGAAATAAATCCTCTCGTGCTTCTTGTCGAAGATAACGCGGACAATATGCTGGTGGCGACGTCGCTGCTCGAGATGCTGGGCATTCGCCATGAAACGGCTTGCAATGGCCAGGAGGCATTCGAGAAGGCGAGGGGCGGCGGTTTCGATGTCATCCTTATGGATGTTCAGATGCCGGAGATGGATGGCTTCACGGCTACCCGCATGATCCGCGACTATGAAGAGCGGCATGGCTTCAGCCGCATTCCTATCGTCGGCGTCACGGCCTACGCGCTGGCCGGAGACAGAGAGCGCTGCCTCGCAGCGGGAATGGACGATTATATTTCAAAGCCGTTCCGGGCGGACGATCTGGAATCCAAGATCATCCTTTGGCACGACGCCAAGCACGCCGATGCGGAGCAATAAGAAACTCCGCGAAAATTCATGCTTCCCGATGAGCGGAATAGGGCTTATTATCGCGGCTCATTTGCGGAGTCGACATGCCCTCCAAGAAAACCAAAAAACCGGAACCTCCATCAAGGCGCGCGCTTCCTTTCGGCTCCGTGGCGCTATTGCTTCAGGGCGGCGGCGCGCTTGGGGCGTATCAGGCCGGCGTGTACGAAGCGCTGGCGGAAGCCGACCTGCACCCCGATTGGGTGGCGGGCATCTCCATCGGCGCGATCAATTCCGCCATCATCGCGGGTAACTCGCCGGAACAGCGGATCGATAAGCTGCGCCAATTCTGGGAGGGCCTGACGGCTAATTCGCTGGGCACGAGCGTCGGGCAATTCAGAGACGCCGCGAAAAACTATCCTCTTTTTGCGTTGTTCGATCAAACCGGCTCCGCCGCCGCCGCCGCTGGGGCGGAAGCGTCGGAGTTTATGTTCAGCCATTGGCCCGGCGCCTATACCCAGAAGCTGCATGAATTCTGGGAACGAATGGCCAAAAAGCCTTTCGAGCATTTGCTGTGCGAGATGGAAAGCTTCGTGGTGAAAGGGGATATTTCGCGCGGGGTCATCAATCAGATGAGCGCCGCCTATACGCTTCTTAACGGCGTGCCGGGATTTTTCTCGCCGCGAGTTCCAGGGCCGTGGCTGCTGCCGACCGGCTCGCTGGACGCGACCAGCTATTGCGATCCATCGCCGCTGAAATCCACCCTCGAGCAGCTGATCGATTTCGACCGCATCAATGCCGGAGAAACCCGCCTGAGCGTCGAGGCCGTCAATGTCAGAAGCGGCAACTACGTGTATTTCGACTCGACGTCGGAAAAGATTCGCGTCGAGCATATCATGGCGAGCGGCGCGCTGCCGCCCGGCTTTCCGGCGGTCGAGATCGACGGCGAGTATTACTGGGACGGCGGCCTGGTGTCGAATACGCCGCTGCAATTAATCATGGACAGCACGCCGCGCCACGATACGCTGGCGTTCCAGGTCGATCTGTGGAGCGCGCGGGGCGGGCTGCCGCGCAACATGACCGATGTGATGACCCGCCAGAAGGAAATCCAGTATTCGAGCCGTACCCGCGCCAGCACAGATCGCTTTAAGGAAGCGCAGAAAGCACGGCATGCTTTCTCTACTTTATACAATCAGTTGCCGGAAAATCTTAAGAAATCGCCTGAGGCAAAGATGCTGCATGATGTCTCGGATCATAAAGCGTATAACATCGTTCATTTGATCTATCGCGCCAAGAACTACGAGGGCGATTCCAAGGATTACGAATTCTCGCGGCTGTCCATGCAGGATCACTGGCGCGCCGGTTATGACGATACCGTTCGCGCGCTGCGCCACAAGGAAATCTTCCAGCGCCCCAAAAGCTCCGAAGGCGTCGCCATTTTCGATTTCGTGCGCGGATAACGGCCCTTATTCTTCCCTGGCTGCTTCGCCGTCCAGCGTCGCGCGAGCTTTATCCATAACGGGGGCGGGGGTTTCCTGCTCCAACTCGTCTACGATTTTTCCGTTGCCGGGCAAAAATCCGCCGCTCTGCTTGCGCCAGAGCGAAGCATAGAGGCCGTTCTTTGCCAGCAGTTCGGTATGCGATCCGTCTTCCACGACCGTGCCGCCGTCCAGCACGATCAGGCGGTCGAGATGATAGATCGTGCTAAGCCGGTGCGCGATGGCGATGACGGTGCGATCCTTCATGGCGAGACGCATGGCGGCCTGAATCGCGGCTTCTGATTCGCTGTCGAGCGCCGAAGTCGCTTCGTCCAGGATCAGGATCGGCGCGTTTTTCAACAGCGCGCGGGCGATGGCGATACGCTGCCGCTGGCCGCCCGACAGTTTGACGCCGCGCTCGCCGACCAGCGTGTCATAGCCCTTCGGCAGCAGTTGGATGAAGTCATCCGCGTGAGCCTGGCGCGCCGCTTCCACGACTTCGGCATCGGTCGCGTTCTGGCGGCCATAGCGGATATTATCCATCAGGTTGCGGTGGAACAGCACCGTATCCTGCGGAATGACGCCGATGGCGCTGTGCAGGCTGTCTTGCGTGACGCGCCGCAAATCCTGCCCGTCGATGGCGATGCTGCCGTGCTGAATGTCATGCAGGCGCAGCAGCAGCGAGACGAGCGTGCTTTTCCCCGCGCCGCTCTGGCCGATCAGGCCGACCCGCTGCCCCGGCGCGATGGTCAGGTCGAGATTGCGGATGACGCTCTGCTTGCCGTCATAGGCGAAATCGACTCCGGCGAAGTGGATTTCGCCGCGTGGCACCAGCAATTTTCCGGCATCGGGTTCATCGATGATCGCGCGCGGCACGACCAGCGTTTCGATGCTCTCCTCGGCCGAGCCGAGATAATCGAAAAAGATCGGGCAGCGTGTCGCCGAGTTCCTGCGAGCGCGCGGCGATCATCGTGCCCAGCGTGGACATCATCACGAAATCGCCCGGCGTGATGATATGCCGCGACCAGGCATAGACCAGGCCGGTATAGAGCCCCGTCCACATCAGCAGCGTCATGATATGCTGCGCGGAGCGCATGAGGAAAATGACGTTCAGGAACAGCCGCCGCTGCGCGGCCAGCGTCGCGGTTACGTTGCGATTCACCGTCGCGTCCTCGCGTTCATGCGCGGCGAAGAAGATCACGTTCTTGATGTTGATGATGATATCGACGACGCGCCCGGTCAGTTGGGTCTTGGCCTCGTTATGCTCGCCCGCGCGTTTGGCGCAGAGCCGCCCCGACATCATGCAGACGCCGAAATACATCGCCAGCCAGCCCAGCATGGGCAGGCCGAAAACGGCGCTCACGGTGGTCAGGTACAGGGCGGCGGTCAGGAATATTCCCAGCGCGGGCATCAACTGGAACCACCACCATTCAAGAAGCCATATCATCTGTTCCGGAAGGACGGCGGTCTTATAGGCAATCTTTCCGGAAAGGTTATTATCGAAATAGATCGCCGAGTGCCGCTGCACGAAGGAGAAGACCGTTTGCCGCATATCGGCCAGCAGCGGAAAGCGTGTGCGGTAGGTAATCGCCCAGCCGATGCCTTGCACGACGAATACCCCGGTCATCAGGCCGATGAAGAGCAGCAGGAAAGGAAAAACCTGCGTCCAGATGTCCTGATGCGCCGCTTCCGCCGCCAGCGCGGCGTCGGCTATAAGTTTCGCCGCATAGCTGCCGGATACGAACAGCGCGCGGTTGAGCATGGGCGGAATGCTGGCGGCCAGCACCCAGAGCCAGCGAGGCTTGATGAACAGCCAAAGCATCGGCCATAGCCGGGCGGGCAATTCGCTCGCGACGACGCGCGGCAGAATCCTGGGCGGGGAGGGGTTTAGAATCGAGAAAGGCATGGTTCTATGTCTACCGGAATTTCTTGCCGTAAATAAGGCGCATGTGATATTTTCCGCCCGGAATTATCGAAGATGTGTTTTGCAAGGAGCCGTTGATGTCCAAAAAATTTTCCATGACCAAGTCTTGGCAAAAAAATCGTTCCGTCGGGGAACTGCGAAAGATAAAGCGGGAAACCAGAATAAAACTTCTGATGGCGCGGCAAGATCTTCTGGAAGATCAAAAAGCGCAGGCAAGAGCGATTTTAAGGCCGATTATTAATGCTTGGGCCGCCGACCATCCCAGGGTCATGACGCAGTTAGCTACCACGCTGGAGCAGGGATTTGCTGGCCGGGAACTGGATATCGAGCAAAAAGAAATGCTGGCATTGACCAGAATAGAGCAGGCCATGTCTCCTTGGCTTGCGAAGAACCCATTATCTCCTCTGAATTCACTCAGAATGCCAAGCAATTCGCCGCAGCGGCCAAACAGTCCCGGCCTCTTAAAGCGGAATGTGGAGTTCTTGAAAGAAAATATCATCAAATCTACGGCCACGCGTTCGCGAGAGGCATTATATATGAGATATGATTAGGCCTTCTGCCCCGGAAGCGGCTTATAGGGCTGCTGCTGATAAAGCGTATCCCAATCGACGCCGTTGCCTTTTTGAAAAATCAAATCATGGGTGGGCGCGGCGGTAAACCAGCCGTAACCGGCGAGTTCTCCCTCCAACTGCTGAATGCCCCATCCTGCGCAACCGGCGAATACGCGGTATATAAGAGCGCCGTTCTTTTGGTCCTGACGAATTTTATCGGGAAGGGCGGAATCTTGTTTTAATACCGTTTCCCATTCCCCTATGACGAAGTGATCGGTCTCTCCCGCCTGTTCCGCTTTTACCCATTTGAGCACATAGATTTTTTCGGGAAACTCGACCGGGCCGCCGTAAGAAACCTCAATATCGCCGTTCGCGAATATGCCGGGAAGTTGCGATTTCTGGTTGCCGGAAAGGGGTTTGTTCAGGATAACGCCCCTTGCGCCGAGCCATCCGTGCTTGACCAGCACCAGGCTCTGATCGAATGGCGGCAGAAGCTGTGCGTTGGCTATAAGAACCACCTCTCTTTCCGGGCGATTTCCATAGCGTTCGGCGGCAATGCCAAGCAACGTAAAAAACGTGCCCAGCACGAAAAGCCAGATGGGTTTTTGAAGAAATTTCATGCCCGCCGTTCCTGTTTTCTTTTAGCCTATGCAAAAGCCCGCAAAGGAAAAAGCTTTCTTTTAAGAAAGCCATAAGGAAAGTGATAAACTTCCTTGACGGGGAGTTATGCACATGTCTATATTCCGCCTGCCTTTTAGGGCCGGTGGTAGTTCCGCCATTAACTAAGGTGGCGCGATCTAGACGCGGTCGTGATTGCAGCGAATAAAACATAGCCAAGACAATGAACGGTCGGGGATGCCTCTAAGCGGCATATCTTTCGGCAGGTTGTCCGGCGCGGGTTTGGCCTTCACGGAGCGGCGACAGCCGGCTTCGCGGTGGCTTTTACGTTTGTTAAACTGGCCTTATGGGCCTTTCGGCTAGGGAATTGAGATCGATGGCAACGATTAACCAGTTGGTTCGCAAGGGACGCAAAGTTCCGAAGTACCGGGACAAGGTTCCGGCGCTGAAGGAATGCCCGCAAAAGCGCGGCGTCTGCACGCGCGTCTATACGACGACCCCGAAAAAGCCGAACTCGGCGCTGCGCAAGGTTGCGCGCGTTCGCCTGACGAACGGCTTCGAGGTCATCAGCTACATTCCCGGCGAAGGCCACAATCTTCAAGAGCATTCCGCGGTCATGATCCGCGGCGGCCGCGTGAAGGATTTGCCCGGCGTCCGTTATCACATCATTCGCGGCACGCTGGATACCCAGGGTGTCAAAAACCGCAAGCAGCGCCGGTCGAAATACGGCGCCAAGCGTCCGAAATAGGGGATTGAAACATGTCTCGTCGCCATCGCGCAGATAAACGCACGGTTTTACCCGATCCTAAATTCGGGGAAATCGCCGTGTCGAAATTCATGAATTGCCTCATGGAAGAGGGCAAGAAGTCGGTCGCCGAAGGCATCGTCTATGGCGCATTCGACATCATCCGCGCCAAGGCCAAAAAAGACCCGCTCGATATCTTCAAGGAAGCGCTGCATAAAGTGCGGCCGCATCTTGAAGTGCGCTCCCGCCGCGTCGGCGGCGCGACCTATCAGGTGCCGACCGATGTGCGCCCCGAGCGCGGCATGGCGCTGGCCATGCGCTGGATCATCGAGGCGATGCACAAGCGCGCCGAAAAGACTTCGTCGGAGAAGCTGGCCGGAGAATTGATGGCCGCCGCCAACGACAACGGCGCCGCCGTCAAGAAGAAGGAAGACACGCATCGCATGGCGGAGGCCAATAAGGCTTTCGCTCATTATCGCTGGTAAGGGATTTCTGGTTATGCCTCGTACGACTCCTATCGAAGATTATCGCAATTTCGGCATCATGGCGCATATCGACGCCGGGAAAACCACGACCACCGAGCGGATTCTGTACTATACCGGCAAGTCCTATAAAATCGGCGAAGTGCATGAAGGCACCGCGACGATGGACTGGATGGAGCAGGAGCAAGAGCGCGGCATCACGATCACGTCCGCCGCGACGACCTGCTTCTGGAAAGTCGGCGAGAAGCCTTACCGCTTCAACATCATCGACACGCCCGGCCACGTCGATTTCACGATTGAAGTCGAGCGCTCGCTGCGCGTTCTCGACGGCGCCATCGCCGTCTATGACAGTGTCGCCGGCGTTGAGCCGCAATCCGAAACCGTGTGGCGCCAGGCCGACAAGTATGGCGTGCCGCGCATTTGCTTCATCAACAAAATGGACCGCATCGGCGCGAACTTCTACCGCACCGTGGCGATGATCAAGGACCGCCTCGGCGCGGTGCCCCTGGTGATTCAGCTGCCGATCGGCACCGAATCCGAGCATAAGGGCCTCGTCGATCTCATCAAGATGAAGGCGATCGTCTGGGAAGACGAATCCCTCGGCGCGAAATTCCGCGAAGTGGAAATCCCCGCCGATCTGGTCGACAAGGCCAAGGAATACCGCCAGCAGATGATCGAAACCGCCGTCGAAATGGACGACGCGGCGATGGAGCAATATCTCGGCGGCGAAGAGCCTGCGGTCGAAGTGCTGAAAGCATGCATTCGCAAAGGCACGCTGGCGCGGAAGTTCTTCCCCGTTCTGTGCGGCGCATCTTTCAAGAACAAGGGCGTGCAGCCGATGCTGGACGCCGTGGTCGATTACCTGCCTTCTCCTGTCGATATCGGCAACGTCAAGGGCTTCAAGGTCGACAGCACCGAGCCTGACGAGCGCGAGCCGAAAGACGACGCTCCGTTTTCGGGCCTCGCTTTCAAGATCATGAACGATCCTTTCGTCGGCACGCTGACCTTCGTGCGGATTTATTCCGGCACATTGTCGTCGGGCAGCTATGCGCAGAACACGGTCAAGGAAGACCGCGAGCGCATCGGCCGTATCCTGCTGATGCATGCCAACAACCGCGAAGAAGCGAAGGAAGCTTTTGCGGGCGACATCGTCGCTTTGGCGTCGCTGAAGAATACCAAGACCGGCGACACGCTTTGCGACACCGCTCACCCGATCATCCTCGAACGCATGGAATTCCCCATGCCGGTCATCGAGATCGCGGTCGAGCCGAAGACCAAGGCCGACCAGGAAAAGATGGGTGTTGCCTTACAGCGCCTCGCCGACGAAGACCCTTCGTTCCGCGTGTCGGTGGATCACGAAACCGGCCAGACCATCCTCAAGGGCATGGGCGAATTGCATCTCGAAATCCTCGTCGATCGCATGAAGCGCGAATTCAAGGTCGAGGCCAATGTCGGCAAGCCCCAGGTCGCCTATCGCGAGACGATCACCAAGAAGACCAGCATCGATTATACGCACAAGAAGCAGTCGGGCGGTTCGGGCCAGTTCGCGCGCATCAATCTCGAAATCGAGCCGCTGCCGCCGGGTTCCGGTTATGTGTTCGAATCGAAAGTTGTCGGCGGCTCGGTGCCGAGGGAATATATTCCCGGCGTTGAAAAGGGCCTGGATAGCATAAAGGAAACAGGGGTTTACGCCGGTTTCCCGTGCATCGACTTTAAGGTGACTTTGACTGATGGCGCTTATCACGATGTCGATTCGTCGACGATGGCGTTTGAAATCGCGGCGCGCGCGGCTTTCCGCGAAGGCATGCCGAAAGCCGGGCCGATTTTGCTCGAGCCCATGATGAAAGTCGAGGTCGTGACCCCTGAAGATTTCATGGGCGACGTCATCGGCGACTTGAACAGCCGCCGCGGTCAGGTAACCGGCATGGATCAGCGCGGTAACGCGCGCGTGGTCGAAGCCATGGTGCCGCTCGCGGAGATGTTCAGCTACGTGAACAATCTGCGTTCGATGACCCAGGGCCGCGCGTCCTACTCGATGCAGTTCGATCACTATGAGCCGGTGCCGACCCAGGTGGCGCAGGAAGTCAAACTGAAGTTGGCTGGCTAATGCCGGCGGGAAAATCAGCCGGCTAGTCGCCGGTAAAGTTGGAAAGTTAACTTGTTAGCTTAACGAAGAGGATGGAGTAGAAAATGGGAAAAGAGAAATTCAATCGCAACAAGCCGCACTGTAACATCGGCACTATCGGTCACGTCGATCACGGCAAGACCTCGCTGACGGCTGCGATCACCAAGATTTTGGCGAAGAGCGGCGGCGCGACCTTCACCGCCTATGACCAGATCGACAAGGCGCCTGAAGAAAAAGCGCGCGGCATCACGATCTCGACGGCGCACGTGGAATACGAAACCGCGAACCGTCACTATGCTCACGTCGATTGCCCCGGCCACGCCGATTACGTCAAGAACATGATCACCGGCGCGGCGCAGATGGATGGCGCGATCCTGGTCGTGTCGGCTGCCGACGGCCCGATGCCGCAGACCCGCGAGCACATCCTGCTCGCGCGTCAGGTCGGCGTCCCGGCGATCGTCGTCTTCATGAACAAGATGGACATTGCCGATCCGGAACTGGCCGAGCTGGTCGAGATGGAAATCCGCGACCTGCTGACCAAGTACAACTTCCCCGGCGACGCGACCCCGATCGTCAAGGGTTCGGCGGTATGCGCGCTCGAAGACAAGCAGCCGGAACTCGGCGAGCAGGCGGTCCTCAAGCTGATGGAAGCCGTCGACAGCTATATCCCGCAGCCGGAGCGCCCGAAGGACAGGCCGTTCCTGATGCCGATCGAAGACGTGTTCTCGATCAGCGGCCGCGGCACCGTGGTCACGGGCCGTGTCGAACGCGGTATCGTCAAGGTCAACGAAGAAGTCGAGATCGTCGGCCTGAAGCCGACGACCAAGACGGTCGTCACCGGCGTCGAAATGTTCCGCAAGCTGCTCGATCAGGGAGAAGCGGGCGACAATATCGGCGCGCTGCTGCGCGGCACCAAGCGCGAAGAAGTCGAGCGCGGCCAAGTGCTGGCCAAGCCCGGCTCGATCACGCCGCACACCAAGTTCAAGGCGGAATGCTACATTCTCACCAAGGACGAAGGTGGCCGTCATACGCCGTTCTTCACCAACTATCGCCCGCAATTCTACTTCCGCACGACGGACGTGACCGGCGAAATGATGCTTCCCGACGGCACGGAAATGGTGATGCCGGGCGACAATATCTCGGTCGAGGTCAAGCTGATCGCGCCGATCGCCATGGATGAAGGCCTGCGCTTCGCGATCCGCGAAGGCGGCCGCACCGTCGGCGCCGGCGTCGTGGCGAAGGTGATTGAGTAAGATAGAGTACAGAAGACAAAGAACGGAGGGCAGAAGTCGGAAATTTGCCATCCCGGTGTTGCGTCTGAAGAAGGCGCGTCCCGGCATGACAATCATCGGGCTTCTGTCCTAACTGGAAAGAGAAAGTAAAATGGACACGCAAACGATCCGCATCCGCCTGAAGGCGTTTGACCACGGGATTCTCGACAAGTCTGTCGAGGAAATCGTCAATACCGCCAAGCGCACGGGCGCGCGGGTGCTGGGACCGATTCCGCTGCCGACCTTGATCGAGAAGTTTACCGTCAACCGCGGTCCGCATATCGACAAGAAGTCGCGCGAGCAGTTCGAGATACGCACGCATAAGCGTCTGCTGGATATTCTTGACCCGACGCCGCAGACGATCGACGCGCTGATGAAGCTCGATCTGGCGGCTGGCGTCGATGTCGAGATCAAGGTTTAGGGAATACGAACATGACGACGAAGTTGCGCACAGGATTATTGGCCCGGAAGATCGGCATGACGCGCCTTTTCAGCGAAAAGGGCGAGCATATCCCCGTCACCGTGCTGCAGGTCGACGGCTGCCAGGTGGTGGCGGTCAAGACGCTCGAGCGCGACGGCTATGTCGCCGTGCAGCTTGGCGTCGATAAGGCGAAGCTGAGCCGCGTGACCAAGCCGCTGCGCGGCCATTTCGCCAAGGCCAAGGTCGAGCCGAAGAAGAGGCTGATCGAATTCCGCGTCACGCCGGACGCCGTTCTGGAACTCGGCGCGGAAATCTCCGCGGCGCATTTCGTGCCGGGACAATATGTCGATGTCTCCGGCACCACCATCGGCAAGGGCTTCGCCGGCGTCATGAAGCGCCATAATTTCGGCGGCTTGCGCGCCACGCACGGCGTTTCGGTCTCGCATCGCAGCCATGGTTCCACCGGCGGACGCCAGGACCCTGGCCGCGTGTTCAAGAACAAGAAGATGGCCGGACACATGGGCGATGTCCGCGCGACGCAGCAGAATCTGACCGTGGTCGCGGTCGATGAAGCGCGGGGACTTATCATGGTGAGAGGCGCCGTTCCGGGATCCGACGGCGGTTATCTGGAAGTGCGCGATGCGGTCAAGCGGCCTTTGCACAAGGACGCGCCGTTTCCGGCGGGTTTGAAGCAAGCGGCGCAAGCCGAGACGGCTGCTTAAGGGAAATTGGGGAAAGATAATGAAAGCCACTGTGGTGAATTTGGATAACAAGAAGGTCGGCGAAGTCGACTTGCTCGACGCCGTCTTCGGTGTCGAGGAGCGGAGCGACGTTCTGGCGCGCGCGGTCTATTGGCAGCAGGCGAAGAAGCGCGCCGGCACGCACAAGACCAAGGGCATTTCCGAGATCAGCGGCACGACCCGCAAGCCATGGGCGCAAAAGGGTTCGGGCCGCGCCCGTCAAGGCAGCCTGCGCTCGCCGCAGTTCCGCAAAGGCGCGGTGATTTTCGGCCCCGTCGTGCGCAGCCATGCTCATGACCTGCCGAAGAAATTCCGCCGCCTGGCGCTGTGCATGGCGCTGGCCGGAAAACTAAAAGCGGGCAAATTGATCGTGCTGGACGCCGCGAAGTCGGACAGCCCCAAGACCAAGGATATGATCGCCAGGCTTGGTTCGCTCGGCGCGAGTTCGGCGCTCATCATCGACGGCGCGAACCTAGACAAGAATTTCGCGCTCGCGATCCGCAACATGCCTTTCGTCGATTTGCTGCCGGAGCAGGGCGCGAACGTATATGACATTCTGCGGCATGAGACTCTGGTTCTGACCAGGAATGCGGTAGAGCAATTGCAGGCGCGCCTGACCGGACAAGATGCCGGCCAAGAGGCGGCATAGGGGAATGATGATGGCTGAGAAGAAAACCAAGACTAAGGCGAAGGCGAAAGTGGCGGAGATTTTACCCGCGCATTACGACATCATCCTCGCGCCGCACATCACCGAAAAGGCGACTGCCGGTTCCGAGCATAGCCAGGTGACGTTCCGCGTTGCGCTGGGCGCCACCAAGCCGCAGATCAAGGCGGCCATCGAAGGCCTGTTCAAGGTCGAGGTGAAGGGCGTCAACACGCTGCGGGTCAAGGGCAAGCTGAAGCGGTTCAAGGGCCGTCTCGGCCAGCGTTCGGACTACAAGAAAGCGATCGTGACGCTCAAAGAGGGGCAAACGATCGACATGGCTACGGGAATCTAGAACATGGCACTCAAGAAATATAATCCGATCACGCCCGGCATGCGGCAGTTGGTGCAAATCGACCGCCGCGAGCTGTGGAAGGGCAAGCCGGTCAAGGCGCTGACCGAGGGCCTGCACAGCAAGGGCGGACGCAACAATACCGGACGCATCACCGTGCGCCATCAGGGCGGCGGTCACGCGCGCCGTTATCGCCTGATCGATTTCAAGCGCACCAAGCATGGGATGCCCGCGACCATCGAGCGGCTGGAATACGATCCCAACCGCACGGCCTTCATCGCGCTGATCAAATACCAGGACGGCACGCTGGCCTATATTCTCGCGCCGCAACGCGTCACCAAGGGCGATGTGGTCGAAAGCGGCGTCAAGGTCGACGTCAAGCCCGGCAACGCGATGCTGCTTAAGAGCATTCCGGTCGGTACGATCATCCATAACGTCGAAATGAAGCCCGGCAAGGGCGGCCAGCTCGCGCGTTCCGCCGGAACTTATGTCCAGCTCGTCGCGCGCGACTCCGGCTTTGCGCAGATCAAGCTCAGCTCGGGCGAACTCCGCAAGGTGTCGCAGGAATGCATGGCGACCATCGGCGCGGTATCGAACGCCGATCACGGCAACATCCAGATCGGCAAAGCCGGACGCAATCGCTGGAAGGGCATCCGCCCGACCGTGCGCGGCGTCTCGATGAACCCGATCGACCATCCGCACGGCGGCGGCGAAGGCCGCACTTCGGGCGGACGCCATCCGGTCACGCCGTGGGGCAAGGGCACCAAGGGCACCAAGACGCGCAACAACAAGCGCACCGACGGCATGATCATCCGCCGCACGAACAAGCGCCGCGACGCGCAGGGAAGCAACAGGTAAGGCAGGGAATAGACTATGGCACGTTCAATTTGGAAAGGACCGTTCATCGACGGTTATCTGCTGGCGAAGGCGGAGAAGGCGCGGGCTTCGGGCCGCAACGAGATCATCAAGATATGGTCGCGCCGCTCGACGATCCTGCCGCAATTCGTGGGTCTGACCTTCGGCGTTTATAACGGCCACAAATTTCTTCCGGTGTCGGTCACGGAAAACATGATCGGCCACAAGTTCGGCGAATTCGCGCCGACGCGGAATTTCAAGGGGCATACGCCCGGCGATAAGAAGTCCGAGAAGGCCGCTTAGGAGTAACAGGTTATGGGCAAGCAAAAGACAGAGCGTCGTTTGGGACCGGATAGCGCGAAGGCGGTGGCCATCGCCATCCGCACGTCGGCGCGCAAGCTGAATGTCGTCGCGGCGACCATTCGCGGCAAGAGAGTCGCCGAGGCCGTCGTGGCGCTGGACTTCACCAAGCGCCGCGTGGCGCATGACGTGAAGCGCGTGCTGCAGGCCGCAGTCGCCAACGCCGAGAACAATCATTCGCTGGATGTCGACAAGCTGATTGTCGCCGAAGCCAGCGTGGGCCGCTCTTTCGTCATGAAGCGCTGGCATGCGCGCGGACGCGGCAAGAGCGCCGGCATTGAAAAGCCGTTCAGCAACCTGACCGTCATCGTGCGCGAAACGACCGAGGCTGATAAGCCGAAGCGCCAAGCGGGAGCCGGAAAGAAGAAGTCCGCCGAGGCCGCGAAGCCGAAGCCGAAGAAACAGCAAGCCGCGCAAGCGCAGGCAGGAGCATAGTCCATGGGTCAGAAAATCAATCCAATCGGTTTTCGTTTAGGCATTATCCGTACCTGGGACAGCCGGTGGTTCGCGGGCAAGGACTATGGCAATCTGCTGCACGAAGACATTAACATCCGCGCCTTGCTCGAAGAAAAGCTGAAGGCCGCGGGCGTTTCGCGCATCATCATCGAACGCACGGCCAAGAAGGCGCGGATTACGATTCAGTCGGCGCGTCCCGGCGTGGTCATCGGCAAGAAGGGCGCGGATATCGAAAAGCTGCGCAGCGAACTCGGCGAGATGACCAACGCGGAAGTCAGCCTTAACATCACCGAAATCCGCAAGCCGGAAATCGACTCGAAGCTGGTGGCTGAAAATATCGCCAGCCAGCTTGAGCGCCGCGTGGCTTTCCGCCGCGCGATGAAGCGCGCGGTGCAGTCCGCGATGCGGCTCGGCGCGCTCGGCATCCGTATCAATTGCAGCGGACGGCTCGGCGGCGCTGAAATTGCCCGCGTCGAATGGTATCGCGAAGGCCGCGTGCCGCTGCATACCTTACGCGCGGATATCGACTACGGCTCGGCGACGGCGCACACGACGATGGGAACCTGCGGCGTCAAAGTCTGGATTTTCAAGGGTGAAATTCTGGAACACGATCCGATGGCGATCGACGCCCGTTCGGGCGACCAAGTAACGCAGCATTCATAAGATATGACGAAGGTAATGTAAGATGTTGGAACCGAAACGTCCAAAATACCGCAAGATGCACAAGGGCCGCATTCATGGCGCTTCCAAGGGCTGGACGCGCCTGAATTTCGGCGCCTTCGGCCTGAAGGCCATGGAGCCGGAGCGCGTGAGCGCGCGCCAGATCGAAGCCGCCCGCCGCGCCATCACCCGCGCCATCAAGCGCCAGGGAAGGCTATGGATCACCATTTTCCCGGACCTTTCGATCACCAAGAAGCCCGCCGAAGTCCGCATGGGTTCGGGCAAGGGATCGGTGGAATTCTGGGCCGCTCGCGTTCATCCGGGGCGGATCATGTTCGAACTGGACGGCGTGACGGCGGCAGTTGCTAAAGAAGCGTTTGCCTTGGCCGCGGCCAAGCTGCCGCTCAAGACCAAATTCATCCAGCGCACGGGCGAGGGGGCATAACATGGCTACGGTGAAATCGAAGGACTTGCGCCTCAAGACCGACAAGGAGCTTGAAGAGCAGCGCATCGGACTGAAGAAAGAGCGCTTTAACCTGCGTTTCCAGAAGGCCACGGGCCAGCTCACGCATACCGACCGTCAGCGTCAGGCGCGGCGCGAGATTGCCAAGATCGAAACCATTCTGACCGAGCGTAGCCGCAAGGCTAAGTCGGCCGCTTAAGGGGGAAAGATAATGCCAAGGCGCGTATTGCAGGGAACAGTGACCAGCGACAAGGGCGACAAGACCATTACGGTCCTGGTGTCCCGGCGCGTCATGCATCCGATCTATAAGAAGTTCATCACGCGGTCGAAGAAGTACGCCGCGCATGACGAATTGAACAAGTTCAAGACCGGCGACGCCGTCTCGATCATCGAATGCCGCCCGATCAGCAAGCGCAAGCGCTGGACGGTGGTGGAAGAGGGCGTCGCGGAGAAAAAGACCGCAGGGAAGAAATAACACCTCCCGGCATCAATAAAGATTTGTAGTTAAGGAATGAAGTTATGATTCAAATGGAATCGACCTTACAGGTCGCGGATAACAGCGGGGCGAAACTCGTCGCCTGCATCAAGGTGCTCGGCGGCTCAAAGCGCAAATTCGCTTCGGTCGGCGATGTCATCGTCGTGTCTGTCAAGGACGCGATCCCGCGCGGCCGCGTGAAGAAGGGCGACGTGCATAAGGCCGTCATCGTGCGCACCCGCAAGGAAGTGCGCCGCGACGACGGAACCTCGATCCGCTTCGACACCAACGCCGCGGTGCTGGTGAACAAGGACAAGGAGCCCATCGGCACCCGCGTGTTCGGGCCGGTGACGCGCGAATTGCGCAATCTGGGCTTTATGAAAATTATCTCGCTGGCGGAAGAGGTGCTGTGATGGCCGCGAAGCTTAAAATCAAGAAGGATGACCGCGTCATCGTGATCGCGGGCAAGGACAAGGGCAAGACCGGAACGGTCCTGCGCGTTCTGCCCCAGGAAAACCGCGTGCTGGTGCAGGGCGTGAATCTTGTCACCAAGCATAAGCGCCAGGACGCGAAGTCCGGCGGCGGGATCGAGAAGAAAGAAGCCTTGATCCATGTGTCCAACGTGGCGCATGTCGATCCGAAGGATAACAAGGCGGTGCGTGTCGGATACAAGACGCTGAGCGACGGACGCAAGGTGCGTGTCGCCAAGCGTTCCGGCGAGCAGATTGATCGTTAAAGGATAAAGATTATGGCAGCGCGTTTACAGAAGCATTACGAAGAGACCGTCCGTTCGGCGATGATCGCTAAGTTCGGCTACAAGAACCGTTTCGAGGTTCCGAAGCTGGACAAGATCGTCATCAATATGGGCGTGGGCGAAGCCGTCAACGACAGCAAGAAGAGCAAGGTCGCTGCCGAGCAATTGGCGCTGATCGCGGGCCAGAAGCCGGTGATTACCAAGTCGAAAAAAGCCATCGCGACCTTTAAGCTGCGCGGCGGACTCGGCATCGGCTGCAAGGTGACGTTGCGCCGCGACAAGATGTATGAGTTCCTCGACCGGCTGGTCAATATCGCGCTGCCGCGCGTCCGCGATTTCCGGGGCGTTTCCGGCAAAAGTTTTGACGGCAACGGCAATTATGCGATGGGCCTCAAGGAACAGCTGGTGTTCCCCGAAATCGACTACGACAAGATGGATGAAGTTCGCGGCATGGATATCGTGATCTGCACCACGGCGAAAACCGATGCCGAAGCCAAGGAATTGCTGCGCGGCTTCCAGATACCGTTTAATTCTTAAGGAGTACCGAAGATGGCCAAGACAAGCATGGTCGAAAAGAACAAGCGCCGGACGAAGATGACGAAGCAGAAAGCCGCTTCGCGCGCCAAGTTCAAGGCGATTATCCGCGACAAGGATGCGACGATGGAAGAGCGTTTCGACGCGGTCTTGCGTCTGGCGAAAATGCCGCGCAATTCGTCGGCGGTGCGGATTCGCAACCGCTGCGAACTGACCGGCAGGCCGCGCGGCGTTTACCGCAAATTCAAATTGTGCCGTATCAAGCTGCGCGATCTGGCCTCGACGGGGCAGATTCCGGGCATTGTGAAATCGAGCTGGTAAGGAGTTTTAGCGTATGGCAATGACCGATCCCCTTGGCGATATGCTGACGCGCATTCGCAACGGCCAGGCTGCAAGGCTTGCCGTTATCGAATGCCCGTCGTCGAACTTCCGCAAGCACGTTCTTGAAGTCTTGCAGAAGGAAGGCTTCATCCGCGGCTTCAGCGAGACGCAAAAGGCCGATGGGCTGCCGATCCTGGAAATCGAGCTGAAGTATCATGAAGGCGACGCCGTGATCCGCCGCATCGACCGCGTGTCCAAGCCGGGCCGCCGGGTCTATGCGAAGATCAAGGACCTCGCCCGGTTTTACAACGGCCTCGGCATTTCGATTCTTTCGACTCCGCGCGGCGTGATGTCGGATAACGAAGCGCGCGCGGCCAATGTCGGCGGCGAAGTGCTTTGCCGGGTATTCTAATTGGAGTAAAAGATGTCGCGTATAGGTAAACATGCAGTCGTCGTTCCCTCCGGGGTAACCCTTGACGTCAAGGGACAGATGGTTGCGGCCAAGGGCAAGCTGGGCAGCCTGAGCCTGGATGTGCCGGGCGAACTGGAGATCAAGGTCGAAGGCGGAACCATTGCCGTCACGCCGCGCCAGATGACGCAGCGTTCGCGGACGCTGTGGGGCACCGCGCGCAACAATCTGCAGAATATGGTCAAGGGCGTTTCCGAGGGCTATCGCAAGGTGCTGGAAATCGAAGGCGTGGGTTTCCGCGCCGCCGTCCAGGGCAAGGATTTGGTGATGCAGCTCGGCTTCAGCCATGAAGTCAAATACGCGATCCCGGAAGGCATCGCGATCAAGGCGGAAAAGCCGACCGTTATTTCCGTCAGCGGATTCGACAAGCAGAAAGTGGGGCAGGTGGCCTCGGAAATTCGCGCGCTGAAAAAGCCGGAGCCTTACAAGGGCAAGGGCATCAAGTATGAGGGCGAGCGCGTTCGCCGCAAAGAAGGCAAAAAGAAATAGGGTATAGGGTCATGGAAAAAGTAAAACAATTAAAGGAACGCAGAGCCAAGCGGGTGCGTCACAAGCTGCGGCAGATCTCCGACCGGCCGAGGCTGTCGGTGTTTCGTTCCGAGAAGCACATCTATGCCCAGGTCATCGACGACAGGGCGGGCCGCACCTTGGCGGCCGCGTCGTCGCTGGAAAAAGATTTGCGTAAAGAAGGCAAGACCGGCGCCAATAAGGATGCGGCGGCAGTAATCGGCAAGCTAATCGCCGAGCGCGCGCTGAAACAGAATGTCAAAGAGGTTGCCTTCGATCGCGGCGGCGACCAGTTCCACGGGCGCATCAAGGCGCTCGCGGATGCCGCCCGCGAAGCAGGCTTGTCGTTTTAACATAAGGACAAAGAAATAATGGCGAAAGCAGACGAGAAGACCCCGGAATCGGAAGAAGGCGGACGCCGTCGCGGCAAGAAGCGGCGCGACGAGGGCCAAGGTGGCGGCGATTCCGATCGTGGCGAGTTTATCGACAAGCTCGTCGCCATTAATCGTGTCGCCAAGGTGGTCAAGGGAGGCAAGCGGTTCGGCTTCGCCGCTCTGCTCGTCATGGGCGACGGCAAAGGCCGCGTCGGCTACGGCTCCGGCAAGGCGCGCGAAGTTCCGGAAGCGATCCGCAAGGCGACCGAAGCCGCCAAGCGCAATCTGGTTCGCATTCCGCTGCGCGAAGGACGGACGCTGCATCATGACAGCCGCGGCATCTTCGGCGCGGGCGAAGTCGTCGTGCGCGCCGCGCCTCCCGGCACCGGCATCATCGCCGGCGGTCCGATGCGCGCCGTATTCGAGGCTCTGGGCGTTCAGGACGTGGTGGCGAAGTCGGTCGGCACATCCAATCCGCATAACATGGTCAAGGCGACCTTTGCGGCGCTGACGTCATTGTCCAGCCCGCGTTCGGTCGCAAGCCGCCGCGGCAAGAAGGTCAACGAGATTTTGGGCAAGAAAGCCGACAAAGCGGGCGATGCCGCGACGGATGCCTGATAGGAAACTGGTGAAATCATGACTAAAACGACAACGAAGACTCTGACCGTCACGCAAAAAGGCTCGGGATTCCGCAAGAAGCCCGGCATGCGCGAAACGCTGATCGGGCTCGGCCTGCGCGGGCGCCACTCCTCGCGCGAGCTGGCGGACACGCCGGAAACGCGCGGTATGATCCGCAAGGTTCAGCATTTGGTTGAAGTGACTGAAAAGAAATAATATATAACAGCGCATTCCGTTGTTTTTATGAATGAGGAATACAGGCTATGAAACTCAATGAACTCCGCGACAATCCGGGCGCGCGCAAGCGCAAGATGACCGTCGGGCGCGGCATCGGCTCCGGCAAGGGCAAGACCTGCGGCCGTGGCGTCAAGGGCCAGAAGGCTCGCACCGGCGTGGCGCTGAAATCCTTCGAAGGCGGCCAGATGCCATTGCATCGCCGTATCCCGAAGCGCGGCTTCAATAATATCTTCGCGCGCGACTGCTCGGTCATCAATCTCGACCGCCTGCAGAAAGCCATCGAGGCGGGCCAGCTCGACGCCGCCAAGGAAATCACCGGCGACATGCTGATCAAGCTCGGCTTGGTCAAGCAGGCCCGCGACGGCGTTCGCTTGCTCGGCAAGGGCGCGATCAAGGCCAAGGTGAATCTCACCGTGGCCGGCGCTTCCAAGACCGCCATCGAGGCCATCGAAAAGGCCGGCGGCAAAGTCACCGTCACCACGCCGGCGGCGGAAGAAGCCGCAGCTTAATACGGCTGGAATTTTCTTTTGGGATGGCCGGTGCCGCTCAATTGCGATGATGCAGTGCGAAGCAGGCTTCTTGCTTGCGCGAGCTTGATGAACAGGGCATAAATCCTTAACGATTTGATTTGCCCCTCTTGTTTCCGGAATCCCGATAATGGCCTCCACTGCTGAAAATCTCGCCGCGAATATGGACTGGTCTGCGTTCGGCAAGGCCAGCGAGCTCAAGACGCGCATCTGGTTCACGCTGGGTGCGCTGATCGTCTACCGGATCGGCACCCATGTGCCGATACCGGGTATCGATCCCAATGTTCTCTCGCAGATTTTTGCGCAGCATTCCGGCGGCATTCTCGGCATGTTCGATATGCTGGCGGGCGGCGCGCTGTTCCGCATGACGGTCTTCGCCCTCAACGTCATGCCCTATATCACGGCCTCGATCATCATCCAGCTTCTCAGCGCCATCGTGCCCAGCCTTGAGGCGCTCAAGAAAGAAGGCGAGCAGGGCCGGTTGAAGCTCACTCAATATTCCCGCTACATGACGGTCGGTTTCGCGCTGGTGCAGTCCTATGCGCTAGCCGTCGGGCTTGAAAATATGGCGGGCACCGCAGGTAGTGCGGTGATCGACCCCGGATTCTTTTTCAGGCTTACGACCGTCGTCACCTTGACGGGGGGCACCGTGTTCCTGATGTGGCTCGGCGAGCAGATCAGCGCGCGCGGCATCGGCAACGGCACATCGCTGATTATCTATACCGGCATCGTCGCCAACCTGCCGGTTTCTCTCAGCAATACGTTCGAGCTTGCCCGCACCGGCGCGATTTCCGGCTGGTTCCTGGTGGTGCTGATCGCGCTGCTGGTGGCCGTGCTGGCTCTGTGCGTCGCCTGCGAAAGAGCGACACGGCGCATTCTGGTGCAGTATCCGAAGCGCCAGGTCGGCAACAAGATGTTCGGCGGCGAAGCTTCGCACATGCCGCTCAAGATCAATACCGCCGGCGTTATTCCGCCGATTTTTGCCAGCTCGCTGCTGCTGTTCCCGCTGACTTTGGCCAGTTTCACCGATGTGGGGCATACCGGCTGGCTCGCGGATGTCGTGGCCGAACTGGGGCACGGCAAGCCGCTGTTCATGATCCTGTATGCGGGGATGATCATTTTCTTTGCCTTCTTCTATACGGCCATCGTGTTCAATCCCGACGAAACCGCCGACAATCTCAGGAAATACGGCGGCTCGGTACCGGGGATTCGCCCCGGGGCCAATACCGCCAAGTATCTCGATTTCGTACTGACGCGGATCACGGTTCTGGGCGCCGCCTATCTGACGGTCGTTTGCCTGCTGCCGGAATTTTTGTCGTCGCAATATTCCGTGCCGTTCTACATGGGGGGCACGTCGCTGCTGATCGTGGTCAGCGTGACGATCGATACGATAGGAAGGGTGCAGGCGCATCTGTTCGCCCACCAATATGAAGGATTGATCAAGAAATCGAAGCTGCGCGCCAAAAAGTAAGAGAAGTTGACGTAATACGAGGAACCGCATGAATATCATCTTGCTTGGACCGCCGGGCGCGGGCAAGGGAACCCAGGCCAAGAGGATCGAGACTTCGCGCGCCATGGTGCAGCTTTCCACCGGCGACATGCTGCGTGCCGCCATCAAGCGGGGAGAGCCGCTCGGCCTCGAAGCCAAATCGCTCATGGATGCCGGAAAGCTGGTGCCGGACGATTTGATGATCCGGCTCATTGCATCGCGCATGGCCGAGCCTGATTGCGCCAGAGGCGTCATTCTCGATGGATTTCCCCGCACCACGGCTCAGGCCGAGGCTCTCGACGCGATGCTGGCCAAGGTCAAGCCTCTATGCGCCGTCATCGAATTGAAGGTCGATGTTCCCGCTCTCGTCGAGCGCGTGAGCGGACGCTTCACATGCGCCAAATGCGGCGCCGGTTATCACGATAAGTTCAAGCCGACGAAGACTCCCGGCGTATGCGATGCTTGCGGCGGCACGGAATTCACCCGCCGCGCCGACGACAATGCCGAAACCATGAAGACGCGGCTTAAGGCCTATGAGGAACAGACGAAACCGATCATCCCCTACTACGCGGCCAAGGGTATTTTGCATCAGGTCGACGGCATGGCCGATATGGACAAGGTCGAGAAAGACGTCTCGGCTATTTTGGATCGATGCGAATAATTGCGTGATGTTACGGCGGTTTTTGATGGCCGCTTGAAATAACAATAATCGGCCGATATATCTATTTCATTCTATTTTTAAGGAGGGATGCATAATGTCCAGAATTGAAGATTTTTTACAGCGCGTGCAAGAAACTCGTCCGCAAAGATATGAGGAAATGAAGGCGGCTGCCGCTGATGTCTTGGAGCATGCCCTCCATCATCCGGCTTACTGGTCTTACGTATCAGCCGTCCGGCAAAATGCGGCATTCGATCAGGAAATGGATGCCAAATATTTCGACCAGCGCAAGGAGAAAGCGCTGAAAAAGCTGAAAAAGCGTCATGTTTGGTCAGATTCTAAGGGTTTTCCTCTGGCTAGCGGAAGCGGCAAGCGGCTTAAGGCCCGGATTGAATCTGGGGACGTTTATCTCCCGCCAGACGAATGGATGACGCTAGAGGAATTAGTGAGAAAAGTGCTCGTGCAAACCGCTGTCGAAGAGCGGCGGCCCTATGTAGAGTATGTCGTCGACGAAGCTTTGGAACACCATCCGCTGAAAGGCGCCATGCTCGATAGCTGCAAAGTCGCCAGTGGATATAAACCCCTGGTTAGAGAGGCCGTCATGGATGAGCTCTTGAGTTCCGCACGCAGGACTATGGAGCCTCCCGCGCCCGACAGGCCGGAACTCTCCGGCGGACAGGCGGCGGCTAAGGATTGCTCTCTGGCTTGACAGAAACGCGTAGCAGTCGTTGGATGTCGGCGCGTGGGCGGTTAGCTCAGCGGTAGAGCATCTCGTTTACACCGAGGCTGCCGGGGGTTCGATCCCCTCACCGCCCACCACCGGTTTTTCTTAGCGCGCTTGCGCGCTTAGAAAAACCGAGTGCCCTGCGAAGCCTCTTGGCGGAGCAGGGCTGATTCAGATATTTCCTTATAAGTTCGCGAGCGGCTTCGATGGCCTCCATGCAAGCCCTAAAAGAAACCGTCAAACGAGCGGTCATTGAGGTCTTTCAGGCATTCTTTGCCTTCCTAAGCGTCGACATCACGCAAAGCCTTCCTGCCGGTCCGGCGCTGGTGATCGCCCCCCATCCTGACGACGAAACCCTGGGCTGCGGAGCGGCTGTTCTGCGGCTGCGTGACAGTGGATTTCCAGTTCGTATCGTTATCGTTACGGATGGAAGCTCTTCAACCCAGTCCACGGTCATGACGCCCGAAGCTTTGGCCGCTCTTCGGCAGGAGGAAGCGCGCCGCGCTGCCGGACGGCTTGGGGTGACAGCGGACGATGTCGTATTTCTGTCCTATCCGGATGGCAAGGCAGCCGCGCATATCGAGAAAATCGCCGGCGATATCGAAATACAGGCCAAATTATGCGCTCCGGCGATTGTTTTTTCGCCTTACGGCATCGACCGGCATCCGGATCATCGCGCGGTGGCGGCGGCGGTAATGAGGCTGGTGAATAGCCGGGTAATTGCCTGTCCGGTCTATGAATACCCGCTCTGGTTCTGGCCTATGGGCGCTCTGCGCCATGCCATGGCTGTTTCGCCCTTGCTAACTCATAAGCGAATCGACGCCGGAGGCTATCTTGACCGTAAAAAAGCCGCATTGATGGAGCATCGATCCCAGTTCGAGAACCTGACCGGCGAGGCGGATTGGCAGCGCCTAACGCTTGCTTTCGCGGCCAGGTTTCTGAAGCCCTATGAACTGTTTTTCGAGAAATCTCCGGCAAATCGTGGTTAAGGCAAATTATTTGAGATTTCTATCCCTTTGAAATTAAATTTGTAGTTGCTATCGGAATGAAGGAAATGTTAGAAGCTGCGATCCTTAATCAGGTGCACTGCAGCAATTGTTCCGCCGTTTCGGAATCGGTGGGGGATTGTTGATGTCAGCGCCGACAAAGGCATTGTGACGGCATAGAGAGCGATGGAGCAGAAATATAAAAGAATAATCAGGACGTTATTTTAGAAACCCGATCTTTCAATGCAACCACTCATGTGACAGGCGCGTATTATGGAACAAGATGATCTTTTTTTGATGAACGACCTCCGCAAGATATATTTCTTCGCGCGTCGTAATGCAGCTTTTATCTCGGCCGTTGCCGGCTGCGTCACGCTTCTGATGCTCACGCTGGGATTTATATTGCCGAAGCGCTATATGGCCGAGGCCGTGGTCATTCTCGACCCGCGCAAGACGCGCGTCACCGATCTGGAAGAAGTCGTGTCCAGCCTTTTGCCCGATACTTTAGCCATTCGCAGCGACGTTACGGCGATTCAATCCAAAACGGTCGCCAATAAAGTCGTCGATAAACTCGACCTCATGAAAGACCCCGTGCTTAACCCCGCCGTCGAAGGAGGCGGGAGAGGTTTGCTGAGCCAGCTTTTCGGCAGCGACGAGGACGGGGAAACCGCCAGCAAGCGCGCCGAGGAAGAACGCACGATTGTCGTGAATAATTTGCTTCTGGGGCTCGATGTCGTCAATGACGGCCGTTCGTATAGCATCAACATCGATTACCGCGACGTCAATCCGGAAAAGGCGGCGAGAATCGCCAACGCCTTTGCCGAGGCTTATCTGGAGAACCAGATCGAGGTCAAATACGACACGTCCGAAAAAGCGACGATCTGGTTCAACAAGCGGCTGGAAGCTCTGCAGGAAGAAGTCAGAAAAGCTGAGAAAGCCGTCGAAACTTTCAAGGAAGACAACAACCTTGTCGGCAAGGGCGGCGATGAAACCCTCACGCAGCAGCAGCTGGGCGCCATCAATACCCAATTGCTCGACGCGCGCGGCGAACTGGCACAGGCCGAAGCCCGCTATAACAGCGTCAAGGGGCGGAGCCTAAGGCAGCAGGAATCATCCTCCATCGCCATTTCCTCGGAACTGATCCGCGGCTTGAAGCAGCAGGAAGCCGAAGTGCTGCGCCAGGAAGCCGATATGTCCAAGCGCTATGGCAGGCTGCATCCGACGATCGTGAATATCCGCAACCAGCTGGACAGCATTCGCGGCAAGATCAGCGATGAAGTGCAGAAGATAACGGCCAGCATCGAAAACGACTACAATGTCGCCAAAAACAAGGTCACGATGCTGGAGAAGCAGCTTGCGGACGTCGAAGGCGTGACGGTTTCAGGCAATCAGTCGATGGTGACTTTGCGCCAGTTGCAGCGCCAGGCCGCCGTGACCCGGACTCTTTATGAAAGCTTCCTGAGCAGGTCCAAGCAAATTGTCGAACAGCAAGGCTTGCAAATGGCCGACTCGCGCATCGTGGCGCGGGCGGACATTCCCGTGGAGGCGTATTTCCCCAAGAAGAGGATGTTCCTGCTGCTTGGAATTTTTCTTGGCGGCGGGCTTGGGACCATTCTGGCTTTCGGCTTTGAATACCTTAATCGCGGCGTCCGCTCTCTCGGCGAGCTCGAGGAGCTATGCGGCATCAACGGGCTTGGCGTCGTACCCGTTGCCGATGCTCCGCCTGGGCAGCCGATTGGCGACTATATCCTGGAAAAGCCTTTGTCGGGCTATGCGGAATCCATACGCGCGATCGCGACGGCGATTCACTTTTCGAATGTGGACGCCCCTCATAAGATCATTATGGTGACGAGTTCCCTGCCGAAGGAAGGCAAGAGCTGTTTCGCGACGTCGCTCACGCGCGTGATCGCCCAGTCGGGCAAGAAGGTGCTGCTGATCGATGCCGATTTGCGCCGCCCTTCGGTGCATAGCCTGCTGGGCCTTGATATCACTAAGCCCGATCTGGCCATGGTACTGGCACATGATGCGAAACTCGAAGACGCCATCCAGCGCGACACCAGCGGCGCCGATGTCATCGTAGCCCATACCAAGGTTCCTAATCCGCACGATCTGCTGAGTTCCCATCAAATGGAGCTGTTGCTGATCGCGGTGCGGGAAAAGTACGACATCGTTATCATCGACTCTCCGCCGATCATGGCCGTTGCCGACTCCGCCATGATGGCAAAGCAGGTCGATACCGCTCTCTTCCTCGTGCGCTGGGGATCGACCACCACCGAAAGCGTGGCTGAGGGATTGAAAAAACTCCGGCTGTTCAACGTCAAGCTGGCCGGCGCTGTTCTCACTCAGGTCGATATGAACGAGCAAAGAAAATACGGTTTCGGCAGTTACGAGAAATATAAGCATTATTATCAGGGCTGAATTGTCATTCCGGCGCGTCCTTGGGCGCGAGACCGGAATCCATGCCAAGCAAAGCACTGTTTCCCTGGATTCCGGATCGCCTCCATGAAGGGGCGTCCGGAATGGCAATGAAAAGCGGGCCATGGCCATGAAAAACGAAATCAAGCCGTTGACCGGCGTTCGCGGGCTGGCCGCCTTTATGGTTATGCTTTATCATATCCAATGGCACGCCCGGCAAAACCAGGATTCCACCTTTCTCGACACCCTTCCCTTGAACTGGGGATATCTGTGCGTCGATCTTTTCTTCGTGCTCAGCGGCTTCGTGCTCGCGCTTCGATATAGCGAAGACTTCAAGAACGGCTGCGTCTGGCCTCGTTATGCATCCTTCATGGTCAATCGGATCGCGCGCATTTATCCGGTCTATTTCGTGGTCACGGCCATCTTCTACGCGAAATGGCTGGTCAATATCTCCGGCGTTCACGACTTTGAACTGAGCGCATACGATCTTATCGCCAATTTCCTGCTGATTCATAGCTGGGGTCTCGGCGCTCATATCATGGTCGGAAATTCGTGGTCGGTAAGCACCGAATTGCTGGCCTATTCTCTCTTTCCGCTTTTGATATACATCGCCTTTTCGCGCTGGGTATGGCTGCAAGTCTTGGCTTCGGTGGTGGGTATTTTCATGGTCGCAGTTTCCTCTCAGGGGGAGATGGGCCCGCTCGATGTCGTCAATCTCGACGCGCACAAATACAGCTTTTTGCCCGCGCTGCGTTGCCTTGGAGAATTCTGCCTTGGGTTGGGAGCTTATAGGCTGTCGCAAAATTCCGCATGCCGCCGGTTGATGTCAGGCGATGGCGCCGTCCTTGTAACTCTCGCTCTGCTTATAGGGCTGTTGGCGATTCCGGGCAGCGATGTGGCGGTCGTGCTGGTGATCCCGTTCCTGATTATCTCCCTGTATTACAACAGCCGCGCAAGCGCCGTGTTGTTCGGGAACCGGGTGATCTATCACCTGGGACTGATCTCCTATTCGCTGTATCTGTGGCATGGCATTCTGGTGGATGTGATCAAGCGGTGTCTTAAAATTGTGTTGCCTGCCGACTTGGCGAACGCGGACATGGTTTTTGCCCCGGCGGTCATTGTCGCCGCATGGCTTGTCGCTTGGGCCAGCTATGCGCTGATCGAGGTCCGGGGACGCCGCCGCATCTCCGCCGTTTTCCGTAAATTATTCTCTTCGGCTTCTCCGCAAGCCGTACCCCAGACAAGAGGAATTGATTCGCCATGATTCAGGGACATGCGCATAAGGGAACAAAATACCGCCCGGATATAGACGGCCTTCGCGCCGTCGCGGTCATGGCAGTCGCCGCTTGCCATGTCGAGATGCCGTTCTGCCATGGCGGTTTCATCGGCGTGGATGTTTTTTTCATCATCTCGGGCTATCTGATCTCGCGCATCATCGCCACGGAGATCGAAGCCGGGAATTTCTCCATCGTCAATTTCTACGAGCGCCGCATCCGCCGCATCATCCCGGCGCTGGTCGTGACGATGCTCGGCGCGACGGCCATCGGCTACGCTTATCTGATGCCGACCGAGATGAAGGATTTCTCGAAATCCATCCCGGCGGCGCTGTTTTCCGCCTCCAATTTCCTGTTTTGGAGCCAGGCGGGCTATTTCGAAGGGGCTTCGATGTCGAAGCCGTTGCTGCATACATGGTCGCTGGCGGTTGAGGAACAGTTCTATATCTTCTTTCCGCTCCTGCTCATGCTGGCCTATCGCCGCTTCCGCCGCCATTTGAAGCTGACTGTTCTGGGATTGGCCGTGTTTTCGCTCGGCCTCAGCGCCTACGGCGTGGCGCAGCATTCGTCGGCGTCTTATTATCTGCTGCACAGCCGCGCCTGGGAGCTGCTGATCGGCTGCGTCCTGGGCATGAGGCTCGTGCCGGAAATCCGTGGCGCGCTATGGCGTAACCTGGCCAGCCTCGCCGGTCTTGCGATGATCCTCGTCTGCGTTCCGCTCTATTCCTCGGACACGCCGTTTCCTGGTTTTGCGGCGCTTCTGCCCTGTTTGGGCGCGGCGCTGTTTATCGCGGCGGGGGAGACGGGGGAATCCTGGGGCGGCAAGCTGCTGTCGCTGCCGCCAGTCGTATTTATCGGCCTTATCTCGTATTCGCTCTATCTCTGGCATTGGCCGGTGATCGTGTTCCACGGCATGGGATTCATGTCCGCCGGGTTGCCGCCGCGCGTCGAGAAGTTTTATGTCATCGGCCTTTCCATCGTCCTGGCCGCGGCCTCATGGAAATTTGTCGAGACGCCGTTCCGCGACCGGAAATCGTTCACGCGCCCCGTCCTGTTCCGCTGGGCCGGAGCCGCCGCCGCCTTCTGCACGCTGCTGGCGATCGGAATCGTGGTCGCCGACGGGCTCGCATTCCGCTACTCGCCTCAAGTCATCAAGATCGCTTCATATATGAATTATGACGGCGAAAAGACCAGTAAGGCCGCGTCTTGCTTTATAGAAAGCGGAGATATGGTCTATGACCCTTCTTTCTGCCTGCAACGCAGTGAAGGTAAAAATAACGATTATCTCCTGCTGGGGGATTCCCATGCCGCTCATTTATGGCACGGCCTTTCAGCGGTTTTCCCCGATTTGAATATCATGCAGGCGGCTGCTTCAGGCTGCAAGCCGACGCTCAATCATTCTATGAGCTCCTATGAGCGCTGCACAAAGCTCATGGATTATGTTTTTCGGGAATATCTTCCCGCTCATCGGGTGAACGTCCTGCTCATCGCCGGACGCTGGAATAGCCAGGACGTGGCGCGCTTGCCCGAGACTCTGGCCTATGCGAAGAAATACGCGGACGCCGTCGTGCTGTTCGGGCCGATGGTGCAGTATGACGCGGCGTTGCCCCGGCTGCTCGCGCTTTCCGCCCAAAAGAACGACGCCGCCTATTCCTTTCGCCACCGCGTCGAAACTTTTGCGCAGCTTGACGGCGAGATGGCGAAGCTCGCTGCGGAAAACGGCGTGCGCTATATCTCCTTCTTTGACGTTATGTGCCCCGGCGGACAGGCATGCGAGACCATGGCCGGAGAAGATGTCCCGATCCAGTTCGACTACGGCCATCTGACGGCAGAGGGTTCGGCGCATGTGTTTGAGAAAATCCGCAAGGCTGGCATGCTGCCCGTACTGAAGATCGCGGAGAACGCGACAGGAGGATAAAAAATGAAACGAGAGCTAACTCGCCGCGACTTTATCGCCCTATCCGCGGCGACGGCCACGAGCGCGATGCTTCCGAAATTTGCGATGGCGGAAACTGAAACCGTAAAATACGATTATGAATCCTTGCCTCCGCTGCGCGAAACGGCGGCGAAGAAGGGCATCCTCTATGGTTCGAGCGTCGAGCCCGCGCGTCTGGAGATTACCAAGGCGTTCAGCCCCTATTACGAGCAGGACTTCAACGACGCCATCGCCCGCGAATGCAATCTCTTGGTCGCCGAGAGCATCATGAAATGGGACGCTCTCCATCCGACGCCGGAGAAATGGGATTTCTGGCTCGCCGACCAGCTATTGGAATATGCGAAGAAATACGACATGAAGATGCGCGGCCATACGCTGATATGGCACGCGGCGTTTCCGGCCTGGGCGGAGCAAGCTCTCAAAGAGGGCAGGGGCGAAGCCCTGATGGAGGAATATATCGCCAAAGTGGCGGGCCATTACAAAGGCAAGCTCGTTTCCTGGGATGTCGTGAACGAAGCCCTCAAGGGCAGGGGCGAGGGGAATGAGGAAGGACTGCGCGACACGCCGTGGCTGAAGGCGCTGGGGCCGTCTTATATAGAAAAAGCCTTCCGGCTTGCGGCGCAGGCCGATCCGGACGTTCAACTGGTCTATAACGATTACGATATCGAGCAGCGGCCCGCGAAATCGGCGTCGGCGATAAAATTATTGCGCGGCCTGAAAGACAAGAATGTCCCTATTCATGCCCTTGGTTTGCAGGCGCATATCGACCTTGAGACGAACTTCGCGCCGCTGAAGGCTTTATGCGAGGAAGCGAAGAAGCTCGGTTTGGATATCATCATCACGGAGCTCGATGTTTTCGACCCGTCCTTCAATACCGATTCGAAAAAGACCGATGAGCTGGTTGCCGCCAAACTGCGCGAGTTCCTGGACATCGTGTTCACGGTCGCGGTGCCCAAGCAAATCCTGGCCTGGGGCCTGACCGATCGCCATAGCTGGCTGTCCAGCGCGCAATGGAACGTGTGGCGCAATCCGAAAGGGCATCATATTCGCGGCCTGCCGCTCGATGATGACTTGAAGCGCAAGCCGATGTGGCATGTGCTTCATGAATTCCTGGAAAAAGCGTAGGTTATGTCCGGGATTTCCGCAAAACCGCCGCGGCCGAGGCTGCATGACATCGATCAGGCCAAGGGCTTCGCCATCCTGCTGGTCGTGATCGGCCATATCGTAAGCCGTGGCGCGGCTCAGCCTGCCGGCAATGAATGGTTCATGTCGCTAAGCGACGCCATCTATATGTTTCACATGCCCTTGTTCATGTATCTGAGCGGCATCGTGATGTTTTACACCGGCGCGGCGGAAACGCCGCCAGGAAAATACTGGGATTTCCTGAAAAAGCGGGCTTTCCGCTTTCTGCTGCCGTTCGTGCTGTTCGGCCTGACGATTATCCTCGGTAAACTGGCGTTCAGCCATTTCATGACCGTCGACCGCCAGCCGCCGGGCCTGACGGACGGGCTGAAGGCGATGTTCATCAATACGGACTCCGGCCCGGCGACGTCGATCTGGTACGTCTATGTGATGTTCGTCTATTGCGCGATCGTGCCGCCGCTGATGTGGCTCATGAGAGGCAAGGCATGGGCTCTGCTCGCGCTGGCGGCGGCGCTGCATTACGCGCCGCTGCCCGAGTATTTCTATCTGTGGCGGGTGGGAGGTTTCTTCGTATTCTTCATACTGGGCGGCGTGACGGTTCGATATATGGAATCCTACCGGCGGTTTCTCGACCGCCACTGGCTGGTTCTGGCGGCGGTTTTCATATTATCGCTTGCGCTTTTGGCCGTGATGAGCCCATTTCCCTACTGGGAGTTATGCAGGGATGCGCTTGATCTTCTTGCCTTGCCCGCGATCCATGCCGTGATGCGTCGGCCGGTCTTCAGCCGTTCCAGTATCCTTGCCTTCCTTGCCGGCTATACGTTCGTGATTTATCTGTTCAACACTATCTTCATTGGTCTGACAAAGGGCGTTCTGATGCGTTTCATGAATTGGGATGGTTATCATTTCCTGATTTTCCTCCCGATCCTGATCGCGGCGGGCATTTTGGGGCCTGTTGCCCTTAAGGTCCTGGTTCTGCGCCGGATCAAAGTTCTAGACGCGATAACGACGTGACCGGAACAAATCAGCAAAAATTCATTGACCGAAGCGCTGCTCAGGATATCGCCAAAGGCATTGGCATCACCGCCGTGGTCTATAGCCATGTCTGGCGCGGGCTAGTCAATGCGGGGATTTCTTCCGCTGACAGTCTTTGGGAGGTCGTCGATTATTCATTTTATCTTTGGCATATGCCGCTATTCCTTTTGCTGGCGGGATATAATGTGCATGGCAGCCTGAGCCGGTCGTCGGCCAGGATTTCCGCGTGGCGCCGCACCAAGCTGCTGGTGCCGATGTATTTCTTTTGGGCCATTCTTCAGGTCGGCCTTAAGGTCGTGATGTCCAAGCAGGTCAATAATCCCATCGGCATCGAAGCTTTGTTGACCCCGTTTTACATTCCCGTCGCCCAGTTCTGGTTTCTGTATGCCTTGCTGATTTTTCATCTTGTCGCCGCGGCCTTGAAGGATCGGTATGGCCTCGCCTTCATCATCGCCATCGGGCTTTATCTGGCCCGGCATCTGGCGGTGGAACCGTATCCCGAGGCCGCGAACATCGATTCCGCCGAATATGCGAGCCTCGCGGATTTCGGGGTATTTTACTTCCTGGGGGCCTATGCCGCCTCTAAATCCTGGCCTCAGGCGATCGTGACCCACAGGCGATGCGTGATCGCGGGAGCGCTTTCTCCCATGCTTTTTGCGGCATTTCTGACCCTGGGCATTTCAGAGCATGTGCCGTATTTCAGCATTATCGTCCTGCCGGCGACCTTTGCCGCGATGTTTTTGGTGTTTTTGGCGAGCCAGTGGTTAAGCAAGTTCCCCATCGGCAGGGCTTTGGCGGCATTGGGCAAGGTTTCCCTCATCGTTTTCGTCATGCATATCATCTTCCTGGCGGCATGGCGGGTTATGCTGCTGAAAGTGGGCATCGTCTCGCCGGGCATTCATTTATTGAGCGGCATGGTTGCGGGCATAGGCATCCCGGTTCTGATCTATAAGGGTCTGACTCGCTATAATTTACAAAGACTGGTTTTTTTGCCATAAAACCGCCCTATAGGTAGATAAAACAATATGTTGAAAGTAATAAATCCGGGTATAAAGGCATTGGAATTACAGAGAAGTATTATAAATGGCCGGCTCGTCAGGAGAAGTTTATGCCCAATACGATAAAGCTAAGCATTTGCACGATTCCTGACGACGTGCCTGTTGCCAGGGATGCGCCAAGGCCATTAAGCCTAAGGAATGAAAATTACGAAGGCCAATATGATTGGAAGACGCTGTTTTATGACGTGTATGCGTCAGGAAAATACGTTGTTTTTCAGGGGCCGCCGCTTTTTAACCTTAAAGAGCGCCTGACGCGATATCCATACTTTGCGAGCAAGCTGGGAGCCTTGAATTTCCAAAACAGGATTTATGATCGAAAACTGGCTAACGATATTTGGATTAAGAGCGACGACAAGAAAATATCCCTTCGCGGCGATCTCGGCTCTTTCGACATTGATGTCCAGCCGGACGGGAACGGCCTGTTCGCGGGCAAGCGCGTCTTGCTGACGCTATCCAAGAACAATGAGATCCATTGGATCATAGACTGGATAACATATTACGTGAACAGCCAGGGAACGGATGCGGTCCTGTTCTACGACAACAATTCGGACAAATACTCGCCGGGCGAACTGCAGGATGCGCTTTCGTCGGCGTTTCCCGGCCTTCTCATCCTGGTGATTTCGTGGCCCTTCAAATATGGGCCTCAGGGGGGAGTTTCCGGCGGCGTCGGCGGGAAGATCGCGCCGTGGGATTCCGTTTTCTGCCAGATTGGCGTTCTTCAGCACGCCCGTTTCAGGTTCCTGCAAAAGGCGCGGAGCGTACTGAACTGCGACATCGACGAGCTGATCGTCTCGAAATCGCCGCAATCCGTCTATGAGCGCGCCGAGGCTTCGATCTTCGGCGTGACGCATTTCGGCGGAGTCTGGATAAGCAATGCGAGCGCCGCCGAAATTACGGGCGGCGTGCGCCGCCATGCGCATTATTATTATTTTGAGAAAGAAGACACGTCGAAATGCGCCAACAAATGGTGCGCGGTGCCTCGCAAATGCTCTGCGGCCCTTAATACATGGACGGTGCACAGCATCGCCAACCAGCCGAGCAAATTCCTGCCCGCGAAGGAGTATGTCTATCGCCATTTCAAGCCTATTTCCGATAACTGGAAATACGGGCGTTATAAGGAAAGCGACTTCTCGCCGGAAGACTTTGTCGAGGATATTGAATTAAGGCAGGCCATGGAAAAGTACATTCCATCCAGGAAAAGAGAGGAGGCCGCATGAAAAATCGAACCGGAGATTTGACAAGGCGCGACTTCATCGAGCTTTCCGCAGCGGTCGCGGCTGGAGCGATGCTGCCGAAATTCGCGGCGGCGCAGACCGCTGCGGCCGGATATGATTATGAATCCCTGCCGCCCCTGCGTGAAACGGCGGCCAAGAAGGGAATTTATTTCGGCTGCGCCACCGATGCCGCGCGGCTGGATATATCCAAGGGCGGAAAAGATTATGAAGCGGATTTCAGCGATGCGGTGGCGCGGGGAGTGCAACATCGTCGTCGCGGAGGGCGCCACGAAATGGGATATAATTCATCCGGAGCGTGACAAATGGAATTTCGGCCCGACCGACAAGCTGCTTGAATACGCGCAGAGCCATGGCATGAAAATGCGCGGGCATACGCTGATCTGGTACGAGGCTTTGCCCGCTTGGGCCAAGAAGGCGCTGGAAGACGATAAAAGCAAGGCCGAGGCTTTGATGGAAGAGCATATCGGCGCCGTCATGTCCCGCTATAAGGGAAAATTTTTATCCTGGGATGTCGTCAATGAAGCTCTCAAGCCCGGTGAGGCATGGTGGCTTGGAGACCAGATGCGGGATACGCCGTGGCGGGAGGCCATGGGGGATTCATATGTCGAAAAAGCTTTCCGGATGGCGGCGCAGGCGGATCCTGATGCGCAATTGGTCTATAATGATTACCAGATCGAGGCGGGGTCTGTTAAAGCCAAGGCGGCTTTGAAGCTGCTTCGCGGCCTTAAGGACAAAAACGTTCCCATTCATGCGGTGGGGCTGCAAGCTCACATGCATACCGGATCGAAGCTGGATCCTCTCGAGAATTTCTGCAAGGAAGCGAAGAGTCTGGGCCTGGAAGTCATCATTACCGAGCTGGACGTTTTTGATTCCGCCCGCGCTACGCAAGAAGAAAACGATAAGCGGGTCGCGGCTAAAACGAAGGAATTCTTGGATATTATTTCTTCGGTCGCCGTGCCGAAACAAATTTTGACCTGGGGTCTCAGCGACCGCCATAGCTGGCTGTCCAATGCGAAGTGGAATAAGAGCAATCCCACAGGGCGACGGATCCGGGGGCTGCCCCTTGATGATAATATGCGGCGCAAACCGATGTGGCGCGCGCTGCATGAATTTCTGGAGAAGGCGTAAGATATGGATACGCAGTATAGTGAAAGCTTGAATAAGAATAAGCGGGTGAGGATTTTCAGCCTCGAATTCTTGCTTATCTTGGTCGCCATTCTTATGGTTACGGGCGCATGCGGCGTGCTTTTCTACGGCACGGGCGGTGACGAAGACTCGCACGTAGGCTCGCCTTTGATCGCTCAAAGAGGGCAGGGCGATATCGTCAATCCAATTCGCCAGATCATTCTTATGCCGATTTATTTTTACGCGCTGCTTTATCTGGTGATCAGATGGAGAAAAAGCCTTCCCGTGATCAAGGCCGCCTGGCCTTTGGCGGTGATCGGCGTCCTGACGGTGCTTTCAGTCGTGTGGTCGATTGATCCGACCGTGACGCTCAGGCGTTCGATCAATGCGCTCGGCGGTACGATGCTGGCCTTCTATTTCGTAACCAGGTACTCGTCGCCGCAATTCCTTAGGATTCTAGGCTACTGCATGATTGCCGTCTGTCTAGTGACCTTGCTGGCGGTCATTCTCGACCCGGCGCAGGGCATCCATCACGATAAGCATTATCCGGCATTTCGCGGCTATTTTAACCACAAGAACACAATGGGCAGCACGATGGTTGCCAGCACATTGATCGCTCTCCTGCTGATGCATGCCGAAACATCGCGCAGAATGGGGATTTTTCTGTTCGTTATATCAATCATTCTTGCCATTGGGTCGTTATCGCGCGGCGCATGGCTTTTGCTGACGTCGATGATAGGGATTTTTTATCTTACGAAATTGATGAGAAGAACCAGAGTGGGATCATATATCGGGGGTAATTATATTGGTTGTTATTGTGCCGATGATGTTCATGGTCGATACGTCAGAACTCGCATCGGCAACCGCAATGATGGGGCGCGATGCCACGTTATCGGGCAGAACAGTCATCTGGCCTGCCGTCATCAAGGCGGTGATGAGTCATAATCCGTGGCTGGGGTTCGGTTATGATTCCTTTTGGTCGTCATATAATGGCGCTTTCACGATTGCCTGCCCCGGAAAAGCCGTTTCCTGCATCAGATCGAAAATATGATCGTCGGGGGCATCGAGAGACTGGCCGATTTCCTGGATGATGACCGCGCGTTCGCGGTCAAGCTCGACCGGATCGATCACCGAATGCATCAGCATATCGGATATGATATCGCAGCCGCGCTCGACATGCTCGGGCAGCATGCGCGCGTGATAGGCCGTCTCTTCGCGCGAGGTATAGGCGTTCATGTAGCCGCCCACGCCCTCCATCGCCTCGGAAATTTCGATGGCGCTGCGCCGTTTCGTACCCTTGAACAGCATATGCTCGACCAGATGCGCGACTCCTTGCGCCTCTTTCGGCTCGTCGCGGGTTCCAACCCCCGCCCACACGCCGAAGGCGACGCTGTAGGAATCGGGCATGGTGTCGGTGGCCACCGTCAAACCATTGGCGAGTTTTGAAATCCGGACCGTCATGCTGTTCTGTGTTCCCTGATATAATCGGTGACTTGCCGGTAGTCGGACGGCAAGATGGTTATGCGCTCCGGCAGATCATACAGCGCCGCGATCTCCGGCGGCGGATCGAGCGGATGGTGAATGGCGCTGGCGGCGGCTTCCGGGAATTTCGCCGGATGCGCGGTGGCGAGGCAGACGACCGGCTCCGGCAGTTCGCGCGCCAGCTGCCGCGCGGCGGCGACTCCGACCGCGCTGTGGGGATCGAGCAAATAGCCGGTTCCGCCATAAATATCCGTCATGGCCTTCAAGGTTTCGGCATCGTCGACCCGCGCCGACGTGAAATATTGCCGCGCCTTTCCAAGCATGATCGGCGACAGGCGCGGATGGTCCGCGGCCATGATCTTGCGCGTCGCCGCGCCGTCATAATCCGTCAGCGCGAACAGCAACCGCTCCAGATTGCTGGGGACTTGAATATCCATGCTGGGGCTGAGGCTTGGCTGCACGACGGCGGGAATGATTTCCCCTTCGGTGAAAAAGCGATGCACCGCGTCGTTGCGGTTGGTCGCGGCCGCCAGCCGCGAAACCGGCAGTCCCATTTGCATCGCGGCGAAACCGGCGAAGATATTGCCGAAATTGCCCGTCGGCACGACGAAGCTCGGCGCGACAGCCGGCGCGCCCAGCCTTATCGCCGCGACGAAATAATAGACGATCTGCGCCGCGATCCGCGCCCAGTTGATCGAATTCACCGCTATCGGATTGAACGCCGCCCGCGCTGCGGGGTCGTTGAAGATCGCCTTCACCAGCGCCTGGCAGTCATCGAAGCTGCCTTCGACGGCGATGGCGTGAATATTCGGCGCGGTGTGGGTTGTCATCTGGCGGCGCTGAATCTCGCTGGGCCGGTTATGCGGATAGAGAATAAAAACGTCGAGATTCTTGCATCCGGCGCAGCCCGCCATCGCCGCCGAGCCGGTGTCACCCGATGTCGCGCCGATCACCGTCGCGCGCTTGCCGCTTCGCGCCAGCATGAAATCGAACAATTGTCCCAGGAATTGCAGCGCCATATCCTTGAATGCCAGCGTCGGGCCGTGAAACAATTCGAGCAGCCACAATCGTTCGTCTAATTGGCGTAAGGGCGCAATATCGGGATGGGCGAAATACGCGAGCGCGCGATCGATCAGGCCTTGCAACTCCGCATTCGTTAAAGCGTCACCGATCAGAGGCTTTAAGACGTTAAAGGCAATATTCCGGTATGGCTGATCCCGCCACGAAACCATGTCCGCTTCGGCGATTTTGGGCCATGCCTTGGGCAAATAAAGGCCGCCATCCGCCGCCAGGCCCGCCATCGCGGCGTCCAGAAAATCAAGCTCCGGCGCTTGCCCGCGTGTGCTGTGATAACGCAATTATGTGCCCTTTAGAGCCTAATGAGTTCAAACAGAGCCGTCATTCCCGGCGCGTTATGACCGCCCAAGCGGGCATAACGTGAACGGGAATCCCGTTTTCTTTTTTCAAGAATAACCAAACGGGATTCCCGCTCGCCCCTGCGGGGCGTCGGGAATGACGTAAACTGCAATAGCAATTCCACTTCGTCACGTCTCGCTCTTTATGCTTCGCGCCGCCAGTGAGAGAGAAAGAATATCGCCGCCAGCGCCACGGCCAGACTAAACCAGGTTATCGCATAGACCAAATGATTATCGGGAAAATCCGTCCGCGTCTGCCCGCCTATCGGATAGCCGCCGGGATTGGGCGCCGCGTCGGCTTCGACCACGACCGGCATGAATGCCTTAATCCCGGCCACAGCAGCCATTTTCGGGAAATCGATGAACAGCCAGAAATTCTTTTCGGGCTGGTTATCCGGCATGAAAATCGACGGCTTGCCCGGAACCCGCGCGATGCCGGTGATCGTCACCGCGCCCTGAATCTGTCCTTCGGGCCGGGTTTCCGGCGGCTTTTTCTTCGACGGCACGAAACCGCGATTGAGCAGAATAAATCCGCTGCCGGTTTCAAGCGGAATCAGGATGTTATAGCCGAAGCTCCCGTATTTATCGCGCGCGGCGAGATGGAATTCCTTGTCGTGATGCATAACCCCCGTCACCTGCACGCGAACATAATCGAGCGCCTTGGGATCGGGGATCGCGCCTGGCAGCGCGACGGGCTCGGCCTTCAAGCCCGCCTCGATCCTTGCGATCAGATCATGCTTCCAGACCATGCGGTCGAGCTGCCACCAGCCGAGCGCCAGCAGCACGCCGACGCCGAATATCGTGAACAGCGCCGGACCGGGACGCGGGGTGAATGTGCCGTTGAAGATGCGGTATTGGGGCAAAAGGAACTCCTAGAGAAGTTTGCACTTATATTGTTACTTGAATAAATGGAATGATAATGCAAGCATTGGCGTTGTGTATCGTATAATTTGGAGCATTATTCATGTCTGACGATCAGGTATCTCCACCTATATTAAGCGCAGCCGCTCTCAGAGACCTGATAGATCGACAGACGGAAATACTCAAAAACATGCAGGCGGACGCTGGCCGCCAGATGTCCGCTATTGCGGACGCAGCTGCCCATCAAGCCCAGACTGTTCGCATTCGTAGCGAGATAGTTTACTGCTCCTTTTGTGGAAAGAGCCAACATGAAGTTCGTAAACTTATCTCTGGAAGCCCCACAGTATTTGTGTGTGATGAATGCACTGTTCTATGTGCAGCACTCATATGCGAACCAGGGGCCGAAGCTCGGAATGACTTTGCCAAAGAATTTATTAAAGGATTGGGCGTCGATATAAATTGGCATGAATTGCTAACAAAAGAAGGTTTTTCATCGATTGTCAGATCAATAGAATTTCCACCAGAGTATCACGCTGCTGGTATGACCATTCTATCAAATTTTTCCAGTATCGTTCGAGATAAATATGCCAACAAAGATGTACGCGTTTCCATTCAGCAAGAAGGCTTAAAAGTCATTTTAGTAATAGAAACACCTGATGGAGAAAAAGAGCAGGTAGAACAAACATTGCACAACTATAATTTGGTTCTCAAAGGAGAGATAACTCCCGAAACATTTCTTGGCAACGAAATAAAGGTTTTAGAAATGAAACAGCAGTTAAGAATTGCCGAAATGCAGATTCAAAATCGGACTGAGCTCTTAGAAGTGGAGCAACGCCACAGCGAACACCTAGCCTCACATAATAAAAGTCTTCAAAGCCAACTACAAGAAATGACTACACTCTTATCCATAGCTCTTGATAAGCCAACCCCCGAACTGGAATTACTAAAAATTGTAGTGGAGTCCTTAACCCAATCTCATAACAATACCCTCAGCACTGCCTTAAAAATTATAGAAACTAAAATTAGAAATGGAGTACAGAAAAGTGATGAGGCTGAAATAAAGCAAGCCTTAATGACCATCAAAAAAGAAAGTCCTGGAATTCTTCAAAAAATATATAATTTTGCGGAACAGAGCAGTATAAATGCTGTTGGCAATGTGGCTGGCACTTATATATGTAGCTGGATCGCCGCGATCAACGCTTCCTTTCCTCATTAAAACGTCTCCCGCCGGTGCCGGTACTGCAACGCGATCATCAGCGCCTTGGCGGGGCGCATCGCGCCGAGCGCAAGGCCGAGGATCACGACGCTCGCCAGGATGGCATGAACCCATAGCGGCCAGTCGACATGAAGCGCGAGAATGACCATCGGCGGCACGGTCAGGAAGCCGACAAGAAAGATAAGCAGCACCGCCGCCCCGTCGCCGGAATCCGCCTTGGTGAAATCGAGGCCGCATTCGTCGCATGACGGCTTGACCTTCAGAAAGCCCTCGAACAGCGAGCCGTTGCCGCAACGGGGACAGCGGCTAAACAATACATTTTTGATGGAAACCGCTTCAGTCATCGTCGCGCCGTTTAACCATGGAGAACTGGTAAAGAACTGATTGTAATTGCTTTCAACCCGAAACGCACATTAATATCTTTTCGAAGATCACATATATAAAGCGAGCTTATGACGATGGAACCATTAACCGGCAAAACATTGCAGCAATATAAAAACGCGCGCGCGATGATGCGCGCGCTGCGGACAAAAGTTCTACCCTTGTATAATGAGATACTGGCTACAAAGGCGGCTCGGGGCGCAACGGTCGAGCCTATCCGCCATGAGAGAGAAAAGATTCTCGGGTTCAAGTGCGACGTTGTCTCGGTGGCATATTTTATCATCGATGGCCAACGGATGGAGCCAAATCCTTATAACATAATACCGAAAACCCATGAAACCCGCGTCGAATATTCACACGCCGGTAACGAATTCAACATTATCGAGGCAACACATGAGGGCGAGAACCGGCCCGACGTTACACGGCAGATAGGCATGACCTATGGCGACGTCAGGAAATTCCTCGGCTTGGATCTCTGACCTCGTTTTCGGCGTGCTATAGATCGTTTCTCAGGGCTTCCCGTATATGGGGCCGCGTTAGAATGGAGCGCAGGGCGCTGTAGACAAGATTGCTGCCTTCGATATCGACGGTAACGACCTCGCCTCCGGCCTTGCTGCAAAGCCGCGTACTGTCTCTCGGTTATAGGCTCCACCACGGTAATCTGCGATGCATAGGGCGTGGAGGCTGTCATGATGCCGTTATCCAGATCATAAGCCAAGGTTACTCCAGTCTTCAGAAACTGCGCCGAAACATGGTCCCTTTTAACCACAAGGCGGGAAGATTCAGGGAATAAGCCCCGAACCGAAGACGTGACGGCATTGCGCTCGCCTAACGGCAAGGCATCCCATTGCTGGTTTGTCGCAATAACGAAAGAACCCAATGCGGCGGCAATCGTCTTCATCTATGTCTCCTTAATATACGAACCACGGCAATCTACATAACGCGGCCGGAAAAAGGCAAGCCGCGTATTACTTTCAGCCGGAAACTCAGTGATGATACCAGTCGGTAATATAAACCGACGTGAACAGGAACAGCCATACGACGTCCACGAAATGCCAGTACCAGGCGGCGGCTTCCAGCCCGAAATGGCTTTCCGGCGTGAAGTGCCCCTTGGCCGCGCGCCACCAGCATACGGCAAGGAAAATCGTTCCTATGATGACATGCAGACCATGGAAACCGGTCGCCATGTAGAAGGTCGAGCCGAAAATGCCGTCCTTGATAGTGAAGGTGGCGTGATGATACTCGAACGCCTGGAAGCAGGAAAAAAGCACGCCAAGCCCGACCGTGCAGGCCAGCGCCCGCTTCATGCCGCGCTGGTCGCCCTCGATGGCGGCATGGTGCGCCCAGGTGACCGTCGTGCCCGAAAGCAGCAGGATCAGCGTCATCATGAACGGCATGTCGAACGGGTTGAAGGTTTTGATATTCGCGGGCGGCCAGACGCCGCCGATATGCTCATTGGGAAATAGCGCGCTGTTGAAATAGGCCCAGAAAAAGGCCGCGAAGAACATGACTTCGGAAGCGATGAACAGCGCCATGCCGTAACGCAGGCCGATTTTGACGATCGGCGAATGCGCGCGTTCGACCACCGACTCACGGATCACGTCGCGCCACCAGACGAACATGACGGCCAGAACCGCCGCGAGGCCGACCAATATGCCCTTCGCGCCGATCTCGAATCCGTCCAGCTTCACCTTATGCATGAACAAGACTATGCCGGCGGCCAGCATTCCGGCGGCCAGAGCGCCGACCATCGGCCAGGGCGACGGCTTCACCAAATGATAGGGCTGCGGCAGGCCGCTGTCTTCATAGTGAGGGGATTCTGCGCTCATGAAAACCTCGCATCAATTCTGATTAATCTGCGCCGGCGCGTTGCTCTGCGCCAGCTTGGCCTTGCTTTGATCCTTCGCCAGGAAAAAAGTATAGGACAATGTGACGACCTGCACATCATCCAATTTTTTATCCTTGGCCATGTCGGGATCGAGGAAGAACGTCACCGGAAATTCGGCCTCCTGCCCCGGCTGCAGCATCTGCTCCTGGAAGCAGAAGCATTCCACCTTGTTGAAATACAGGCCCACCTTGCCAGGCTGGACGTTATACACCGCCGTGCCGACCAATGGGCGGTCGGACAGGTTTTTGGCGCGGAATTTTACCATGGCCGCCTGCCCGGCTCGAACCGGCATCGACGCCGTTTCCGGCTTGAATTCCCAAGGCAGGCCAGGCGCGACATCGGCGTTGAAGGTTACGGTGACGGTCCGGGTTTCAGCCGCGTTCTCGGGAGCTTTCGCCGCGCGCTGCGTCGTGCCGCCGAGGCCCGTCGCCTTGCAGAACACATCGTAAAGCGGCACGGCGGCGAACGACAGAGCGATCATCGCGACGACCAGCGCCGTCAGCTTCATCGCCATGCGAATATTTTTATCGCCGGGCATTAATGGTGAACCCTGATGATCGTGATGGCGTAAATGGCGATGACGAACGCCGCCAGAATTCCCAGCACCGCCCAGTTGCGCGCCCGCAAGCGCCGCGCGGCAACTACGCTTCTTTCGTCCTGCGTCATGCCGCCGCTCCGATCCAATGATCGATCAGCAGCAGCGCGAATAATCCAGCCAGATAGATCAGCGAGAATTTGAACATGGCGCGGGGGCTGCGCTCGGTTTCGTCGAACCAGACCCGCACGGCATGAATGACGAACATCGCGCCGAGCAAAGCCGCGCCGCCGCCGTAAATCCATCCGGCTTGTCCCATCATCACGGGCGCGAGCGCCAGCGGCAGCAGCGCCAGCGTATAAAGCAGCATCTGCAGCTTCGTCGCGCGCGCTCCGGCGACGACCGGCAGCATCGGCACGCCTGCGCGCGCGTAATCGCCGCTGCGATAAAGGGCCAGCGCCCAGAAATGCGGCGGCGTCCAAAAGAAGATCAGCAGGAACAAAATCACCGGCATCCAGCTCACGTCGCCCGTGACCGCCACCCAGCCGATCATCGGCGGAAAAGCGCCCGCCGCGCCGCCGATAACGATGTTCTGCGGCGTCCGCCGCTTCAATCCCATGGTGTAAACGAATATATAAAAAGCTGCCGCGAAGCCGAGCAGCGCCGCTGCCGCCCAATTAGTGGCGAGGCCCATCAGCCCGACCGAAGCCAAAATCAGCATGCTACCGATTTCTATCGCCTCGTGCGGCGCGATTTTTCCCGAAGGGATCGGACGGCCCGCCGTGCGCTGCATCACCGCGTCGATATCGCGGTCGTACCACATATTCACCGCGCCGCTGCCGCCCGAAGCCATGGCGATACACAGGATCGCGATCAGGCCCAGCACCGGATGGATATGGCCCGGCGCCAGCGCCATGCCCACGACGCCGGTGAAGACCACCAGCGACATGACGCGCGGCTTGAGCAGCGCGAAATAATCGCCGAGCGTCGCTTCGCCGCCGGATGCAACGGCGAAGGGCGGGGTTAATATGGTGGCATTTCTCGATATCACGATATCCTGCGCAACCGATCACATCATCCGCGGCAAAGTCTCGAACTGATGGAATGGCGGCGGCGAGGGCAGCGTCCATTCCAGCGTTTCGCCGAATTCCCAATAATTGGCTCCGACGCGCTTGCCGAATTTGATCGTGTAGATCGCGATGAACACGAACATGATCGCGCCCGCGAAAGAGATATAGGACCCGATCGACGCCACCATGTTCCAGCCATGGAAAGCATCGGGATAATCGGGCACGCGGCGCGGCATCCCCTGCAGCCCGAGGAAATGCATCGGGAAGAAGGTCAGATTGACGCCGATGAAGGTGATCCAGAAATGCAGCTTGCCCGCCCATTCCGGATATTGCCGCCCCGACATCTTGCCGATCCAGTAATACCAGCCCGCGAAAATCGCGAACACCGCGCCGAGCGACAGCACATAATGGAAATGCGCGATGACGTAATATGTATCGTGCAACGGCATGTCGAGGCCCGCATTGGCCAGCACGACCCCGGTCACGCCGCCGACGGTAAAGAGGAAGATGAACCCCACCGCCCACAGCATCGGCGTCTTGAAGGTAATCGACCCTCCCCACATGGTGGCGATCCAGGAGAAAATCTTGATGCCGGTCGGCACCGCGACGATCAGCGTCGCGATGGTGAAATAAGCCCTCGTATCGACGTCAAGGCCCATCGTGTACATATGATGCGCCCACACGACGAAGCCGATAAAGCCGATCGCCACCATCGCGTAAGCCATCGCGAGGTAGCCGAAGATCGGCTTCCTGGAAAAGGTCGAGACGATATGGCTGATGATCCCGAAGGCGGGCAGGATCATGATATAGACTTCGGGATGGCCGAAAAACCAGAACAGATGCTGGTAGAGCAGCGGATCGCCGCCTCCCGCCGGATCGAAGAAACTGGTGCCGAAATTGCGGTCGGTCAGCAGCATGGTGATCGCGCCGCCGAGAACCGGCACCGCGAGCAGCAGCAGGAACGCCGTGATCAGCATCCCCCAGACGAACAGCGGCATTTTATGCAGCGTCATGCCCGGCGCACGCATATTGAGGATCGTGGTGATGAAGTTGACCGCGCCGAGGATCGACGAGACGCCCGCGAGATGCAGCGAGAAAATCGCCATGTCGACGGCCGGTCCGCCTTGCCCGGAGGTGCTCAGGGGAGGATAGACGGTCCAGCCGGTTCCCGCCCCCTGCCCCACGAAGGCCGATCCGAGCAAAAGCGCGAAAGACGGAATCAGCAGCCAGAAGCTTATGTTGTTGAGCCGGGGAAACGCCATGTCCGGCGCGCCGATCATGATCGGCACGAACCAGTTGCCGAAGCCGCCGATCAAGGCCGGCATGACCGTGAAGAACACCATGATCAGGCCGTGCGCGGTGATGATGACGTTCCACATCTGCCCGTCGCTGACATAATGGCCGCCTGGATTCTGGAGATTAAGCCGCATCCATACCGAAAAGCCGCCGCCGATCAATCCCGCGATCACCGCGAAGATCAGATAAAGCGTGCCGATATCCTTATGATTGGTCGAGCAGAACCAGCGGGCGAAAAAGCCCGGCTTGTGGTCGTGCGCGCCGTCGTGATGCGCCGCATCTTGTGTCGTCATCGTATCTCCGTATCACTTGCTCATGCGCGCGAGCCGGATGCCGCCGGGCTCCAGCCCGGCGCCGCCGTCCGCTTGATCATGCTTGGTCTTGACCCAGGCGGCGAAACGCTCCGGCGAAACCGCCTCGATGACAATCGGCATATAGCCGTGTCCCGCGCCGCAGATGAGGGTGCACTGCCCATAATAAATGCCCTCGCGGTCAGCCTTGACCCATCGTTCGCCGAGCCTGCCGGGAATGGCCGCTTCCTGCACGCCGAGCGACGGCACCAGCCATGAATGGATCACGTCCGCGCCGGTAAACAATAGCCTGATATTCACGCCTACCGGCAGCACCAGCCGATTGTCGGTCTCCAGCATTCTGAGCGGCTCGGCGGTCGGGATCAGCCATTTCGGAGAGGCATCCTTGAGAAGCTCCGCCGCCTGCTCGCTGGTGGTCGCGGAGCTATCCCAGATCGGACGGGCATCGAACGCGATATTGCCGTGATCGGGATATTCGTAGGACCAGTACCATTGGTGCCCGGTAATTTTGAGCGTCATGTCCGGCTTGGCAAGCTTGTCGCCGAAATACAGCAATTGAATGGAGGGCACCGAGATAACCGCGAGAATAATGATCGGAATGACGGTCCAAACGATTTCAAGCGGCGTGTTATGGGCGAAATTGCTGGGCGTCGGATTGGCGCGGGCGTTGAAGCGAAAAATCACGTAAACCAGCAGGCCCAGAACAAAAATCACGATGCCGAAAATGACATAAAGCAGCAGATTATGAAAATCATCCATGCGGTCGCGCAGAGGCGAGATACCCGACTGCATCCCGATGCCCCACGGCTCGGGCGCGGCAAATGCGGAAGCGGCGCGCGAGAGAATAAAAAACGCCGCCAGGAGAGCCGCGCGGCCCCATTTTTTCCCTGATTTTTTCAATGCAGAAACGCTCATGATGCTCAACTTAGGGTCAGGACTCGTCAATATCATCCGGAGGCGCGAACGCCCGCAATTTTACAAGGCGGCGCCGATCATGCTGTTAGCACATCGAAGCCTTGGTTGTAAATTGCGGGGTGATTAGGCGGTTGTGGTTAATCCATGCCTTAAGGCAGCGCAGGCCCAAAAAGAAACCGCCATCCCCGCTGCATGCAGGAATGGCGGCTGAGGGTTCGCGTTTCGCCTATTGGATGGCGAGAACCTGATAGTACCAGTATCCGTCCCAAGGAGCGGAGGCGGTATTCTTGAAACAGCCCGTCATCTGCCCTGCAAGCGCCGGCGCCCAATTTCCATCTTCATCCGTCGCAAGATTGCCGGCGTCTGCCGCATAGTTGACGTTCGTGGTCACATCCAAAGTCGCCGGAGCGCCAACAACCTTGACGTTGACTTGATTGCACACGGTCGCCGCGATCCGTATAAACGCCGTAAGATCCCGGCCGGTCGTGGCTGTTGCACTTCCCATATTAGTGACAATATGCCTGGAATAGTTCCATCTATCGGTGGATGGCGTGTTGGCCATGGCTACCGATGGCGCGCTGATTCCTCCGCCTGACGGCGAGAATAAATCGTCGTCGCCGGATGTATTGACCGGATTAATGTCTATGGACGTGCCCGAGGTGGTTCCGCCGTCATAACCGAGGCCAAGCATCCTATCGACGCCGACCTTGAGGTTTTGCCCCATGTCGATCAGCGCGGCCGCCTTGGTTTTGCTGGATTCTGAAGCGCTGCTTCCCGTGAAGGAGCCGCTGCCCGCCGCGATCGCCGCGGCCAGAATGCCAAGGATGGCTACCACGAACAGGATAGGGCCGATAGCGATACCGGCGTCCTTAGGAAGCCGCGAGACGTTCTTGTTTTGCATTTTTATCTCCCCTTATGTTCCAGGCACCAATCGTCCTGGAGTAGCAGCAATCGCTCACCTTGCCAAAACCGCATAAGCCGTAACGCACATGTATTACGGTTCTTAGGTTAAGACTAAGTTAAGCAAATTGCCGAGTTGAATCATACCAGACGATCATTAAGAACTCCTGTTCGGAATACTACCCTAAATAATCGTATCGCGCGCAGCCAATCTAGAATTGAACGCAAGTGTGACAAAATTGCTAGCGCATGAGCATCAATTATGGCTTGGCGGGAGCGGATTCCCCGTCGCCACCGATATTTTCCAGATCCGGCTGGGCGGGCGCTTTAAATGTGACCCGTTCTCCCACGATTCTGGCCCGCATGAGCGCCTGGCCGCATTCGCTGCCGATGCACAGGTCGCGGATCGTCCATCGCGCCTCCGGCGCGATCGTGTCGAGATAACTGAGCGAGGCCAGCCAGTCCATGAAATTGTTGGGCTCGCTGTTCGCAATATCCAGGGTGTTATCCGGGGTCGCCACGAAAGATACCCCGCGATAGCGCGAGGCAAGCCGGTCGGCCAGTTTTTCCAGGTCGGCGCGGGGCAATGCCGTCCGCTGCATAGTCGGCACCACCGGTTCCAGCGCGGCGGCGGCTTCGGCCTGCTGGCTGGTGCGGCCCGCCGTCTTGACGGTGTAAATCGCGATTCCCATCATCCCCATCGCCGCCGACCAGGCGACGATCATCATCACCATCGCCGTGCGGTCAAGCGACCGCAATACCTTGGCGATAAGGAGAGGAGACAACAGGTCGGATATGTTTCCCATGGCTTTCATGCCGACTCCATCATTTGCCGTCAGGGGTCAGTTTATCGGTTCCGACCAGCACGCCCTGTTCTTTGGTATCCAGAAGCTTGCCGCCCAATTCCTTGATCCTGTCGCCGGTCACGTTGACGGGCAGCAAAGCGCGCCAGCGCACGGCATTGCTCTTGATCTGATAAAATTTAAGCCATCCGCCGACCTGCACCAAACCTTCGTTAAGCTCGGTGAAACGCGCGATCTGGTCGCGCATGACGCTGGCGCGAAGCTTTTCGACCGATTGCATGAGCTGCATGGTTCTTTCCTGGGTGCGCGTCTGAACCGCCTCGAGATTGCTGCGGTGGGACACGATGGAAAGCGAAGCAATCAGCCAGACCAGAAAGGCGACCGTCAGGCACAGCATCGCCGCGGCGACGGACACCAGCGTAAGCAAGCGCCTGGCCCGGTCTTCGAACAGCGAGACCGAATACCATGCGACCGGCGTAAGCCCCATGACCATCTCAGGATCGATTTCGATGGAAGCGGCGTCGCCCAGTTCGCGTATGACCCGCTCGGTCTTGGCGCGGACGACGGCGGGCGTGCCGCGGTGAATTTGCAGCGTGTCCGACGACACCGTCATCATCGTCGCCGCTTCGTCGGAATAATACGCGTAGCAAACCATCCCCGGCGTCGCGTCTTTCATGCCGGGCAGCAGCGAAGCGAACGGGCACCAGGTAAACGGCTTGGAAGCGAATTCCGCGGAACGCGCCGCCAGATACCATACCCTGTCTTCGGTCGCGCTCCATACCATGTGCAGGCGCTCGCTATCGCAAGCCTCCGCCGCCGCATGCCAGGCAATTTCCCGTTCCTGGCCGCGCACGCGCGGACATGCGCCGCCGACCAGCTCGCCGGGAATGAAGAAATCGTCCAGCGCCACCTGGCCGCCGAAGAAACCTCCGGAGGTCGTGACGGCGGTCTCTTCGACGGACGAGGGCGCGGCGGCGGTTTCGATCGACGCCGCGACCCGCCGCGCTTTTCCGGCGACATGGGACATTTTTTCTTTGAGAAGAGCCTGCAGCATTTTTATCCTTGTTTTTATCCTTCGCGCATTCCCTGCAAGCTGTCCATGAACCCGGAATTCTGGATCATGAGCAGATAGATCATCGTAAGAACCACGGCGCCGAACAACGTCATCATGCAGGCCACGCCGCTGACGACGATGCGCCGCTGCGTTGCCTTCGCCATCAATTGCCGTTCGGCGGCAATGGCCTCATAGACTTCGGTAAGCTGATCGACCGACTGCACGGTCGCAATCTGGTCGCGTTCGCCTTTGGTGAGAGGCCAGCGCGCCAGAGCCTTGCTCGGCTCGATGCCCTTCATGATACGGCTTCTGCATTCGCGCCAATAGCTGCGCGCCGAAGGCTCGATGGTGGTTTCGATGATGATCTTGAGCGCCTCATCGAGCGGCACCTTGCCGTTCAAGAGCCTGGCTATCAGGCGGCAAGTGTCGAACAGCGCCGAATTCCGCAGATACTCGCCGAACAGCGGCACCCTCATGACAAGGCGCGCCGCCAGATGGTCGGCTTTGTGCCGGTTCATCCAGAACGCCGCGGCCAGCACGATCGCGCCGCCGATCACGGCGGTCGTGATGACGATGAGAGAACCATTGATCCACGAGGCGCGCGTGATGGCCGTCTCCAGCTTCTGCATCTGCTCGGGCGTGGTGTTCGTGGGCGCGTTGGCGCGCAAATAGGGGATGAAGCCGAACTGCGCGCCCCACAGCGCGGAAATGACGTTGGATATGTCGAACGCCATCCAGCTGAGCGCGGCGAGCACCACTTTGGTCTGCTTGCCTTTCTCCTCGACATGCTGCATGGCATGCTGGATGACGCCCTTCAAATCTCCGGCGCGCTCGCCCGAGACGATGATCGCCATCGTCGCGGCGTCCATAAGCTTCAGGGACTTCAGGGCGTCGGAGAAAGAACCGCCTCCCTTCAGCACCGTTCGCGCAGGCAGAAACACCATGCGGCGGCGGGCATCGGCCTCGCCTTCGATGATGTTCAAAAGCGCCGTGCCGGCCGAAGCGGTCGCCGTCTGAAACCGCAGGGCGCGCAGCAACTGCTTCTGCCACTCGCGGCTGCGGACATCCAGCCATTCGAAGGCAGGCGGTTTTTGCTCGAGAATCTTGATCGGCCACAGGCCGCGTCCGCGCAACTGCCGCCGCACCGAGATCACGTCGGGCAGATAAAAATCCTCCTCCCGGATGGTCACCGTGCCGCCAGGAAGAGGCTGCGCATATTTGGCGTGATAGAGTTTCATGCCCTAGCGCCCCCGCGAACTACGGGTGGCCGCTTCTTCAATCAGAAGCGCCGCGCCCATATGAGCGTCCACGGCCTTGCGTCTGATAAGATCGCGGATCGAATCCCGCCGCGGCATGTAAATCGTGCCCGGGATGTCGGTAATGGAGTTCGAAACGTTGGACACGAGCATTTCGGTGATGGCCCGCCGGCTGCTTTGATCTTCGGGAGGGAACATGGCTTCAAGCGCCAACGCCCGGCCGAAGAAGCCGCGGTGATGGCAAAGATCGCACCCTTCCGGATTGGCCAGTCCGACATCCTCGTCGGGATCGAGTCCCAAATCCTCGCACCGCAGCTCTCCTGTATAGACTTCGCCCGCGCGCGCGGTGCGGTGGCAGGACGGGCATACGGTTTTCACGAGACGCTGCGACAGGCTGGCCACCAGCGCATGCCCCAAAATATACAATCCGCTGGTGCGATACGCCGAACTCAAAAAGCCGTCGATACGGTCAAGCGTATGCAAGGCGTCGACGGCGTGAACGGTCGTGATGACGAGATGCCCGGACTCCGTGGCGCGCAACGCGGCCTCGACGGTATCGCCATCGCGCATTTCGCCGACGATGATGACGTCGGGATCATGCCGCATAAAGGCGCGGATAATATCGGCGATCGTGTTGGCGGAATTGTCGGTGACGGAAGTCTGGTCGACCAGAGGCATGTCGTATTCGACCGGCGCCTCGACCGAATAAACGGCCTTGGCGGTGCGGTCGATGTCCTGAATGATTCCGTACAGCGTCGTGGACTTGCCCGACCCGGTGGGACCCGACACCACGATCAAGCCGCCGTCCTTGACATGGCCGTGCAGGGTGCGGCGAAGGCGGGCGGCCACCACTTCCGAGTGATTGAACAGCTCGTCGAAGCTGCGCAAATTTTCGCGATCGAGAAGACGCATCGTGATTTTCTCGCCCGAGGGCGCGACCGGCAGGCAGGCGACGCGCACGTCGATCATGCGTCCCTGCCACTCGAAAGTGAGGCGTCCGTCTTGCGGATGCTGGCGGTCGGCAGCGTCCATTTTAGCGTCGGTCTTGATACGCGTGACGATCGGCGCCATCACCCGGTTCGGAAGCAAGTGCTTGTAGACGAGATCGCCGTCGACGCGATAGCGCACCCAGCAGCGCACGTCGTCGTCCTGCAGCGTCATATGGATATCCGAGGTGCGGCTCTGCAAGGCTTCGGCCAGAATGTCATGCACCGCCTGTTCGATCAGCGTCGAATCGTCGGAATCGCGGCTGAGGCTGGAGAATATCCGCAGCAGCCGCTCGCCGGGCATTTCCGATTGCTCGCGCATCAGACGAGTCAGCTCGGCACGATCCCACGGCTCTATTTCAACGCGCTCGACCTTGCGGCGCGCAGTCGTCAGCACCGCCGTAAGGCGATCCATGTCTTCCTGGTGCAAACGGTCGCCCACGGCGATGCGCAACACGCCGCCGCTCAATCCCATAAGACAAATTCCCATCGCCGCCTGGGTCGCGGCGGGTATATACAGCCGCAAGGCTTGCATCGTCAGATCGTCGCGGGTGCGGGTGGCGTTTTCCTTGGCCTTGCTGCTTTCGGCAAAGCCATTGCGCTTCAATATGTCGTCGATGCTTAAATGGCGCCCGCGAGCGCGGTGAACCGCCTGCTCCGCGCGAGCAAGTTCATAGTGCCGGGGATTGACCTGCTGGCTCTTCCCGTCGGTCTCGATGCCTGCCACGCGCGTGGTCTCGTTCACGTTCTCTTCCTTTCGCCGGGGCGGGCATGTCATGTGCCATTATGATTGCGCACCCACCGGAATCGCCGCTGTTACCATTTTATTTACCAAAAGAAGATTGCGAATTACTTGACGCGGCATCCTTTTTTTCAGAAACAGCCTTGTCTTTCTTAACCAAAGATGAAGAAGGCCGATAACCGGAAGAGCCCAATTTCAAATATTTGCGGCGGCCATCGACCTCGACGGTGGCGACTTTGCCGGAAATCTCGATCAGCCTGACATGCGCTCCCGACAGTTCGGTTTCGCTGTCGATCGCAAGCACTTTGGTGATTCCATCGCGCTGGAATATGGCCCGGTCGCCGACAGCGCCGATGAAATATATCTCGCTATCGCTTTTCGCGGGGCTCTTGACCCGGTCGCTGCCCAGATCGATGGCGGCGACGGCGGGAAGCTTGCCCGCGAGATGTTCGATTTCAGCCGCCGTGGGAGGGGCCGGGGTGCCGGTTGAAGGCGTTATGCGGGTTTCCTTGGCGGCGCTCTCGACTTTCGTTCCGCCTTGTGAGCGCCCGCGCACGGGAATAACCGTAAAACCGGCCTTGCCGGTATGACGCACGATCAAATCGGTTGAAATCGCCCCCTTGTCCTGCGGTTGCCACCGCAACGTGATGGGACAAGACTCATCGGGTTTGAGCATTTGATTGACGGCGCAGCCTTGGTCGAGTCTTTCCAGGCCTCGTCCGGCCGCGATGACCTCAATCGACAGCAAGGTTATATTCTCGGGACTGTCATTGACCATGAGGGCGGTTCGCACCGCGCCTTCGCCGTCGGCGCTGACATCATTGAAATCCACCGCCTTGACTTCTTTGCTGGTAAGATTGAGTCCTTCCGCGGACCTGAGCGCCCTGGGATCGATCTGCGCCTTGCCCGTGACGATGCCGCGCGCCAGCCGTCCCGAGCCGTCATGCTCGACCAAGGTTTCGACGCTCCACGGGCCGACGCTGGTCGGCGTAATCGACAGGACGACGGTGCAACGGCTGAATCCCACCAGCTTGCCGTTTCTCTTGCAGTCGTTGTCGAGAATCTGCACCGTAACATTGCCGTCCCCGGCAGCGGAGATCTCGCCGATCGTGACCGTTCCGCTGTTGGTATTGACGAAAAACATCGTGATGCGCCGGGCGATTCCAATCATGGTCTCGCCGGCATCGTATAATTTAGGATCGGCGACGATGGCCTCGGCGACATTCCCCTTGGTCGTCAACGCCCCGGGTTCGATGAAGGATGCGTCGCGGGCGGCGTACGCCCGTCCCCCCGATTGCCCCAGGACAATCGCCATCACGGCCATGACAATCCACCACCGCTTCATGGCTGTCCCCGCCCTGTCTGCGGCGGCTCTCCCGATAACTCGGCGAGGGCGGAAGCAAATCCCTGCTGCATCCATTCCTTATCGATAGCCAAGCCATCGGCCACGCCGACAGCCGACGGTAATTGCGGCTTGTCCGTTTGCGAGACCGGGATGGATTGTTGCGGCGCTATGGCGTTGTTTTCAACGCCGGCTTTCACCGGCATGGACGGGGCTTCCTCGCGCTGCCGATCTTCCACGGTCTTGGCGTCGGCAAAGAAAATGAGCGACGGCTTGAGCATGACCACCAATTCCCGGTTCTGCTTCTGGTCGTCGCGGTTAAGCGGTATCCGGTTGATCAAAGGTATGTTCAGGCGGTCGCGAACCGAATCGTCGCGCGACGACGTCATGCCCGCCAGCACCATGCTGTCGCCGGGACGCACACGCAATACCGTGGTGAAATTGCGGTTGCTGGTTTCGGGCAGCTGCAGGGTCGTTTCCCCCGTTTGGACCGAATCGATCCTGATCAAATCGGTAATGTTCACCTCGAGGGTAGAAAACACCACGCCCGATTCATAAGAGCCGTTGACATTGATTTTCAGCCCGGTTTCGATTTTATCGGTCGATACGGTATTGGTGCCGATGCCGTTGGCGCTCGATGAAGAGCCCGAGACATTATTGGAAGTCAGCTGTCCGACCTGGGAAACATAGCTGCGGGTGCCGCCGACGCGAAATTCGGCGGACGATCCCGATACGAAGGTCAGCTGCGGATCGCTGATCGTTTGCACCTCGCCTTGGGTGGCCAGGAAGTTGGCGATGATCTCCGCGCCGACCTTTCCGCTTAAGACCGCGCCCACGCTGACGCCGCCGGTCGCGGCGGCAAAGGTGCTCGCGCCGGAATTGATCGCCAGGCTTTGCCAGTCGCCGCCGAGCTTGGACACGTTGAGATTCTTCCAATTGATTCCGGCCGCCGCTTCGGAATCGAGCGACACCTCCCAGATATACATCTGCAGCACGATCAGCGGCCTTCCATGCCGCAACTGCTCCAGATATTTGCTCACGCGCTCCTGGCCTTCGACGGTCGTCGTATAGATAAGATTGCCGCCCGCTTCGTCCTGCTTGACAGGCTTTCCGGCAAGCGCGGAAATGGCGTCGGCAATCGTATTGGTGGCGGCAACGCCGCCGCCGGTTCCATGACGCTCGATAGGCGGCAGCTCGATGATAAAATTCTGTTCTTCTTTCAGTTCCAGATTGCCGTCGCGGGCAATGCAGAAAATCTTGGCCGCCGAGCAAATTCGCTGCACGACTTTCGGCAAGGGCCCGCGAAGATTCACCAGCGTCGCGAGCCGGTCCGAATAATCGCCTTCCGTGTATGAAAGCGAAAAGTCCGTGCCCGCCAGAACAGCTTCGAGCGCCGCCGTAACCGGCACATTCTGCAAAGTGGTCGGCGGAATGATGACATCGCTCGGCAAATCATCGGCGCGTCCGAGATACCGTTCATGCAAGGTACGGCCGATTTTCAACGTAACGACGGCGGGATCGTCCTCGCCGCGCACGGTTTCATCAGGCTGCGGCACCTCCGGCAAGGCCGGCCTCCGGCCAATGAGTGATTTGGCCTCCGGCACATGGACGTCGCCGCACGCCGACAGCGTAAGCAGCAGCACCGTGGCGCAACCCAATGTCAGTGAGGCAAGATTTCGCGGCACCAATACATCCTTCCATCCCATGGCGTCGATCCTGAACGGACCGGAAATCATGGCTCTTTCTGATAAGAAAATGACTTAACGAATGGGTGGAATGTTTTGAAAAACCGGTAAAAAATACCCCAACGTGAAAAAGTAGAATTGGCGGGGTTTAGAATTGGTTAACACCCCACATACTCGTTTATACTATTCTGAAGGCGAAATAATGGCACAGACCTCGCCGCGCTGTGCCGCATGCGGCAAATAGCGCGCGCCGCGCTTTCATCGAGATCGATCAAGCGGGAGCGATAAACCGTGCCGGACTTGGCCGCGACCCGAACGACCTGATAGCGCGCGGAGGCCAAATCCTTAGGCAAATACTGGCCGATGCGCCCTACCGCCTTCTCGGCGGCGGCACGATTGCGGAAAGCGCCGATTTGAATCGCCCATGACTGAGCGCGAGGCGCTGCGCTCTCCGCGGAGCTTTTCTCCGGCTGTAAAACAGGCTGGGAAGATGGCGGAGACGGCTGTGTTGATATTGCCACAGGCGTCGGTTCAGTTTTATTATTTTCAGTAATAACATCCTCAACGGTATCGCCCGCCCCGTAAGGAGCCGCTGCCGCCGGCGCCGCGGCGAATGCCGCTTGAGCCGCGGCGGCATCGGCGACTTTCACCGCGGGCACCGGCGTTGCCGCTTGAGAGGTCAGCAATGCCGCGCTTTTGGCGAAGCTGTCATTCAGCAGCGCCGCCATATCGTTATCGCGTCCCCGCGCCGTCTCGCCACCGAAAATAACGCCGATAAGCCGCGTTTTCCCCCGAACCGCGGAAGCCACAAGATTAAATCCGGAAGCCCTTATATAGCCTGTTTTAATCCCATCCATGCCGGGATAGCGCGACATTAAGTGATTGTGGTTCGCATGAAGCACCCCGCGATACTTGAAATCCCGCGTGCTGAATAAACGGTAATGCTCGGGGAAATTAAAAAGCAGCGCGCGGGCAAGAATGGCCATATCCCTGGCCGTGGTTACTTGCCGGTCGTCGGGCAGACCGGAAGCGTTATAGAAAACCGTTCGGGTCATGCCGAGTTCTTTGGCCTGCTGTGTCATCATGCGCGCGAAATTTTCCTCGCTGCCTCCGATCTCCTCGCCCAGGGTCACGGCCGCGTCGTTAGCCGATTGAACGATAAGCGCCAAAATCGCATCGCGAACCCGCAAGACTCCGCCCGGCTTCAGTCCGAGCTTCGAAGGCGATTGCGCTGCCGCGTAAGAAGAGACGCGCAAACCCTCATTGCCGCGCAGCTTTCCCTGCTTAAGCGCCTTAAACGTCATATAAAGGGTCATCATCTTCGTCAGCGAAGCAGGATGACGCAGGCTTTCAGAATTATACGACTGGACGACCTTTCCGCTTTTGGCATCGACGACAATCGAAGCGTAACGATCATCGGCTTGGGCGGCGGATGTCAGCACGCCCAAGAATAAGGATAACACAATGATTTTAATGTATTTTATAATCATGCAGTTTCTTACGCCCCGACCTAGGATAACGAATCATTACGAAGCGATTGTTAACGAAAATCAACTATTTCGTAATTTTCCGGCCAAGGAAAGCATTAAAAGCGCCTGGCCTCTCAAAAAGATAAGTTGTGTTTTTTCATAATATTCCCGGATAAAGGGTTTGGAATCGTTTCGATACCAAGATTCCTCTTGACTCCAAAATTCGATTAGCCGTAGATTTCGCGCTGCAGTGCAGCATATTGATATATGTCGGCTTTGGCATATCTTCCTTTGTTGGTCTGCGCCTGAAATATTCAGCAATAATGCGCTGAACGGTGTAGAACATACAAGGAATGCACTCATGACTAGAAATAGCAAACTCGTGGCGCTCGCTGCGCCCGCCAACGCCCAAGATGGAGTCTATGATGAAAACAGGGCAAGAAGCGGCCAGCAAACAGGCCGAAACGACGATGCGGGCTGCCGAAGCGGCCATGAAGACGGCCAGCGACCAGATGGAAAAGATGGCCTGTATCGGACGCAGCAATATGGACGCCATGGTGCAGTCCTGCACGATCGTGGCCAAGGGCTGTGAAGAAATCACCAAGAATACGATGGGATGGGTGCAAGGCGTCATGGAACAATCCATGACCGTCAGCAAGCAAATGCTTGCCGTCAAAACACTGCGCGAGCTTGTCGACCTGCAAAGCGGTCTGATGCGCAGCTGGATGGATAACTCCATGGCCGAAACCACGAAGATGACCGAAATCTCCACCCGCACCGCCAGCCAGGCGATCGCGCCGATCAGCCAGCGGGTCAACGAGATCGTCGAAACGATCACTCAGCCCTCGAAGGCCGCCTAAAAAGCCAAGGGACTGAATACGATAGAACTCTATAAAAGCCCCGCCTCGCGGCGGGGCTTTTTTTGTGCCTTGCTTGTTGCACGCGTCTGCCGTTAAACTTCCGGAATGATTGACCTTTATTATTACCCGACACCGAACGGCTTCAAGATCACGATCATGCTGGAGGAGTGCGGGCTGCCCTATGCGCTGAAAAAGGTCGACATCCAGCAGGGCGAGCAGTTCCGCCCTGAATTTCTCGCCATCAATCCCAATAACAAAATCCCCGCCATCGTCGATCACGACGCGCTGGGGGATCGCTGGCGGTTTTTGAAAGCGGCGCGATCCTCATCTATCTCGCGGAAAAAGCAGGCCGGTTCCTGCCGACCGGGCAAGCGGCGCGGATGCGGGTGCTGCAATGGCTGTTCTGGCAAGTCAGCGGCCTCGGCCCTTCGGCGGGCCTAAGCGCATTATTTCCGCACCTTCGCGGGCGAAAAAGTTCCTTACGCCATCGACCGCTTTACCCGGGAGATCGCCCGCCTCTATGGCGTGCTGAACCGGCATTTGGCGGCGTGGGATTATCTCGGCGACGACTATTCGATTGCCGACATAGCGACCTGGCCTTTCATCCGCGACCATGCCCCGTGTCGGCCAGAGCCTCGACGATTATCCCCACATCCGCCGCTGGTACGACATGATCGCCGAACGCCCCGCCGTCGCGCGCGGCCTTACCATGGGGGATGCGGGCATGGGACAAGGAACGGTTTTCTGGTGAACTCATGATGATTGCAAGACTATTGGCCCCGGCGTTGCTATCTGCGCTTTTGCTTGCCGCGCCCCTCGCCCACGCTCACAGCTACCGGCAAGGTGATATACAAATCGGGCATATCTGGGCGCGCGCCACGTCCGCGAAAGCCGAGAACGGCGCGGCCTATGTTCCGCTGCTCAACAACGGCGATGCGCCGGATAAGTTAGTCGAGGTCAGCACCCCTGCCGCCGACATGGCGATGATCCACGAAAGCGCCGTCGAAAACGGCGTCGCCACGATGCGCCATCTCGATGCGCTGGAACTGGAGCCGCATCAGCCGGCCGCCATGCGACCCGGCGGCAAGCACATCATGCTGATGGGCTTGAAAAATCCGCTCAAGGAAGGCGACAAATTCCCCCCTCATCCTGCGCTTCGAAAAAGCGGGCAGCATCGAGGTGCAAGTCATCGTGCATAAGGCCGGGGCGATGGCGGGGAAGGATTGATTGCCCGCCCTCAGTCCTCGATCTTGCGCGCCTCGTCGATCAGCATGATCGGGATGCCGTCGCGGATAGGATAGGCAAGGCCCGCCTTGGCGCTGACCAGTTCCCCACGCATCGCGTCATAAGTCAGCTCGCCCTTGGTCAAAGGGCATACCAGGATTTCAAGAAGCCGCGGATCGATCGCGCGCCCAGCTTCGGCAGGTTTGGTTTCCGCCGCCATCAATGCCTCACGATCTCTTCCCGGTCGTGCTGCCGGTCGAGCCGTGGTCATTTCGATGAGCGTGAGGAGAAGCCTGGCGCGCTCGGCCAGCGTCGGCGCTTCCAAAAGCGCCTGATGCTCCCACGGCGCGAACGGGCAGGTCATCGCCAGGGAAATAATCAGGCTGTCGTCGGACGTCTCCTGGATGACATCCCAATTCGCGGTAATGCTGTTGATCTTGAAATAATGACGCAACGCCCGCGAACAGCCGTCCGCGCTCCACGACGCCGTGCGGCGCTTCGGCTTGATCGTCGGCGTAAAGCGTAAAATCCGCGCGCGTCCGGCGATAGCCATTCCTGGACGGCAATTCCTCCCCCAGCCCGAAACGCGAAACGCCCTGAAGCGAAAGCAGGTAATTCCCCTTCTCCGTTTCCGAGAAGCTCATGATCCTGCCCATGCAGCCGACTTTATAGAGCGACACGGCATCGCCTTCGGCCTGAGGCTCCATTTGCTGCACGATGCCCATCATCCGCCCCTGCGAAAGCGCGTCATCCACCAAAGCGAGATAGCGCGGCTCGAAAATATTAAGCGGCAGGCGCCCGCGCGGTAGCAACAGGATGCTCGGCAACACGAATAAAGGCAGCGTTTCCGGCAATTCGAGCGTGGCGAACGGCAAGGTCAGCCTATGGGATACGGCGTCGCCCATGCTATGCGAACAGGATAGAGGACAAACGCTTGCGCGCGCTGACGGTCAACGGATCGGCCGGGCCGAAAACTTCAAAAAGCTTGACCAGCTGCTTGCGCGCCGCTTCCTCGTTCCAGGCGCGCTGGCGCTGGACGATTTCGAGCAGATGATCGACCGCTTCTTCTTTTCTGCCCGCCGCCACAAGAGCCATGGCGAGATCATAACGCGCCTGATGATCGTTCGGCGACGACGCCGCCTTGGCTTCCAACTCCTGCACCGGCCCGGCCTGCGCGGCTTGCTCGGCAAGTTCGAGGGCCGAACGCGCCTGATCCAGCGCTTTGTCCTTGGCAACCGACGGCGGCGCGGAAGCAAGCATGGTCTTGGCCTGCTCCATATGCCCGCCCACGATCATGCTGCGGACTAATCCCGCATAGGCAACGGCATTGTCCGGATCGAGACCGGCGATATCGCTATAGATGTCCTGAGCGCCTTGCCAATCGCCGGATGCAAGCAATTCGCCCGCATGCTTCAGCGCGGTTTCTATTTCCGCCAGCGGATTTTGTGCGCCCGGCGCGGCGGCTCCGGCGCGGCGACCTTGAGGATGCGCTCGATCCACTGCTTGATCTGGCTTTCCGGCAGAACGCCCATGAACCCGTCGACCGGCCGTCCCTGAAAGAACGCATAGACGGCGGGAATGGATTGAACGCGAAACTGCTGCGCGATCTCCGGGCTGGCGTCGATATCGATCTTGACCATCCGCACCGCGCCTTTAAGGCTCAGGACGATTTTCTCGAGCAGCGGGCCGAGCTGTTTGCATGGGCCGCACCATGGCGCCCAGAAATCGACGATGATCGGAACCTTGAGCGACGCCTCGACGACGTCGCGCATGAAGCCGTTATAATCCGTATCTTTGATAAGATCGGACGGCGCGGCGGAAACCGGTTGAGACGTGGCGGCGGTCAGCATGGCATGGCTTCGTTATGGTTGATCAATGGTTGGTCATGGGCTGCGGTAACCATGTATCAGGTATGAGATCGTATGGAAATCGCATATTTCAAGTGGCCTCCAACTATCGGGAAACCAAGATAAAACGGCAGCGGGCCGAAACCGCTTTTTGTCGCTTGTCACGGTTTTTGACGCGTTTTGGCACTTGACCTGCCGCGCCGCCGAAGGCAAGCTGCGGCCCTTGGAGTGCGGGCGTAGCTCAGGGGTAGAGCACAACCTTGCCAAGGTTGGGGTCGAGGGTTCGAATCCCTTCGCCCGCTCCAATGAATTCAATGCGTTGCTCTTTCTCTTATAGACGCTATTTATTTCTGTTCAGCGTTTCGTTGAGAGTTTCGCATAGCTCCCCCATCCAACGCATCGACCGCCCAGCGCCAATAGCGGGGCGCATCTTGCCGCAAACTTTTTCGCCGTTCTTTTTGCTATCGCATTCTTTGCAAAATTTCAGAACCGGACAGAGGCCGCCCTCAATCCTACGAACATTCGTAGCTATTTTTAGGACATGTGTTCCGTTATGACACCCTACTACTGGTAGGGGGAACGATATGCTCTATGCTATCAATATCGAAAATGCCCATGAATATGGCGATGTTCTTTCCCAATTGCACAAGCTGCGTTATCGCCAATTCAAAGATCGGCAGAGTTACGATGTTCCTGTCTATAAGGACATGGAATACGATCAATACGACACCCTGGCGACAGTCTATCTTGTCTGGTTAGACGAACACCGCATTGTACGCGGCTGTTCCAGACTCAATCCTACCGATCGCCCGTATATGTTGCGCGATTTATGGCCGCATATGGTCGAAGAAGAATTGCCGTCATCACCATCGATATGGGAAGGAACGCGGATTTGCATCGATAAAAACCCTGACCGGCGAATTGCGAGAAAGAATAAAATGGGAAATCGTTCTCGGATACCTGGAATTCGGCCTCGGCAATAAAATTGAGAAGTATATCGGCGTCATGCAGAACTTCATCTGGAAAAGGGTCTTCTTCCATTCCGGCTGGGGTGCTGACTATCTCGGCGAAGAGAGATTAATCGATGGCATTAAAACCCGTGCAGGTCAGGTTTTTGTTTCGCCAGAAGCTCTATCACGAGTCCGATGTACGGTTGGCATCCAGTATCCCGTACTGCAAAATCATTATTCCACGAATTTCTCGGATTCTATTGCCATAGCGTCTTGATATTAGGGAGCCTCTTTTAATGCCGGATATTGCATTTGAACCTGCTGTGAATCAGCAAAGGTATGAAGAGCCGCAAGGACTCATAAGTAAAAATATTAAGGTGAATGGACAGAGAACCTCGGTTCGGCTGGAAAAAGCCATGTGGGAAGGTTTGGAGGAAATCAGCCAGCGCGAGGGAGCATCCATTAACGAGATAGGATCCTTGATCATGGGGCAAAAGAACGAGGGGATGAATTTCACCTCAGCCATTCGCGTTTTTATTATGAGTTATTATCGCGCGGCGGCAACTGAAGAAGGGCACAGACATGCGAGGCATGGGGATTTTACCCAACGTCTGCCGAGATTGTTAAACGGATAGACGCGACCTGCCGACGCGCGAAGACTGCCGAATAAACGCCGCGTCGTCGAGGGTTAGAAATCCGCCGTTAATCGCTTTCATGACAGCGAACATTCTGTTCGGTGCGTTGAATTTCACAAGAATATTGCGAACATGAAAATCAACGGCATGCCTTGTCATATTCATGTCGTGCGCGATCGCGTCATCCTTTTTCGCAAGCGACATCTGCCGCATGATCTCGACTTCACGGCTCGTCAGCGTGACTTGATGATCGCCGAGGGTACGTTTCTTTTCATACAGGCTGCAGAAAATAACATAAAATTGCTGCGCGATCACATTCAGCGTGCTTAATTTGTACTTTACCTCTTTCTCGCTTTCCGGCTTCTTGGAGCTACTGCTTGCAACACCTATGCCGCCCGACTCGCCCGTCAGCCCCCTTAAACAAATCGCAGCGCCATTATAGAATCCGGCCTCGCGGCATTCGTTCATGCATAAATCTTCCTGAGGCGACAAGTCCCTTACGAGGGGCAAGCCATCCCATATAAACGGCCCAACATGACGGAATCCGAATTTCGGGACAGGATCTAAATGTTCGTATCCTTTCTCGATATAATGCCGCATCCAATCATCGGGATAATTACGCATGATGCCGTGCCCGGCCTTAAGACCCAGGCTTGCATGATCTGACATCAAACTGAAGAGAACGCGGTCGTACCCGCAAAGCGCGGCTAAGGATTCTTCCAAGAGCTTGTAAAGCTGCTCTATATTTTGCGCTTCGTTGGAGAGTGTAATGAACTTGGCGATATCCATCCTTCTTCTCCTGTTTACAACCGTGTGGCCCAGTTATTATTATCACTATTAGCATAAAAGGGGAATGCCCTGCCCACTACTTTTGAGGGACTTTTATATCGGATCGCAACAATAGCGTTACATACCGCCGTATGGTAATAGACCTCGATTTGACGTCATGCTCCGTGGAGATTGGCTGTCTCGTTGAGATTTAGTGCTTTACCTGCCTACAGGATGCCCCTAGAAAATGGTCCACGGAGATGAAAAATGATTATTTCATTGCTAACAAAAAAACCTTTTAGGATTCCCGCATTGGTTCCCCCGGATTTTTATAGATTTCGTCACCGCTATGAAATGGCTGAGTCTTTTGGCCACAAAATGGCCGCGACGCGCCCCTTATGGATCATTGGAGTTTCGCCTTTTGATCCAATCATTTCGGGAGACGACGGCTATGTCGTTCATCTGGGATCTCCTCGTTTTACAGCCCGCTGGTCGATGGATGACAACATCATAAACCAAATTAGATCGCCGGATTATTTTGACGAAGACCTCAATATCTTAATATATGAAACGCTTCTTATGGATGAGACGACAGGCGATCTTGAAGAATGGTTTTTGGAAGCCGTCTGCGCCGTGGCATATTCCAGGGGTCTTATCGCTGTCGCGGCCCAAGATGAGGAACATTAGCATCATCACGCATGAAGCCTTGAAAACATGACTCCTCTGCGGCACCCTTCCGATGCTCTTATCGTTTTCGCTTTGGCCGAAGAAGCGCAAGATGCCTTCAACGATTTGAATGTCGTCTATTGCGGTGTAGGCAAGGTCAACGCGGCCTATAATCTTACGAAAGGCCTGGCGCAATGGCACCGGAAGCATGGGCGGCATCCTGCGATGGTCGTTAATTTAGGGAGCGCCGGCTCGCCGCATTTTAAGCGCGGCGCCATCGTCAATTGCACGCAGTTCGTGCAGCGCGATCTTGATGTCTCCGCATTGGGTTTTGCGCCTTATACGACGCCCTACGAAGATATTCCCTCCATCATGCGCGGCGCGCAATTCGACGGATACCCCTCCGGCATATGCGGCACCGGCGATAGCTTTGTCACAAGTGGCGCGACGAGTGCATGGAACGTCGTGGATATGGAAGCCTATGCCCTGGCCAAGATATGCCATTGTGAAGATATTCCATTCTCCTGTTTTAAGTACATCACCGATGGAGCAGACGGACACGCCGCCCATTCCTGGGAGAGCGGTGTGAAACATATAGCGCATGCTCTATATGAGACCTTGCGAACAGCGCTTCCCTGGCAAAAAAATCGCGCCCTAAACCGCCGCGCCGTTCGCCTTCAGCGTAACCTCGATATTGCCGCGCGTCGCCTTGGAATAGGGACAGACCTCATGCGCCGCGCGCACCAGATCGGCCGCCGCCGCCGGATCAAGCGCGGGCAACAGCACATTCAAGACCGCGCTGATGGAAAAACCTTTGTCGTCTTTATGAAGGCTGACTTCCGACGCGACCGTGATGACGCCCGCGTCGATCTTCTTCTGCCCCGCCACGAACTGCACCGCGCTGCCGAAGCAAGCGGCGTAGCCGCAGGCGAAAAGCTGTTCGGGATTGGTCCCGGACTTATTGCCGCCCGGCGTCGAAAGATCGACGGCGATTTTCTTGTCGCTGGTTTCGGCATGGCCTTCGCGCCCGCCGACGGCCGTGGCCTGGGCGACATAAAGTACGGTCATGATACTGTTCCCCTTTGTTAGGCTTAAGCGGGCTACTTTAACGTCTTCTTCTAGTCTACGCGCCACGTTTTCCCAATTCACCAGATGATCGAGGAAAGCCTTGATGTAGTCGGCGCGCCGGTTGCGGTAATCGACATAATAGGAATGCTCCCAGACATCGCAGGGCAGCAGCGCCTTCTTGCCGAACACCAGCGGGTTGACGGCATTCGGCGTCTTCATGATTTCGAGCTTGCCGTTCGCCTCGACCAGCCAGACCCAGCCGCTGCCGAATTGCGCCACGCCTTCGGCGGCGAACTTCGCCTTGAATTCGTCGATGCTGCCGAACGTGTCGGCAAGACGCCCTCCGAGCTGCCCCGGAATGGCGCCGCCGCCATTCGGCTTCATGATCGTCCAGAACAGGCAATGGTTCCAATGCTGTCCGGCATTATTGAAAACGCCTTCCGCGCCCTCGACTCCATAAGACGATTTGACCACCTCTTCCAGCGGCTTGCCGCTGAACGGCCCGCTCGCGGTCAGTTCGTTCAGCTTCGTGACATAAGCCTGATGATGCTTGCCGTGATGCAGCCCCATCGTCTCGGCCGACATGTATGGCCCGAGGGCGTCAGGCGCATAGGGAAGATCGGGAAGGGAGAAGGACATGAGGGACTCCTGGACAGAGGCGGAAAAGAGCCTGATTATGATGCGAGTCAATAATTCCCGCAATCAAATATATGGCAATATGTAGTTAATCGATTTCTGATAATAAGAGAATAAATAAGCCATAGTTTTCAGTCCCGGTCGGTACAATATCTTATCCTTAAAATAGGTGCAGCATGGGCAAAATAGCGCGAAGCCTTCCCCTGACTTTCTTTTCGCGCCCGTTCTATCGCGAACTTCTGCGCGAATGGCGCGGTCTGGGGATGGGATTTCTCGTGGCCTTGGTCGCCATCCACCTTATCCATGCCGCCATCACCGAATATAAGCCCTGGCAGCAGACGGCGGATTCCTTTCCGCGCATCGCGGCGTCCCTGCCCGCCTTCAGCGTCAAGAACCACGCCCTACACCATCAGAGTCAACGATTTTATCGAGAGGCCGGAGGAAAGCGATGCCCGGGATTACGGGAAGATTCTCATCGATCCCGATTACGCCGTCACCGATCTGGATTTGCTGGCAAGAAAAATGCAAAGCCAGATGATATTGGTTCTCGTGACGTCGGACAAAATCATCGCCCTGGACGGCAAGGGGCCGGGAATCCGGGTTCACTCTATAGCCGACACGCCGGACGGCCCGATCATCACGCATGAGCAATGGGGAAAGCTCGCGGAATACATACGCGTATGGCTGGTCCCCGCCACGGCGCTCTGCGTGACCGTCGCGCTTTTTCATCGGAAACCTGATCAGCATATTCCTGGCGGCTATTTTTCGCCACGCTGGCGGGAATGTTCACCAAAACCGTGCCGGGATTTAGCGCGGCCATGCGGCTTGCCGCCGCCGTCTCCATTCCGGTGAATGTCCTGCTGTTCTTTCTGCCTCAAACCGGCATCGTAAAATTAATTTTGTGGGGGCGGCTATATCCTCTTCGGCGCCTGGCCCGACCGCCAAAAGCTGGAAGAGTCGCCGGGGCTTGCCTAACACCGGACGCGAAAAAACACCATCTGATCTAGCCTAAGCCGCAGAATACTCGCCTTCAATACCGAATTTTGAAACACGAAGCCGAGCACCTAATGCGCGGCGGGCAGTTTGGAGCGAGTCGTGATAATCGTCGGCGGCAACGCTAAGACTTTCAGGTGAGAGGGCGCCGTTCGACCGCGCCACTGTCCCCATTCCTTCATGAGCTGTTTCGCGAGCGCATAAACGACCGCACGTCCTACGCGGATCATGATTGAGCGCTCCGCGTTTTGTTGGACGAGCATGCGCATTGCATCGATATCGGCGGCGGAAGCGTATTCTGTTTCAAGCAGCGCGCGCATCTGTTCAACGGCAGGGTACTGCATATTGATGAAGAGCTGGCCTGTATCAATGTAGGTACCGCGCGGCACGTCCCTTCACCCCCCTTTTCTTCGATCTCGGCATCGTCCGTAGAGAGGAATAATCTCGGGTGCGCGCTCCATGTTGACAAACATGTCGGCTCGCTTGGCTCCTGTCGGCATGGCGGTTAAGTCAGTCGGCTTGTGTCCTGCTGCATCACCGCCACCACTCGAGCGCGCCGCGCCCGCGCCGGAACCGCCGGCCTCAGCGCCGGGGAGCCTTCCCGGGATCCGCCATCATCGGTCCGTTCAACTCCACACGGGGACCCGTGCGTTGTACCTGCAGATCATTTAGAAGCTTTTGCAGCTCTTCACGAATGTCGTCACTCGACGCGCTTTCAAGGCGCGAATGATCTGATAAGATCAAGCAACCACTGAGGACGATGATCACGCACTAGTTCGGCAAAGTCTTTGACCGATACTTGCTCCTGTTCGCCCTTGGCGTAACGAAGAAATTGGCGGTAGCCGTCCGAAATTACTGCCGCGTCATCAGGCAGCTCGACATGTACAGAGATGTGTCGCGCACCAAAAGGGATACCGAAGATTGGGGCGTTTTGAGTCCAGCCACGCCCTTTACCCACGTCATACATCTCGTCTCGATAGACGATGGCACAGGTACTTACAGCCGAGGCGATCGCGCCGCTGATGGAACGGTTATGCCCCCATCGCCTTGTCGTACGGCGCATCATAGAGATAGTGGACCTTAATGCCGTGGGTGGTCGTCACAGTTTCATACTTCTCGAAATGACGCTCTAGCCTCGCAGGAATTGGATCGAAGGCGCGATTGCCGTCGAGTTTGTTGGTGCCTTTTTTGAGAATGACACGGACGCCAGCGGGCAGCCGATAGAAGCGGTGATAGAGGTAGGTGGCAATCCACTGCGCGTCCTGCGCTGGATTGCCATCATACGGATCGCGAACCGTATCCTGATTGGGATGATTGCCTAGCAACATAACTTCGGTCCAATCTTGAGAAAGTTCGTATCCCTCAGACTGGGCGGCCTCAGTCACATCGACGACTTCGCATATATGTCCCGCCTCGTCCGTGCGACGGAGACGACCGTACGCGCTCTCGCGCTTGCAAAGAATGACCTCCGACACCCGTCCATCTTTGCAAGAACGATAGCGCATGCCCGTGCTGATTGGATGGCAGAGAAGCGACTTTCGCACCCATCCGAAATTGCCAGTGAGGCTTTTTTCTTTTCCAATTGATGAAGCGATATCGCACATCTTGTGCAGCTCCTGCGAATTCATCCCCTTGCCCGTGTTCCAGATTACGAGCTTGCTTGCGCCGTTATGTTCGTGCGGACGAAGTTCAACGAGGCGATTGTCTTCGGGCGCATGCCCCGCAGCTTCAAGCGCATTCATCGCAAGCTCGCGTAGCATCATGCTTTTCGGGCAACGCTCGATCATGCTGGCAACAAGAAAGTCCTCATCGCCCACTTTTAACGGCGCTACTTCGTTGTGAGTTGTCATGCTCCAGCTCCGTTCATCGCAATTTGAAGCCGCCAGACATCTTCCCCTTGGGAGATTCAAAGCGGCTTTCGACTGAGATGACGGCCTCACGAAGCGCGCGAATGACCTTCTTCACTTCCGTCTCGTCCCACTCGTAAATCTGGCGGTTTGAAAGATTGCCAATACGCAGAATGGAGTCGATGGCACGATTAGTTCGGCTTTCTGCAAGTTCTCTGAACTTCTCGCGCTTTTCTGACTGATTTGGCTTCATACCTGTCGCTCATTTTTTATCCTTAGGTTAATTATGTGGGATAATTCATCATAAATTATGTATACAAATCCCTGTGTATAGAGTCAATATTTATTCGTATATTGCGCCGTATTTTGCAGAAACCACACATAACATTATAAAAAATAAAACAATATCAGTTGGTTGCATTGCAAGAGAGAGTTTTCTGGCAGTAGTGAAGACGCTCCAGCGCAGGCACTGCTGTTCTTTCTGCCTCAAACCGGCATCGTAAAATTAATTCTGTGGGGCGGTTATATCCTCTTCGGCGCCTGGCCCGACCGCCAAAAGCTGGAAGAGTCGCCAGGGCTTGATTGAACGAAGGTCATGCCCCGCTCCATCCGCCTTCATCAGCCCTCCTTCGCCAAGGCTTCGGAGGACAGGTAGGCGGGACAATCGGTTTTTTATTTGAACCGGCCCAGGCTTCGTTCGCTTCGCGAACTACGCCGGGCACTGCTTCGCTCTAACGGTCTAGCGCGTGGCTGCGCCACGCGTAGCCCGTAAGGGCGAAGCGTGGTGGAAGGGGGCGGATTCGAACCGCCGTACGCTCGCGCGGGCAGATTTACAGTCTGCTGCCATTAGCCACTCGGCCACCCTTCCATAAGGGGAGAGAAGCAGCCCAGTAAACGGAATTTACGCACTTTTGTCAACCGCTTGCCGCCGCATGGGCTTTATTTGCGCTTCGCGGCGGTTAAGTTTACAAGGTTTCGATGAAACATTCTTCCAAACCGCCCTCGGAGGCGCCCCCCGAAGCCCCATTTGTCCTCCGGAGCAAGAAATGCGCCCGCCGAAGGACGAAGGGAGAAGCGATCATTCGGCCAGCCTGGGCAGCAGCCGCGCCACAAGGGCAAGCCTGGGTCCGAGGACAAATATAAGCCTGAAGGCCGATATAAAACCTGAGGGCAAGTACAAACCCGAAGGCAAATATAAGTCTGAGGGAAAATATAAGCCCGAAGGCAGGTCCAAGCCTGAAGGTCGATATAAACCTGAAGGCAGATATAACCCCGAGGGCAAGTACAAGCCCGAGGGCAGATACAAGCCCGAAGGTAAATATAAGCCCGAAGGCAGGCATAAGCCTTTCGGCCGACCGCCGTCCCGCCAAACCTTCCGGCGAACAGCAGGAACGTCCGGCCAAGATTTCCCATCGCGCGCCGCCGCGCCCTCCGGCGCCGCATCGCGCTCCCTCCCCGCCGAGCCGCAAGCCCGGACACGAACCCCGGAAAAATTCAGCAGGCGCAGAAAACCGCCGGCGCAAAAAATCTCCGGCCAGTTGCTGTACGGATTTCACGCCGTGCGCGAAGCTTGGCTGAATCCGGCGCGCCGCTGCCACCAGTTGTGGCTGAGTCCGGCCACGGCGGAGGAATTCGCGCCCGTGCTGCTTCTGGCGGAGGAAAGAAAGCTGCCGCGCCCCAGCCCCATGCGCGCCGAGAAGGCCGCGTTCGATCAGATGGTGTCCGGCACGGTGCATCAGGGCATCGCGCTGGCCGCCGATCCGCTGCCGGAAATATCGCTGGAGGATGTTCTGGCGCAAAAGCCGCGCTGCCTCGTGGTGCTGGATCAGGTCACCGACCCGCATTAATGTCGGCGCGGTGGTTGCGCTCGGCATCGGCGTTCGGCGCGAGCGCCGTCATCTTGACCGAGCGCCATGCGCCCGGCATGACCGGCACGATGGCCAAGACCGCGTCCGGCGCGCTGGAGCATGTCGCGCTTATATCGGTCGTCAATCTTGCGCGCGCGCTCGATCTGCTGCGCGACGCCGGAATCTGGTGCGTAGGACTGGCGGAAGAAGGCGAAAAGGAAATCGGCGCGCTCGATCTCACCGGCCCCGACCCGCGCTGGTGCTGGGCGCGGAGGGCGAAGGGCTGCGCCGCCTGACCCGCGAGCGTTGCGACGAGCTTGCCCGCCTGCCCACCGAAGGATCGATCGGCAGCCTCAATGTCTCGAACGCCGCCGCCGTGGCGCTCTATGAGGCGCGGCGGCAATTCCGCGCGGACGCGAAACAACGACTGACAGTTCAGCAAGATCGTCCTAGTATTGATAGCTTATACGAGTATCGGTCCGAACGTCCCATGACTCATCCACCGTCGCCTTCTGAAACGCCGCCCATCCGTCTTGTCTTCATGGCGCTGATCCTGGTCGTGCTGCTGGCATCGCTGGATCAAACGATCGTTTCGACCGCGCTGCCAACCATCATGGATGAGTTCGGAGGGCTCGCCCACCTTTCATGGATCGTCCACGGCCTATTTGCTGACCACGACCTCCTCGTCGGGCCGCTATACGGAAAACTTGGCGATCTGTTCGGGCGCAAGATCATTCTGCAGGTCGCCATTGTTATTTTTCTCGCCGGTTCGGCCCTATGCGGCCTCAGCCGGACTTTGCTCGAGCTTATCCTGTTCGCGCGCTGCAAGGGCTGGGCGGCGGCGGATTGATGGTGACGGCCATGGCCACGGTGGGCGATTTCGTGGCGCCGCGCGACCGCGGCCATTATCAGGGAATCTTCGGCGCGGTTTTTCGCGCTTTCCACCGTGTTGGGGCCGCTGATTGGCGGATTTTCGTTCGATCATTTTTCATGGCGCTGGATTTTCTACGTCAACCTGCCCATCGGCATCGCCTCTCTGCTGGTCATCAGCGCCGTGTTTCCGCGCGCGGCGCGCCAGACGGGGCCGCGTCCGCCCATCGATTATATCGGCATCGTCATGCTGACACTGGTGCTGACGACCGTCGTTCTGATGACCAGCCTGGGCGGCGCCGACGCGTTCACCGGCATCTTCCAGATCGTCGCGCTTGCTGCCGTGGGGATACTTTCCCTGGCCGGATTTATCATGGCAGAGCGCCGGGCGCGGGAGCCTTTGCTGCCCCTCGCTCTGTTCCGCAACCGGATTTTCCTGATCGCCTGCCTGGTCGGATTCATCGTCGGCGTGGCGCTGTTCGGCTCGATCACGCTGATGCCGGTTTATCTGCAGATGGTGAAGGGCATCGACCCCACCAGCGCCGGACTGTATCTGACGCCTATGATGGCGGGCGTGGTCGTCACTTCCGTGGCCAGCGGCCGCATGATCAGCCGCACCGGACGCTACCGGATTTTCCCCCATTTTGGGCACGGGCATCATGACGTTGGCGCTGTTCGCGGTATCGACGCTGCAGATCGATACGCCTCCGCTGATGGCTTCGCTATACATGTTCTTTCTCGGGCTTGGGCTTGGCATGGTAATGCAAAATCTGGTAATGGCGGTGCAGAATGCGACCGCGTACAAAAATCTGGGCGTCGCGACTTCGGGCACCATCCTGTTCCGCTCCATCGGCGGCCTGGCGGGGGTTTCTCTATTCGGCGCGATTTTCGCGTCCGGCCTTCGCGCGCATTTGATGCAAACGCTCCCCGCCGAAGCAGAGCGGCTTATGGCGGCGGATCATGCGGTTCTGGCCACGCTCTCGCCGTCCGCGCAGCTGGCGTATGAGGCCGCGCTGACCGCCGCGCTGCATCCCGTATTCTGGACGGCGACGGGGCTTGCGGCCTGCGGGTTTCTGATGGCCCTGGCGCTGAAAGACATTCCGCTGCGCAAGACCGCCGGTGAAGGCCTGGCGCAACTCCTGCCTATTCCGCGCGAAACGACCTCGCTGCAGGAGCTCGAGCATATCATCATGACGCTGATGGAGCACGAGAACCGCTGGAAGGTTTATGACCGCGTCACCGCCGAAGCCCAGGTGGAGGTCGCCCCCGAAGAGCTATGGCTCCTTGCCCGGCTGATGGAGCATGCGGAGGGGCCGTCCGCGGAGGCTCTCGCCGGCGATCTTCACCTTGATCTCGATTATGTGCGCATGGTCGCCGAGCGCCTCGTTCATCTTCATCTCGCCGCGTTCGACCAGGAAAAGCGCTTGCACCCCACCGTGCATGGCCGGCAAATTTTCGCGCGGGTGGCCGCCGCATGGAGCGAGCATCTCGAGCATCTGCTTGCCGCCTGGGCGCCGGAACGGCATCCCGAAGTGAAGGCCATGCTCGACAGGCTGGCGAAATCTCTCGCCGCCGCGCCGCCCCTCTTTCCCAAGGATTCCCGGACAGCATGACCGAAATCAGCCTGTTCTTCTTCCGCCATGGCGAGACCGATTACAACGCCCGAAAAATCATCCAGGGGCAGAGCGACCGCTCTTCGCTTCCCGGCATCGCCGATCTCGGCCTCAACGCGCGCGGCCTGCATCAGGCCGGAACGCTGGCCGATTTTCTGCAAGCGCAGGGCATCGCGTTCGATGTTGTCCTGTCCTCCGACCTCAAGCGCGGCGCGGAAACCGGCGGCATTGTCGCGAATGCCTATGGCGCGGATTTGATTGCGTTTCCCGAACTGCGCGAAATGTTCTTCGGCGCGGAGAATGAGGGCCGGACGGTCGAGGAATTCAAGAAAACGATTTTCGATCCGCCGCTGAATTTCGCCGATACGCTGACGGGCGAGACTATTTCCGTGAGCGACGGCAAGACGCTGCGCGATCTTCACAAATCGACCGATCCGCGCCATGACGCCGTCGCCCATCCGGGCGGCGAGAACAAAATCGAGGTGCGCGAGCGCGGCCTGGCGATCATCGAGAAATTCGTCGCGGCCAATCCCGGCGCGAGGAAAATCGGTATCACCAGCCACAACGGATTTCTTCGCTTTCTGATGCCGGAACTCGATAAGGTCGAGCATACTGAATGCGTGCAGGTGATCTACCGGCGCGATCCGGCAACGCTGGAAATCGTCAAGCGCATGAAGAACCCTCACGCGGCATGAGCCGGAACGCCCCCGCTTAGATATATGTCCGCAAAGACGACGGCAGCGCGTCCATGGAAATAAAGCCCAGAACCTGCTCGACGAGATCATTGACGTCGTCTTCCGGAGCGGGAACCAGCGTTTGCGCGGCGAACAGCTTATAAGCCCCCATGCGGCGTCCGGCCTCGGCCTGCGTCATCCATAAAGCCTGATTCAGCAGAACCTCGCGCCGCTTCTCCTGATCCCTCGGATTTCCGGCCTTGTCCAGCATTTCATCGAATTTCTGCTCATACGTGCCGCGTATCGGCTTCTTTTCGCGCGTCGCCTTGAGGCGCGCGCAATATTCTTCGTAGTCCTTGATGAGATTGTCGCAAATCCGGTCGTGCGGCGTATCGAGCAGAATGACGCAATAGCCGAGCGAGACGGAAAACAGCTTGCGGTTTTCCTCGAGCAGCGGCGCGGAGGCGCTGAGATCGACGATCTTGTCCTCGAATTCTCCGGCAATATGAAGATATTTCAGCATCTCGGTCTCGAACAAACGAAAGACCGGTTCGCCATGCCGGCGAAAGCGCGCGCCGTCATGCAGCGCGCAGCGCCCCTTCTCGTCCAGCGCCGCTGCGTCGCGCTCGAGCGCGGGATAAATTTCCGGATAACTGTCTTTCGCGCGCGCCAGGAAGCTGCGCATCACTTCGGCCTTGGGATCGTCGGATGTTGGCGGCAGCGCGCGGAACTCGCGGAACAACGGATCGGTGCCAACCGCCTCGATGCCGAGCCGCTCCGCGACAGCTCTCGCCAGCGTCGTCTTCCCCGCGCCCGGCAGGCCGATAAACAGAGGGGTGAGGTGCTCTTGGGTCATGGCCCTACCTTATCGCAATTGTCTGCCGCCGGAAAGAGACAATAGCCCGTGAAGAAATCCGCAATAATTAAATACTTTCGCCTTAACCAAACTTACCGTTCTTCGCGAAGCCGTGCGGGGCGTTGCGGCCGGACTGGGCGCGTTCGCCGACCCAGGCGCGGAGGTCGGTTTCGGTGCGCTCGCGCTCGCCGCTCTTCCAGGTCAGGCCGGATTTCAGCTTGAAGCATTTCGCGTCGCTGAGTTTGCCGTCCTTGTATTTCTGCAGGATCACGCCGCGCCCGCGCGCCATTTCCGGCAACTGGTCGAGCGGGAAAATCAGCAGCTTGCGATTGGTGCCGACCACGGCGACATGATCGCCCTCGACCGGCGCGCAAACCACGGCGCGGCTCTTCTCGTCCAGATTCACCGCCTGCTTGCCGTTGCGGGTCTGCGCCAGCACGTCGGCGGCGGGCACGACGAAGCCGCGCCCGTCGTCTCCGGCCACCAGGAATTTCAGCGCCTCGTCATAGCGGAACAGCGCGACGATCTCCGCCTCCTGCGGCATTTCCAGCATCAGGCGCACCGGCTCGCCGAAGCCGCGCCCGCCCGGCAGCTTGTCGGCGGACAGCGTGTAGAAGCGCCCGTTGCTGGCGAACAGCAGAATCTTGTCGACCGTCGAGGCGTTCAGCATGAAGCCTTCGGCGTCGCCTTCCTTGTATTTCACGGCGGCGCGCGCGGCTTTGTCCTCGGCGATATGGCCTCTGGCGGCGCGAATCCAGCCCTTTTCCGAACAGACGATGGTTACGTCCTCGCGCTCGATCACCGCTTCGACCGGCACCATCATTTCGGCGGGCGGGCCGGAAATTTCCGTGCGCCGTTTGCCGAGAGGCGTGTTCTTGCCGAACTGCTGCTTGATGGCGGCGATTTCCTCGTCGATATTTTTCCAGCGCGCGGTCTCGTCGCCGAGCAAGGTCTTGAGCTGCTTGCGCTCGCCGCTGAGGTCTTTTTCCTCGCGGCGGATTTCCATTTCCTCGAGCTTGCGCAGGCTGCGCAGGCGCATGTTCAAAATCGCCTCGGCCTGAACGTCCGAGAGCTTCAATTTCTTCATCAGCACGGCTTTAGGCTCATCCTCGGTGCGGATGATCTTGATGACCAGATCGAGATCGAGATAGGCGATCAGCAGCCCGGCGAGAATTTCCAGCCGCGCTTCGATCCCTTGCAGTCTATGGCGGGTGCGGCGGACCAAAACCTCGTGCCGGTGATCGAGAAACGCGCGCAGCGCCTCGGCCAGGCTCATGACGCGCGGCACGGCGTTCTTGTCCAGCACGTTGAGATTGAGCGGAAAGCGGTTCTCGAACGATGTCTGCCGGAACAGCGATTCCATCAGCACGGCGGGATCGACATTGCGGCTCTTGGGCACCAGAACCACGCGCACGTCGTCGGCGGATTCGTCCCGGATATCGTCGAGCAGCGGCAGCTTGCGTTCGGCCAGCAGCGTGGCCACTTTCTCGATCAGCCCCGCTTTCTGCACCTGATACGGAATTTCGGTGACGACGATCTGCCACATGCCGCCTTTGAGCTCTTCTTTTTCCCAGCGCGAGCGGACGCGGAAACTGCCGCGTCCAGTTTCATAGGCGGTGATGATCTGCGCGCGGTCTTCGACCAGAATCCCGCCGGTCGGGAAATCAGGCCCCGGAATCAAGCTTACAAGCTTGTCGATCCGCGCGTTCGGATGCGCGATCAGATGCCGCAGCGCGTCGCACAGCTCGGCGGCGTTATGCGGCGGAATCGATGTCGCCATGCCGACGGCGATGCCCGCCGCGCCGTTCGCCAGCAAATTCGGAAACGCCGAGGGCAGCACGGCTGGCTCGATACCGGCGGAATCGTAAGTCGGGCGGAAATCCACCGCATCGTCGTCGATGCCCGCCAGCAGCGCGCGCGCGACTTCGGTCAGGCGCGCTTCGGTGTAACGCATCGCGGCGGGATTATCGCCGTCGATATTGCCGAAATTCCCCTGCCCCTCGACCAGCGGATAGCGCTGCGCGAATTCCTGCGCCATGCGCACCATCGCGTCATAGATCGCGCTGTCGCCGTGCGGGTGATATTTGCCCATGACGTCGCCGACGACGCGCGCGGATTTCTTCGGCGGCAGATTCGGCTCGAGCCGCAATTCGCGCATCACGAACAGCAGGCGGCGATGGACGGGCTTCAGCCCGTCGCGCACGTCGGGCAGCGACCGCGCCATGATCGTCGACAGCGCATAGGACAAATACCGTTCCGACAGCGCCTCGGACAATTTCTTGTCGGCGATCTCGGCGGGCGGCAAAGGCGGCGAGGTTTTGGAAGATGAACGGGCCATGCTTCTGATTAACCAAGATGGGGCGGGGGGTCAATGAAAGTAATAAGGCGCCTGACTCAGGCGGGGAATTCCGCTATATTTACGGTATCGAATGCCATTGGCATAACCAAGTTTTGGAAGGGAATAAATTGTGAAAATCACGGGTGGGCAAGCAATTGCAATAGTGGTTGGAGCAGGAGCCGTAGCTGCGGTCACCACCATAGTAACTTGCCGAGCAAGGGATCGTCGGCACGACGCGGCATGGAAAGCCCAAGTGGCTGAGATAACCAAACTGACCGTGGAACAACAAGCCGCCGCCGTCCAGGAAGGCACCTATGCCGTCCAGTGCAAGAATGAATTCACTGGCATAGAAGACTACGTCCGTACCGACAAAGCCACGACCAGCCAGCGCACCGCCATGGCGCAGGGCATCTTGAACGGCGTTTGCCAGGCCGCGCCGCAGCCGTAAATAGAGCGCCCCCTCTCCCCTCCGGGGAGAGGAAGCAAAAACTTGAACTTACTGCGCCTCCTTCAGGCGAAGTAAGTTCTTAGTTTTTGCAGGTGAGGGGGTTTGCATGAAACAGAGGAAATTTCCCTTGACTTTTTCTCCCGCCTCTGCTATTGACCATCCCAGGGCGCATTGCGCCTGAGCCGCCCGCCGCGAGAAATCCCGGCGGGTTTTTTATTGGCTGAAACGGTAGTAGCCGTCATTCCCGGCGACCGGCCGCAGCCGGTCGAACGGGAATCCCGTTTGTTTTTTATCGGGAAAAAACGGGATTCCCGTTCGCGCGATCCGCCGCAAAGCGGCGGATCGCTTGGCGGGAATGACAGCTCTGCTTGGTGGCGCCGTTCTCGAATCGCACAAAACTCGACTTTTGAAAACAGGAGGTGCGGAACATGATTTTGAGATGCTTTTCCGGCGCGCCTCGATTTGCGCCGCCGCTCTCTCGGGCAGACTCAAGCCACCCGCGCTTCTTCCGTCCCGCTGTCGCTGGCCGCGCGATAAAGCGCCGCGAGTCTTTGCCGCGCGGGGGGCAGGCCTTCCTGCAATTGCGGCGCAAGACGCGGCGCGGCATTGATGAAGATCAGCCGAGCCAGGAAATGCCCCGTCAACTGCAAGCCTCGCCAGACTTCTTCTTCCGACCAGTCCGGCTCGCCGAGCAGAAATCCCGGCAGCGGCAGCATCTTGTCGTGATAGGGCAGCCCGGCCTCGCGGCTGACCGCCCGCCCGCTCCTGGGACTGACATATATAAGATCGTCGGCAGCTTGCGTCGCGGCGCATGAGGAAAGATCGAGCCCGTAGCCCAGCGCCGCGAGCACGCCCATCTCCCATTTGACATAGGCCGCGCCGAAAAGGCCCGCATCCTCCACGGCCAACAGCGCGCCAAGCCCGGCATGAATCGCGGGCATCGGCTGCCGCTCCGGCAGCGCGTATTCGGTGACGGTGCAGGCGCTGGCGATCGCGGCCAGCATCAGCGGCTGGTCAAGCCAGCGCGCCGCGGGCGTCGTCGCCAGATCGAAGGTGAAATGGCCGAGATGCTCGGACAGCCGCGCGCGCCACCGCGCCCGCACGGCATTGCCCGGCTGCAAAACGCCGTGCCAGCGCGCGCTTTGCCCGCCCGCGACCAGACCGGCGCAGCGCCCGTATCCGGCGGCGCATACCGTGACGATGGCCGCATTCTCGCCATGCGCCCTCGCCGACAATATGATAGCTTCGTCTTCCCACTCGATCATGATTGAGTCATTATGCGGTTGAATCGTCGATGGAATCTACATGCATCGGCGGGCTTTCACAACAGCAGGAGAATAACCATGCGTCTCATCAAGCGGCTTCTCCCCGTCGCGGCCCTGTGCGCGGGAATCGGCATCGGCGCGGCCTGGGCGCAAAATCCGAAAACCTTCAGCGGCGCCTATGTCGACGCCACCAACACCATGATGAAGAATATGGACATCACCTTCACCGGCAATGCCGACACCGACTTCGCGCGCGGCTCGATCGCGCTGCATCAGGCTGCCATCGATATCGCCAAAGCCGAGTTGCAATACGGCGAGGACGAGAAGCTAAAGGGCCTGGCGCAGGACATCATCGATATGCGGGAAAGCGACATCGCCCTGACGCGTGACTGGCTTAAGGCCAAGGAGATTCCGGAAGACAGCCGGGCTAAAAAACCCTAACCCGCCCGCGCCACGACCCGCTCCGGCGGCAACGTCACCGTCACCGTGGTTCCCTTGCCCAGCGCGCTTTCGATCTTCAATTCGCCTCCATGAAGCTCGACCAGCGCCTTGGTGAGCGGCAGGCCGAGGCCGGTTCCCTGCGTCTTGCGGCTTAGAACGCTTTCGATCTGCCCGAAGGGCGCGAGCGCGGTCGCGATATCCTCCGGCGCGATGCCGATTCCGGTATCGGCGACGGCGAAACACATGCGGCCCTGCGGATCGATATGGGCGCCGACGGTCACCTCGCCTTCTTCGGGCGTGAATTTGACCGCGTTGGTGAGCAGATTGGTCAGGATTTGCTTCAGCGCCCGCTCCTCGGCCCGGACGGGCGGGAAATCCTTCGGCACATTGACGGTGAGATTCAGATTGGCTGCCTTGGCCCGGCTGATGACCAGGCGCACGCAAGCCTGGATCACCCGCTCGACGTCGAGCGCCGTCTCCGACAGCGCCCGCTTGCCCGCCTCGATCTTCGACATGTCGAGAATATCGTTGATGAGCGCAAGCAGCAATTCGCCGCTGTCATAGATATCCTTGGCGTATTCGACATATTGCGGAATTCCTTCCACGCCGAAAAGCTGGTTCTTGATGATTTCGGAAAAGCCGATGATCGCGTTGAGCGGCGTACGCAGCTCATGGCTCATATTGGCGAGAAATTCCGATTTGCTGCGATTGGCGAAATCGGCCTGCTCCTTGGCAGTGATGAGCGCCAGTTCCGTCATGCGGCGGCGCGTCACGTCATACATGGTGCATTCATAATACAGCGCCGTTCCCCCGTCATCGCGCGCGATATGGCCGCGCATATTGACCCATATCGGCGGGCCGTTGGGACGCTTGATCGCGACCTCGAAATCCGCCTGCTCGTCCTGCCGGTCGAGCGTGCCCAGAAAACGCCGCCATATGCCGGGATCGACGAACAAGCCGTCGGTCAGGCCCGGCTGCAGCCTGAGAACATCCTGCGGCCCGTCATAGCCCATCATCCGCGCCAAGGTCTTGTTCACCTTCAGCCATTGCCCCTCGATGCTGATCTGGCATATGCCGATCCCGGCATTGTCGAAAATAGCGCGGTATTTCCGCTCGCTTTCCCGCAGCGCCAGCGCCATTTTCTCCTCGGCGGCGATGCGCTCCTGCAATTGCCGGTTGGTTCGCTGCAAGGAGCGCGTGAGGCCCGCCGTGTCGTCCTGATATTCCCGGTTGCCGATGATGTATACGACCAGGGCAAGCGTCAGCAGCATGCCGGCAAAGATCACGATATAAGGCAGGAACAGCAGCAGACGGCTCTCGCTTCCGGCATCGGCGAAGAACCGCAATTCCCACATCCAGTCCTTGAAGGCGACGCTATCCCGCGTGATGGGGGCCGTATAGAGCCAGTCATGCCCCGAATGCTGCTTCCCCGCGGCGATGACGCCGATCTTCCGCTCGCGGTCGGCATCGTGATGAAGAGCCTGGGCTTCGATCGCATAGCCGTGAATGACGCGGCTGTTGATCAGGCCGTTGAATTCATCGGCTATCGAAGCGAGCGGCATCGTCGCGACAAGCGCGCAATCAGGGGTATCGGCGGCGCATGAGCTGGCAAAGACCAAATCGCTTTCCATGGCGGGCTTGATGCCGTAGCGCCAAAGGCTGCTGGCGGTCTGATGGGACCTTTCCGCCGCGGCGATGATCGCACTCACTTCATCCGACGCCAGCGGCACGGCAGGATCGCTTGCCCCATATAAGGTCTGACGCAACTGCCAATGGCCGTTCTTCTCGAGCATATAGATGCCCGTGAACGGCAAGTGCATGTCCTTGATCTTGGCGGTGAAATCGCCGAGATGCTCGCCGGAACGCTGCGCCGCGGTCTGCACCGATTGCTGCATCGACTCGAGCGCGTCATAAGCCGCGTTGATACGGGCTTGAATATTGGCGACGGTTTTGACGAGGGGACGCTCGACCTGTTGCGCGAGCGATACATTCACTTCGCCGCTGACCAGCATGAACAGAATCAGGGAAATGCCGAAACCCGTCAGAATGACGAGGATGACGAACACCGCCATATCCAGCAGCGAGCGTGGCTCGCGGATCGCGGTCGTATCCGGAGGTGGCGGCTGCGACGTCATGGCGGCGTCTATCGGTTGAAAGGGACTAAACTATGGCAATAATCTTTTAAGGAGAGCTTAAGGATTCCAGCCATGCAGGTAAATGATCTCGAAGCTCGCCGAAACGCCGCCGTCCGGGGCGGGATAGCGTTCCGCGTAAAGCGCGGCGGCACGGGCGAAAATCTCGCGGCGGCTCGGATGGCGAATCCGGCCATGCAGCGTGTTGCCCATCCCCATGCCGCGCAATTCGCGCATCAGCGCCAGAATGTCGGGATAGCGCGTCTCGATCACCTCGCGATCCGCGACCGGCAGGATAAATCCCGCCCGCTGCAACAACCCCGCCATGCTGGCGGCCTCGGCGAAGGGAGCGACCCGCGGGCTGACACCGCCGGTCGCGGCCTGCTCCGCCTCATAGAGGCAATGGCGCAATTGATGCAGCGTTTCTCCGCCCAGCATGGCGGCCAGCAGCAATCCGTCCGGCGCAAGGATATGGCGGCACTGCAGCAGCGCGCCCGGAAGATCGTTGACCATATGAAAATTCAGGTTGCCGACGATGAGATCGAAACTACGCGGCGCGAAGGGCAGAAATTCCTCATCCGCCACCACCCTGGCGGTCGCGCCGCCGGGCAGAACATCCGCCGCCAGCGACGCCGCGACATCGGCACCGCTTTCCTCCAGCCCATAGCCGAGCGCCAGCACGCGGGACAATGGCCGCTTGATATCGGCACGGCGCTCGAGAAGCCCCGCAGCGGCTTCCCGGTGCAGAAAATCATGCGCGGCGAATTGCGGCGCGAAGCGCTTGTGCCGCCGCCGCAGCAAGACGCGATCGAAAATGTTATGGGACTCCGCCTGACTCATGCCCCATAATAGGATCGCTATGCATAAAGGACAATTGACCTCGCATTTCAGGAAAATCGGCGGTGCGGCGCTCGATATGCTGCTGCCGCCGCTATGCCTGACCTGCGATACCGCCGTGGCCGAACAAGGCGGCGTCTGCGCTGGCTGCTGGCAAGGCATCAGCTTTATCGCCGCGCCGCGCTGCCCGGTTTGCGGCGTGCCTTATGAACTGGCGACGGACGATCTCCCCTGCCCCCTTTGCTTGACCGATCCCCCGCCCTACAAGCAAGCGCGCGCCGCCGTGATCTATGACGACCATAGCCGGAATATCGTTCTCGGCTTCAAACATGCCGATCAGACTCATACCGCCGCCGCGATGGCGCGGATGATGTTCCGGGCGGGGGCGGACATTCTGCCGGAATGCGATTTCCTGGCTCCCGTGCCGCTGCATCGATGGCGGCTGCTGGCGCGGAAATATAACCAGTCCGCCCTGCTCGCGCACGAGCTCGGCAAGCTGTCCGGCCTGCCGGTCATGCCGGATTTGCTGATCCGCCGCCGCGCCACCAAGCCGCAAGGCACGATGAACAGAACCAGCCGCGCGAAGAATGTGCGCGGCGCTTTCGCCATCATGCCCCGATACCGCGCCGCCATCGAAGGCAAGATCGTCGGCCTGATCGACGACGTGCTGACCACCGGCGCGACAATCGAGGAATGCGCTAAGGTTTTGGCCGCTCATGGCGCGGCGGGCGTCAAGGTTCTCACCTTCGCCCGGGTGGAGCGGCAAAGAATGAAGGAATGACCCAAAATTGGCTTTTCAGGAAAAAATTAAGTAAAATGGGTTTATGATCGAAGGCCTCTTTTGAAAGATCGCCCCATGAAACCATTCGCCGTCACGTCGGGACTTGAAATTGCCGGTCACAGAATAATACGGAATGTCGGCGTCGTCAGGGGGATCGTGGTCCGTTCGAGGTCGATTATCGGCAGATTCATGGCCGGATTGCAGACCATATTCGGCGGCAATATCACGGTCTATACCAACCTGTGCGAAAGAGCGCGCATGGACGCATACAACATCATGTGCCAGCACGCCGACAAACACGGCGCGAATGCCGTGATCTCGGTTCGATACGACACGACGGAAATCATGAGCGGCGTCACCGAAGTCCTGTGCTACGGAACGGCCGTCGTGATCGAAGAAGCGGGAGCCAAGCCATGAAATCGATGAAACTGCCGAGCGCCGCATGCTTCTTCTTTATTCTGCTGGGCGTGCTTCTGTATTTGATACAGCTATGGTTCCAGGTCTGGAGCCATGAAATATTTTCTAAAATCATGGTTACGGATATCGCCGTCTTTATCATCGTCTATGCGTTCAGCTTCTTTATAAAAGAAGATAAGGCCACCGATAAAATCAATAATGACAAAAACGGCTTGGATTAGGATTAAAGCCCATGAAGAAAATCACCGTCTATTCCGGCCCCGGCTGCCCCTATTGCGACCGCGCCAAGGCGCTGCTCAAGAAAAAGGGCGCGGCCTATGAGGAAATCAATATCCGCACCAGCGACGCCGTGCGCGAGGACATGATCGCCAAAAGCGGCGGTCGGCAAACCATTCCGCAGATTTTCATCGGCGATTTTCATGTCGGGGGCTGCGATGATCTTTACGCGCTCGACGCCGAGGGCAAACTCGACGCGATGCTGAGCGCATGAGCCGCATCGTCCGCGCCGCCTGCGTCCAGATAACCGCCACGCCTGACGTCGCGGCCAATCTCGCGATGATCGAGCCGATGCTCGCCGAAGCCAGGAAAAACGGCGCGCAGCTTATCGCGTTGCCGGAAAACTGCACCGCGCTCGGCGCGCATGTCGTCGGGCAGGCGCCCCGCCCGGCGGATCCCGAAGCGGAAGGCGCCATGCCCTTTTTCGCAGCGCAGGCCAAAAAGCTCGATGCCTGGATTCTGGCGGGCAGCCTGACCGTCAGGCGCGACGACGGCAAGAACTACAACCGCTCCTGTCTCTTCGGCCCGCAGGGCGATGTCGCGGCGCATTACGATAAAATTCATCTGTTCGACGCCGTGCTGGCGAGCGGCGAGCAATACCGCGAATCCGAAAAGGTCGCGCCGGGCGGCCGCGCGGTTCTCGCCGATACGCCGCTGGCGAAAATCGGCATGACGATTTGCTACGATCTGCGCTTCGGGCATTTATACCGCGATCTGGCCAAGGCGGGCGCGGAGATCATCGCCGTTCCCGCCGCCTTCACCGTTCCGACGGGACAGGCGCACTGGCATGTTCTGTTGCGCGCGCGGGCGATAGAAACCGGCTGCTATATCCTCGCGCCCGGCCAATGCGGCACCCATGAGGCCAACCGCAAGACCTTCGGCCACAGCCTGATCGTCGATCCATGGGGCGCGATCATCGCCGAAGCGGGCGATAATCCCGCGATCATCTATGCCGATCTCGACCTCGATGAAGTCGCCCGCGTGCGGCAAATGCTGCCGAGCCTGAAGCATGACCGGGATTATGCGGGAGTGAGTGGGGGTTAGGAAAATGACACCCGATTTCGCATTATGGTATCATGGTTTCGTGCAGCAAGGCTTTTCCGAAAATCTGCGATTTAGCTTGGGGATGATTTCAGTTGCAATCGTTTTGGCAAACCACTGCTATTATGTGACTCTTACCTGCCTTAAGCGCATCAGGCCGCATGCGTTTACGCTCATTGTCTATTTTCTCGTCACTATCAGCGTTGCGTTGGGCATGTATGGTGAGGGAGACATAGCGGCAGGGTTGCGAATGGGGATTCCCGCGCCCCTCTACCTAGTGATGCTGGTTCTGACAATCCGGCGTGGTGTGGAATATATTAAACCTATTGATGCCGTTATGCTCGGTCTCTCTTTGCTAGTCATGCCACTGTGGTGGCTGACCGAAAGCCCGCGCGCCGCAATTTTGTTTTTGGCTGTTGTAGAGGGCCTCGGCATTCTTCCCGGGCTGCGCAAAGCCTATAACCTTCCGTGGGAGGATTCTTTACTCTCCCCGCTTATCAGCGCCACGGCCATGTTATTGGCCTTGATTGCCGTCAAAGATCCTTTTGCATCATGGGCGACTGCGCTTTATTTGGCTTATTGGACATTGCTTTGCAGTTTGCTTGCGGCAACTATTGCATGGCGACGTCATTCTAAACTCAAAGATCAGCTGATGAATCGTAGTGGTTCGGCATGAGGGCCTGATAGGTTGAAGTAGAGTCGTCATTCTCGTTTTCTTCAATAAAAAACAAAGGTACGGCGTCGGGAATGACGCCAGCGGCAAAAACGATTCCGCTTTATCATATCCTGCTCTAGAAGCTCAATTTTCTGCCGCCGCCACCAGATAATTCACCGCGACATCGCGTTCATCCAGCCGGAAAATATCCTTGAGCGGATCGAAGACGAGGCCGGAGATTTTCTTCACGCCGAAACCGTCAGAGCGCAGCATCGCGCCAAGCTCCGACGGCTTGACGAATTTCCGCCAGTCATGCGTGCCGCGCGGCACCCAGCCGAGCAGATACTCCGCCGCGCCAATTCCCAGAACCAGGCTTTTGGCGGTGCGGTTCAGCGTGGAGACAATCAATAGTCCGCCCGGCGCGACAAGGTGCGTCACGTCGCGCAGAAATTCCGCCGGATCGGCGACATGCTCGATGATCTCCAGCGCGCACACGCAGGAGAATTTTTCCCCGGCGGCGCGCAGTTGCTCGGCGCTTCCCTGACGGTAATCGACCCGAAGCCCCGCCCCCGCCGCATGGGCGCGCGCCGCGCGAATAGCTTCCGGCGCCGCGTCCACGCCGGTAACCGCCGCGCCCAGCCGCGCCAAAGGCTCCGCCAGTATCCCGCCGCCGCAGCCCAGATCGAGGAAAGACAGGCCCTTATAGGGCTGCCGCCGCGCCGGATCGAGGTTAACATGCCCCGCCACCGCCTCGCGGATGAATTCAAGCCGCGCCGGGTTGACCCGGTGCAGGGGCTGCATAGGCCCGTCTTCGTCCCACCAGGACGCGGCTAAGGCATCGAATTTGGCAACTTCTTCCCGCAAGGCGGAAGCCGGTCGCGAAACCTTGTGAGAGGCGGTTTTTCTTGGCATGGACAATGCTTTCATACTTGCCTAAAAAGAGCCTAGCTTATTAGAGGGCGGCGAGCAAAATGGCTTTATTGGTTGCTAAATTCGGAGGCACCTCCGTCGGCACGATCGAACGCATCAAGCACGCGGCGGCTAAAATTGCGGCGGAAGCCAAACAGGGACATAGGGTCGCCGTCGTGGTGTCGGCGATGTCGGGGGAAACCGACCGCCTGATCGGCCTGTGCCATGCCATATCCCCCCTCGCCGATCCCGAGGAAAGCGACGTGGTGATCGCAAGCGGCGAACAAGTATCGAGCGGCCTGATGGCGCTGGCGCTCCAGCAGCGCGGATTGCGCGCCCGCGCCTGGCAAGGCTGGCAAATCCCCCTCACCAGCGACGGAAGCCATGGGCGGGCGCGGATCGAGAATATCGCCGCCGAGCGCCTGCTGGCGCATATCGAGGACGGCGAAATTCCGGTGATGGCCGGATTCCAGGGCGTGACGCCGCAGGGCCGCGTGACCACGCTCGGGCGGGGCGGCTCCGACACTTCGGCCGTCGCGCTTGCTGCCGCGCTCAAGGCCGACCGCTGTGACATATATACGGATGTGGACGGCGTTTATACTTCCGATCCTCGAATCGTCGCTCATGCGCGCAAATTGCGTCGCATCAGCTTCGAGGAAATGCTTGAATTGGCGTCGCTGGGAGCCAAGGTCTTGCAAACCCGCTCGGTGGAACTCGCGATGCGCTACCGCGTGCCGGTGCAAGTGCTGTCCGCCTTCGCCGATGACACGGGCAGCGATCTGCCCGGAACGCTTTTAACCAATGAGGATGTGAGTATGGAATCTCAACTGGTCACCGGAATCGCGCACAGCCGCAACGAGGCCAAAATCGCCCTGACCGATATTCCCGACCGGCCGGGCATGGCAGCCGCGATCTTCAGCCCGCTGGCCGAGGCCGGAGTCAATGTCGATATGATCGTGCAGACGGCGTCGAACGACAGCAAGGCCACCGACATGACCTTCAGCGTCACCAAATCCGATCTCGCGCGCACGGTGGAAATCCTGACCGGGCAGCAGCGGGAAATCGGCTATGTTCGGATGCTTACCGACCCGCATGTCGTCAAGATCTCGATCGTCGGCCTGGGCATGCGCAGCCATGCGGGAGTCGCGGCCACCATGTTCCGCACGCTCGCCGAGAAAGGCATCAACATCCAGGTCATCTCGACATCGGAAATCAAGACCAGCGTGCTGATCGCCGAGGATTACATGGAACTCGCGGTCCGCAGCCTGCACACCGCCTATGGATTGGACGGCGCATGAGCTTCAGCCCCGCATTGACGGCGTTATGGAAACGCGGCAGCGAATTTCTCGGCTCTCCGGCGGCGATCATGGGCGGCGCGATGACCTGGGTTTCCGAGCGCAATCTGGTCGCGGCGATTTCCAACGCCGGCGGCTTCGGCGTCATCGCCTCCGGCTCCATGCCCGCCGAAATCCTGAGAGCCGAAATCCGCGCCACGCAGGCGCTGACGTCTAAACCCTTCGGCGTCAATCTCATCACCATGCATCCGCAGCTCGACGCGCTGATCGACGTATGCATCGCCGAGAATGTGGGCCATATCGTGCTGGCGGGCGGCGTGCCTTCCGCGGCGGCGATCAAGAAGATCAAGGACGCGGGCCGCAAAGCGGTTTGCTTCGCCCCGGCGGTTTCGCTCGGCAAGCGCCTGGTCAAGATGGGGGCCGACGCGCTGGTGATCGAAGGCATGGAAGCGGGCGGCCATATCGGCCCCGTGACCACGTCGGTGCTGGCGCAGGAAATCCTGCCCGCGATCCGCGAGGTGCCGGTCTTCGTCGCGGGTGGCATCGGGCGCGGCGAAGCGATCATCGCCTATCTCGAAGTCGGCGCGGCGGGCGTACAGCTCGGCACGCGCTTCGTCTGCGCGACTGAATCCGTCGCCCATCCGAAATTCAAGCAGACCTTCATCCGCGCCGCCGCCCGCGAGGCCTTGCCTTCGGTGCAGCTCGATCCGCGTTTTCCGGTTATCCCCGTGCGCGCCATCGCCAACGAAGGCGGCAAGAAATTTATGGAAAAACAACGCGAAGTCATCGCTCTATGCGACGCTGGCAAGCTTACCAAGGAAGAAGCGCAGCTGGAGATCGAGCATTTCTGGGCGGGCGCGCTGCGCCGCGCCGTCATTGACGGCGATGTCGAATACGGGTCGGTCATGGCGGGACAAAGCGTGGGCATGGTCACGAAGGAACAGCCGGCCGGCGAAATCATCGCTGAGCTGGTGGCTCAGGCGGAAGCGGCATTGGCCGATCGCCATTCGTAGGAGAACGCAGTGACAGCGGTGCATCATATCATACCGCAGGAAGTTTCCTCCCGCCGCCTGCTTAAAAGGCTGCGCGATGTCATGGCCGGAGGCGGCACGGCTCCTAAGCGTCTGCATAAAATCGTCACGCTGATCGCCGCCGAGCTCGGCGCGGATGTCTGCTCCTGCTATGTCATGCGCGCGGGCGAGGTTCTGGAACTGTTCGCCACGCACGGCTTGCGGCAGGAAGCGGTGCGCGTCACCAAGCTGCGCAGCGGCGAGGGCGTCATCGGCGAGATCGCGGCGCAGGCGAAGCCGCTCGCGCTCGCCAACGCCCAATCGCATCCGAGCTTCGTCTATCGCCCGGAAACCGGCGAAGAGGCCTTTACGTCGATGATGGGCGTGCCGATCCTGCGCGGCGGCAAGGTGCGCGGCGTGCTGGCGATCCAGCATAAGGAAAAACGGCATTACGCCGAGGACGAGATCGAACTGCTCGAAACCGTCGCCATGATCGTCGCCGAGATGATCGCGCAGGACGAGCTGGTGCCGGTCAACGAAATTTCCCCAGTAGGCGATCCTTCCCTGCGCCCCAACCGCGCCGAGGGCCTCAGCCTGAATGGCGGGCTGGCGGCGGGCTACGCGGTTCTGCATCGCCCGCAGATCACGCTGCGCGAAATGGTCGCCGAAGACAGCGAGCATGAGCGCAAAAGGCTTCATGAAGCGCTCGGCGGCCTGCTGGAGGAAATCGACAGCATGATGGCGATGCCGCAATTCGGCGCGCATGGCGACACCAGCGACATCCTGGATGCCTATCGCATCCTGGCCGCCGACCGCGGCTGGGTAGGAAAACTCGAAGACGCGATCCATCAGGGCTTGACCGCGGAAGCCGCTGTGCAAAAGGTGCAAAACGATTACCGCGCCCGCTTCGGCCAGGTCGCCGATCCCATGATCCGGGAGAAGCTGGCCGATTTCGACGATCTGGTCGACCGATTACTTCAACATCTGACGGGCCGCGCCGCCACGGCGGCGGCGACCCTGCCGGACGATTCCATCCTGATCGCGCGCAGCCTCGGCCCGGCGGAGCTGCTCGATTACGACCGGCGGAAATTGCGCGGTCTGGTTCTGGAAACCGGCACCATGGCGAGCCACGTCGCCATCATCGCCAAGGCGCTCGACATACCCGTCATTGGACAATGCAGCGGCATCCTGTCGCGGGTGGAGCCGCTCGATCCGCTGATCATCGACGGCGAGCGCGGCATCGTCTATATCCGCCCCGGCGAGGACGTGCAGGAATCTTTTGCGCGCCACAGGGAAATCGCCGAACAGCGGCAATACGAACTGGCGGGACTGCGCGAATTGCCCTCCATGACCGCCGACGGCGTCGCGGTCGATCTGCTGCTGAATTGCGGCCTCGCCATCGATTTCGACCATCTGGAAACGACGGGCGCGGCGGGGGTCGGGCTGTACCGCACCGAAATCCCGTTCATGACGCGCGAAGATTATCCCTCCGTCGCGCAACAGACCGATATATACCGCCGCGCGTTTTCCATGACCGGCAGCCGCCAGCTTACCGTTCGCACGCTCGATATCGGCGGAGACAAGATGCTGCCGAGCCTGAGCTTGCGCGAGGAAGAAAATCCGGCTCTCGGCTGGCGCGCGATCCGCATCGGCCTCGACCGCCCGGCGATCCTGCGCCAGCAGTTGGAGGCTCTTCTCGCCGCGTCGGGCGGCAAGCCGTTCAACCTGATGTTCCCGATGATCGCCACGGTCGCGGAGCTTACGGCGGCCAAGGAAATTCTCGCGCAGGCCCGCGAGCGCCACGCCGCGCTCGGCCTCGTCGGCCCGGCAAGCCTTTCCGTCGGCGTCATCGTGGAAATTCCCGCGCTGCTCTGGCAGTTGCCCGCTTTGCTGCCGCATGTCGATTTCCTGTGCGTCGGATCGAACGATCTGCTGCAATATATGTTCGCCGCCGACCGGGGCAATGCCCGCGTCAGCGCGCGCTACGATACGCTCTCGCCCGCTTTCCTTCTGATGCTGCGCGAACTGGTGGTGTGCTGCGCGGTGGCGGGCAAGCCGCTTAGCGTCTGCGGCGAGATGGCGGGATCGCCGCTCGAAGCCATGACGCTGATCGGCCTCGGCGTCAGGGCGCTGTCTTTCTCGCCCTCGTCATTCACACGCGTCAAAAGAATGATGCAGAGCCTGAACGTCGCGCCGCTCAAGGAATATCTCTCGACCCAACTCCTGCGCCCCGATCCCTCCCTGCGCCACAAGCTCCGCGCCTTCGCCCGCGACCATGGCGTTGTGGTGGATTAAGCCGCCGCCCTTATGGTTAACGGCGGTTTTTGTTTTTTAGTTTCGCCATTCATGGGCTATCTTGCCTCGCTTATTTCATGATCAATGAAAGGATAACAAATGTCGGATGATCTTATTCATTTAACCACGCTTCAATCTCAAAATCCCGTTGAGATTTCCGCTCAAGATATTATCAGAGTCGAGCCTTATCGGACGCTGAGCTTCGGCACCACTATTTCTACGCGCATGTATGAATATAACGTGCGTGCATCTTATGAAGATGTCGCGAAACTCGTTGCCGAAAAAAGCAACAGGCCCCTTTTGCAACTGACACAAGTATACGCTCCCTTCAACAAGACCTCTATTCTCGTGGCGGCGGACAGCATACAAGACATGAGGCGTGTCCAGGAGACAAGCGGTTCTTCCACGGCGCTGGCCGTTGACAACAGGGTCGCCGTCCTGCATGTCAAAGACACAATCGCGGAAATCACGAGCGGCGCGAAATTACTCAAACGCCCGGAACCGGCGGCGCAACGGCCTGCGTTCTCCGGCGCGACGGTTGCCAATCCCGAATCCACTCCCGCTTAAGGAAGAAGATCGGATGCCGCCGAACATGATCACGATCGTAAGCGCCCGGCGCGAAACCGTGGAACAACCCATCGAACTGCCGGTGGCCGACATCGTGAAGCTCGAAACCTGGGCGAGCACCAAAGCGATCATGACGATGCAGGATGGTCGCGTCATTCCCGCGCAAGAGCGCTTCACGGATATTGCCGATCTTGTGGACAGGCAAACCGGCGGCGCATTTCTAAGGATGACGAACGCGCGCAGTGCGGTATCCGGCAACACAGAATACGCGCGGCCCGGCCAGCCGGTTTTGGTATCCGCAAACAGAATTAAGAATGCCGAACCCGTAACGGATGAGAAAGCGCGCACGCTTTTGACTCTCGACATCGCCGGAGACATGAATCAGCTTTATTGCACGGACGAATTTGAGGGCGTCAACGCCAGAATTCAGGCCGCGAGAAGCCCGGCCCGCCCTTCGTCCCAGCCGCCCGGCGCGGATTCAACGCCTCAAGCCAGGCCGTAATTGTCCACCATCGCCGACATAGGGCTTAATCTAAGCGATTTCGACTTCACGCTGCCGCCGGAGCTTATCGCCCAGGAACCGGCGCGGCCGCGCGACGCGGCGCGGCTTTTGAGCGTTCGCGCCGATGCGCTTGCCGATCATGCCGTCCGCGATCTGCCGGATTTGCTGCGTCCCGGCGATTTGCTGGTGGCGAACGATACGCGCGTCATTCCGGCGCGGCTGTTCGGTCTGCGCGGCGAGGTGAAGATTGAAATCCTGCTGCATCGCGATCTCGGCAAGGGCTTATGGGAAGCCTTCGCCCGCCCCGGCAAACGGCTTCGCACCGGAGATGTGATAAACTTCAGCGCCGATTTCTCGGCCATCGTGCGCGACAAATTGCCGGAAGGATTCGCCGTCATCGATTTCGGCGGCGATGGCGCAGGCTTGCATCAACGGCTTGCCGCGCACGGCATCATGCCCCTGCCGCCCTATATCAAGCGCGCCGCGGAAGGCCGTGCTGAAGACAGATCGGACTATCAAACCATCTTCGCCGCCCGCGAGGGCGCGGTCGCCGCTCCCACTGCCGGACTTCATTTCACGCCGGAATTGCTGGCGGGGCTGGAGGACAAAAATATCCGCCGCGTTACGGTCACGCTGCATGTCGGCGCGGGAACTTTTCTTCCGGTCAAGACTGAAAATATCGCCGAGCATAAAATGCATCATGAATGGGGCGAGATTGCCGCCGAAACCGCCGCCGCGATCAATGATACCCGCGCCCAAGGCGGGCGCATCGTCGCCGTCGGCACGACATCGCTGCGCCTGCTCGAATCCGCGCTGGACGAAAAGGGCGCGATCCGGCCCTTTTCCGGCTCGACCGATATCTTCCTCTATCCCGGCAAGAAAATCCGCGGCGCCGATCTGCTGCTGACCAATTTCCACCTGCCGAAATCGACTTTATTCATGCTGACCTGCGCCTTCGCCGGGACGGAGCGCATGCATAGCGCCTACCGCCAGGCCATCAAAAGCGGTTATCGTTTCTATTCCTATGGGGATGCGTGTCTGCTAGAACCTGCGGCATGACCAACGGCACCACCTTCACCCTCCTCGCCACCGACAATCACGCCCGCAGGGGGCGCGTGACGACGGCGCATGGCGAGATCGAGACGCCCGCCTTCATGCCGTGCGGCACGGCGGGCACGGTGAAGGCCATGCTGCCGGAGAATGTCGCGGCGACAGGGGCACAAATCCTGCTCGGCAATACCTATCACCTGATGCTGCGCCCCGGCGCGGAACTGGTGGCGGAGCTTGGCGGGCTGCACAAATTCATGAACTGGCCGAAACCGATCCTGACCGACAGCGGCGGATTCCAGGTCATGTCGCTGAGCAAGCTGCGCAAGATCACCGAGAACGGCGTCAAGTTCCAATCCCATCTGGACGGCAGCACGCATGACCTCACGCCGGAACGCTCCATCGAAATCCAGCATCTGCTCGACAGCAACATCACGATGGCCTTCGACGAATGCACACCCTATCCCGCGACGCATGACGAAGCCGCCGAGTCCATGCGCCTGTCGATGCGATGGGCGGCGCGCAGCAAGGCGGCTTTCCAGCCGCGCGCGGGTTACGGAATCTTCGGCATCAATCAGGGCGGCGTGCATCCAGAATTGCGGGCGGAGTCGGCGGCGGCTCTGAAAGAAATCGGCTTCGACGGCTACGCCATTGGCGGCCTGGCGGTCGGCGAAGGCCAAGAATTGATGTTCGCCACGCTCGACGTCACGACGCCGCTGCTGCCGCAGGATAGGCCGCGCTATCTGATGGGCGTGGGCAAGCCTGGCGATATCGTCGGCGCGGTGGCGCGAGGCGTCGATATGTTCGATTGCGTGATGCCGACGCGCTCCGGGCGCACCGGCCAGGGCTTCACGCGGCGCGGCACGCTCAATATCCGCAACGCGCGGCATATGCGCGATCCGCGCCCGCTCGACGAAAAATGCTCATGCCCCGCCTGCCGCAGCTATAGCCGCGCCTATCTGCATCATTTGTTCCGCGCCGAGGAAATGCTCGGGCCGATGCTGCTGACCTGGCATAATCTGCATTATTATCAGGATGTCATGCGCGATATCCGCGCCGCCATCGAGACAGGCGGCTACGCGGCCTTCATGACGGCTTTCGCCGCCGAACAGGCTGAAGGCGATATGCCCGAACGATCTTCCGTCGTATAAATTTCCGTCAATGAAATCGAATTTTATTCGTTCTTAAGCTCTTTGAGAAGCTTCAGCGCCTTTCTTACCGGGCGATTGTCGATGTAAGCGTCAATATGCCCTTCCTTGAACTTATACCTCTTGAGCAACTCCCATGCGGCAGCTTTCGTGGTGGGGGCCAAGTCCGGATCAGGCTCCGCAAGCGGCTCAATCACCACGGGCTGCGGCATGGGCACGCCTGCCAGCAGTTCGGCGCCGGCGGAATATATCTGGCGGCCCGGCGGCAGCTCCAGCCCCTGCAGGTCACGCGAACGGTGATGCAGAACGCCAAGGATCATCAGCTTCGCCAATTGCTGCCAGGATGCCTTATAAAGGCTTTGCGCCAATGCCATTTCCATAGGCGTGACTTTTCTGTTGCTTTCTCCGCCCGATTTTCTCGCGGCGCGAGCCATATTCAATCGCGCGGGCTTTTCGAACAGAGGCGAATAGATAAAATCCCGCAATGTGATCGAATCCGCCGAATGACGCGCGCATAGTTTTTTAAACTCACCGGCCTCTCGTTTATGAGTCACCAGCAATAGGGTCGATGTGACCGTCTTTGAAACATCGCCCAAGAGCGTTTCGGGACTCTTCGCCGACAAGTCCCAATGAAGGATTTGCCCGGTGACTTGCCTGACAAGCGCCTCCTCGTCCTCCACAGATAATTGAAACGGTACGAGGGAATCCGCCCTTTGCTTTGCTCTGGAAGCCAGGGCCGATGCCGATTGGGGTGAACGCGTATCCGTCATGATGATCTCTTATGAAAATGCGTTGCAATATTCTCCTCTAGTGCATAGAGCCTATGCCCGGCGAGGATCAAGGGTTAAAATACATTCGCGATTATTCCCGCGTGACGCCGCCCCCGCAACCCGCTAAATTAGGGTCATGAAATCCATTTGCCTTCTATTGATCTTAACCTTGTTTGCCGCCTTCCCCGCTCATGCGGATGAGGAAGAAAACAGCGGCGGCAAGAAGGAGACCATCGCTCTGCCGCGTTTTGCCGCGCTGCGCTATTCCGAAGTGAATCTGCGTACCGGGCCGGGCACGCGCTACCCCATCGAATGGGTCTATCGCCGCGCGGGCATGCCGGTGGAAATCATCGCCGCCTTCGATCTCTGGTACAGGATCAGGGATTTCGAGGGCGCGGAAGGCTGGGTGCATAAGACCAAGCTCAGGATGGACCGGCGCGGCATGGTCACCGGACAAATTCATGAGTTGCGCGACGATCCGAATGAAAAAGCCTCTATCGCCGCCCATCTGGAACCCGGCGTCATCTTCGACATCAAATCCTGCGCGCCGGAATGGTGCAAGGCGCGCGGCAAGAATTTCAGCGGCTATTTGCGCAAGAGCGATTTCTTCGGTGCCTATCCGCAGGAGAAGTTCGACTGATGATAACCTCTCCTCTCCAGGGCCGCGTCATTCTGCTCGTCATCAGCGGCGGGATCGCGGCCTATAAATCGCTCGACCTGATCCGCCGCCTGCGGGAACAAGGCGCGCGCGTGCGCTGTATCTTGACGAAGGGCGGCGCGGAATTCGTCACGGCGCTTTCAGTCGCCGCGCTGTCGGAAGAGAAAGTCTATACCGACCTCTGGTCGCTGACCGACGAGCAGGAAATGGGCCATATCCGCCTGGTGCGCGAGAGCGATCTCATCATCGTCGCGCCCGCCAGCGCCAACATCATCGCCAAGCTGGCGCACGGCCTCGCGGACGATCTCGCCAGCACGGCGCTGCTGGCGGCGAACAAGCCGATTTTGCTCGCCCCGGCGATGAACCATGCCATGTGGGACAATCCGGCGACGCAGCATAATATCGCCATGCTCAAACAACGCGGATTTCACCAGGCCGGCCCGAATGAAGGCGCGATGGCCTGCAATGAAACCGGCATGGGCCGCATGGCCGACGTGCCGGAAATCATGGCCGCGATCACCGACATTCTCGGCAAACCCGGCGATCTCTCAGGCAAGCACGCGCTGGTCACCAGCGGCCCGACTTACGAGCCGGTCGATCCCGTGCGCTTCATCGGCAACCGTTCGTCGGGCAAGCAGGGGCACGCCATTGCCGCGGCGCTGGCGGCGCGCGGCGCGTCTGTGACTCTTGTCAGCGGCCCGGTGAGCGAGCCTGATCCCAAAGGCGTGAAAATCATCCATGTGGAAACGGCGGAGCAGATGCTCGGCGCATGCCTGCAAGCCCTGCCCGCCGATCTGTTCATCGCCTGCGCCGCCGTCGCCGACTGGCGCGTCGCGGATTACAGCGAACAAAAGATCAAGAAAGACGGCGGCGTCTCGACTCTCGCATTGGAACCCAATCCCGATATTCTCGCCACCATCGCCGCGCATCATCTGCGCCCGAAGCTGGTCGTCGGCTTCGCGGCGGAGACCGACAATCTCATGGAAAACGCCAAGAAGAAACTGGCGCAAAAAGGCTGCGACTGGCTGCTCGCCAATGACGTGAGCAACGGCGCGGTCTTCGGCGCGGACGAGAACAGCGTCTGGTTCATGCATCGCGGCGCGGGCGATCATGCCGAATATGAGCACTGGCCGCCGCAAAGCAAGACCGCTCTGGCGCAGGCGCTGGCGGAAAAAATCGCCGAATATTTCAAGGAGTAAAACGATGACCGCAGTGAATGTCACCATCCAACGCCTATCCCATGCCGAAGGGCTCGACCTGCCGCGCTATGCCACGGCGCAAAGCGCGGGCATGGATTTGCAGGCCGCGCTGGCCGACGATCTGACGCTGATGCCCGGCGGGCGGGCGCTGATCCCGACCGGCCTCGCCATCGCGCTACCCGACGGCTATGAGGCGCAAATCCGCCCGCGCTCCGGCCTCGCGCTGAAGCAGGGCATCGCCGTGCTCAACAGCCCCGGCACTATCGATGCCGATTATCGCGGCGAAATTCAGATTATCATCGCCAATCTCGGCACCGAACCCGTCACCGTCAGCCGGGGCATGAGGATCGCGCAGATGATCGTCGCGCCCTATACGCGCGTAAGCTGGCAGGAAAGCGCGGAACTCGACGCGACCGCGCGCGGCGCGGGCGGGTTTGGGTCTACGGGCGTGAAGACGGGTTAGGCAGGCGCTCTACGCCAGGCCGATCAAATCGCGCGCGCCGAGCGTAAGAAGCTGTTCGCCGATGCCGCGCCCCAACTGTTCCGGCTGGCCGGAATCGGGCTGCCGGCTCTCGCATTTCATCTGAATTTTTCCATCCGGAGAAAACACCGCTCCGGCCATTTTCAGCCCGGAAGCGTCAGGCGCGCAATAACCGGCAATCGCCGAATAGCAATTGCCCTGCAGGGTTTCCAGCATGGCGCGTTCGGCTTTCGCCATGATTTCCGTCGTCTCCGAATTGATGGTGCGCAGATAGGAACAGCGCGCGAAATCCTCGCGGCGGATTTGCAGGCACAAAACGCCCTGTCCCACCGCCGGAAGCATTTCCTCGGGCTCGTATATTTTCGTGATGCGATCCAGCGCGTTCAGATATCCCAATCCCGCGACCGAAACGACAATGCCGTCCAATTGCTTGTCGTCAAGCTTGTGCAAGCGCGAATCGACGTTCCCGCGCAAAGCGACGACATTCATCCCTTCATGCATCTTTCTCAACTGCGCTTGACGCCGGGGCGAGGTCGTGCCGATCACCAGCCCCTCCGCGTCCCGGCCCGGCGCGGCCAGGCCCGCGCGCATGATGAGGGCGTCGCGCGGATCGCTGCGCTGGAAAAAACTGCACAGCACCAGATCGGGATGCGGCGCGATATCGCCCGGAATATCTTTCAGCGCGTGGATCGCACAATCGATCTCCCTATTCAGCAGCCTGTCTTCCAGATCTTTGACGAAAGCGCCTTTGCCGCCAAAAACCTTGAGGTCGCCCGGCACCCTGTCCCCCAGGGACGCAAAGCCGCGCACTTCGACTTTGATGCCATGATGCTGGCGCTCGATAAGGCTTCGGGCCTGCTGCGCGACCGCGACGGCCATCGGGCTCGACCGCGTGCCAAGAATAATTGTCCTGCTCATGGGGCGGCGACCGGCAACTTCCTCAGCAACAAAACGCCCGCTTCCGAAATATCGTCGCGGCTTACCAGCAGGCGGCGCTGCTCGAACCCCCGCAGGTCGAGATTCGCCAGGCTGTCGTAATCGGCATATTTAGAATACATCATGAGAATTCTGGCATCGGGACTGGAATACGCCTTTGCCTGCTCGATGAAGCGCGATTTGACCGATCCGGTATGATCCCACAGCGTCACGGCGCCTTTCAGGCTCGCGAGCGCAGCCGGGTGCGCGGTCGGCGCATTGAAAACGATGTAATCGTATTTTCCGCCGCCGGGAACGAAAATTTCCTCGCGGACGGCGGCGAAAAGATCGCTGACATTCAGCCTGACATGATCAAGCCCGTGCCTTGCAAAGTTTTCGCGCGCGCAGGCAACGGCCTGCGGCATGATATCGAGCGCGGTGATGTCAGTCGCGCCATGGTTCTTCGCCATATGGATGGTAAGCCCGCCGGCCCCCGCGCCCATTTCCAGAACTCTGTCATTCGGCCGGGGCGGCGCCAGATCAATGGCTTCCGCCATCTTGCGCGCCGATCGCCCCCGGCTGGGATCAAAAACTCCCGCCTTGACGTGAAGACCGAAATTAAGAAAAGCCACGTCTCTGTCCGTATCGGCAGGCATGACACGCTCGGTAATCTGCGCGATTCTTTCGGCGACGATTTGCTTAATATCCACTTTAATATCCACGGCTCTTGAGACATGAACTAACGACCAGCAGGTTTATAGAACCCGCGTGCCGCGCTGTCCAGCAGCGCCTAAAGCGGCTTCGCCAGCGCCTCCGCCACCATTGCTATATCTTCCGGCTCCATGAACGGATGAAACGGCAGGCCGATGACATGCCATGTCATATATTCGGCATTGCGGCATAAAGCCGCCTTGGCATCGATTACATCGTCGGCCACCGATACTTCGCCATGCGCGGACGCGACGGCGTAGCGCGTGAAGGCCGGATGCCGGTAGAGCGGCGGCAGATAGGTCTGATGAACGGCAATGCCGCGCTTCGGCAAATCCCACATCAGGCGCGGCGCGTCGATCCCCTCGCCCTCCACCATCAATAAACTCACCACGGCGTTCTCGATGCCCGGCTGAAACCGCACCGGCAGCGGCGCCAGCGCGGCGCGATATTGCTCAAGCAGCGCGGCGCGGCGCGCCTTGATCCCCGGCCAGCGCGCGATCTGCGCCAGGCCGACGGCGGCATGGTATTCCGACAGTTTGCCGTTGCTGCCGAAACTATGGGTAATGCGCTCGCGACAGCCGAAACCGCTCAACTCCCGCGCCCGTGCGATCCGTTCGGCATCGCGTCCGGCCAGCGCCCCGCCCTCGCCGATGCCGAAAGGCTTCGTCGCATGGAGGCTGTAGGCGACCAAGCCGTATTGTGGAATCTCCTGCGCGCCGAGCGCCGCCGCCGCGTCGATCAGCACGGGAATGCCGGTCTCATGCGTGAAATCGTCCCACGCCTTCGCATCGACGGGCACGCCATACACCGCCACCGGCATCACGGCGGCGATGGCATTCTTTTCGGCGATGTTCCGGGCGATCTCGGGCGTCAGAATCCAGCTTGCGGAATCGATGTCGGCAAGAACCGGCATCAGCCCCGCATGGATCGCCGCCAGCGGACACGCGGGAAAGGTCACCGCGGGCATCAGCACATGGCCGCCCGGCGGCAGATCCAGCACCCGCAGCCCGAATTCCAGCGCGTGATAGCCGGTCGCCAACGTCGTCAGCGCCACGCCCTCGCCGCCGGCAAGCCCCAGCAGTTCCCGTTCGAGTTCCAGCGCCAGCGGCCCGTAATTCGTATACCAGCGCTGGGCGTCGATCCGCCGCAGCCATGGCAGCAATTCATCCGCGCTTGGCAGATCGGGCACGAGGTGTTTCACGAGATTTGGCCTGGGTTGAAGCAAAGATTTTATCTTCCAGTAACGCCGCTCTTTGATTAGAATGGCGCAATATAGCCCTCGGGAAAAGAAATATGAAGAGAAGCCGATATATGGCGATCAATATAGCGTTGACGCCCGATCCTCTGACCCGAAGCGCTTTTCGCGTCGCCCAAAAAACCGGCATGACGTGGCTCGCGGCCCTTGAGGGTCCGGAAATCCTCATCTTCGATCCTATAGCCATCGACGCGGAGGAAAAAGACCTGCGCAAGAAATTCCAGGTCGAGGGCAGAGTCATCGCTCCCAATTCCGATCTCGACCGGCAGATCAAGAAGGCCATTGCCCGCGCCCATCGCAGGGCCATTGACTATAGGATAAAAAAACTGGAAGCGCCGCTCGATCTTCAGGCCGATATCGTGCCGATGGATCCCGCCTCCATTGCCCATCAACAAATGCTTCTTCATCAGCATTATGCCGGCATCGCCCGAACAACCGGCACGATTCTCCCAGACGCCGCAAAAACTATCGCCTTCGCCGGCGCGCGCGCTAATTTCGCTGCCGCTGCATACAGGCTATGGAAACTCGGCACATCCACCGATATGTCTCAGAGCGAGACGAAGGCTAAGACCACACTCATTAAAGCGCAGTTCAAAGCCGCAGGAATCGATATCGCTTCTGAACCGGAACTCGGCCAAAGCATTCTGGAAGCCCGCATCAGGGCCATGAAACCGAAGAAATCATCCCCCGCGCCTTAGAGTCTGGACCCTAAGCACTGAACGTTCCTCGCCTTCTCACTTCTTCATTCGCGCCGCGATCTCGGCCACGCGCCGTCCCAGATGCTCCGCCGTCTTGCGGTCGGCTTCCGGAGGCGCGAGATCCGGCCCCTGGTCATTGTTCGACTGCGCCATGGCGCCGAGGAAGCTGCCCAGCCGGTTAAGATCGTTAGGCGAAGCCGTGGACGCGTTATTCCCCGGCAGCAATCCAAGATTTACCCAGATCATGCCGTGCTGCGCGGCGAAAATCGCAAGCTGGATCAGCGAATTCAGCTTATCGCCGCTCTGGCTGGCGGAATTGGTGAATCCGGCGGCGATTTTGTCTTTCCAAGACTGTTGCATCCACACCTTAGAGCTCGCGTCCATGAAAGCCTTAAACGGCGCGGAAAGGCTGCCCATATAGGTCGGCGCGCCGAAGATAATGCCATCGGCGGCGGCCAGATCGTCCCAATGCTTGTCGGCATCTTCGGCCTTGATGATGTGCGCGCTGGCGCCCGCGACGCTGTTCACGCCCTTCGCTACGGAATCAGCCAAAATGGCGGTGTGCCCATACCCGCTGTGATAAACGATGGCGATCTTACTCATGGTTGCATCCTTCCTTTATTGTTGATATCAAAGATATATAAGGAAGTTTATTGATTTTAGAAAGTAGGTACTTTATAGTGACTGTGAAATGGATTGTCCGTCTCATTATTTATGGTGAAACCTATGACCGAAGCGCCCCACTCCTGCCCGATGGAAAATCTGCTCAAGCTTTTATCCGGGCCTTGGACTTGCCTTATCATCTGGAACCTGTCGCAGAACGGGCCGACGCGCTTTCTGGAGTTGAAGCGCAAGATGGGAAAAATCTCATCGAAGGTTTTGACGGAGCGTCTGCGCATGCTCGAAGCGGCGGGCGTGATCTACCGCCAGTACGAGCCGACCGTGCCGCCGCAGGTCACCTATGGCATGAGCGAACGCGGCCAGGAATTGCGGCAGGTCTTCAGCACGCTGCATGACGTCGCGGTGCAATGGGCGGATGTGCCGGTCAAGAAATCGCGCAACGGCGGCAAACGCGCCGTCATCAATCAAGCCGCCGCCGCCATCAGCGAAGCGGCGGAGTGACTCGCGGGCAGGATCATCGTCACGGGCGCGGTTTCATAGCGCCCGCCGCGCCACACGCCGAACTGATATAAAGTCGCGAAGGCGATATGGCCCGCCTCGGTGCCGAGGCCGCCGACGACCTCCGCGCCGCGCCGCGCATTGTCGATCATCCAGGCCGGAAGCGAGCGATGATAGGGATTGCGGGCGATTTCTCCCGCATGGCATTGCAGCGCCTCGATCAACAGCGCGACATCGTCCGCGGGCGATTCCACCATCAGGTTCGGCAAGATTTGCGGCTGCCAATATTCCGTGAAGACCAGAATGGTGCTGAACTCGGCCGGCAGCTTGGCAAGCGCGTCCATCACCAGATCATGCGTGCCGACATGCGTCGGGTGCGCATCGCCCCGGTGCGGCAGGAACAGGATGTCGGGCTTGATCCGCTCCAGCAGCGCGCCGAGTTTTGCCGCCATGCCGTCCCAGAAAATCGGCTGCGCCGTCTTGGTGTCCGGCTTGACTTGATCGAAACATTGCGCCGCCGGCTCGACGATCTCGAAGCCGAGCAGCTCGCACGCCTTTTGCAGTTCCTGCTTCCGTTCTTCCCTGCGTCCGGTATTGCTGCCCAATGTCACGGGAATATTGACCACCTTCATTCCCGCCTCGCGCCGCAGACGCAGCGCCAGGCCGGTGGTGATGCTTTCGTCGTCGGGATGCGGCGCGAAAATCGCGCATGTCCCTCCCGCGCCCGAAACATTCGGCAAGGAAGGCTGACCCTTCATGCCGAGCAAGCGCAAATAATCGGCTACCAGGGCCGAAGGGCTGGTAAGAGGCAATGGCATCTCCTTGGATTGGCGTGAATACGATCACAATTATTTGATAAATCTTATAGTTTTTCCATCCTCATTTCCATCTTGACAGATAATAAGAACAAGAATAGAACGAATATATTCTTGTTTTGTTCTACAACTTGTCCTCATGAGGGCTTTCATGCTGACCCGCCAACAACAACGGCTTCTGCTGCTGATTAAAGAGCGGCTCGACAGCGACGGCGTGCCGCCTTCTTTCGACGAAATGAAGGAGAGCCTCGGCCTCGCCTCCAAATCGGGCATTCACCGCCTGATCATGGGGCTGGAAGAACGCGGCTTCATCCGCCGTTTGCCGCACAAGGCGCGGGCGCTGGAAATCCTGAAGCTTCCGGAGCATCTGGCCGCCAACGACATGCCCGACATTCCGCTGACCGCCGTGATGAATGCCGTCAATCTGCCGCTTTACGGACGTATCGCGGCGGGCACCGCCATCGAAGCGATCAGCGATCCCTTGCGGGATATTGCCATTCCGCCGGACATGATCGGCGCGCGCGCGCGTCCCGGCGATCATTACGCGCTGGAAGTCGACGGCGATTCCATGATCGAGGACGGCATTCTGGACGGCGACCTTGTCATCATCCGCCGCGCCGAACGCGCCGAACTTGGAGACACTGTCGTCGCGCTGATCGACGAGCAGGAAGCGACATTGAAGCGCTTCAATCGCCAGAACGGCATGATCGCGCTCGAACCCGCCAACCGCCACTACAAAACCATGATCTATGACCCGAACCGCGTGCGGATTCAGGGGAAACTGGTCGGGCTGATGAGGCATTACTGATGAACTGGCAAGCGACCAAAATCGCCCTGGCGCTGATCGGCGGCAATCTGCTGGTGACGCTGCATGTCTATAGCGGCGGCGCGCCGAGCGCCCTGGTCACGGTCACGCAGGCCATGCTGGCGGCGGTGCCGGTGCTGCTGGCTGTTGACCTTGTCCGTTATGCGAGAATGCTATGGAAAGAAGAAGCCGCGGTCATGGCGAATGGGGCAGTCGCGGAGAGCGGCCGTCCGGCGGCTCATTTGTCGTCCGCCATCCATCGCCTTTCCTCCGTCCGCCATCCGGGACTCCACGGCCTCGCGCCCCAGCGGTCGCGCGCGGAAAGGATTTCCGGCGGCGCGTTCTCGCGCAACGTGATGGATGTCGCGCCATGCCGCTTGACCCATCTTCCATCGACGATCATGGCCGTCGAACCCGGGCAATTCACATGCCATAGCGGCGTGACGATCACCGCCGCCGTCATGCAATCTTCCTCCAGGGCGGCGGCGTCGAACACGAAAGCCGCCTCGCGGGTTCTCGCGGCATAGACGCAGCCGAGATCGTCGCATCGCAAAACAGAGGATGAAGGCGCGGCTGGAGAAGCCGGTTCCGCGATGTAATCCTTCAATGTAACGAATTCCCTGCCGCCTTCCCGCTGCCGCCATTGCTTCAGGATAAAATCGCGCTCGCCGCCACGCGCGGCGACGAATTTGCGTTGCTCCACGCGCGCCGCCCAATTGGCGAAATCGGGCGCGATATAAATGTCAGGCGCCGACGGAAACAGGCACAGCGCCAGTCCCGCCGCGATCGGCGCAAGCCCGAACAGCCGCCAGCGCCGCGTCCACAGGCATAACCACAGCCCTCCGGCCAAAACCAGCGCGAAAGCGTAACTCGGCAGCGCGAGCGTCAGGATCAAGGCCCCCGGCCACGCGGCGACGGCGGCGGCGATCGCCATCAGCGCGTCGATCCCCCACCCCATCAGCTTGATCGCCCACGCCTCCAGCCCGAACGGCATCAGAAAATAGGAAATGAATCCGGCGGGCATGATCCAAAAAGTCGCGAGCGGAATGCCGAGCATGTTGGCGATCACGCCGTACCAGTTGATCTGCTGGAAATTATAAAGCGCGACCGGCGCGGTCGCCACCGAGGCCAACACCGATGTCGTGGCTATGGCGGCGATATGCTCCGCGATCTTCACAGCCGCGCCCCACAACCCTATGGCTCGTCCCTGGACGCGCTCGCGGCCGATCTCCAGCCGCCGCCTGCGCCGCAATTCCTCGAAACCCGCGACCATCACGAGCACGGCGGCGAACGACATCTGAAAGCTCGCGCCGAGCAGCGCCTGCGGCGCGGCCAGCAGCAGAATGATCCCGGCAATCGCCACGGTGCGCAGCGACAGAGCGCGCCGGTCGAACAGCACCGCGATCATGATGATGCCGGTCATGATCGCCGAGCGTATCGCGGGCACCAGCATCCCGGTCAGCAGCGTATAGACGATCAGATTGACGAGCGACAATCCGGCGGCGATTTTCTTGATCGGCCAGCGCAGCGCCACATAAGGGATCAAGGCGAGCAAACTGCGCAGCCCGACATAAACAAAAGCCGCGACGATGGCGAGATGCAGGCCCGAAATGGACAGAATATGCTGCAGGCCCGACGCGCGCATATCCGCCAGCGCCGGCTTGGAAATGCCGCTTTGCGCGCCGTTCAGAAGCGCGATGGCGATCTGCGCCTGATCGCCGGAAAGAACCCGCAAGACCCGTTCCGCGATCGTCTCGCGCACGGATTCGACCCACAGCATGAAGCCGCCATCCTCTTTCGGCGGCGCGACGACGCTCAAACTGCCGCGCGCGAATCCCTGCGCGCCGATTCCGTCGAAAAACGCATGGCGGCGAAAATCGTAAGCTCCCGGCGCGACGGGTTCCTGCGGCGGGGCCAGCAGGGCATCAATGGCGACGATGCTGCCGGGCGGCGGCCATTCGGCGCTTTGATCCCGCAGCCGGATCCGAACCTGGCGCGGCGCTCCGGCCATGAGCCTGTCGATTTTCACATCGTCGAGACGCACCGAGACGCCGCTGACCGACGGCTCGATCTCGACCACCCGGCCTTCGATACGCAGCGGCCCTATCTCATGGCGCAGCATCGGATGCATCACCCGCATCGTCGCCAGCTGCGCGGCATTCCATCCCATCGCCAGCAGAAGCAGGACGACCAGCCCCGGACGCGCGGCTTTGAGAGGCGGCGCGAAGCAAAGCAGCGCAAGAAGCGGGGCCGCCGGCAGCCACCATCGCGAAGGCTCGTCCGGCCAGCTAAAATACGCCCACGCGCCGCATCCGATCAGCACCGGGGCCCATAGAAGCCACCTGCCGCGTTCCATCTGGAACTCGGCGGCGAGCCAGGCTATCTTGTCGCGAAGAAATTCCACGCTCTCTCCCCCCCGCGCATTCTAGCCCAGGCTTCGCAAAATGAAACCCATCGTCCGTTTCGCCCCCTCCCCCACCGGCTTCCTGCATATCGGCAGCGCGCGCACGGCCCTGTTCAACTGGCTGTTCGCAAGGCGGCATGGCGGGCAGTTCCTGCTGCGGATCGAGGATACCGACCGCGAGCGTTCGACCGAAGCGTCGGTGCAGACCATCCTGGACGGCATGAAATGGCTCGGCCTGGATTGGGACGGCGACGCGATCTCGCAATATGCGCGGCGCGAGCGTCATGCCGAAGTGGCGCGGGAGATGGTGGCGCGCGGCGCGGCCTATTACTGCTACGCCACGCCGGAAGAATTGGAAGAGATGCGCACGGAGCAAAAGCTCAAGGGCCTGCCGCAGCGTTATGACGGACGCTGGCGCGACCGCGATCCCGCCACCGCGCCGCCGGGCGTCAAGCCGGTCATTCGCCTGAAAGCGCCCACCGAGGGCGAAACGGTCGTCGACGATAAAGTCAAGGGCGCGGTGACGGTGCAGAACGCGCAACTCGACGACATGATCCTGCTGCGCTCGGACGGCGGGCCGACATACATGCATGCCGTCGTGGTGGACGATCATGACATGCACATCACCCATGTCATTCGCGGCGACGATCATTTCACCAATACGTTCCGCCAGGTGCAGATTTACCGCGCGATGGGATGGGACGTTCCCGTCTTCGCGCATCTGCCGATGATCCTCGGCCCGGACGGCGCCAAGCTTTCCAAGCGCCATGGCGCTCCCGCGGTTTCGGACTACCGCGACAAGGGTTATCTGCCCGAAGCGGTGTGCAATTATCTGCTGCGCCTGTGCTGGAGTCACGGCGACGACGAGATCATCGCGCGCGAACAAGCTCTGGAATGGTTCGACCTGGAGCATATCGGCCAGTCGCCCGCGCGGTTCGATTTCACCAAGCTGGATTCGGTCAATGCGCATTATCTGAAATTGCGCGATAACGCGGAACTCGCGGCCCTGGTCGCGGCGCGTCTCGGCAAAACCGAAACATCCGCGCTTGCCATTCTCACGCGTGCGATGCCGGACTTGAAACCGCGCGCCAAAACGCTGGCCGAGCTGGCGCAGGCGGCGGCGTTCTATGTCACCCCGCGTCCGCTGGCGATGGACGACAGCGCCAAGAAAATTTTGGCGGATGAAGGGAAAAACCATCTGCGCGCGCTCGCGCCGCAGATCGAGGCGCTGCCGGATTTCACCGGCGCAGCGCTGGAAGAATTATGCCGCAACCATGCGGCGGAAAAAGGGATCAAGCTCGGCGCCCTCGCCCAGCCGCTGCGCGCGGCGCTGACCGGCTCGTCCACTTCGCCGCCGATTTTCGGCGCGGCGGAATTCCTGGGGAAAGAGGAGACGCTGGGACGGATCGGGGATGTTTTATAGGGCCGTCACGCGGGGCTGAAGCGAAGCTTTCTGAATTGCCCCATAAGGCACACGGCTTCCCGGTAAGACCGGCTCTCGACCCGGGGACTCGAGGACGCAGACCAGCCCGCCGTAATATGGGGAGGCCGGTCGCCGCGAACCGGAAGCTCCGAAACCTCCAATGTCGCCGAGCCTCGTCTAACGATAAAGCCCGTGACTTCGTTCTGCTCATTGCGCTCAGGATCGGCAAGAACCTCAAAGCCGCTTCCCGTGCGGCCGAATTTGATAGACGCAAGCTTGAACAGATTATCCACCGACTCGATGATCGTCGGTGAATGCGGAACGGGTGCGAGGGCCTTGCCCTGAAACGCCGCCTCTTGTTCGCTGGCCGTTATGCTCATGCCCTATCTCCTTAATGTTCTATCGGCGGGACGGCGGGAGAAACCATCACTTGGGAGTAAAGTTTCTCATGAAATCTCCCATTATGCCAACAATGCCGAGATAAGACATTTGTCTGCGTTGCGGCATGCGCCCCGCCGACCAGCCGGCAAAGAATTCCTCGTTGGAATCGGCAAAGGGCTTGCCCACCTGCAGCGTCGCCTTGCCATGATAAACGTCGAATGATGTGATGCCATTCACGGCATTTCCGCTGGGCCTTATCGTAAAACCTTCTTCCCGCTTGAATTGGCTGGCGGCGAGCTTGAACAAATTTTCCACCGACTCGACGATGACCGGCGAATACGCATCGGGCGCGAGCGCCTTGCCCTGAAACGCCTCATTCTGATCTCTGAGTGTTACGCTCATGGTATGTCTCCTTCAAAAATCTTGTATCGGCGCAACCTATCCCAAAAAAACGAAAGTAAAAACCCAAATTGCCGCATATATGATATTTACGCGATATTAACCATAATCGCCTTATTCGTTATCATTGCTCTCGAAGTCTCTCCCGCGCACAGGATTCCATCATGGCCAAGATCAGCGGCACGGTGACGCTCACCGACGACCAGACCGGCAAAAGCTGGAAACTCGACAAGCTGGACGGCACCGTCGGGCCGCAGGTCGTCGACATCCGCAAGCTTTACGGCGATACGGGGATGTTCACCTTCGATCCCGGCTTCACCTCGACCGGAAGCTGCGAGTCCAAGATCACCTTCATCGACGGCGACAAGGGCGTCTTGCTCCATCGCGGCTATCCCATCGAGCAGCTCGCGGAGAAAAGCGATTTTCTCGAAGTCGCCTATCTGCTGCAGCATGACGAGCTGCCGGACGCCAAGCAGAAATCCGACTGGGTGCGCCACATCACCTATCACACCATGGTGCATGAGCAGCTGATCCGCTTCTACAGCGGCTTCCGCCGCGACGCGCACCCGATGGCGGTGATGTGCGGCGTGGTCGGCGCGCTGGCGGCCTTCTATCACGATTCCACGGACATCAACGACGCGGCCCAGCGCGACATCGCCTGCCACCGCCTGATCGCCAAGATGCCGACGCTCGCCGCCATGGCATACAAATACGCCGTCGGCCAGCCCTTCGTCTATCCGCAGAACAGCCTGTCCTACGCGGAAAATTTCCTCTATATGACCTTCTCGCTGCCCGCCGAGCCGTACAAGATCAACCCGATCCTGGCGAAGGCGATGGACAAGATTTTTATCCTCCATGCCGACCATGAGCAGAACGCGTCGACCTCCACCGTTCGCCTCGCAAGCTCGTCGCAGGCCAATCCTTTCGCCTGCATCGCCGCCGGGATCGCCTCGCTATGGGGTCCGGCACATGGCGGCGCCAACGAAGCCGTGCTGAAAATGCTGACCGAAATCGGCAGCCCCGACCAAATTCCCACCATCATCAAGCGCGCCAAGGACAAGGACGATTCCTTCCGCCTGATGGGCTTCGGCCACCGCGTCTATAAAAACTACGACCCGCGCGCCAAGGTGATGAAGCAAACCTGCGATGAAGTGCTCGGCGAACTCGGCATCAAGAACGATCCGCTGCTGCAGACCGCCATCGAACTGGAGCGCATCGCGCTGCAGGACGATTATTTCATTCAGAAAAAACTGTATCCGAACGTCGATTTCTATTCCGGCATCATCCTGCGCGCCATGGGATTCCCGACCAGCCTGTTCACCGTGCTGTTCGCCATCGCGCGCACCGCCGGATGGGTCGCGCACTGGCAGGAGCAATCGGCGGAACAGGCCAAGATCGGCCGCCCGCGCCAGCTTTACAGCGGCCATCCGCCCCGCGATTTCGTGCCGGTGGACAAGCGGTAGACGTGCAGGAAAAGCAGGACGGCGGCAAAATCGTTTTCGCCCATATGCTGCGCGGCGTCGCGATTTTATTCGTGCTGCTGCATCACGCGCTGATCTTTTTCTATTCCGGCCCCGGAGCGGCGCTGGACATCCTCAATATGCCGACAGCGGTGCCGCGGGACGATTGGTTCGCGCATGCGCTGGCCGCCGCCGATATGGCTCTCGCGCCGCTGCTGCTGAATCCGCGCAATTGGGGCGCGTTCGGCGTCGGACTCTTTTTCCTCGTCAGCGGCTTCGTGATTCCGTTCGCGCTCGCCCGAACCACGCGCACCGGATTTCTAGCTGGGCGCTTCTTCCGCCTGTGGCCCGCCTATGCCGCGGGACTCGGCCTCGTCATCGCCGCGCTCGCGGTGACCTCCCATGTGGCGCAGCGCCCCTTCATCCCGAATTTATGGGCGGTGGCCACGCATCTCATTTTTTCCCATGATTTGTTTCTCCGCGAGTCCTACGATCTCGTGGCATGGACGCTGGATATCGAAGTGAGATTTTATTTGATCTGCGCCTTGGCGGCGCCGCTGCTGCGGCGCGGCGATGCTATCGGCGTGGCGCTCCTGGGAGCCGTGCTGGCCGCAAGCGCGCTATTTCTGGGAGCGGATTATATCGAGGGCTGGCAGCGTCATATGATGGTGGGCCGCAGCGCCTGCCTGATCATCTTCATGCTGATCGGCACCGCGTTCAATTTCCATCATCGCGGCCTGATCCCCTCCCGGACGCTGTGCGGCCTGGTTGCGTGGCTCGCAGCGCTATTCGCGTCGGCCTATCTCATCGGCCCATGGTCGCGCGGCATCGAAGCCTATCTGGCGATATACGCGTATGCGGGGGTTACCTTCGCGCTCTGCTATGTTCTGCGCGACCGGATATCATGGCATCGCTGGCTGGGATGGCTCGCGGATATCAGCTATCCGCTCTATGTCATTCATGCGATCAATGTTTATGCCGCGATCAATCTGCTGTGCTTCTCCGGCGTCCCGCCAGTCCTGGCACTGCCGCTGGCCCTGCTCTGGGCGCTGACGGCAGCGGCACTGATTCACCGGCTGATCGAAAAGCCCGCGCATGATTTCGGCCGCAGGCTGGCACGGAGATTGTAAAACGGGGTGCATGTTATTTTGACTTCGTCTTTATTTTCTCCCAGCTTCGCCCACAAATATATCCCAACATCACCATTTCGAATAGCCGGACAATGGGTTCGGGAATCGCCGCGAGCCAGGCCTGATAGCCCTTGGTGATATCGCCCGCCGTCGCCGGACTGACGGCATAGACAATGCCCATCGGGATGGCACTGAGCAGCATCACATAGACGACATAGAGAAACGACGGCCGGGCGCGGGACGTCCATTTATCCTGGCTCTGCGCCTCGGCCAGGATCGCGGCCATGCCCGCTTTCGCCTCTTCCAGCGCCTGCTGGTTCTCGGCCTTGAGCAGATTGAGCTTGGCTTCCTCGCGCTGCTTGGGATCGGGGATGATCTTGTCCAGGATCGACGCCACCGCCGAAATAATATCCGTAATCATGATTGCCTCCCCGCTCCGTCATCCGGCCTGTTCCATAATCTCGCCTCCGCCGCGCGGCGGCGCGCGAGGCCGCCAAGCGCCTCGCCGCGCGCGCGGTTCCAGCGCGAAAGCTGCGCCGGAACCTGCTCGTACCAGCCGCGATTGAGCAGGCGAAGCAATGTCGATTGCGAGAAATTCGTCCTTCCCACATTGAAGGCAAAACACACCAGCGCGGAAAACTGGTTATCGCCGAGCGGAACCTGCGCGGATTTTTCGACATGCTGCTCGATGGGATGCAGATCATCCTCGAGCAGCAATTCGGCCTGCTCTGCCGTGATCGTCATGCCCGGCCGCGCCGCCTGCGTATGGCCATAGCCGATCGTCCATATCTTGGCGGGGCAAAGATAGGCGGTGAGGCGCAGCCCCTCGAAATCCTTGATGAGCCGCAGCCCCGCCTGGTTGATCCGCCGTGGCCCGAACGCATGCCGGGCCAAAGCGATTCCAACCGTATCGTCCATCAATCGCGCCCCAGACGCTTCTCGATATTTTTCAAAATCTCGATCTGGCTTTCCATGCGCGCCTCGATGCGCGCCAGCCGTTCGGCGATCAGGGCCTGATCGCCGCTCTGGCGGATCATCGCGGCCTCGGCCTGAACCAGGCGGCTGTCCTGAAAGCGATCCTGCTGCTCCTTGCCCGCGGCCCACCAGATCGCCGATCCCGCCTGAAGCAAAAGCGCCGCGATCAGGCCGAGCGAAATCCTCCGGTCCATCTGCCAGTTGCGCGCTTTCATGGTTTTTCCCGTATTATTGTTTGACGACTCTGACTTTCCAGCTTCCAGAAGCCAGGTCGATCGTGCCGCCGGTGCCGTTCTGCAGGCGGATGACGACGGTGTTCGCGGCGCTGACATAAGCGGTTGCAGTAACGCCTTGAAGATCGTAAGGCGCGGCGACGCGGGCGAAATCGCCGAAGGCCGCGCCGGTCACGGTAATGCCCGACGAAGTTTGCCCGGTTCCCGCGCCCATGCTGGCGGGATCCCATGTCGACGACGCCTCGAGAAACGGCGTCGCGAGATTGCTCCATGCGCTGCCGGTATGATACAGCATCCTGTTTTCGGCGCGCACCCATGCCGTCCATCCGGCGAGCGGCGTCTTGATCTTCCAGCCCGCGTACCATGCCGCGACTTTTCCGGCAAATCCGCTCCAGGCTCCCGTCGGCGACGATCCGATGATATAGGCGTCGCCGGTGGCGGGCGAACCCGGCGGCGCGTTCGTCGTCCTGTCGATGACGGACAATTTCGCCAGCGCGTCGAGATCGTTCAGCGCGTCATTATGCGTGACTTCCTTCTGCGCCTGCCCGGCCGCGATGTAGGCCATCGCAAGATTGGGGGTATTGGTCATGGTGTTTTCTCCTGTTAAATAACGCCGAGCGCCGCCGCGCCGCGCCCATAGCGCGGACTGACCTGATACACGCGCACCCGGTAACTGGCCGGAACGATGGCGAAGTCGGCGCTCTGCTGCGCGGCGGTATAAACGTAGCTTGCCGCCGTCAGGCCGCTGACCGCGCGCTTCAAAATGTCGCCGCTGTCGTAAATTTCCAGATCGTACAATTCCTGAGCCTCGTCGAGCGGCACGTCGATCAAATCCGTCCATTCGGCATTCAGCCGGGCGCGGCGCACCCAGCCGAGCGCAAGATCGCTGCCCGTTCCTGACGCCCGCGCTCCTTGAAGCTGCGCGGGCGATAACGGCCGCCAAATGCGCAAATCGCTGGTGAAATTCGTATCCAGCACGCCGCCGAGACTCTGCCCCGCCGTCAGCGCGCGATACTGATAGCCCCGCCCCCTGTCTTCCGCGCGCAACGGCAGAAGGTGCATCGCGGCGCTATTCAGCATGATGAAATTCTCGCCAACCTGATGCGCGGCGATGGCGTCTTCGGTTCCGCGCCGTCCGCGCAAAAAATCGGTCAGGCGGTAATAGCCCGGCCCCAGCAGAGTCGCAGTACGAAATTGGATGATCTCGCCGCCGAGCAAAGCCGCGTTCGCGCCGTTCAGCAATTCCGGATCGCCGCAGCTCGCCAGAGTCCCGCGGATCAGCTGCACATCGACGCTGCCAACGCGATCCATATAATCCGCCGCCTGCGCGGCAAGCGCGGTCAGCGCCATTCCCGCCGTCGCCGCCACCTGGAAGGAATCGACCGAAGCGTAAGTCACGCCGTCGCCGGCGCGCCACAATGATCCGCCGCGCCAGCCCGGCGCGGCGCTGACGGCGGCGTAAATGCCGGGCTGATCGCTCGCGTTCAGCGGCGGCAGATCCATAAGATACAGGATGCTGTCGGCGGCCTCCCTGGCGGGCGCGTTGATATTGCCGATATCGGCTTTCGCCGCGCTGGCATTCGCGGGCGCGTAGTTATTGATGGCGTCGCATTGCATCAATCCGCCCGATTGATGCACGGAGGTCAGCCGGAAGCTGCGCTGCCCGGCCTGCACCACGTCGCCGGGATCGAGAAACAGATAGCGGCGCGAGAGCGTCATGCGCGCCTGTTCCCTCTCCGCCCATGCGGCATAGAGCCGGGCCTCGGCGATTTGCTTGGCCCGGTCGGCGCTGCATATGACCGGCATCGCGAGCTTGCCGCGCGCGGTCGCCGCCGAAGCGATGCGGCGCGAGCGGACGCTGCCGATCTCGAAATCGCGCGCCGGATCGATATAATCGACCGATATCTCAAGCGGAAGGTCGAGCTCCTGCTTGCGCGTGATCGTCAGCGGCGGCGGCGCGCGGCTGGCATCCTTGGCGGCCCCAAGCTCGCCATCCTCCAGCGCCGCGTCGATATCGCCGTGTCGTGCGACCGCCTTGAGCCTGTCGTCGCTTTCGATCAGATCGAAGGCGCCGTAAAGCCTGAGCGGCTCCAGCGCCGCGCGCGCCGTGAGCGGCGGCTGCAGGACGTATCCCGTCACGCGAATGGGCGCGAGAACGTCAAGCGCACTATCGCCCGGAGCGTAACCGGCTTGCGCCAGGATATCGGCGACGATGTTCTGCAGGCTATCGCCGCCCGCATACCGGCTGATGATGCGCAGCTCCGAGAAGTCGAGGCCGAAACTGTCTCCGCCTTGAATCAGAATCCGGTTGTAATCGATCACCATCGGCATGAAGTGCGTGCTGCCGAAGGCTTCGCCGCCTTCGACCGGCACGCTGTCGGTCGCGAGGGTGAAACTTCCGGCTCCGAGCGCGATTTCGGACAGCCGGTATTGCCCGTCGAAAATCGATTTCTGCAGCAGCAGGATATGCCCTCCGAACCGGCAAGGCGAGACATACGTGCTGATCGCCGCCAACGTCACGACCTGCCAGTTGCGCGTGACCACGACCCCCGAAGCCGTGGGCATGAAGCTCATGACATGCACGCGGTCGGTCTTGGCGAAGCAGAACAGGAATTCTCCCGGCCCTATCGGAATAATGTCCGCGTGATTCAAACTATTGGCGGGCACCGAAGCGCTGAGCGTATAAGGCGCGCCGCAGACAAGGCCTCCCGCCCCCCAGCGCATATGGCAAAGATAAAGCGTCGATGGGCTTATCCACGTATTGCCGGCGCAATAGAGCAGCCCGCCCTGCAAGAGAATGAATTGCGCCGTACCGACTGTGGCGCGGCTGCCCGCCGAACCCGCGCCCCATACGCCGCGAAACCCAAGGGATACGATAGTAAGGCCAGCGCGGGCGAAAATCTGCACCCCCAGCTGGCTGCCGTCATGATCCGAAACCACGAAACGCAGCGCGTCTAGCCAGGCGACGGATTTGACGAAGTTTTTCATCGTGACTTGCGCCACCGGCCCGAATTGCCGCGCCTGCGTATCGTAAATCGCCAGCGACACGAGGGTATTCGGCACCATGTCGGTCAGGGCGATGATCGCGGCGTAGCGTCCGTCGGGAGATAATGACCAGCTTACGACGCCGACGATGGCGTCGATGGAGAAATCCGCGGAAACAACGCGGGCAAGCTCGCCGGGCGCTTCGTCTCCCAGCGCGCAGGTCGTGACGATGAAGGCGGCATCGCTTCCCGCCGCCGTGGCATTGCGCATTCCCGCGACGATCGCCTGGTTCGCGCGCCGCGCATCGCCGCTGATGACAAGCGGCGGCGTCCCGCCATGCGTGGCAAGGCCGGTTTGCGTATTTTGCAAATCCGGCACGACATTCTCGGCGGCCAATGGCGCGGCGGACGCGCTTCCCGCCGTCACCTCGAAGCTTAGATTCGGCAGCCGGCTGCCGAAATCGGCAAGCTGCATATTCTCGAAGACGATCACGGCGGTGCCGCGATAGGCGGGAACATTTCCCGCGCCCAGCGCCGCTTCCATCACCGGATCGGGATTCTGCATTTGATCGCCGGGATAGAAATTGACGCTGGCGGCAAGACCGGCCTTCCAGTTCAGCCCGTCATAGATTTGCTTGCCATCGGCCCAGGCCGCCGTAATCTGGCCGATAGGCCCCTTGCCGATCGCCACGGCGCAATTGACGCTATAGCTATAGCGCCTGGACGAAGCGCCGCCGGTTCCACCTTTGCCGCCGGCATCCTCCTCATGGACGGTTTCGATAAGATCGCTCGACCAGATGACTTGCCCGGCGATGCGCGCGCGGCCATAGATGATGGGAATGCCCGCGCCGTAGCGCGAATCCTGCACTTTGAGGTTTTCGAGACGAGGCCCCTCGCTCTTGCGCGCGCCGAATCCAAATTGCCGATCGATAGCGCCTCCGGCGAGCTTGCCGAGAATGCCGCCGACCCCCGGCAAAACGGCGTTGCCCGCGGCGCTGAGAACGATGGAAGCCATGATTTACCCGCCGAAACGATAAGAAGCGATAAGACGGCGCCGCCATGGCGCGCTCAGAAAAGTTTCGATCACCTTCCCGGCAGGCGCGTAAGCGTGAATGATCCGGTCCGGCGAAGCGGCCAGCGCGACATGCTGCGGCGCGCCGTCGAAAGCGAACAGCAGCGCATCGCCCGCCACGATGTCCGCGACGACGGACGCTCCATGCGCGGCCAAAGCTTCGGCAAGGCTCGCGCCGTCGGGACGGCGGCTATAATCCTGCCGATCATTCACCGTCATGCCCGCCGCCCGCAGCGCGACGATCACAAGGCCGATGCAATCGAGTCCCGTTCCCGGCAACCGCCCCTGATGATGAAACGGCGTGCCGATGCAGCCGCGCGCCGCCGCGATCATGGCTGTAACCTGCGCTTCGGTCATGGCTTGCCGTCGGGATATTGCAGGATTTTATCGACGCCCGGCATATGCGGAAAACCGCCGAAATTCGCCAGATTGCCGAACTTATCCTTGCAGGTGGCAAGCCGCTTGTCGCAACCCGCATAAACCGTATAGGCGTCGCCCACCGCTATCGGATTCGGCAGCGGAAGCCATAAGACGAACTGACTCAGCGTCGCGTCCCATTTCTTGACCTCGACCGCAAGGCCGCTATTCGCGCCGGTCGTCCATTGCAGTTTTCCGTGATCGAAAAGACCGTCCGCTTCGGCGCGCGACGCGTCGAGGAAATTAGCGGTGTCAATCACCGTTGTCACGGCCCCTGTCACCGTGAGCGGCGCGAGAGCGACCGCGCAGTGCACGTCGCCGAGATCGTGACGGCATTCCGCCGTATAATAATCGCCGAATTCGCGAGGCAGCAGGTCGTGCAGCCCGCGCAATTCCGCCGTATAACGCTCGCCCGCCAGCGTCACTTCACCCAGCCATCCGCGCCGCAATTGCAGCGCGCCCTGGCCGAGATCGGCCCAATTGCAGACATACACATCGGCCCGCGCATGGTCGTATCTGCCCGCCGCGAGATCGGCGGCGGTGATGTCGTTCCCCGTGATGCCGCCGATCTCGAGATTATCGGCCGCGAGCTTGCTGGTGCTGGCGATGGCCGAGGGGCTGAACGCGCCGTCGGCCTTATAGGTCACGCCATCGAGAACGATATCGCGGTCGTGATTGGTGAAGCCGCGTACCGTGCCGTCGCGGCGCGTGATCTTGACGAGATAGCTCAACGTCGCCAGCTCGCCCGCGAGATGCTCTTGCAAGGCAGGAGAAAGGGTTTTCATCAGACTCTGATTTCGATGATGGGAATGTCGGTGCGGAAAGACGTGAAATCCTCGGCGGCAAGCGAAAGGGCGTCCGTATCGAACCGCACCGGCACGTCGAATACATAGCCCGCGGTGATCGTCGCGGCGTTCGCGGGCGCTACGGCGAAACTGACGATCCCGGTCGTGACATCGACACTCCAGCCGCTCACGACCTGCGCGCCGTTCACGCCGATCGTCACCGACCCGGCCACGGGCTTGCGGATCAAGCGCCGGTGCGTCACCCCGCCGCTCGTATAAATTTTAACGAGCTGGAATTGCGTCGCCACGCCGTCGCCAACGGCAACCGCCTGATTGCTCCACAGCGGCGCGCCGACGCCGTTCGCCGCGCTGGTGAAATCCGCCCAGTCTTTCAGGCGGAATCCGCGTGCGCGCCCGGCTCTGGCATGAAAGAACGCCAGAAGAGCGGCGGCATCGTCGGCGGAGCGCAATCCCGTGCGCGCATCGTAACGGCGGCGCGCCTGGCTCCAATTCTGGTTGCGCCTTTCGTAGCCGCCGTCGATCGCGACGATCTCGGTCGCGAAAGACGGCCCGCCGCGCGCGCCGAAGCCTATGCGCAACGGTAACTGCGTTTCATCGAAACTCATATTTTCATCCTAAAAAAGGTCTTCCGCCTGGCCGATCCAATCGCCGAACAGGGACGCCACTTGCGATCGGCTGGGCTGAAAGTCGTAAGCGCCGCCTGAATCGAACAGTCCGGAGAGCGCGCCAGCCGTTTCGCCGCCCAGCGCCGCGCCGAATTGCTGCAGAGGCTGCACCGCGAGTTTCGCAAGCAACGTGCGCGTCAATCTCTGCTCAAGCTGATCGACGATGCTCTGCATATCGGCGGCAGGAAATAATGCGCGGTCGACCTGCGACCAGGAATCGTTCTCGCGCGGCTGACGCATCATCCGCGCGCGCGGCGCTCTGCGGCGCGGCGGCTTGTAAAATCGAACGCTTGGCATGATTTATCCTTCTATCCGGCCGTCCCATGGGTCAGCGCCGCGGCGGATTCCAGAACCAGGCTGTAACTCTGCTCGCCTTCGGCGCCGCCTTGCGCCTCCAGGCGGGCGATCTGAAACAACCCGTGCAAATAATCGCCGTTATCATATTCGACGCGATAGGCGTCCGCGGTGCGGCCTATGGCGCGCGCCATCAGCGTCGAACCTTGCACGGCCCCCTCCAGCCGCCCTTCGGCCTCGATCCGCACCCGCGCCGGACCCGCGCCGGGAAGCAATTCTCGCCAGCCGCCCGCGCTGTCGCGGTCGGTCACATCCACCGGCGCGGCGATGACGCTCAGCGTGGTCTGCCGCATCGCCGCGATGACCGGCGCATCCGCAGCCGTGCCGTCCCGCAGCAGTAAATTCCTCCCCGGTCTCGCCGCCGTCATGACAGCGACCGCACGACATAGGGAGCCAGCAGCGCCTGCACGCCATAGGGAATCTCATGCAGCGTCGCGCCGCCCGCGCCGCGATGCTCATACCAATGAGCCGCGAGCTGGCGTATGGCCGCCTTGATCGGCTCCGGCACCAGCGCGGCGCTCGCATAGCCCGCCGTGAAATCGATCCGGATCGCTTGCACTGCGCGGGACGTGCCGGGCCATGCCTGATCATAGGGCAGCGCGAGCCGTCCCGGCTGCGCGGCGGCATCGACCTGGTAATTCGCGCCGGACCAGGTGTCGAAACTGCCGTCCCGCTTGTATAGCCGCACTTCGCTCACCGCCTGAAGCGGCGCGCGCGGCAATTCGACCCATTGAATGCAACGATCCTCCCGCATCGGCCACGCATCGAGCCATAACCGCCAGCTCTGCGTCATCATCGCCCTTCCGGTGAATTGCTCGGTCCATTGCCGCGCCGCCGCGATGAAATTCGTCAGCAAAGCGTCATCGGCAGAGGTTTCAATCCGCGCATGGCTCTTGATTTCGGCCAGGGTGACGGGTTCGGCGGCTGGAGCGGCCGCCAGTTCAAGCGATTGCATGATATATCCTTGTGTTATTCCCAAACGCCGAACAGCTTCACGCACATGTAAGCATCGGCAGGCTGGCATTCCTGCGGCAACGGCAATGCGCAAGGACTTCGGATCGCGGCGTAGAAGATGCCCGCGTCTCCATAAACCGCGCCGGTCGGAGAACCTTCCTCATCCAGTTCGGCGACACCGCCTTCGCGGACGCCGAGAACGGAGCATTCCGTTCCGCATGCGGCAATGCTCTCTTCCAAAGCGGCTCTATCCGCGCCGCTCCAATAATGATCGATATAGCTCATAGGCACCTCGTGTTAAATCGTTCTCGCGTTGAGTTGCGCTTGCGTCAGAGGAATGTTGTAGAAATCGAATTGCTTGATCCAGCCGTTCCAGGCCGCGTCGCCGCCGCCCAGATTCAGCGTCGTCACCGCCGGGCTTGCGAAACTCGCGCCGCTCGCGCCCGACTGGCCGTTGCGCGACGACAGGAACGAGCCGGGCGCGAAACCCATGCCCCATTTGACATCGGTTTCCGCGGCTTCGGCGCTGATCGATCCAAACGACGTATCGAACACCGTCGATCCTCCCGATTTCAGCATTCCGTACATGCGCGGCGGACTTCCCATCGCCGCATGCAGTCCGAAACGATTGCCGGAGGTGCCGTCATCCATCGACAAAAGCCACGGCGTTCCTGACGTTCCGGCATATTGCATCGATCCTTTAAGAATAATCGCTCCCGACGCACCATTGTATCCGAGCGCCGATACCGGCATCGTGCAAATATCCGCCGCCCGCGTCGCCGCCGAGCCGGCCGTCACGATGGCGCTCGTCATCAGCGCGGATTTCTCCAGCTGCGGCTGATAGAAGCGGAACGTAACGTCGATCGCCTGGCCGCTGGTAACGGTGAAATTAATCAAAGGCTGCAGGAAAGCCGTCGACACGTTCGAGAGAGTCCTCGTCAGGGCATAGCGCTTCAACGTCGACGTCGGCGCGCAGGCGTTCGATCCGCCGGTCACATAAGCCAACGATGAATTAAATTCGTTCATGCTTACGGACAGAGATGATATGTTCGCCAGCGTGCCCCCGGCCAGACGCACATACGCGCTGAGCGTCCATATATCATTTTGGGCGGCCGCTATGCTGGAGGCGAATTCAAAAGACAGGTAACATTGGCCGGTGGCGCCCGGCGCGCCCTGAAACCGCACGTCGATATAGGGCATGCCGTATTCGGTTCCCGTTCCGGCGACGGAATGCGTCACGCCGGCCGGCGCCGATTTCGCCATGTTCGTCGGCATGGATCCCGGCGCGCCCACCGACGCGCCCGCCAGCGCACTGTTGCGAATGACATTGGTCGATTGCCCCTCCATCAGCAAGCCGCGCGCCGCGCCCGATACCGGATCGTAATCGAAGCGCGGCGCATTGCTCGATGCGCTTTGCAGCGCGCCCGACGCGTTGAAATAATTCGCCGCGCTGGCGCGGGTGAAGGAAAATGCCGGAGGCAATCCCTGCAACAGCACGGCCTGATAGGCCGGACGCAGCCGCCGCCTTAAGATCACGGGCACGCTCATATCGTCATACTCCCGTTGCCCGCAGCAAAAGCGTCAGCGTGCGGTCGGCACCCTGATTGACGGCGGATGCCGACGCGCCGGAGCGTATCTTGATCCACGGAACCGTCACCCAATCGGCCAGGTCGAGCAGATAGGCTTTGCCCGCCGAAACCGTCATGGTCACTTCATTGTCGTTCTTGTCGCGCAAGTCGAAAAAACTCGTCCCGTCCGCGCTCACCTGGAAAGTGAGGCCGGCGGCGGTCCATGCGGCGGGCATGACGATCCCGCCGAGCCTCATGCCGAGTTTTTGCGAGACGGCCTGGCCCGCCTCCGCGACGCCGGAGATCGCGTCGAGATTCAGCGCGCCCGTGATCGACGCGCCGCTGCTTATGGTCGCTGTTGCGTAGTTACCGTGACGGCTCATGCGTTCCTCCTGTTTATGCGAGTGGCGAGCGATGCGCTTTGCCGCGCAGGACCAGCGCTTCGCTCAGAGCGCCGCTGGTCGCGCCGCTGACCGTCATCACGGCCCGGACGTAACGGCGCCCGCCGATGAATCCAGCCCTCTGCATGGTATTCGCGCCCGCGCCGCTGCTGACCGCCGTGAAGCTGCCGTTCAAATCGGCGGCGGCCGCATTGGTGAAGTTCGTGCCGTCGTCGGAATACTGCACCGAAGGCGTGTGAGCGCCATCGGTATAGGCGCCGAAGCTGACGACGATCATGGCGCTGTCATAGCCGCGCAAATCGACCGTCGCGCCGTTGAGGGTGCCGTTGGTGCGCGCGGCAGGCACGAGACTCTGCGCCGCGTCGACGTTATCGTTAAGATCGCGTGTGGTCATGGATGGTCTCCTTGTTGGAAATAAATCCGTTGCGGGAAGCTTGTCATTCCGGAGCACGCGAAGCGTGAGGCCGGAATGACAATGTTCAGTGTTACGTTGCCGAGAAGCGTAGGAACTTGATCGCTTCGAAATTCGTCACGTCGCCGCCGACACGTTTGTTGCAGCGGAAGCGGACGAAAGGCGCCGCGGTATAGGGATCGCGCAGGATGCGGATGCCCATCCGGTCGACGATGGTATAGCCCTCGGCGAAATTGCCGAACGCGACCGACAGCGAGCTTGCCGCCGGGGCGGGCATATCCTCGGCCAGGATGATCGGAAAGCCGAGCAGCATCGCCGGCGTTCCCGCCTGCAGTCCCGGCTGCCAGATATAGGCGCTGGTGCTATTTTCCTTGAAGCGGCGGATTTGCTCGGCGACCGAGCGCGGCATCAGCCACACCGCGCCCGGCATATAGCCCACCCGCAATTTATGCATCAGCGTGATGAGCAGATCGGCCGGGTTCGACGCCGGAAACGCGCCGTCCGCGCCGGTGATGACATGCTCCAGAACGCCCCATGAGCGGCTGTTGTCTCCGGTCGCCGCCGTCGCATAGCTGGCGAAGCCGCGCGGCTGCGTCACGCCGTCGCCGACGACGAAAGCGTTGCTTTCGCGGCGCGCGAATTTATCCGCCACCTTGTTGACCAGCCAGTCCTCGACATTGATGACGGCGTCGTCGAGCAGTTTCTGCGTCGCGCGCGGCTGGGCGTACAGCTCATGCGCCGGGATGCGGATGCGCCCAAGCGTTCCTTCGGCGGTATCGCTGCGCGCCGCGAGCTCCGACGCCCACACGGCGTCCGGCTCGTTGGTATCGCGCAGCATTTCGATCGCTTCCGAGGTCACGCTCATCACGGTGGCGAGGCTGCGCATCGGCGTCGTATCGAACTGTCGCTTAACGATCCGGTCCGACATCTCCGCCGGCACCATATAACCGCCGGCGGGATCGCTGATGACATTGAGGTCCTTGGTCTGCAGGCTCGCCATGTCCTGCTCGACGCCCTTGGTGATATAGCGCATGAAGCCTTGCTTGTATTCGCCGTCCGCGCCGTCGTCGATCTTGCCCTGGCTGCCGCCGAGCGCGGGACGCCGCATGGCCGTTTTCACCTGGCTGACCTCGTCTTGCAATTTGGTCATGCCGCTGTCGAGACGGCTGAGCTTGTCGGTCAGCAGAACGTCGCTGCTGCCGCGCCGTTCCAGTTCGGCCAGCCGCTGGTCGTTCACCATCTTGTATTCCTCGAAGGCGCTGCCGAGCGTCTCCGACGCTTTTCTTACTTCCATAGAGTCGATCATGTTCATTCTCCTGTTGTGGTTCTAGATATGGGTTCTCAATGCTTCCGCCGCCCGGTAGAGCGGCGCGACGATGGCGCGGGTTGCATTGCCGGATACGGGCAGCGGCGTTTTGACCCGCGTCACGCGAGCCGCGTCGTTCGCCGGAAACGTCACCAGCGAAATTTCGAACAGATCGATATCGAGCAATGTCCGCAATTTTCGCCTGGCATCGGCCCGCGCCGCCGCCACGCGATAGCCGATGGAAAGCCCGGTCACCGCCCCCATCTTGAGCAGTTCGTAAGCTTCCGATCCCCGCTGCGTCCTGAGCGCCAGCCGCCCCTCGACGGCAAGCCCTTCCTTGTCTTCGGTCAGGCCGAGCCAGACGCCGACCGGCAAGGTCGCGTCATGCATCCACAGCATCGCGGGCATCCGCGCCTCGGCGCGCCAATTCGCGAGCGTGCGGCGGAACGCGCCGGGCGCGACCGCTTCGTCATGAGAGTCGATTTTATTGAAAACGCTGGCATAGCCGTAAAAAAGGCCGTCGGCGCCGTAATTCTTGATTTCAAGCGGCGTGGTGAAATGACGCACGGTCATGGGGAACCTCGTTCGGTTATCGATGAAGACGATGGCGCAGAGAGGGGCGCGGCGCTGAATACCAGACGGTCGCCGTCGGCGAGCGGGCCGTATCCGGCGGCGTCGCGCTTTTCGTTGATGGTCAGGAAATCGACGCGCTGAAGCTTTTCCCAGACCGCCTCGCGGCGCTGCGCCAGCGCGCTGACTTCGTCGAGATCGAGATCGAGAACCAGACCGTCGCCGAACATCGGCGCGATCCAGTGATTGAACGAAGCGACGAAGCGCATCGCGAGCGGCAATACCGTCTCTTCATAGAACGCCAGCCGCGCTTCCTTGATATTGGCGTAGGTCTGCGCGTCCGGCAGTCCTACGAGCTGGGACGGCACGCCGAAAGCCAGGGCGATATCCCGCGCCGCGGCGTCGCGGCCCTTCAGCCAGTCCATATCCTGGGGGCTGAGGCTCATCGGCCGCCAGTCTAGGCCGCCTTCGAGCAACATGGGCTTTCCGGCATTGCGCGCGCCCTGATAATATTCGTCGAGCTGATCTTTCAGCCGCCGCACCTGCTCCTCGGACAAATGCGCCGGGCCTTCCTTCGGCGCGAAAACCAAAGCGCCGGAAGGACGCGCGCCATTGTTCAGCAGCGCCTGGTTCCATCCGCCGGCGGCATTATGCTGATCGATGGCGAGCAAGGCCGCTTCCAGCGGCGCGAGCCCGTACCAGTCGTCGAGCGGATGATAATGCCTGACATGCAGGATATTGCTGGCGCCGGTCAGAGGATCGGCGTTCCAGCGCATCGTCTGGCCCCCGGCCTGATATTCATAGCCCTGCGGAAAGCCGGTCGGCCCCGGCACCACCCGCATCCTGTCGGAACGCAGCGGGTATAATTCGCGCGGCGCGCCGCTATCGGGGCGCACCGCCTCGATATACACATTGCCCGCGATCTGGTATGCCGCGAAAAGATTCTCGCGGAAACTGACGCCGTCCATCAGCGGATTGGGCTGCTCCAAAATCTGCAACAGGGGATGCGATGTCAGTTCCCTCCCCTCGCCGTCATATAGCAGCCATGGAATCTGCGCGGCGGCGCCGGCGACCATGCTGATACAGCGATACGCGACGACATTCTTGCGAAAGCCTTCCTCCGCCAGCGCGTCATAGCGGCGCGGCGTCCATTTCGCCCGGCCGATCTGGCTCCAGGCGATCAGGGGTCCGGCCGCGCTGGACTTCACGGCGGGTTGCTTCGCAAGCCCGCCGAGCCAATTGCGTAATGCCATGTGTGATCCTTATGGATGTGAGAAATCGCTCTCCGCCCCCGGTTCGACGAGGCAGAGGAAATATCCCTCCCTTACGGGAAGACAACTTATGTTCAGAAAATTATCGGCCAATAAAAAATCCGCCGGATGCGTCATCGCGGCGGATCTATTCGGCTCGGCAGATTTCGGGCGCAAGCCCTCTGGGGATTGTCAATATCTCAAGACGAAGGCAAAGTCAAGGGATATTTCCCAGATGTAGAATTTTTCTGCGTCCTACAAAAGATTTTGCGCGATGCGCCGGAAAGCGGGGATACGCTTTTCGATATCATCGTTTGAAAGCTCAAAATATTTTGCCCATACCAAGGAAATAACGGCAATGACGTTGGCCTCGGTCAATCGATCCTTGCTCAATGTGGTCAAAGCCGCCGTTATGTCCTTTGCTTCAGGAAAATATTCGTCATCTGGCGCACCAAGCGCAAGCAACCCCTCGATGTCTTCAGCGAAGAGCGCCGATTCTACATTGGAAAGTGATATGGTCATAGTCGCGAATCCCACTTAATGGTGATATGTTGTGATAATTTTACCCGCATTTCTACCGACCGTCTCAATAATCACCGTAACGCCATTCGAACCTTTGTGGATTAGCACGGGGGTACCATATTTACCTGTTCTTGTAATCACTTGGTTTTGCAGCTTTGCTGTTCGTACCGCCTCTTGAATCTGACTATCGGCAATGCCGCGTTGAGCCAATCTTTTTGCACCATGTTCTGTCAACATGGAATTTTCTGTCTCCCTCGCCTGCAATATTCTGGCAGCGCGCAATGCTTCTCTCGCCGTGACGATGGCTTCCCCTCCTAACGATAAAGCCAAGGCCCCTTCTATCGGATAAACCGGCTCCAACCCCGGCTCATCCGGCACCAGGACGCGGCGAGGATTCGGCTCGTTGGTCCAATCGTAGACCTGGCCCGGCGGCGCGGGTGCTTCCTCTGGCTTGCCGCCTCCTGTCGGCCCGCCACCTCCGCCGCCCCCATCCGTCCATTGCCCACCATCGGGACTGCCAGCAGGAACGCGCGGCTGGCCGGGGCTGAACTTAGGTTTGAATTTATGCCTGCATCGATATTTGCAGAAGACTTCGAGAGAAGACGTGGCCTGCACGATCTCCAGCAGGATCGGCGGCACATGACCGCTTCTGATATAATGGCTGAAAGCCAAATTGTCGGCGCTTCTATGCACCTCTCTGAGACTCTCTTCGAGCATCAGCACGCCCCTGCTGGATGAAACGAAATTCGCTGCGATAAAAAAATCCGCCGGATGCATCATCGCGGCGGATTTATTCGGCTCGGCAGATTTTGGGCGCAAGCCCTCTGGGGATTGTCAATATCTCAAGACAAAGACAAAATCAAGGGATATTTCCCACCATCGCAAAAAATTTCCGGAAACGCTAAACCGCTTCCGACAGCCCTTCCGGCGCGAAGGCCGCCAATTTTCTCTGCAAGCTGTACGGCGTGAAGGGCTTGGAAAGATAATCGTCCATGCCGGCGTCGAGGCATTTCTTTCTCGTATCCAGCAAAGCCTGCGCGGTAAGGGCGACGATGGGATGACGCGCCATGCCGCGCGCCTTCTCCAGCGCGCGGATGCGATGGGTCGTCTCGAATCCATCCATGCCGTGCATCTCCACATCCATCAGGATGACGGAATAAGCGCCCGAAGAAAGTTTTTGCAGGGCTTCCGGTCCATTGCGGGCCACTTCGCAACGGTAGCCGATATTCTCCAGCATGATCGTCGCCACCAGGATATTAGGCTGATAATCTTCGACCAGCAGAATGGGCATCCTTTCCGCGTTCGCCCCTTCGTCCATGTCGATCATATCGTCAAAATAGCCGATCGCGCCGCCGTCGTTTTCCACCGGCAGAAACAGGCGCAAGGTAAATGTCGAGCCTTTGCCGGGAACGCTCTCCACCGCGATCGCGCCGCCCATGCATGCCGCCAGCAACTGGGATACCGCAAGCCCCAGGCCCATGCCGCCGCATTTGCGCGTCGCAGAAGTATCCGGCTGGCCGAATTTATTAAAGATATGCCTTAGCTTTTCCTGCGGGATGCCGATACCGGTGTCGCTGACGGAAATCGCAATCTTCTCTTTGCCGCCCTCGCGGCCGTCGCTTCCGATATGGATGGAGATGCGTCCATGATCGGTGAATTTCACCGCATTGCCGACGAGATTCATCATGATTTGCCGGATTCGCGCGCCGTCGCCGCGAAATATCCTATCCAGGCCCGGATCGCGATCCATCGACAGGATGACGCCTTTTTCCTGCGCTTTGACGGACATGACGCTGACGACCTGCTCAAGCAGCACCTTCATATCGAATGGAGCTTCCTCCAGCGCGATAATCCTGGATTCGATCTTGCCGATATTCAGCAAATCGTTGATGAGCGCCATGAGCGTTTCCGCGCTGGTCTTCAACATGCCGATATATTGCTTCTGCTTTTCATCGAGCTTTGTCGTCAGCATGAGATCGGTGAGGCCTATCACCGCATTCATCGGCGTGCGGATTTCATGGCTCATATTGGCAAGGAATTCCGACTTGGCTTGGCTGGCGGCGTCCTGCGAGACGCGCGCATGCTTGTCTGCCGCGCCCTGAGCCGATTCCACGGCTTTTTGCGCGATGCCGGATTCGGCCTGAGCTTCTTGCGCCACGGCAAGATCGGTTGCGGCGGTTTTTTGTGCCTTCCGCCCTTCGTCAAACTCGGGACCAGCGGCTGTTTTGCAGCGCCGCCGTTCTGCATGGATGGCATTGATCAGCAATCCCGCCAATCCGCCCGCCAGAAAAACCATAAGGAAACTTGCAACCAGCCCCATGCTTTTTTATTCTCCCGGTATTTCCGATTGCAAGACGGAAAGGGCGTCATTCAAGGCTTTCATTATATCTACACCACAATGCGGCGGAATTACACAGTTTTCGATGACTGCCGCGCGGCTTTTCCGCTTTTTCCGCCTCCCCAGACATGCAAGCCTATGCGCTGCATTCACGCGTATGACTCCCTCTTTGTATTTTATGCCATTGCCGTTATGCTGGGCATCTCGCTAACCGCAGGGAGAAGATCATGGCCGCGCTCGAAACGCCTCCGGTAACGGCCGGATGGAAGGCTCCGGATTTCAAGCTCAAGGGAACCGACGGTAAATTTTATTCTCTTGCGAACGCCAAAGGGCCGAAAGGCCTTGTCGTCATGTTCATCTGCAATCACTGCCCCTTCGTGCGGGCGATCGCGGACAAGCTCGCGCGCGACATGAAAGAGCTGGCCGCTCTCGGTATCGGCAGCATCGCCGTCATGGCCAACGACGTCGAAAATTATCCCGATGATTCCTTCGACAATATGATCCTGTTCAAAGAGAAGCATAGCTTCCCCTTTCCCTATGTCATCGATGAGACCCAGGAAGTCGCCAAGGCTTACGACGCGGTCTGCACGCCGGATTTCTTCGGCTTCGGCCCCGACCTGGCGCTGCAATATCGCGGCAGGCTGGACGAGTCCGGCATGAAACGCATCGAAGGCGGCAAGCGCGAATTATTCGAGGCGATGAAGCAGGTGGCCGAAACCGGCAAGGCTCCCGCGGCCCAGACTCCAAGCATCGGCTGCTCGATCAAATGGCGCGAGAATTCGGCGGCCTAGAAACGGCTTGGAATTAGCCGTCCCGCCATGGTTAACCGCCCCCGCGGAGACGGCTTGAGAGACAGCTTGCAAACGGCGCCTGATGCTTGTATCAAACCCCCTGCGCCGCCCCTGCCACGGCAAGGCGGCGTAAAATCCCGAAGATGGTGCGGGCGATTAGCTCAGTTGGTAGAGCAGATGACTCTTAATCATCGGGTCCACGGTTCGAGCCCGTGATCGCCCACCACCGGTTTTTCTTAACGAGCGCAGCGAGTTTAGAAAAACCGAGTGTCCGCCATAGCTCCGCGAAGCGGAGCGACGGCGGACTGGTTGAGTTTTCCCACTCAATCCCTCACCCTGCCGCCCGCGCAATCTCCAAAATCCTGTCCACCCGGAACATGAGCTCTTCCTCCCCGATGGTGCAGAAAGCTTTCATGCCGTCATATTCTTTGCCCTGATATGTGGCGGGACCGACTCTCAGCGGAATGACCTTGCGTGAGATTTTAGTGTCGTCGGCTTTCAGATAGGTGATATCGAGCGCCGCGTTTTCATCGATGGTTTTCTGGATGAAGACGATTTTTTGCGCCAGGGGCATCTTATCGTCCGGTTGAAGGTATTGGCCGTCCTCGAGGAAGGATAAAATCCGATGATCGGTGCGGATATCCTGCGCCCGGATAGGCGTTTTAAGGCTGACCCCCTCGAACGATGTGCAACGGCTGAGCGCCACATACATCTGCCCGGCAACGAACGCGCCGCGCCCGACATCGATGACGACGTGCTCGAAAGTCTTGCCCTGGCTTTTATGAATGGTGATGGCCCAGGCGAGGCGGAACGGATATTGCGTGAAGGTTCCCGCCGGCTCGGAAACTATCGCGCCATCCTCGACGCCGAAACGATACACTTCCCATGTGTACGGGTAGACCTCGACGGTGCCGCCGTCATCCTGCAGCTTGACGGCAAGATATTCCTCGCCCTCCTCGTCCTCTTTCACGGCCTCGATGACGCCGATGCTGCCATTGACCCACCGTTTGTTGCTGTCGTTGTTGAGCAGCATGATCTGCGCGCCGGTCTTGTATTGCAGGTCGGTGGCGGTGGGGAAATATTCCCTGCCGAATTCGCCCTCCACCCTGGCGGCGGCGCTGCGAGGCTTGCCCTTCAGCGCGGCGAGATGATCGTCGTTGAGGGCGTCGGCGACGGCGTTGGTCGTCGCCAGCGTAATGTGAAAACCACCATCCGGAGAAAGGCCGGGTTTCGCCAGACGGCTATTGATGCGCGCGATATCATGGTCTTCCACGGAATTATTGCGGATTTTATTCAGAAGATCGACAAAGTCATGATCCTTCTGGCGGTAGACTTTCTCCAGTTCGACGATTTCAAGACCGCCGCCCTGCAGCGCATGGGCGCTGAAGAAATAGGGCGTCTGGTAATGCGTGGCGAAGATATCCCTTTCCTGCGACGCGACCACCGGCGGCAGCTGATAAAGGTCGCCGACGAAAATCATCTGCACGCCGCCGAAAACCCTGGAAGGATCGGGGCCGTACAAGCGCAGGAAAGCGTCGATGCAATCCAGCAAGTCGGCGCGCACCATCGAAACCTCGTCGATGATGATGGTCTTGAGTTTCTTGTAGAGCTTGGCGTTGCGCGGCTTGGCTTTTTTCCGCCGGACTTTCTCCGGCGTCACGTCGACATAGAAATTGAAAAAGCGGTGGATGGTCTGGCCCTTGACGTTCAGCGCCGCCACGCCGGTGGGCGCCAGCACCACGGGCTGTTTGCCGGTCGCGCGGCAGAAATAGGACAGCAGCGTGGATTTTCCGGTGCCCGCCTTGCCGGTGACGAACAGATTCCTGTCCGTTTCCTCCATCAGGCGCAGGGCTTCGCGGAAACGCTCGTTGAGTTCGGGCGAGAGATTCTCCCTGTCCGAGCGCACGACGGATTTCCGCTTCGGCGAAGCGATCTCCTTTAAGTGCCGTTTCTGCGATGCCGCGCTGGGGCTGAATTCCGGCCTGGGCTCGACCGTGTTGCCGTCTTCATCGATCAGGCCCAGCACGCGCAGGCGGGAGCGAATGCCGCCGGGCGCCCGCTGGTGAGCGGCCACGCATTCCTTGATGGTCTTGCCGGCGGCGAAGGCATCATAGAGCCGCTGTTCTTCCTCGACGCTCCAGACCAGTCCCTGGCGTTCCGGGGATTCTTCTGCCGTCGATGTATCCATGGCCCCCTGCGCTTAATGACCCCCCGATGCCGCCTCGTCGCTCGGCAGTTCCAGCCCGCTTTTGCCAAGCTCGCTGGCGATCTGGCCGCGCAGCCGCGCAAGGCCCGCTTCGTCGCGACCCTCCGCGCGCGCCACCAGAACGTCCTGGGTATTCGAAGCGCGCAGCAGCCACCAGCCGTCAGCCGTATTCACCCGCACGCCGTCGATATCGTTGACCTGCGCGCCGCTCAGCTTAAGGCGGGCCTTGATCTCTTCCACGACGGGGAATTTGCGGCTTTCATCCACCTGGAAGCGCAGTTCCGGCGTATTGACGACGCTGGGAATACGGTCGCGCATCGCACCAAGGGTTTCCTCGGCGCGGGCAAGCAGGCTCAACAGCCGCACGGCGCAGTACAGCGCGTCGTCATGGCCGTAGAACTTGTCGGCGAAGAAAATATGGCCGCTCATTTCGCCCGCGAGCGGCGAACGGGTTTCCTTCATCTTCGATTTGATGAGCGAATGGCCGGTCTTCCACATCAGCGGCTTGCCGCCGAGACGCGCGATCTCGTCGAACAAGGTCTGCGACGCCTTGACGTCGGCGATGATCGTCGCACCGGGATGGTCGCGCAGCACTTCGCCCGCATAAATCGCCAGCAGCTGATCTCCCGCGATCATGCGCCCCTGCTCGTCGATCGCGCCGATCCGGTCCGCGTCGCCGTCGAACGCGATGCCGCAGTCCGCCTTCTTCGCGGCCACTTCTGCCTGCAAATCGCGCAGATTGGCGGCCACGGTCGGATCGGGATGATGGTTCGGGAACTTGCCGTCGATATCGTCGAACAGCAGCGTGTGCGTGCCCGGCAGCTTGGCGACGAGGCGGCGGAGAATTTCTCCGCCCGCGCCGTTGCCGTTGTCCCAGACGACGTTCAACTCGCGGCCGGGGATGTAATCCTTGACCATGCGCGCGACATAATCATCCTGCACGTCGTGATCGGATGCGCTGCCTTCGCCGACGGCGAAATCGCCGGCCGCGGCCATGTCGCCGAATTTCTGGATCGCCGCGCCATAGACCGGCCCGCCTTCGGGCAGATGCGGCGCGATCATCATCTTGAAACCGTTATAGTCGGGCGGGTTGTGCGAACCCGTCACCATGATTCCGGCATCGGCCTTGAGGTGATAGACGGCGAAATACAGCATCGGCGTCGGGCCGAGGCCGATGCGCTTGACTGCCAGCCCGGTCGACATCAGCCCTTCCGCCAGCGCGGCGGAAAGTTCCGGCGAGCTGAGCCGTCCGTCCATAACCCAAGGCAACGCTCTTTCCGCCCTGGCGCGCGACCACGGTGCCGAAGGCGCGTCCCAACGCGGCGGCATCCGCCGCGCTCAGGGTCTTGCCGATCACGCCGCGCACGTCATATTCGCGCAGCACGGTGGAATGAAACTGATGCGTATTTTTCATAGTGACTCCTTGTTATGTTTTAATAAATCGCGGATTTCCGCCAGTAATGTTTCCGTCGGCGTCGGGGGAGGCGGCGCGGCAATCAAACGCACCTTTAATCTGTCCTGAAGCCGATGGACCGCCTTAACGATCATGAAGACTGCGGCGGCGGACGATCAAAAACTTGATGACCGCGTTCAAAAATAAGCCATAGCCGATAACGGCGGCGCCCGCGTCCTTGGCCGTTTTTAGGCTCGCATAGTGCTTGCCGTCAAGCGGAATGAAGAAATCCGAGAAATCGATGCCGCCCAGGATCATCCCGATCGGCGGCATGATGATATAATCGACCAGCGCGCTGACGATAGCCGTGAAAGCCACGCCCATGACCATTGCCGACGGCAAGGTCGATCACGCTGCCCCTTGCGATGAAGGCCTTGAATTCATTGAGCATATTCATGTCTGGCCGTGCCTTTCCGTCATGATCGAAGAGCCCGGAATTTGCCCCAGAACCGCCCCTAACGCAAGCACTCCCGGCACCGCCGACTTGACGCGGGCGACGAATGATTTAGGGTATGCGCCCCAGCCACGTCCCCTTCCCCCGCCCGTTATGGAGTTCGCTATGCAGAATCTTATGAAAGCTCTCGTTCTGGCCGCTGGCATTGGCCTGGCCTCCCCGGCCCTTCTTGCCGAACCGATGGCGCCGCCCAAGGCCGACCTGACAGCCGTTTCCGCGGGCGTTTACAAGCTCGATCCCGGCCATACCAATGTGATGTTCCGGCTCTCGCATCTCGGTTTCTCCGGTTATATGGGCCGCTTCGATAAAATCAGCGGCACGCTCGATCTCGATCCCAAAGCGCCAACCAAGAGCAAGCTCGACATTTCCATCGAAGCCACCAGCGTCGACGTGAACAACGCCAAGCTGGAGGAAGAATTGCGCGACAAGGACGCATTCAACGTCGCGGAATTCCCCGCCATTACGTTCAAATCGACCAAGCTGGAGCAAAAAGACCCGACGCATGGCGAAGTCACCGGCGATCTGACCTTCCTCGGCGTGACCAAGCCGGTGACGCTGGCCGTGACGCTGAACGGCGCGGGTCCGTATCCGATGGGCCAGAAGACCGGCGTCGGCTTCAGCGCCACGGCAACCATCAAGCGTTCCGATTTCGGCATGAAGAAGTGGCTGCCCATGGTCGGCGACGATGTGCAGCTTTATATCGAAACCGAGTTCCAGCAGGGTTCGTAATCCGTGGCGGGCGCGGAACGGTACAGCGCCGTTGCGGTCTTTCTGCACTGGCTGATGGCGCTCGCGCTCGTCGGCATGCTGGCGGCCGGATTCTATATGGGCGGCATGGACAATTCCGATTCGAATAAGTTCGTCCTGTATCAGCTTCATAAATCCTTCGGCTTCACGATCCTGGCGCTGGCCTTGTTTCGCCTGGGCTGGCGGCTGGCGCATCCCGTGCCGCCCTTGCCCGCCGAAATGCCGGCACTGGAAAAAATCGCCGCGCGTGCCGCTCATTGGGCCTTTTACGGCCTGATGATCGGCATGCCTTTGGTGGGCTGGCTCGGCGTTTCATCGTCGCCGATGAAGATACCGACGCGGATTTTCGGTCTTTTCATATTGCCTCACTTGCCTTTTTTTCATGGCGATCCGAATCCCGGCCAGACGACGCGCGAACTTTTTGAATGGCATGAGTATATGGCTTATGCGCTCATCGCCCTTCTGATCCTCCATATCGCGGCGGCGCTCAAGCATCACTTCATCAACAAAGACAGCGTGCTTCTGGCCATGATGCCCGCGGCGTTTTCCAGAGCACTTAAAAACATGAGAGGACAACATGACGAGATTTAGTTTCCATCGCCTGGCGGTCGCAGCCCTGCTGCTGGCGGCATTCTCCTCGCCCGCCGAAGCCGCGGCGCAAAAATACACGGTCGATGCGATGCGCAGCAAAATCGTGTTCGCCGCGACCCAGGACGACACGCGCTTTTTCGGCGGCTTTAATGACTTCAAGCTCAGCATCGTCTTCAGCCCGGACGATCTCGAACACAGCCAGATCGTCGCCATCATCGATACCGGCAGCGCCTTTGCGGGATCGAAGGAGCGCGACGACGCTCTGCCGGGCAAGGACTGGTTCAATGTGGGGCAATTTCCCGAAGCGACTTTCGCGACCAAGCGCATTACCCAGACCGGGCCGGATCAGTATCTCGCGCACGCCACGCTGACGATCCGGGGAATCGCCCGCGATATAGATTTGCCCTTCTCGCTCGCGGAACAGAACGGCATCACCCAGGCGAAAGGCTCCATCATGCTCAACCGCGCCGATTTCGGCGTGGGCCAGGGCCCATGGGCGGGCGACAGCACGGTCAAATTCGACGTGCGCGTCGATATCGAGATTTACGCGGTGAAAAAAGGGTAGGATTTCCGCGAAAACGCTGTTTTCACGGATAATTTGACTTTTGGCGTGAGTTTCCCCTATAAAACCGCCTCCGCTGCCGCTGATGGCGCGTCATCATTATAATGGTTAAGGAATATCGTTATGGCCCGTGTATGCGCCGTTACCGGCAAGAAGCCCCATTTCGGCAATAATGTCAGCCACGCCAACAACAAGACCCGCCGCCGCTGGCAGCCGAATCTGCAGGTCTGCTCGTTCCCGTCGGAAACGCTGGGCATGGTGACGCTGCGCCTGACGCCGAACGGCATCCGCACCGTCGAGCATCGCGGCGGCATCGACGCCTATCTGCTCAAGTCGAAGATGTCGGAACTGAGCGACGAGGTCAAAACCCTCAAGCGCCGCATCGTCCGCGCCCAAGCCAAAAAGTCAGCCAAAGCAGCCTGAGCCTTCCCCATTCGCAAAGGGGAGAATAATGGCCATCCTTACCGGTGAATCCTCGCTCGCGCGCGTGGTGGACGAGCATCTCGACTGGTTCGTCGCCTGGCACCGCCTCGCCTTCGTCGCGATCGTCGGGCGCGAAGAACAGATCAAAAACCTCCTGCCGCCGACCGGCTTCATCGCCTGGTTCCGCTACGCCGCGAGAGCCCTGCCCCACGATCAGCCGGTGATCGACCGTCTCGCCGTGCTGCATGACCAGATGCATACGCTGGCGCGGCTCGTCCTGATGAAAGCTCCGGAAGGCCATGGCCTCGCCCCGGAAGACTATGACGCGGTCGCGGCGAAATTCCACGCCTTCATCACCGGCATCCGGCGGCTGGAACGCGCCTTCGCGGTCGCCGCCTCCGGCCTCGATCTGCTGACCGGCCTAAGATCGCGCGTCGGCATGGACGAGGATTTGCAACGCGAGATCAACCGGCTACAGCGCACGAACCAGCCTTTCTGCCTCGCCATCGCCGACATCGATCATTTCAAGTCGGTCAACGACACTTACGGCCACGACATGGGCGATCAGGTTCTAGCAGCCGCCGCCGATGTCATCAGCCGCCAGATACGCTCGTTCGACGATGCCTACCGGCTCGGCGGCGAAGAATTTCTGATTTGCCTGAAAGAGACCGGCATCGACGCCGCGCGGCAGGTGGTGGAGCGCCTGCGCGAGGCGCTTGCCAACTGGTCGATCCCGCTGCCCGGCCGGGAACCGCTGCGCGTCACGGCCTCGTTCGGCCTGATCCAAGCCAAGCCGGATCGCACTATTGCCGATCTGCTCCACGACGCCGACCAGGCGCTCTATCGCGCCAAGCATGCGGGCAGGAACAGAATCGTGGTGGCCGATTAAGAATATATTGCTTGCGGGCGGAATGCGGATTAATGTCGCCTCGATATTTATGTAATTTACGGAAAGAGAGAATTTATGGCTAAAACATATTCGGAAACTGAAGTCTTGACTATAGCCAAGGGCGTTATGGGCGCTTTCATGCGCCAATATCGCGGCCTGGCGCCCACGGAAACCGAACTGCAGGAAAAACGCGGACTCATTGCCCTCGAAGCGGGGGAAGCGGGCAATGTTCCTACGCTGGCATTTGCCACGGATATTCTGGGACAGGATTTAAGCGCGCCTATCGTTGCCATGCGCGGATCACAGCCAACGACCACTGCGCAGATTGCGGCCCAATATGGCCAGGAATCGATCATCGATTTCCTCGAGGAAAGAAACATCTATCTGGGAGGAGAGGGGCGCGGCGCTCCCGCAAGCCTCGCAAGAACATATCGCCATGAAGCGCTGGCCGGAAAAATCGAGGCTATCGCACGGGAACAGGACGCGGCAAGAAGCGCACCGCAACCGCAGCGGCCTTCTTTATCTGCGGCCGCTCCCCGCATGGCGCTGCGTACGTCCAATGGACATAGCTGAACGGCGTTCCGGGATTACATTTTCCACGGTTTAACTTTGCCGTCTTTCCATTGGTAATATTGGAAATCGAGGCCGGTCATTCTACCGTCGGCCTCGAAGGATACTTCGCCCATGATCGTGGCGAATTTATTGCTCTTCATCGCTTTCATGACGGCAGCGGTTTCAGTCGTGCCCGCTTTTTTCACCGCCTCGGCATAGACCTGAATCATCATGTAATTGTAGATGGCGAACGGGCGTCCCGCCATGTTGCGCTCGGCCAGCTTCTTCAAGACGGGCGCGGCGGAGGGGGTGTATTCCGGCAGCGGCGCGAAGGTGAAAATCATCCCCTCCGAGGCGGCGCCAGCGATCTTCGGCATATCGTCGGTGAGGGCGACGTCCGCGCCGATGAATTGCGGCTTATAACCGGCTTCGTAGGCCTGGCGCATCATCATGGACATCTGTTTCGGCCATGCGCCGAGATAGACGACGTCAATTCTTTTGTCCTTGAGCTGCGTGATAATGGCGGAGAAATCCAATTCCGTGCCGTTCAGCGCCGCAATGAAGTCAGGATCGATCCCATAGGTTTTTTTTCAATTCCTCGGTAATGCCGTCGGCGAGACTCTGGCTGTATGAGTCCGTTGAGAAGACAAATCCCAGTTTCTTCCCGGCAAAATGCCCGCCGATAAGTTTGGCAAGGGCCGGGCTTTGCTTCTCGTTGCCGAGATAGACCCGCGCTATGTTCTGCAATCCCATACTGGTCAGCTGCGGGGGCGAGCAAGCTGCCGTCAGCATCAGCACGTTTTCCTCGGCGTAAACCGGCGCAGCCGCAAGGCAGGCCGGGCCGCAAAAATGCGCGGCCATGTCGATGCCCATGCTGATAAAGCGGTTGGCGACGACGACCCCGGTTTTGGGATCGCAAACATCGTCCTCGAAGACCGGCTTGAGCTTTTTGCCGAGAACACCGCCTTGCGCATTGATGTCTTCGACCGCCAGTTCCACGCCGGTTTTAACGTCAGGGCCGTACATCGCCCCCGCGCCGCTCAGCGGCGCGCCGATGCCAAGCGTGACGGCATCTTCGGCGGCAAGGGCGGGGACGGATAGCGCCATGAGAAAGAACGCCATGAGAGCAGGCAGACGAACGATCATGGATTTCCCCCTTATCGTGATTTAAGCTGGACCCGGCTTGTTAGACCCACCGCCGCTGACGAGCTTAAGATGCCTTTCCGGCAGAGCTGGCGGCGCTTCCTCCAGCGGCACGACACCCGTGGCATACTGGTAGGGGATACGCGGCAGGAGGATGTCGGGGTGCACCAATCCCTCGAGTTGAGGGGTCAGCAGGCGCAAAGCGGCTTTAACCTGTTTGTTGTTCCAACCGAGGGCGTCGGCAAAACCGCCGGGAAAGGTTTCAATGGACGACACGATATCCGCGGGGTCATGCAGGTTCATTTCCCGCAAAAATCCATAAAGCTCTTGAGGCACCCGCAATGTCGCGCCATCCACGACGATGCCGAAATCGCCGGGCGAGGATTGCAGGGACGGATCGCACTCAATTGTCATAACCGGATTTACACCAGAATTATAACTGCCGCGCGACTTCTTCCAGCTCGAAACATTCGATGGTGTCGCCGGCTTCGATATTGTCGTAATTCTCGAACGCCATGCCGCACTCGTAGCCTTCGCGCACTTCCTTGACTTCGTCCTTCATGCGCTTGAGCGTTTTGAGCGTGCCTTCGTGAATGACGACATTGTCGCGCAGCAGGCGGACTTTCGCGCCGCGCTTGACGATGCCTTCCACCACTTTGCAGCCCGCGATCTTGCCGGCCTTGGTGATGTTGAAGACCTGGAGAATCTGCGCATTGCCGAGGAATTTCTCGCGCAAGGTGGGCGCGAGCATCCCGGTCAGCGCCTGCTTCACGTCGTCGATCACGTTATAGATGATCGAATAATAGCGGATTTCCATGCCGTCGCGACGCGCCATTTCACGCGCCTGCGGATTGGCGCGGACGTTGAAGCCGACGATCATGCCCTTCGAGGCGTTGGCGAGCGTCACGTCGGATTCCGTGATCGGGCCGACGGCGGCGTCGAGCACATGCACCTTGACCTCGCTCTGCTCGTCGACGATTTTCTCGAGCGCGCCCTTGATCGCTTCGACCGAGCCGTGCACGTCGCCCTTGATGAGGATGGCAAGTTCCTTCGCCTGCCCCGCCTTGATGTTTTCCAGCATTTGCTCAAGCGAGCCGCGCGCGGTCAATGCCGCGACCTGCTGGCGTTTCTTGCGCTGGCGGAACTCGCTGATTTCACGCGCCTTGGCCTCGTTCTCGACGACGATGAAATCGTCGCCGGCGTCCGGCGTCGCGGTCAGGCCGAAAACCTCCACGGGCTTCGCCGGCTCCGCCGCCGTGATATTCTGCCCCCGGTCGTCGATCAGCGCCCGAACCTTGCCCCACTCCGCGCCGGCGACGAAAATATCGCCGACCTTGATCGTGCCCTTTTGCACCAGCACGGTCGCGACCGAGCCGCGGCCGCGCTCCAGCTTGGCTTCGATGATCACGCCGCTCGCGCTGCGCGCGGGATTGGATTTCAGTTCCAGGATTTCCGCCTGCAGCAGAAGCGCGTCGAGCAGCTTGTCGAGGCCCATCCGGGTCTTCGCGGAAATCTCGACCGTCAGCACTTCGCCGCCCATATCCTCGACCTGCACGTCATGCTGCAGCAATTCCTGCTTGACGCGCATGGGGTTGGCATTGGGAAGATCGCACTTGTTGATCGCGACGATCATCGGCACGGCGGCCGCCTTGGCGTGACGGATGGCCTCGATCGTCTGCGGCATGACGCCGTCATCGGCGGCCACGACCAGCACGACGATATCGGTGACATTCGCGCCGCGCGCCCGCATTTCCGTGAAAGCGGCGTGGCCGGGCGTGTCGATGAACGTCACGCGATCGAAACCGTGATGCGCTTGAGGCAGGATGATCTGATAAGCGCCGATATGCTGGGTGATGCCGCCCGCTTCGCCCGCGACCACGTCGGTCTTGCGGAGCGCATCGAGCAGCGAGGTCTTGCCGTGATCGACATGGCCCATGACGGTAACCACGGGCGGACGCGGCAGCAGGTTTTCGGCGCTGTCGCCCTGATCCTGCAGCACTTGCTCGACGTCCGATTCCGCCACGCGCTTCACCCGATGGCCGAATTCAGCGGCGACCAGTTCCGCCGTGTCGGCGTCGATGGTCTGCGTGATCGTCGCCAGGATGCCGAGTTTCATCAGCGCCTTGATGACATCGCCCGCGCGCTCGGCCATGCGGTTGGCAAGCTCTTGCACGGTGATGGCTTCGGGAATCGTCACGTCGCGGATGAATTTCTGCTGCTCCTGCTGCGCCGTTTGCTGGCGCTTTTCGCGCTGGATGCGGCGGCGCATGGAGGCGACGCTGTAGGTGCGCTCGCCTTCGTCGCCCGCCAGAACCTTCTGAATCGTCATGTGGCCGTCGCGGCGGCGCGTGCTGGTGCGCGCGCGCGTGGGAACATCGATCCCCGCCTTGCGCTTCCTGCGGTTCTGCTCTTCTTCCTCGTCGACGACCGGAGGGCGGCCGACCGCGCCGGGACGCGCCACGTCGCCGATGCGGGTCGCGGCGCGCATGCGGCCATCGTCGCTGCGGCGGCCTTCCACCAGATCGCGGCGGCGGGCGTCGTCTTCCTTGCTGCGCACGACTCCGGCGATCTTTTCCTGTTCCTGGATTTGGCGCAGTTCTTCAAGCTCGCGGCGGCGCAGACTGTCGCCGTCCGCGGGTTCCGCTCCCGGCTGCTCCGCTTCCGTTTCGCGATGAACCTGGGTCGGAATGACCGGCGGCAGATTGCGCCGCGTTTCAGTGCCGTCCAGCACCGCGCCGCGCAAGGCGCGCACGCGCGCATTGCGTTCTTCCTGGGTCAGCTGGCGCGGCGCTCCGCTCGTGCGAGGCGGCGCCTGCGGCGTCTCGACTCCCGGAGCGCGCGGCGCGACTTCGCCTTCCCGCTTGCGCTTGACTTCGACCGCCACGGTCTTTGACCGGCCATGGCTAAAGCTCTGCCGTACCGATCCGTGCGCGGGCGCGCCGGGATCGGCCGATTTCTTCAATTCCAGCTTGGGCTTGCCGCCCAGAGATAGAACTTTCTTGTTTTCCTGTTCGCTCATGATCCGCTTCTATCCATTATAGGGGCAATGTGCGCCAAGCCCGGCTCGGACGCAATGGGTTCCTGGGGGTTTCTGGGAGTTCCTTGGTTTTCCGGCCCGATAAATCCGGAAAATCTGCGGGACGTCGCCGCGATCTTGCCGGTAAGGGCCTGGGGCTTAAGTCCTATATAGACCAACTGCTCATGGCCGAGCGCGCGGCCCAGTTCCTGGCTGCTTAAAATCCGCCAGATGCGATCCGGGGAAATCTTATGGCGCAGCTTGGAAGGGCCATCCTCGCCGGCATCGGCGGCGATCAGCAGCAGCGCGATATCGCCTTTGACGACGGCGGCCTCGACCTGCGGAAAGCCGGTGACGACAAGCCCGCTGCGCCGGGCAAGGCCCAAAAGTTGCAGCAGGCGGCTCCGCAGCAACCCGGCGACTTCGATGGCAAGATCGGCCGGGCACGTTACTTTCCGGCGCGCGGCTTTGGAGAAAAGGTTTTTGCGCGCCGCTTCGTTCAGCGTCTGGGCGTCGCAGCCTACCCATAGGCCGCGCCCCGGCAGACTCTCATCCAGATCGGGCGTTACCCGCCCATCCGGCGCGACCACGAAACGTATCAGCTCTTCGCGCGGCCTGATCGCAGTCGTGACGATGCAGCGGCGGCAAGGATCGCCTTTGCCGAAATTATCGTCCGGTTCGACAGTGTCTGCCTCGGCGGCGGCGATCATGAGCGGCGTACCTCATGGTCACGAGACAGGCGAAGGCGCATCGGCGAACCAATGCGCACGCGCCGCCATGATGGTTTCGTTGGCCTTGTTCTCGGTCAACTGCTCATTGCCCAAAAGCTCGCGCAATTCATCGCCCGCCAGATCGCCGACATCGTCCAGCGTCTTGATGCCCTTCTCGCCCAACTTGACGGCGAATTCCGTCGTCATGTGGGGCAGGCCCAGCACCGCATCGGCGATGCCGAGTTCGCGCCGCTTGACTTCGAGAGCCGCCGCGCGGTCCGCGAGCCAGGTCTTGGCGCGCTGCTGCAATTCCTGCGCGACATCGGCGTCGAAGCCTTCGATCTCCGCGATCTCGTCGATCGGCGTTTCCGCCACTTGCTCGACTTTAGTGAAGCCCTCGGCCACCAGAAGATGGGCGATAACGTCATCGACCGACAGCGCCTCGAGGAACAGCGAGGTGCGAAGCTTGACTTCTTCCTGGCGGCGCTCGGACTCTTCCTTCTCGGTCAGGATGTCGATATCCCAGCCGGTCAGCATCGACGCGAGACGGACATTCTGTCCCCGGCGGCCGATGGCGAGCGACAATTGCTCGTCGGGCACCACGACATCCATGCGGTTATTGTCCTCGTCGAGCACGACCTTGCTCACTTCGGCGGGCGCGAGCGCGTTGACGACGAAGGTCGCCGGATCGTGCGACCACGGAATGATATCGATCTTTTCGCCTTGCAGTTCGCCGACGACGGCCTGGACGCGGCTGCCGCGCATGCCGACGCAGGCGCCGACCGGATCGATGCCGCTGTCGTTCGACACGACGGCGATCTTGGCGCGGCTGCCGGGATCGCGGGCGACCGCCTTGATTTCGATGATGCCGTCATAGATTTCCGGCACTTCCTGGGCGAACAGTTTCGCCATGAACATGGGATGCGTGCGGGACAGGAAAATCTGCGGCCCGCGGGCTTCTTCGCGCACGTCGTAGATATAGGCGCGCGTGCGGTCCTGGTTCTTGAAATGCTCGCGCGGCAGGCACTCGTCGCGGCGCAGCACGGCTTCGGCGCGTCCCAGATCGATCGTGACATTGCCGTATTCGACCCGCTTGACGATGCCGTTGATGACTTCGCCGATGCGATCCTTGTATTCTTCGAATTGGCGCTTGCGCTCGAATTCGCGGACTTTCTGCACGATCACCTGCTTGGCGGTCTGCGCGGCGATGCGCCCGAAATCGATCGGCGGCAGATCGTCGATGATGAAATCGCCGATGGCGGCGTCGGCCTTGGCCTTGCGCGCGGTTTTCAGCGGAATTTGCGTGAATTCGTTCTCGACCGGATCGGCCACTTGCAGGTAACGCTGCAGCGCGATCAGCCCGGTGCGGCGGTCGATGGTGGCGCGAATATCATGCTCATGGCCGTATTTCGAGCGCCCGGCTTTTTGTATGGCCTGCTCCATCGCGACCAGAACCTCGTCGCGGTCGATCCCTTTTTCGCGGGCCACGGCATCGGCAACATGCAGTAATTCCATTTTCCCTACCTCGTCTCTTCCTGATCAGCGCGCCGTCCCGGCGGCCTTGATAAGTTTATCCGTCAACACCAGTTTCGCCTTGGCAATCGCCGTTAAAGGCAATTCGTGATCCTCGCCGTCGATATTGACCAGCGCCATTCCATCCTTCAGTCCGGCCAGAATCCCCCGGTAGTTTTTCCTGCCGCCGATGGGATGGCGAAGCTCGATCTTGGCTTCGTGCCCTGCCCATACGGCAAAATCCTTTTCCCGCGTCAGCGGCCGGTCGATGCCCGGCGAACTGACCTCCAGGCTATAAGCGCCGGGGATCAAATCGGCTTCGTCCAGCAGCGGATCGAGCGCCTTCGCAATCGCGGCGCAATCATCGACTTGGATGGTCTGTCCGTCCTGCCGTTCGGCCATGATCTGAAGCGTCAGACCCTGCCGCGCGCCCGCCAGCTGCGCTCGAACTAATTCATACCCCATACGCTGCAGCATGGATTCGACAAGAACGGCGACTTGCGCCTCGACCTCTTCCCGCTCCATCCGCAACCCGCAAACCCAACAAAAAAGGCGGGCTTTTCTGGCCCACCTCCCAAAACGTCAATCTTCATGCTGGAGTGAATATTAGTCCAAATCACGGTAAAGGCAAGGGATTTTCACGTCACGCGAACGTTAATAGGATGTTGCCGCCTTTAAACATTTTAAGGAGTCTAAAATTTGCGCAAATGCTCACTATCGCATTGCAATAGAATAAAAAATTTTCCACCATGACGGGTAATCTTAACCGTATTGTTAATGGCTTTGGTTAAACTGGATTCTGGGCGAATAGCTGGCGCAGCCCATATTATTACGAATATGTAACAATTGCTGCGCGGCGCTGACTGGCAGGAGGCCGGCATGCGTCTTGGAACCAAGGGACGAATATATAGAGCGGCTAAAAGCGGCAACCGCCGCCGGGCGTTCTGCGCGCTGCTGACGGCGGCCTTCACGGCCCTGATAAGCATGACCAGCCAGCTGCGGGCGGAAACGCTGCCTCCTCTTTCGCACAATATGAGCGCCAATCCCGTCCCGCCGCTGCAGAACGCTTTCGGCACCAATGACAGCAGCGTCATAACCAGCATGACGGTGGCGCAGCTTCAGGCGATGGCCGCCAAGAAACTGAACAATCGCGATCTCGTCGCCAAATTCATCGGCAAGCTGCCGGATTGGATGCAGCGCATCGAGGTCAACGGCAATTTCGACCTTTCCGGCTGGCGCGGCTTCGAGGCCGTCACCGTTCAGCCCATATGGCAAAGCGACGACAAAAAGAAAATCTGCTTCACGCAGCTCAGCGGCGTGAGCTACCGCATGTTCGACCTGTTGCGCTTCGCGGGCAATGCCGGCGTCGGATACCGCCAATTGCTGCTCCATGACCGGATGCTGGCGGGCGCCAATGTATTTTACGACTACGAATTCCTGCGCGGACACCGCCGGACCGGAATCGGCGGGGAGATGAAGTTCGGCCCGTTTGACTTTACCGCCAACGGCTATTTCGGCTTCTCCGCGCGCTCCGCGCCGGACGGCACCGTTGAAAAGGTGCCGAGCGGCTTCGATCTAGAAGCGGGATCGCAAATGCCCTATATGCCCTGGGCAAGGGTTTACGGAAAATTCTACCGCTGGGATCATAAAATCGACGATCATCAGGTCATGGGCGCGCAGTTTTCCGTCGAAGCCAATGTGCATCGCGCGGTCAGCGTCGAAGCCGGAACAAGGCAAGACCAGGGCCGCGACGCCGAAGGTTTCATGATGCTGCGGATCAAATTGAACCAGGAGAATGCGCAAAACCTGTTCGACAGCCCCATCCTCGATAAACGTGTTTTCGCCGACCGCGATTTGTCCAAGCTGATGCTGTCCAAGGTCCGCCGCGAAAACCGCATCATCCTGGAACGCAGCGATCCCATGTCCGCCGGAGGCGGATTGACGGTGACGGTAAGCAGGGGTAATTGACGAAACGGGAGTCCCTCGACATGCGTAATGGCATTCAATTATTTCTGCCGGTCTTTGTTCTGACGCTCGCCGTTCCATTCGCCCTGGCCCACGCTCAAGGCTGTTCGCCCGCGAGCGGCGGCGCGGGGTCGCTGCCGCCATGCTGCGCCACGACGGATATGAGCGGCGGCGGCGATTGCATGGCACCCGCGGCACAATATCAATTCACGCTGTATAATGTCGGCTTCGAAAAGAGCGACGGCACGGTGGTGGAATTCGGCGCGCCGAGAATGTTCGACGCGGCGAGCGTCGGCGCGGGAGCCGATATCGGCAACTTTATCTCGGGCGCCAATCTGCAGCCGGGCGCCTATGTCGCGGTGCGCCCCTCGCTTTCGCGCAATTTAACCGTGGGCGTCAGCAACGCGACGACCCGCGACGGACGCTCCTGCTCCGGAACGGTCACCGCCGCCTCGCTCCAGCCGAACGGCGATGCCTGGCCGAACTGCGCGGCGGGCCAGCCTGATGCCGCCGTCGAGCAATGCCTGAGCGGCGGACAGATCAAGGTGCGCGACAGCCAGATCGGAACGCTCAATGTCAGCGGCAGCGGCAACACGACCATTAACTTCAAATTCGATGTCAATAACGGCGCGGTTTGCCATTTTGCGCCCGGCAACAGCCCGGCAGGCAGTATCGGCCTCGGCGTGCTGTCGGTCAGGATCACGAAATCGTAGCTCGCGCCCCGCCTCTTTCCGCCCCACCTTTCCGCTCCCCGAAAAATTTGATACGGTCGCAACGCGATAACGACGGGACAGCGAAATGGATCAAGTCAGTATTTGGCTCAGCATTCTTTGGATGATGACGATGGCGGCGATGATGACGCCGGGAATCTTGCGCCTTAATCGCGGCAAGGCGTTGCGCAACGCCGCGTTATGGCTCGGCATCGTCCTGACCCTCGCCCTTTTCTACCGCGCTTTCGGACCATTCAAGAACGGCATGCAGGGTCTGCCGGTCGGCAGCCATATCGAACAGAATAACGGAGAGAGCGCATCGCCCGCGCCGCCGCCCGGCAGGCCCAAGCTCGGGGACAGCGAACTCTAATTCTTCTTATTCTCCAGCATCGCGGCCTTAAGCAGCGGGACGTTGTTCTTGAACATGCCGAGATAGGACGGCGCCGTCCCTTCTTTGCCCGACAGGGCGTCGGCATATAACGTGCCGCCTATTTTAGCCCCCGCGTCGGCGGCAAGCTGCGATATTAATTTAGGGTTCGTCATATTTTCGATAAAGACCGTTTTAACCCCTTCGCTTTTGATTTGCGTGACGAGGCTGCCTATGTTGGCCGCCGAAGGCTCGGTGTCCATGTTCGCGCTATAAGGAGCGAGAAACCTGATCCCATAAGCCTCGCCGAAATACCCGAACGCGTCATGGCTGGTGATAATCGTTCGCTGCGGCGCCGGAATCGCTTCGATCTCGCCGCGGATATATTTATCCATCTCGCCGATTTCGCTCTGGTATTTATCGGCGCGGTTAAGAAGGGCCAATGCCTTATCCGGCATGGCGACAACCAGCGCCATGGCGATATTCGCCGCATATCTTTGCCCGTTTTCGAGGTTCTGCCAAGCGTGCGGATCGGTGATCTGCCGCTGAACCTCATCGCCGCTCTCGTTCAGGAAAATCAGACGAGGCTCTACGCCTTTCGAAGCCGTAACCACGGATTTTTTATAACCGGCGGATTCCAGCAGCCGGCTCATCCATCCTTCAAAACCCAGCCCATTGACAACCACAAGCTGGGCTTCGGCAATCGCCTTCAGATCGGCCGGCGTCGGCTGATAGCTATGCGCATCGCCGCCAGGGCCGACCAAAGTTTTTACGGTTACCAGTTCGCCGCCGATATTTTCCACCATGTCGCCGAGAATGCTGAAGCTGGCGACAACCCGAAGCGGCGCGGTGGTTTTTATGGGCGGTTCAGACGCCGCCGCCGGAGCAGGCGCCGGCTCCGCCGCTTGAGCCGAGACTGCCGCCCATAAAATCGTGACAACGGCAAGAACAAGCTTTCTCATAGACACTCCTCTGCTGACCGAGCCGATTATGCCCGCAAGCGCCCCATTCTGTCCAGTCAAGCATTTCCGCTGCGCGGCGGTAGTTATTGCATCGAGCAGGCACGCGGCAGGCGCGCGGTAAAAGTCGTGCCGTGTTTTTCAGACGACGCCACGCAGATCGTTCCGCCATGAGAAGCGATGATTTCCTTCGTGATGTAGAGTCCCAGGCCAAGATGCCCTTCCTCCGCCGGCCTCGCATCATCCCCTTCCCTGCCGCGAGTCAGAGAATCGAATATTTTTCCTATCATCGCGCCGGGGATGGGAACGCCCTCATTATGCACGGATAGCGCAACTTCCGTGGGGGTGCCTTTGACGCACACGCTGACGGGCGTCTCTTTGAATCCATGCTGTACGGCGTTGCCGATCAGATTCGAGAAGACCTGTCCTACCCGAGCCTTGTCCCACTCTCCTTTCAGCTCGCCGGAGATTTCGAGAACGATCATGCGATCGGGATAAACGGTACGCATTTCCTCGACAAGTTGCCGGCTTACGAAGCCCATATCCATATGATCTCTGAGAACGGGAATCCCCGATCCGAACCTCGCCCGGGTCAGATCGAACAGATTGGCGACGATCTGGCTCGCGCGCGATATGCTCTCGACGATTTGCAGGCCCAGCATGGCCTGGCGCTCGTTAAGCGCGCCTATCTGGGGCATGAGCTGGGCGGACATCAGCGCCGCGCTCAAGGGCGTGCGAAGATCATGGCTTAAAATGCCCAGAAACAGATTCTTGGAATGATTGACTTTCTTCATGTAATAGCTGATCGATTCCATCAATGCTTGGTCGATGGATTCATTGAAACTGGTCAAATCCATAATATCTTGGCAGGCGGGGCCGTTTCCTTCCGCGTTCCATAGCCTGATGATACTGGCGCGCAGAGCGCGATATTCCGAAACGACCTGATCGATGTTAAAGCCGCCAGCCAGGCGCAAGGCCGCGTGCAGTTCCGCCGGACTATGGCGCAGGCCGTTGAGTTTTTCTCCTTGCGGCTTTTTTATTTGTTCCGGCGCGGTTTGAGTGGATTCAATATCCCTTGTGACAAAAATAAGTATTTCCGCGATATGGTCGCGGAGAGCGAGAGACGTCATATCGGCCGCGGCAGGAGTCAAGGTCTGCGCAAAGCCTTCCCACTCACTGATAATACGTTCCTTATGTTCACGAATGAAATCAGCCAATCGCATTTATTGTCTTCTTGCGCAGCATAAGGAGAGGATCACATCACAAATCCCGGATACGGCACTCATGGCATTCAATATGAAAAAATCAAGGCTTTGTTGCAGTTGCGAACACCATCGTAGTCATTCTGTCGAAAAGACCGATTTGTTAAATGATACGCGGTTGACGGGGTATGCTAACCTCGCTTTTCCTTTATAAATTCGGTCCGCTTGCGTTCCCCATGCCCTCCGCTTGAATATGGTTGAATATGCCCCATCGCCACGCCCACCCCAACGCCATGGAAGATACGCGCCACGAACATTTGATTCGCCGCGAAGTCTTCAGCCCCGAGCATCTGGAACAATTTGCGGAAAGCCTGGCCGCCGGGCAAGTCATCAGCCGCGCGCCGGCCAATAACCGCTTGCTCAGAAAGCGGCTGGATTACAACGAACAGCAATTGCGTCATGCCTATCTGGCCATCTCCAAAGCCATCGGCGACGAATTTGAAATGCCGCCTGCCGCCGACTGGGTCGTCGATAATTATTTTATCGCCGAAGAACAGATACGCGCTATCCGCAACAATCTGCCTCCCAGTTATTACCGGGAGCTTCCCAAGCTGGCGCAAGGGCCGCTTGCGGGCTTTCCACGGGTTTACGGCATCGCGCTGGCTTATATCGCGCATACCGACAGCTTCTTTAATCCGGAGCTGCTCGAAAGATTCGTGGTCGCCTATCAGCGCAAACAGTCGCTCAATATCAATGAATTATGGGCGGTCGCCGTCAGCTTGCGCGCCGCCCTGGTGGAAAATCTCTGCCGCACGGCCACGCTGATCATCGACGACCGCAAAGCTCGCGCCAAAGCCGACGAACTGGCCGATGAGCTGCTGAAAGCGGCGGAGGCCGGCCCCAAAGACATCGAGGCCGGCCTGAAGAGCATCGGACAGGCGCGCCTGTCGCCTTCCTTCGCCGTGCAGCTCATCCAGCGGCTGCGCGATCAAGACCCGCGCGTCATTCCGTTTCTTCAGCATCTCGACAGCCGCCTGCAGGAAGAAGGAAGCTCGGCGCAGGAAATCGTCAGCGCCGCCCACCAAAATCAAGGCGCATTAACCGTCACCGTGCGCAACATCATCACCAGCATGAGCCTGATTTCGACCTTCGACTGGGTCGATTTTTTCGAGACGGTCAGCCATGTCGACAAAATGCTCCGCGCCGAAAGCAGCTTTGGCGCCATGGATCTGCCGACGCGCAACCTTTACCGCCGCGCTATCGAAAAACTGGCGCGGCGCTCGAAACTGTCCGAATTGCATGTGGCCGAGCGAACCCTCTGGTTCGCCCAGACCGCCCAGAAACAGGATGAAGCGGCGGGGGTGGCGCGGCGCGCCCATGATCCGGGCTATTACCTGATCGACGCGGGCCGCGCCATGCTGGCCGCCGATATCGGCTACCGGCGCAATTGGATGGACAAGATTCGCGAAGCGCGCCCCGCCGCCAATTTCATCGCGTATATGGTGACCAATATTCTGCTGGTGACCGGCATCATCGAACTCGGCCTCGCCGGCACCGTCCTGCAGAAAAACCCGCCCTGGATTTTATTCACCTTGTCCGCCGCCGCTTTTTTCCCGGCATGGGAAGCGGCGATCACGCTCGTCAATCGCGCCACCCTCTATATTTTCGCGCCGTCCATCCTGCCCGGCATGTCGTTGCGCGAGGGCATTCCCGACGATCTGCGCACCATCATCGTCATCCCCGCGCTCATCGGTTCGGAATCGGATGTCGCGTCGCTGACCGAGCGGCTGGAAGTGCATTATCTGAGCAATGCCGACGATAATTTGCGCTTCGCCCTGCTGACGGACTGGAAAGACGCCGATCAGGAAACGATGCCGGACGACGATCGCTTGCTCGCCCTGACCCGGCAAGCCATTGCCGCGCTCAACCAGCGCCACCCCCTGCCGGACGCGACGCCGCGCTTTCATGTTTTTCATCGCCGCCGCCAATGGAATCCGACGGAGCGGAAATGGATGGGATGGGAGCGCAAGCGCGGCAAGCTGCATGAATTAAACCTGCTGCTGCGCGGCTCCGCGGCCACGAGCTTTCTGGACTCCGCCGATTATGCGGCGTTACAGCTGCCCGAAAATATCCGCTATGTCGTGACGCTGGACGCGGACACGCGCTTGCCGCGCGGCGCCGTCCGAAGATTGATCGGCAAAATGTCCCATCCCCTGAATCGCGCCCATTACGACGCCAAGCAGGGTTACGTGATCGAAGGCTACGGCATCCTGCAGCCCCGCGTTTCCTCGTCGCTGCCGGAACGCCATGCGGATTCTCTTTTCCAGCGCGTCTTCTATCGCGCCAGCGGCATCGACCCCTATGCTTTCGCCATTTCCGATATTTATCAGGATTTGTTCGAGGAAGGCTCGTTCACCGGCAAAGGCATATACGACATCGACGCTTTTGAAAGCGCGGTCACGAAGCGCATTACCGAAAACGCCGTCCTGAGCCACGACCTGATCGAAGGCATCTTCGCCCGCGCCGGCCTCGCCTCGGATATCGAAGTCGTCGAGGAATATCCTTCGCGCTATGACGTCGCCACGACCCGCCAGCATCGCTGGGCGCGAGGCGATTGGCAACTGCTGCCCTGGATATTCGGCCCCTATTCCGATGACATGCCATGGCTGGGTCACTGGAAGATGGTGGACAATCTTCGCCGCACCTTGACGGCCCCCTTTACTTTCCTGGCGCTGCTGGTCGGCCTGACTTTTCCGCCGGGCGCCGCGAGCTTCTGGACCACCTTGATCATCGCCGCCTATACCATGCCGCTGCTGATCAACCTGGTCGAGGGCCTATTGCCGCGCCGGGATACCCCGCGCCTCAGCCATCTTGCCACCTTGTCCGCGGATGCCTGGCGCACCGGCCAGCAGATCATCTTCTTCATCGCCTTCCTGCCGCATCAGGCATGGCTGATGCTGGACGCGGTGCTGCGAACCCTCTGGCGCCTGTATGTTTCCCACCGCAACCTGCTGGAATGGATACCCGCCGCCGAAGCCAAGGTCAGGCGCCTGCGCACGCTGGCCGGATTTTACCGCTATATGCATGGCGGCCTGATTCTGACGGCCATGACCATCATCGTTCTGTCCATGGCGCAATCGGCGATGTGGGTTCTGGCGCTGCCGTTTCTGCTGCTGTGGCTGACAGCCCCCGCGCTGGCGTATTATTCCAGCCTGCCCGCCGCCCCCGCCGATCAAATCAGGCTGGAAGCGGCGGAACAGCTGGAATTGCGCCGGATCGGCCGCGAGACCTGGCGCTATTTCGAGCATTTCGTCACCGCCGCCGACAACTGGCTGCCGCCCGATAATTTTCAGGAAGACCCCGCCCCCATCCTCGCGCATCGCACGTCGCCGACCAACATCGGCCTGTATTTCCTGTCGGCGATCGCCGCTTACGATTTCGGCTGGATTCACCTCGCGGAACTCCTCGAGAGACTGAGCAACAGTTTCGCCACCCTGCACCGGATGGAGCGCTATCGCGGCCATTTCTTCAATTGGTACGACACGACCGATCTGCGTCCGCTTGAGCCGCGCTATATTTCCTCCGTCGATAGCGGCAATCTCGCCGGTTATTTTCTTGTCGTCGTCCAGTTCTGCAAATCGCTGCCGAAACAAAAATGGCTGGCCGCGAACTGGCACGAAGGACTGGGCGATACGCTCGCCATTCTTCATGACGTGCTGGAGCGCGCCGTTCAGCATGCGCCCCATCTCGTCTTGCAGCAGCTGCAAACCAACGCGCAGAGCATGCAGGCCATCCTGCAAAAATATCCCCTGGAAGCCCAGACGCCGGAAAAAGCCTATCATGCGCTGGTCAAGCTCAACGAAATGGCCCTCACCAACGACGATCTCGTGTCGCTCTATGTCGTCGAACGCGGCGATAAAGCCGCCCGCGCCGATACCGACATCAAGCAGTGGTGCCGCGCTGTCGCCGAAGCGATCCAGGCCGATCTTCGGCTCCTGCAGCGCATGATGCCCTGGCTGGCGCAGACGGAACTGATGGCCGCCCTGCCCAAAGAACTGCGCGCCATCCTCGCCGAGACCGTCCCCACGCTGGAAGAACTATCTCATCTGCCTCAAAAAGTCGCCGCGATCGTCGCCGGCCATGATGCCAATTTCGGTTCTCTGTCTGACCTCGTGCGGCAAGGAGCGGTCGCCGCGGAAGTCCTGCTTGCGGCGACCGAAACCCTCGCCGCGCAAGCCGCCGCGTTTTTCAGCGCCATGGAATTCCGTTTCCTGCTCAACCCCCAGCGCAAGATGCTGTCCATCGGCATGCGCGTCGCCGAGGATATCCTCGATCCAAGCTGTTACGATCTGCTGGCCTCCGAAGCGCGCCTGGTCACCATCGTCGCGATCGCGAAGGGCGACATCCACGCTTATTCCTGGTTCAGATTGGGCCGCACCGTCACCGCTATCGGCCATAAGCCCGCGCTGGTCTCCTGGTCGGGATCGATGTTCGAATATCTCATGCCCGCGCTGGTCATGCACGAGCCCGACGCGAGTCTCATCGGCCAGACCAACCGCCTGATCGTCAAGCGGCAAATCGAATATGGCGAAACGCTGGGCATTCCCTGGGGCAATTCGGAATCGGCCTACAACGCCCGCGATTTCGAGATGACGTATCAATATTCCAGCTTCGGCACGCCGGGCTTGGGCCTGAAGCGCGGCCTGAGCGAAAATATCGTCGTCGCGCCTTACGCCACCGCCCTTGCCGCCATGGTCGATCCCGCCAGCGCGCTTAAGAACTACCAGCGCATGGCCGCGCTCGGCGCGCACGGCTATTACGGCTGGTATGAAGCGATCGACTTCACCCATAAGCGCCTGCCCGAAGGCGAGCAATGGGCCGTCGTCCATAATTACATGGCGCATCATCAAGGCATGAGTCTGGTTGCGATCCAGAATGTTCTGCAGAACGGCCGGATGCGCGACCGCTTCCATGCCGATCCGCTGATCCAGGCCACGGAACTTCTATTGCAGGAATTGCCGCCGCGCCACGTCGCTCTGGCCGAGCCGCGTTCCGAGGAAGTCGAAGCCATCGCGCCGATCCGCGAGGTCCAGGTGACCATTCCGCGCGGATTCAAATCCCCGCACAGCCTGACGCCGCAAACGCATCTGCTCGCCAACGGCCAGTACAGCCTGATGGTCACCGCCGCCGGCGGCGGCTATAGCAAATGGCGCGGCGCCTCCATCACCCGCTGGCGCGAAGACCCGACGCGCGACGCCTGGGGCAGCTTCCTCTATATCCGCGACATGCGCAGCGACCGCTACTGGTCGGCGACGTATCAGCCCGTCGGCAAGGAACCGGACGATTATACCGTCATTTTCCATGAGGATCACGCCGAGTATCAGCGGCGCGACGGCGATATTACGACGATCCTGAACATCATCGTCTCGTCCGAAGATCATGGCGAAGTCCGCCGCCTGAGGATATCCAACCACAGCGATACGGACCGTGAAATCGAGCTTACCTCATACGCCGAACTGGTCTTGACGGCGGCGGCAACCGACGCCGCGCATCCGGCATTCTCTAAAATGTTCGTCGAAACCGAATATCTGCCGGAGCTTGGCGCTCTGCTCGCCACCCGCCGCCCGCGCAGTCCCGACGATCCCCCGATTTGGGCGGTTCATCTGGTTTCCACCGGCGGCGAGACCATCGGCGAAATGCAGTATGAAACCGATCGCGCGCGCTTTCTCGGGCGCGGCCACACCGCGCGCCGCCCTATCGCCATGGATGGACGGCCCCTGAGCGATACCGCCGGTTCCGTGCTCGACCCGATTTTCAGCCTGCGCTGCCGCGTGCATCTCAAGCCGCACACATCTACCTATGTCTCTTTCTGGACTCTCGCCGCCTCCTCGCGCCAGGAAGCGCTGGACCTCGCCCACAAATACCGCTCGCGAGGCGCGTACAGCCGCACCGCGGCCCGCGCCTGGACGTTGGCCCAATTGCAATATCAGCATCTCGGCATCACGCCGGACGAGGCGCATCTTTTCCAGAAGCTGGCCAATCCGCTGATCTATTCCAATCCGGCTTTCCGTCCGAAATCGGAAATGATCAAGGCGGGCGCGGGCGCCCAGGCGATCTTATGGCCCGCCGGCATCTCCGGCGACCTTCCCATTCTGCTGCTGCGCGTCGATGTCGCTACCGACATGAAAACCTTGCGCCAGATCGTCAAGGCCCACGGCTATCTTTCGATGAAGGGCCTCGAGTTCGATCTGGTGATTATCAACGAGCAGCCCACCTCCTATCTGGCGACGCTGCAGGATGAGATGGAATTGCTCGTCCGCACGCGCCAGGCTTTGCCCGGCGCCTATGGCGAAGGCGGCAAAGGCAGGATTTACGTGCTGCGCGGCGACCAGCTCGCCGTCGAGACCCGCAAGCTGCTGCAAGCCGCCGCCCGCGTCGTGCTGATGAGCCATCGCGGCAGCCTCGCGGAACAAATCGACATCAATACCCGCGAGGACATCGTCTTTTATCCGCCGCGCCTGCGCCGCGCCGCGCGATTGACCGCCGCGTCCGCCGAGCGCCCCGCTCTGGAATTTTTCAACGGCATCGGCGGTTTCGCCGCCCATGGCCGCGAATATGTCACCATCCTGGCCCCCGGCCAGCACACGCCCACGCCGTGGATCAATGTCATCGCCAATCCCGGATTCGGCTTTCACGTATGCGCGGAAGGAGCGGCCTATACCTGGTCGGGCAACAGCCGCGAGAACAAGCTCACCCCCTGGTCGAACGATCCGGTGAGCAACGAAAGCGGCGAAGCGGTTTACCTGACCGATCTGGACAGCGGCGAGATCTGGTCTCCCGCCGCGACGCCGATCCGCAAGGAAGCCGCGACCTATATCGCGCGGCACGGCATGGGTTACAGCGTCTTTGAAACCACCATCGCCGATATTTTCACCCAGTCGACGCAGTTCGTGCCTTTGAACGACAGCGTGAAGATCACGCGGCTTCGCATCGTCAACAGATCGTCGGCGACGCGGCGGCTGTCGGTCACGTCTTATAATGACTGGGTCTTGGGCGTCGCCGGCAACAGCGCGGCAGGCCTCATCATCACCACCATGGACAATACCACCGGCACCATGTTCGCCCGCAATGCCTGGACGAATAAAGCCGCGGACGAAATCGCCTTCGCCCATCTCGGCGCCAATCATGTCGTCTGGACCGCCGACCGGCGCGAATTCATCGGCCGCAACGGCACCTATCAGCATCCCGCCGCGTTGATGCAAAGCAAAGCCCTGTCCGGCAAAACCGGCGCCGGACTTGATCCTTGCGCCGCGCTGCAGACCACGCTGGTTCTCAAGCCGCGGCAGGAGGTCGAGCTTATTCTCTTGCTCGGCACGGCGGCGAATCCCGCCGAGGCCCAGGCGCTCGCCCGGAAATACGACGCGCAGCATGTCGCGGTCGCGCTGGACGAGGTCAAAGACTATTGGACCGGCATGCTCGGCCAGATTCACGTCAAGACTCCCGACCGCGCCACCGACATCATGCTGAATGGCTGGCTGCTCTATCAGGCCATCGCCTGCCGCATGTGGGCGCGCTCCGCTTTCTATCAGACCAGCGGCGCGTATGGGTACCGCGACCAGCTTCAGGATGTCATGACGGTCGCGCATTGCCAGCCGCAATGGACGCGTCAGCACATTCTGCGCGCGGCGGCCCGGCAGTTCCCCGAAGGCGACGTGCAGCATTGGTGGCTGCCCTCGGCCGCCGACGCGGGGCAAGGCATTCGCACCCGTTTCGCCGACGATGCCCTATGGCTGCCATACGTCACCGCTTATTACATCCATGTCACCGGCGATGCCGCCATTCTCGACGAAGAAGTCCCGTTCCTGGATGGCCGCGTCCTCGCCGATTCCGAGCATGAGGCATTCTATCTGCCCACGGTGTCGTCGCGGATCGCCACGCTGCTTGAACATTGCGCGCTCGCCATCGACCGCAGCCTGACGAGCGGCGCGCACGGGCTGAGTCTGTTCGGCGGCGGCGACTGGAACGACGGCATGAACCGCGTCGGCCTGCACGGCCAGGGAGAAAGCGTCTGGCTAAGCTGGTTCTTGATCGCCACGATCAAGCAATTCACGCCCCATGCGGCCAAACTGGCGCCCGAACGCGCCGCCCGCTGGCAGGAGCACAGCACCCGGCTGGCCGAAGCCGTCGAGCAAAACGCCTGGGACGGCGAATGGTACCGGCGCGGCTATTACGACGACGGCACGCCGCTGGGATCGGCATCCAGCGAAGAATGCCGCATCGATTCCATCGCGCAGTCGTGGGCCGTGATCTCCGGCGCCGCCCAGCCGGAACGCGCCGCCCGCGCCATGCAGGCCGTCGAGCAATATCTGCATATGCCGGACGAGGGCATCGCGCTGCTGTTCAAGCCGCCCTTCAACCACACACCGAAAGACCCCGGCTATATTAAGGGCTATCCGCCCGGCGTGCGCGAAAATGGCGGCCAATACACCCATGCCGCGCTGTGGTCGGTCATCGCCCTGGCAAAGGCGCGGCAAACCGAAAAAGCCTTTTCGCTGTTCAATATGCTCAACCCGATCCGGCATACGGAATCGCGCATGTCCGTATTCCACTATAAGGCGGAGCCCTATGTCGTCGCGGCGGATGTTTACGCCAACCCGCAGCATATGGGCCGCGGCGGCTGGACCTGGTACACCGGCTCCGCCGGCTGGATGTACCGCGCCGGCATCGAAGCGATTTTGGGTCTGCAGGTCGAGGCCGGCAGCTTGCGCCTCGAACCCTGCATTCCCCAAAGCTGGCCCGGTTTCGAGATGCTCTATCGCTATAAATCCGCTCGCTACCACATCAAGGTCCAAAATCGGAGCGGCAAGGGCCACACCGTCACCGCCTGCGAACTGGACGGCCAAAGCTTGCCGCCGGACGCCGCCATCCCGCTCCAAGACGATGGGATGGAACATATTGTTAATGTTGTGCTTTAAGCTTAGGTTTCGGCTCTAATCAATTGTAAACAATTTCACTCTCTAATGGCGGCTGGCCGGGTTTGGCTATTCTATCTCTCGCAGGAACCGTCATGGATATCGTATCCGCCTCAGCTTCGCCGCCGCCACCGCCGTCTGGAGGCAATGATTCCGTCGCGAGCCTGGAAGCGCAAAAGGCGGCCTTGGAAAGAAAAATCGCCGAGGAAAAAGCCAGCACCAAGGACGACGAGAAGACGAAACAGCAAAAAATCGCGCAATACACGCAGCAGATGCAGCAGCTTGAGGCCAAAATTTAGGCCGAGAAGGCGAAATCGAACAAAAAAGACCAGTCCTCGCCCGGCCCGCCGGAAAAAAATCCGGTGACCAGCTCGCAAGACACCGTATCGCAAAACACGCCGCCGACGAGGCTGGACATTCTGGTCTGAAAATTATCTGGTCTGAAGAAATTTGTGCCGTCTCAATCGACCGGGCCGGGATCATTCCATCCGCCGCCAAGAGCCTTCGTAAGATCAACGCTGGCGCTGATCTGTTCCAGGCGAGCTTGCGTGGCGCTGTCTTCCGCCTGCAGCAGCGTGCGCTGCGTATCGAGCAGAGTCTGGAAATCGATGCTGCCGCTGTCGTAACGGGAGCGCGCCAGCTTATAGGCGTTGCGCGACGCGGCGGCGGCGTCCGCGAGCAGCGCCGCGCGGCTGTCGGCGGCGCGCAGCGCGGAAAGCGCGTTGCCCGATTCCTGAAATGCCGTAAGCACCGTCTGACGATAATTCGCCGCCAGCTCTTCCTTGCGTGCCTTGGTGATTTCGAGATCGCTTTCCAGCGCCCCGCCCCTGAACAAAGGCGCGAGCGCCGACGCGCCGAGCGAGAGCAGCGTAGAAGCCGGATTGCCGCTCAATATTCCCGCCGCATCGAGCGTGAGCGAAGGAAAGAACGCCGCGCGCGCGACGCCGATATCCGCGTTGGCGGCCATCAGGCTCGCTTCCGCGCGCCTGATGTCGGGCCGCTGCTGCAACAGCCGGGCGGGCAAGCCGGGAACAATTTTCGGCGCAATCAGCGCGGAGAAATTTTCTTCCTCGACGCGGAAATTCTGCGGCGCTTCGCCCAGAAGCACGGCCAGCTGATTGAGAAAGCCGTCATGATTGGCGGCCAGCGCCGCCATGGCGGCCTGGGCGCTGGCGACCGCCGCTTTCTGTTGTGAAAGCTCAAGGTCGGAAGCAGTTCCCGCTGTGGAACGGGCATCGATGATCGACAGCACGTCCTTGGCGATGGCAAGGTTATCGTCGGCGACGCGGAGCCGTTCGGTCATCGCCAGCGCCTGCGCGTAAGCTTCGACCACGGCGGCGGCCGTAATTATTTTCAGGCTTTCGTGATCGAAGCGGCTGGCCTCGTAATCCGCCTGCGCCGCCGCCGCGCCGGAGCGTATCCTGCCGAACAGATCGACTTCGTAAGAAACCGAAAACCCGATATTGTTGCCGTCGCTCCGGGTCACGATGCCGCTTCTTTCCTGGCGGTCTTTCGTCTGGCTTGCCGAAGCGCTGACTTGCGGAAACAGATCGGCTTCGCTTTTGGTCACGGCGGCGCGAGCCTGCTCGATGCGCTGAAACCCGGCCAGCAGATCGTTATTGCCCGCCAGCGCCTTGGGCACCAATTGGTTCAGCACGCCGCTCTGATAGTCCTGCCACCAGGCCGGTGAAACCGGGGGTTCGTTATTGGCAGAGGCTTCGGGCGCAGCCATATCCTTCCAGTTCGCGCCCGCATCGATAGCAGGCCGTTCATAGTCCGGCGCCAAAGTGCATGCGGAGAGCGACAGAATGAAAAAGGATAATATGATGCGGCGCATGATCATTCCGAGGCCAAAGCGATAACCGGGTCGAGCGCGGCGGCCTTCTTCGCCGGCAGATAGCCGAACAGCAATCCGGTGCCCACCGCGCAGGTAAAGGCAAGCAAAACCGGCATCGCCGAAAACACGACCTCGACATCGAAAAACTTGAGGCAAAAGCCGATCAGAAAGCCGGTAAAGACGCCCATCAGGCCGCCGAGCGTGCAGACCACCGCCGCTTCGGTGCTGAATTGCAGCATGATGTCGCGCGTCCGCGCGCCGGTGGCGATACGGATGCCGATCTCGCGAGTGCGCTCCGTCACGCTGACCAGCATGATATTCATCACGCCGATGCCTCCCACCAGCAAGGATATGGCCGCGACCGTGCCCAGAAGAATGGTGAGCGTATTCTGCGTATTGGTGGCGGTTTCCAGGATAGAGGCCATGTTGCGGATGCTGAAATCCTCGCCGCGGTGGCGGCGAATGAGAAGCGCGGTGATGGCGTCCTGCGTCTCGTCGATCTTGCTCACATCGTCGACGCGCAGCGTGATGGAATTGAGGAAGGTCTTGCCGAAGATGCGCATGATGCCGGTCGTATAGGGAATAAAGACGATGTCGTCCTGATCGGTGCCGAAGCTGGACGCGCCTTTCGCACCCATCACGCCGATGATTTCGAACGGAATGTTCTTGACCAGAATATAGGCGCCGACCGGATTGGCGCTGCCGGGGAAAAGATTGTCCTTCACCGTCTGCCCCAGAATGGCCACCGGCGCATAGCTCTTCAAATCCCGTTCCGTGAAAAAATTTCCCGCCGCCATCGGCCAGTCACGCGTTTCCGGCAGCGCGTAACCCGTGCCCTGAATGCTGGTGGCGTAATCGATGTTGCCATGGCGAACGGTTTGGCGGCTGCTGCGCTCTTCGACCAGGCTATGGACGTTCGGCAACCGCCGGATCGCCACGGCATCGTCCGGCAGCAGCGTGGCGTTGTCGCCGCTCGATCTTACGCCGGGCGCGCCGGGGCGGATCGACAAAAGATTGGTGCCCATCGCGGAAATCTGGTCGAGCACTTTCTGCTTGCTGCCGTCGCCCACCGCCAGCATGACGACGACCGACGCGACGCCGATGATGATCCCGAGCAACGTGAGCAGCGTGCGGAAAAAATTCACCCGCAGCGCCCGAAAAGCCATTTTCGCGGTTTCGGCAAGCTCCGGTATGGCGCTGACCGCGCGCATGTCGTGTTTTCCCGCGATGAGCGCGCCCTCGATGATATCGGCATTCTCCGGCGCGTCGTCGCTGCGCCCGCCGACGGGCGCATCATCAAGGACGCGCCCGTCGGCGAGGCGGACGATGCGGCGGGCGTTCCTGGCCACATGCTCGTCATGCGTGATGAGGATGACGGTCCGCCCTTCCCCATGCAGCGCCTTCAGCAGCGCCATGACTTCGCTGCCGCTTTTGCTGTCGAGCGCGCCCGTCGGCTCATCGGCCAGAATGACCGCCGGATCGTTGACCAGCGCGCGGGCGATCGCCACCCGCTGCTGCTGCCCGCCCGACAGTTCCGCGGGACGATGGGTGACGCGGCTGCCCAGTCCCAATTGCTCGAGCAGGCGTTTCGCTTTCTCCATCCGGTTTTGCTTCGTCGCGCCCGCATAGATCGCCGGAATTTCGACATTCTCCTCGGCGCTGGCCGTCGCGAGCAGATTGTAACGCTGGAAAATAAACCCGAACGTATCGCGCCGGAGCGTGGCAAGGCTGTCCCTGTCCAGCCCGTTCACGACGCGTCCTAATATGCTGTATGTGCCTATACTGGGCTTATCGAGGCACCCAATGATATTCATCAGCGTCGATTTTCCCGACCCCGATTGCCCCATAATGGCGACGAATTCGCCATGGCGGATGACCAAGGACACGCCGTCAAGGGCGCGCACCACGGTGTCGCCGCTCTGATACTGCCTGGAAACATCGACGAGTTCGAGAAGCGGGACGGCCTCCGTCATAGGCGCGGCGTCCTGCCTGGGCCGCCCGGCATGCCGCCCTGGCGAGCGCCGCCGCCGGAAGATTTTTTCGCCGGCTCCGGCACGAGAATTTTTTCGCCTTCGCTCAGGCCCGATTTCACCTCGGCCAGCGTGCGCGTCATCAGCCCGACCGTCACGGTGCGCTCTTCGCGCCGGCCGTTATTATCCACGCTGACCTGATAGGACGCGCCGGCGCCCTCCGCTACCTGCGCGTCCGCGGGCTTGCCGAGGGCGCGCACGGGAATGACGGGCACGTTATGCGCCGCACCGACGATGAAGAAGACCTGCGCGCTCATGCCGGTCATGAGCAGATAATTGGTATTCTCGACATCCACCAACGCGTCATACAGCACGACGTCGTTGATGGTCTCGGGCGTCGGCAGAATCTGGCGTACCTTGCCGTGCCATTTGCGGTCGTCCGCGCCGAGCGTGGTGAAATAGACATCCATTTGCGCGGCAAGGCGCATCACATCGGCTTCGGCGACCTGGACGCGCACGGTCATGATATCGAGATCGGCGACCTGCACGACCACCGGCGCGGTCTGGCTGGCATTCAGCGTCTGCCCCTCGCGCACCGGCTGCGAAACGACCGTGCCGTTCATCGGCGCATAGATTTTCGTATAACTCAGATTCGTCTTGTCGCCGTCCAGCGAGGAGCGCTGCTGGTCCATCTGCGCCTTGAGAGAGTCGATCTTGGCCTCCACGACCTTGAGGGCCGTCTGGCTGTCTTCGAGCGCTTCCTGGCTGATGGCCTTGTTTTTGATAAGGCTGCGGTTGCGGTCGAGGGTCTTCTGCGCGAAAGCTTCCTGCGCCTGCTGCTCGGCCAATTGCGCTTGCAGCGATTTCAGCTGCGCCTCGTCGGCGGCGACTTTCGACTCATAAACCCTCGGATCAATCTCGGCGATCAGATCGCCCTTCTTGACTGGATCGCCGATCTCGACATGAATTTTCTTAAGCTGTCCAGAGACTTGCACGCCGACATCAACGTAATCTCTTGGCTCCAGCTTGCCCTGCGCCGTGACCGTTTCCTCGATATCGCCCAGCCGCACCGGTATGGCCCGCATCTCCGCGCCCGCCGCCCCAGCAGCCGGTTTCTGCCAATAAAGCAAGCCGCCGGCGCCAAGCAAGGCCAGCGCCGCGAAAACCAGAACGGGACGTGATAAGAATCGGCGTTTCATGAAGGTCGGTCGTTCCCCAGATGGATTAGCCAGCATCCGCAAAGGGCGCCGATAGGAAGGATGAACCTAAATTAAGGCATAAAGGTGGACAAGTTTGCGATACGTTAGCCCCCAACATGGGGGGTTTTTCGCCGCAACGCTTTCCACATGGGGAAAATGATGGGAGATGGGGGAAAACCAGGAAGTATCGCGCAACCGAGCCTCCGGCCTTAATGCGACAACGAACGCCCAGCAAGGTTTTTTGCTTGCGGGGACAGCCGCTAGAAAGCAATGCTGGTCTAACGAAATCGATATTACCGGAAGGACAAGGATGAAGGCTATCCAACCGATCAGAAGCCAAGCAGTGTGCAGGAATGTTCTGGCATTTTCGTTGCTTTGCCTTTTGATCTTTACGGGTATTCCGGCGCAAAACGGAAGTGGCTGTGCATCGTTTAGAATGACTGGCGGAGATGAGGCGAAAAAACCCTCTATACTGTTTTTTCTTCTTATCTATTATGTCATTATCATATTGAAATGCACCATAAATATTCAGTTTCCCGCCTGTGTGGCTTAAAAAGAGTCCTTAGAGCATGTCAAAATAAATAACAAATATAGTCTTTTTCGTTATTTGAGTCCTTGCAACTCATGCTCATGAGAGCTAATCTGGCTTAACTAATGAAAATCGCAATTTTTGTTACTTGTGATCATGTCAGCCAAGCCAATCAATAAGCGCATTGGGCGCTATGTTAAATGCTCCGCCGCTGGCAACGAGCCTTACAAGGCGTACCTGCCGCCTAAATTGCCGCCCGATCCGCCGCTGCGGATGGAGGAGCTTTATCCGCTGCTCGACAAAGCGAATACGGCGCTAGGCCGGCTCGACGGCATGAGCATGGTGCTGCCGGACCCGGCTTTGTTCCTTTATATGTATATCCGCAAGGAGGCCGTGCTGTCTTCGCAGATCGAGGGCACGCAGTCTTCTCTGTCCGATCTGCTGCTGTTCGAGACGGATGAGGTGCCCGGCGTGCCGATGGATGATGTGACGGAAGTCTCCTGTTACGTCGCGGCGATGAATTACGGGCTGGAGCGGCTGAAGGAGTTTCCGCTGTCTCTGCGCCTGATGCGGGAGATCCATGAGAAGCTGATGAGCAACGCCCGGGGCGGCCATAAAATGCCGGGCGAATTCCGAAAATCGCAGAACTGGATTGGCGGCTCGCGTCCCGGCAATGCCCGCTTTGTGCCGCCGCCGCCAGAAAAGCTGATGGATACGCTCGGACAGTTCGAGAAATTCTTGCATGACGAGAAGACCCCGCTCCCGGCTCTCATCAAAGCAGCACTGGCGCATGTGCAGTTCGAGACCATCCATCCCTTTCTCGACGGCAATGGCCGTCTGGGGCGGCTGCTGATCACATTCATTCTCTGCGTTGAGGGCGTGCTGAAAACGCCCCTGCTCTATCTCAGCCTTTATCTAAAGGCCAACCGCCAAGCCTATTACGACCATTTGCAGGCCGTGCGCGAAACCGGCGATTGGGAGTCCTGGATCAAATTTTTCCTGACCGGCGTTGCCGAAACCGCAACTCAGGCAGCTGAAACAGCGCAGGCCATCATCGCGCTATTCGGCAAGGACAAAGAGCGGATTATCGAAGCAGACAAATCCGCAGCATCAGTGCTGGCCGTGCATGCCTATCTGCAGCGGCATCCGGTTGCCACGACGGCCAAAATCAGGACCGCTTGCAATGTATCTCTGCCTACCGCGCTCAGGGCGCTGGGGGTGCTGGAAGAGCTGGGCATCGTGCGCGAGATGACCGGCAAGGAGCGGCACAAGGTCTTTTCCTATCAGGCTTATTTGGATATCCTGAATCAGGGCACGCGGCCTTTTGATCGGATATGATTGAAGAATAAAAAAACCGGGCTTCAGGAAGGGCTGTCCGAGTCTTATATTCTGCTCTTGGTTGCAATTATCAGGGCTTTGCCATAGCCTCTCTTCATCGTGAGCATGGGGAGAAGAATATGCGTTTAATTGCGGCAGCGGTCGTTTTTCTTTTCTCCTTGCCTGTTCTTGCTGCTTCTCCCGCCACACAGCCCGTTACGGCCAATAAAGTCGAGGGACCTGTCACGGGCGCACTGCCGGATACAATTTCTCTGACGCTTAACCCCTATTTAAGCGCGGAGCCAGGTTTGGCGGGAGCCTCGCCGCTGCAAGTTAGATTTTGTTCGTCTAAGAAAATCCAGCAGACGCTGACGGTTAATGGCAAATCTGTGCAGCAGAGCCGACTCGAGTGCTATCGCCCGGATCGCAAATTGCGCCTCGCGGGCCGCAGGCAGCTAACCGGAATTACCGTCACGCCAGCCATCGAAGGCGAATGGCGCTGGACTGACGATTACAGCCTGACATTCGAGCCGAAAAAGCCCTGGCCTGCGGGAGAAAAATATCATGTCGAATTCGCGCGCGATGTTTTTCCGTCGCAGGTCGTTCTGACCGGCGGGACCTATAATTTCGCTACCCAGCCTCTGACGCCGGAAATTGCGTCGATGGCGTTCTTCCAGGATCCTAATGACGTGGAAAAGCGCGGTGTTTCCGCGACCATCACATTCAATACGCCGGTTGCCGCCGACATGCTCAAGAAGCATTTCGATCTTTCGATCATCGAATACGAGGATGACGCCAAAAAGCCGGAAGGCAAAGCTAGAACCGTCGCCGAGCATGTTTCCTACGACATGGTAATGAATGACGAGGGAACCGAAGCCACCGTTACGGCGCCCATCACCGTCATTCCCGACAAACAGCGATATATGCGGGCGGTCATCGCGCCGGGACTGACAGCAGTATCCGGCGGCGCGGCCCTGGCCGCGAAAGGAGCCGGGCGATTGAAGGAAGAGGCTGGAATCCCCAGCCGCTATAGCTATGCGCGCATCACGCAGGTTGAGACGCGCATCGTCAAAAACGACCGCTATGAGCCGGAACAGATGCTCATCATCACGTCGAACGTGCCGATGACAAGCGAAGATCTGCGCAAGCATCTGAAAATTTTCGAATTGCCCAAGGACAAGGCCGCGTCCACGCCGGGCTTTCCTCCAAAACAGGATTATGCGTGGACAAGCTCGGCTGAAGTCGATGACGCTCTGCTCAAGGCCTCGGAAGAACTGAAATTCACCGTCCAGCCGACGGCGGAAGATTATGACACGGTGCATGGCATCAAGTTCGAGGGGCATGCCGGCCGCTGGCTCTATGTCAGCATAGCGAAAAACCTGCCTGCCAAGGGCGGCTACGTTCTGGCGGATGACGTCAAGGACACCGTCGAGATTCCCGCTTATGGCAAGGAGGTCAAGCTGCTGAGCGACGGGGCGCTTTTGGCGCTCCATGGCGAAAAGAAAGTATCGGTCTACTCGCTCGGCGCGTCGAAGATGCGCTTCGAAGTGCGCCGAATCATGACCAGGGATATCGCGCATTTCGTAAGCCAGACGCATGGCCGCTTCGAAAATCCGAGCTTCGAGTACGGAAATTTCTCGGAAGACAATGTGAGTGAAGTTTTCAAGCAGGAAGCCGACCTGCCTGCCGCGGACCCGCGCAAGCCGCAATTCTCGGTCTTCGATTTCAAGCCCTATCTTGCCGCCGCGGGAGAGCCGAAATCGGGAGAGTCGCCTAAGGGCAAGGGCCTGTTCCTGTTCACCGCCGTCGCGCTCGACAAGGATAAGGATGGGAAAGAGAGGACGGTCGGCCAGGATCAGCGCTTCGTCCTTCTTTCCGATCTTGGCATTATCGTCAAAACCGCGCGCGACGGCACGCGCGACATATTCGTGCAGTCCGTCACGGAGGGCGCTCCTGTCTCGAATGCCGAGATCGAGGTTCTGGGATTGAACGGTCTGCCGATTGCAAAGGCAAAGACCGCTGCCGACGGTCACGCCGTCCTCCCCGATCTTTCGGGCTATGACCGGGAAAAGCGTCCCGTCGCCTATATCGTCCGGCATGAGGGCGATCTTTCCTTCATGCCTTATGACCGCAGCGACCGCGAAGTTGACTATTCAAAATATGATACCGATGGAATCAATGTTTCCGAAGAAGGGCTGAAAGCCTATCTCTTTTCCGATCGCGGCATCTACCGCCCCGGCGAAGACATCCATATCGGCGTGATCGTCAAGCAGGGGGATTGGGCGCAGGATTTGAGCGGCCTGCCGCTGCAAATGGAGGTGAGCAATCCGCGTGGCCGCATCGTCCGCAAATCCGTGCTCAAAATGGACCGCACCGGCTTCGTCGAGTACGGCTTCTCGACGCAAGACATCTCCCCGACCGGGGTTTACAATATTCGCCTGTCAATCAACAAAGGCGATGCCAGCCGCCAGCTGGGCAGCACGTCCGTCCGCGTCGAGGAATTCCTGCCCGACACAATGAAGATCTCGGCGGATTTCAACAGGCCGATGCCCAAAGGATGGATGACGCCCGAGGGCCTGAAAGCTGTCGTAAGCCTGCGCCATCTCTATGGCGCGCCTGCGGTCGGGCACCGCGTCAAAGCCAATATAAACGTCGCGCCCGGAAGCTTTGCTTTCAAGGATTACGCGGACTATAGCTTTTTCGATGCGCGCAAGAGCGACAAGAGCTTCGATCACCCGCTGGGAGACGCCAAGACCGACGCAGAGGGCAGCGCAACCTTCGATCTCAATCTTGCCCAATTCGGCAATACCACATACCGCCTGACCTTCTTCAGCGAAGGATTCGCGCAAGATTCTGGCCGGGGTGTCCGCGCCGCGAAGACTGTGCTGATTTCTCCATCGCCCTATGTCGTCGGCATGAAGCCTTCGGGCAATCTTGAATATGTCAACAAGGCGGAGAGCCGAAGCGTCCATTTTATCGCGCTCGATCCGGAGCTGCGCCATGTCGCGGTGCAGAAACTCGAAAGCCGCCTGATCAAGATCACCTACGTCTCCTCTCTCGTGAAAGACGAGCGCGGCGGCTATACCTATCGCTCGGTGCCAAAGGAAACCGAGATCGGCAAGACCTCTATCGATATCCCGGAAAATGGCCTGTCGTACAAACTCGATACCGCCGCGCCCGGCAGTTATCAGATCGTGCTGGCCGACTCGTCGGGCATGATTCTCAGCCGCGTCCCCTATACCGTTGTCGGCGAAGGCAATATGCTCGGCCATGCGCGCAAGGATGCCGTGCTTACCGTGCGGCTCGACAAGGCAGCTTACGCGAGCGGCGACAAGATTGCCATGAACGTCGTCGCTCCCTACGCAGGCGCGGGACTGATCACCATCGAGACGGACAGGGTCATCGCCTATAAATGGTTCCGCGCCGCGACGCCAAGCTCGATGCAGAGCATCGAGCTTCCCGGAAATTTCAGCGGCAAGGGCTTCGTGAACATCGCCTACGTCCGGTCTATAGATTCGCGCGAAGTCTATACGCAGCCTTTCGCCTATGCCGTCACGCCGTTTTATGCTTCGACATCGGCCATCGACAGCGGCATTCAACTCATCGTTCCGGAGAAAATCAAGCCCGGCGAGACGCTGAGCATCCATTACAAGATAAAAAATCCCGGCAAGATCGCAATTTTCGCGGTGGATGAGGGCATTTTGCAATATGGCCGCTACAAGACGCCGGATCCGCTCGGCTATTTCGTCAATCAGCGGGCGCTCCAAGTTGGCACCGCGCAGATTCTCGATCTGCTGATGCCCGAATACTCCCTTCTGAGGGATATGGCGGCTTCCGGCGGGGACGGCGCGCTGAATGACGGCAAGAATCTCAATCCCTTCAAGCGCAAAACATTGCCGCCCGCCGTTTACTGGTCGGGTATCATCGATGCCGGGCCTGAGGAAAAGAGCCTCGATTATCAGGTGCCGGAATATTTCAACGGCAGCCTGCGCGTCATGGCGGTCGCGGTATCCGACCGCGATATGGCGGCGGCGGAAACCAAGTCTTTCGTGCGCGGCGATATCATTATATCGCCCAATGCGCCGCTCTTTGCCGCGCCGGGCGATGAGTTCACGGTTGGACTGAGCATTGCCAACAATATCCCCGGCTCCGGCAAGGAGGCCAAGATGAACCTTTCGGCATCCGCATCCGAGCATCTGGAAATTCTTGACGGCAAAGAGAGCATAGTCGTCGTGCCGGAAGGAAGCGAGGCGGCGGCCCATATCCGCGTGCGCGCCAAAACGATCCTCGGCGGCGCCAGCCTGACTTTCATCGCCTCGCTTGGGGATAAATCGGCGCATAGCGAGACGACTCTTAGCGTACGCCCGCCCCTGCCCAGCATGACGGCGCTGCACACGGGTTATATTCCCGGCGGAGAAAAAGTCGTGCGCCAGGATCGCAATCTCTATAAGGAATTCGCCAAAGCCGATGCCACTCTCTCCACTTCGCCGCTCAGCCTCGTGCCCGGTATGGCGGATTATCTCGAGAAGGATCCTTGCGGCTGCACCCTTGCCCTGATCGGGCGCGCCATGCCGGCTGTCTTGCTTTACGGTATGCCGGAGCTGGGCGGCGACGCGAAAATCGCCGAGATCAGTGTCGCCAATGCCATGGATCGCTTGCGCGAAACGCAGAACCAGGACGGGGGTTTCGGTTTCTGGGGCTATTATTTTGAATCCGCCAGCGATCCTTTCATTAGCGCCTATGCTTTTCATTACATGCTGCTGGCGCGGGAAAAGCATTTGCCGGTTCCGGATGATTTATTCGAACAGGCGAGGCAATATTTGCGGAGAATGGTGGAGCGCGCGCCATCATCCATGAGCGAAGCCAGAACGCAGGCGTATGGCGTTTATCTTCTGACCCGCAACGGCGACGTGACGGCCGGAGCGCTGCCCAAGCTGCTCGACTATCTCAATGATGATCAAAAATCGTCCTGGAAGCATGATCTGGCCGCCGTCTATGTCGCTGCGGCTTATAAAAAGATGCAGCTCAAGGATGAGGCCCAGGCGCTGATGGATCAATTCGATCTCGGCGAGCCGGTATACTGGAAGAGCAGCCCGGGCTATATCGCGGACGATGACGGATTCTACAACAGCCTTAACCGCTACGCGCAATATCTCAGCATCAGCGCGACGGATTTTCCCGAACGGCTGGTCAAGCTTGATCGTAATATCCTGTTCCGTATCGCCAACTTCATCGGCGAGGGAAGCTATAACGTCCTTTCCTCATCTTATGCGATCATGGCTTTTGCCGATTACGCACAAGCTTCCGAAAAAGCGATCAACGCCCAGCTTGTGATCGCGGAAGATGACGGCAGCGGGAAGTATGCGCCGCTGTCTTTGACGGGCGATCTGGTGCGCCGTGCGGCGCTTGCCGCGGCAAGCGGGAATGTCAAATTCGGCGGTGGCGGTCCATACGGGCTGTTTTACCAGATCGCGACGGACGGCTATGACCGCGACACGGCGGCTCGGCCTATCGAAGACGGGCTGGAGATTGAAAAGAAAATCCTTGGTGCCGATGGCAGGCCGGCGAAGGAGCTGCCCGTCGGCTCGACGGCCGAAGTGGTTATCACGATGCGCGCGCATGGCGAGAAAATCCTCGATAATATAGCTCTCGTTGACCTGCTGCCCGCAGGTTTCGAGCTTGCGCCGGATAAAGCGGCATCCGCCACGGACGCCGCCAACGACAACGCCGACAGCGACCAAGATTCCGGCTCTAGCGGCGACAATAAAAAAGGCGATGCGCCCGCCGCTGATCCATGGTCGCCCATAGCCATCGATCGCCGCGAGGACAGGGTCAACGCCTATGGAAATGTGCCGCCCGAGCCGGTAGTCTTCAGCTATAAGATCAAGGCCGTCAATGCGGGTAGTTTCGCTGTTCCCCCTGCCTATGCGGAGTCCATGCGCGAGCGCAGCGTTAAGGCCCGCGGCGTCACCGCGGCAATCAGCGTCAAATGATCCGCTCACGGCAATGCGGCATGGCGCTGGCTTGCGCGACGCTCGTTTTCTTGGCCTGCGCCGCATTTCTGGCGAAGAAGCCCCGCCTTCTCGACGATGTCGCGTTCTCGCGCGCAGTTTTCGACCGGCAGGGCGCGCTGCTGCGGCTTACCATCGCGCCGGACCAGAAATACCGCTTATTCACGCCGCTGCATGATATCGCTCCGGCTTTGCGCGAGGCGACTCTGCTGCATGAAGACCGGCATTTTTATGCTCACCCGGGCGTGAATCCTCTCGCGGTGTTCCGCGCTTTTCTGCAGACCTATTTGGCCGGCGGGCGCAAGCTGGGCGCATCGACCATCACGATGCAGCTTGCCCGTCTCAAATACGGACTTTATACGCGCAATTTCACCGGAAAACTGATGCAGATGGCGCAGGCGCTCCGCTTTGAATGGCATTACAGCAAGGATGAAATTCTTGAGGCTTATCTCAACCTGGCTCCTTACGGATACAATATCGAAGGCGCCGGAGCAGCCGGCGCTATATATTTTCACGCTGCGCCGCGGGATTTGACTTTGCCCCAGGCTTTGACCCTCGCGGCCATTCCGCAAAGCCCCACGCGGCGGCGTCCGGAAGCCGCCAATGCTACTAAGCCCGCACTTATCGCCGCACGCAACCAGCTGTTCGGCGAGTGGCTTTCCGAACATTCTGAAGCCGCTGCGCAGAAACCTTTTTTTGCGCTCCCCATGCCCACCTATGGCATTGCGGATATTCCCTTCGAAGCGCCGCATTTGACGAACAAGCTTCTGGCGCAATATCCGGATTCGCCTGTCATAACGGCGACGATTGACCTCGAAGTCCAGAAGCTTCTCGAAACCATCCTCGCGGGCTATGTGCGCGACCGGCGCGAGACGGGAATCGAAAATGGCGCCGCGTTGCTCGTCGATACGCGGAGCATGCAAGCGGTGGCAAGCATCGGCTCGGCGGATTTTCGCAATCGCGCCATCAAGGGCCAGATCGACGCCACCCGAGTCGGACGCTCGCCGGGATCGGCCCTGAAACCGTTTATCTATGCCCTAGCCTTCGATCAAGGCTTGATCCATCCTTATTCGGTTCTCGGGGACGCGCCGGCAAGTTTCGGCAGCTATACGCCCGATAACTTCGATCATGATTTCCGCGGCCCGATTACGGTGCGCGACGCCTTGCGCCTCAGCCGCAATATTCCGGCCATCAAGCTTGCCGCGCGGCTTCGGCATCCCGACCTTTATGACTTCTATGCCAAAGCCGGAGTCAGCAAGCTGAAAGCGAAGCAGGATTACGGGCTTTCCCTCGTCTTGGGCACCGCGCCGGTGACGATGCGCGCGCTTGCCGGGTTATACGCCGCGTTGGCGAATGATGGAAACCAGCGGCCGATCATGTTCCAGACGACCATTAATGAGCCCCAAGACCTGAAAAGACTGCTCAGCCCGGAAGCCAGCTTCATGACGCTTGATATTCTAAGCGCCACGCCACGCCCTTTTCATTCCGAGAATGAAACCGGCATATACTGGAAGACGGGCACGTCCAACGGCTATCATGACGCGTGGTCGGCGGGAGTTTTCGGCCATTACGTCCTGATCGTTTGGGTAGGCAATATGGACGGCAGGAACAGCCCAGCCTTGACCGGTATTCGCGCCGCTGCGCCATTGTTCTTTGCGATGGCGGATGCGGTCAAGGCCATGAAGCCACAGCGCGACCTTATCGCCGTTAAAGCTGATAAGCTACATTTGCGGCGCGTCGATGTCTGTGCTTCAACCGGGGACCTCACGCTGGAAGATTGCCCTGCCGTTGCGCGCAGCTGGTTCATCCCCGGTGTCTCGCCCATCAAGGGTCCGAATGTTTTCCGCCGCATTCTTGTCGACCTTGCCACGGGCAAGCGCGCATGCGCCTTTATATCCGGACGTACCGTCTATAAAACTTATGAAGTCTGGCCGAGCGACTTGCAGCAAGTGATGCGGCAGGCAGGCCTCAACCTGGATGCCATGCCGCCGCCGGACCAAAATTGCGCCGTCAGGGAACAGGGCGGTGGCGGAAAGCCGGTGATTATTTCTCCCCAATCCGGCATGGTCTATCATGCAAACCTGCAAAGCGGCGGTGAGGAGGGTGTGACCTTCGACGCGGTGGCGGATGGGGCGACCGAATATCTCTATTGGTTCGTCGACAACAAGTACTTCGGCAAAGCTCGGCCCGGAGAGAGCTTGCAATGGAATCCCAAGCCCGGCCTCCATAACGTCAGCGTCGTCGATAACGCCGGCCGCGCTGATTCATCGCAAATGCAGGTTCTGGCCGCGCCATAAAAGAAAAAACGTGCTTCTTCCTTTTATCAGCCCAATTCACTTGGCCCATCCAAATACCCGAAATAGTTGATGACTCGACCGCAGAACCAGAAGCCGACGACGGTGCTGAAGCGGTAGCGTCCGCGCCATTCGCCTGCGCGGGCATGAAGCTCCGGCCACAACAGGCGCGGCAGCGGTATACCCAGAAACCGCGTCTTCACCAGATGCAGGGAAAAGCCTTTTCTGTCGGCTTTGACCGTATAGATGAATGTCACGGGGAAGGCGACCAGATGCTCGGCCAGGTGCGGGCCTTCCTTCTTCATGATCGTATGAAAACGGCTTTTGCCGAACAGGCGGTTCCATTCCTCGCTATCCGGGCTTTTGGCAAAGCGGATATGGATCGGCGCGCGATGCGCCGGCGCAGGCAGCGCCGCAACAATCCTGACCAGCCAGGCAATCGGATTCGTGCCGCCCATGACGCGCGACGTGCCGTAAACATCCTGGTCTTTCTCGATGCTATGCATTTTCCGCACGGCTTCGGGCATGAGGTCGAAGTCGCTGCCGACAATCTGACGGAGAAGAATCTCGCTCATGGCGTTGTGTCCCGTTCGATCCAGGAAATGGGATAAGGCTTCAGCTCTTCCTTGAATTCGTCCAGCGAGAATAGCCCGAGCGCGGGATAGGCGCCAGCCCGCAGCTTATCGCCGCGCAAAAGGCGTTTGACCATAAGCGTTACGGGGATTACCGGAATTTCCAGCCCACTGCCGTCGCGGGCGATGATTTCGAACAGAAGTTTCTTGGACTTTCCATCCTCGTCTTGCCCGCCAAGCTCCATGAAGAACCCGCTATGGCGGCTGCCGAAGATTTTCGTGACGTCCATGAAGGGTTTGATAAGGCCAGAGAGAAAATCCCAATCCTTGATCCAGCCTTTCCGAACGCAGAAGCTCATCAGAGACAAAACCTGGTCGAGCAAAGGCATGTCGATACAGCTGCCGAAATCCATATACCGCAACGATGGATAGTGGGCCGGAAACAAATCATGGTCTGGAATGTCGCAATCGACCATGTGCCGTCTGCCAACCGGCGCGGGATAGTCATGATGGCGCGCGCGGCCAAGGCCGTAGATCGCGGTCGTGACGCCGCCGCGCAAAACCTGATAAGGCCTGCCGCAATAGCTCAGCACGGCTTTGAGCGTGGCCAGGCCGAGGCCGGTCTTTAGCCCGGCAGAAATGCCGTAATCGACAGACTCCATCTGCAAAAAGTCTTTTAGATAATGATCGATCACTGCCGAGGACAATCCGGGTACTGTGCTCGCGCCGGTGATCAGCGTAATGCCTTTTTCTTTGGCCGCATGATCCAATGACGCGAAATCGCGCACGAAATCGCGCCCATCCGCCATATCGATATAGGATACACCCGTATCGAGGCAGGCCCGAGCAATGCCGTAATCCTGATCCTGGAACGGCCCCGCCAGATGGATAAGAAAATCGGGTTTCTCGGTTTTCAGAAGCTCGCGAAAAGCCTGGCTATGAATATCACATGACTTAATGTCGATTTGCGCGTCTGGATGACTGCGCAGCAAATCTCTCCGGCTCGCATCAAGTTTCCTCTCATTGCGTCCAATCAGGACAAGCTGCATCGGCAAATCGGCCAGCCGGCTGCAAAGACGTATTCCAAACTGCCCTGAGGCGCCGAGGACAAAGAGGCGGAGCATCAGGTGCCGCGGGCTATCAAGTTCTTCGGCTCCAAAGCGCCCCCCGTTAATGATCTTTGTGGACATCCGCAAAGCGCAGCATAGAAACTAGCTTCTGCTCTCGGTCGCCGTGATAGCCGCAATGAGGAACGAAATCCTGGCACTCGCGGAATGTGCCGAAGATGCGATCCCACCATGTGATGTCGCCATAATTGAAATCATGGACATCCCGGCAATGATGAATGGAGTGATGCTCCGGACGCTGAAGAAAATATCCGGTCCAGCGCGGCGTTCTGATATTGGCGTGATAGAAAAACTCGCCGAACGCCGCGAAGAAATTATACCAGGCAGCAGCTTCGATTGAGGCGCCGAGCACAACGAAGATCAAAAAAGAGGAAAGCACCGAATTGACCGCGATCTCCAAGGGATGCTTGTAGAATGCCGTAAGCGCTTCGATTCTCGCCGCGCTATGGTGGATTTGGTGCAGCGCACGCCAGAGAAAATTGGAGGCGTGGCGCGCGCGGTGCCACCAATAGAAGACAAATGTTCCGGCGAACCAGCAGAGGAACCCTTGCGCGACATCCGGCATCATATGGCTAATATTAAACAGGGAATATCCCTGCATCCATTTGCTCCAGGTGAGACCGGCGATGATGACGATCGCAAACTGCGCGCTGTTGAGAAATATGGCGCGAGCATACCAGCCGGCGGCATTAGGCAAAGCCCGGCCAGGTCGCAGCCGCTCTAAGACAAGGAACGCCAACGCGCTTGCATAAAGAAGCAATAGAGGGAGGGTGAAGGTCATAAGAAACAGCAAATTATATGTTTAGCCATGCGACGATCCTCCTGGGATTGCAGATTGATTCAGCCTGCCGTCATGATGCCACCACATATTCTGAAGGGTCAGGTGAACACCGCCGATCCAGTCGTCCACGCCATTACGCAGGATAAAATTTTCCTTTCCGGCTAAGAAACTTTCCCCCATTTCGGTTAAAGTGACTTCGGCGTCCCTCATCTCCGGCCCGCCTGATAGCCTGAGCGCAGGATATGGAAGCAGGCTGGCGCCCAACCTCTTCATGCGCCAGAACAAATGCGCGTCGCCGGTAAAATCCAATTGTTCATAAGCCTCCCCCATACAATAACCAAGCACGCGCGCTGCCTTAGGGCCTCGTGAAGCATGCTTGAGCAGCAACATGTCGAAATAGCCAAGGCCGGTATGCCGATTGGGATAGCGTCGCAAAAAATCATGCAACCCCTTGTGGAGAAATGGAAAGGCGGGCTTCGCGTTGTCACAATAGTCGACCAGCTTCCCGGGGGCAGATGCCGTTAAGGCTGCCCATGCGTTTTCCAACGCCTCGATGTCATTAATGGATACGCCGCGTTTTTGAGACTGCTGATACACAGCCAGCAACTGATCGGGATTAAGCTCGCCCACCCCAAGAATCTGGCAATCTTTTCCTTTAGCATTTTTAACTTGATAGGCCTCGATGAGTTTAAGGCGAGCGGGATCGATATTCGAGGAGAGGAATAGTTTCACAAGCCAAGCCAGCAATAACTGTTCAGGCAGGCCTATGCCAGCCCAGAAATATATAGTATCGGCCTGCCGAAGGCGCTCGATCGGATTTTCATGTGCAAAATAGGCCGTGAGCGATTGTAGCAAACATGAAGAGTGACCAATGTCAGTCAGGTATCCTTTTCTGGATTCGACCCATTCATCCAAAGAGCTAAAATCTCTGATAGGGCCGCCGTCCAGGCAATCATCAAAAATCAGCAGCTGGCTTTCCGACAAGGATAGAGCCTGACTCATCGTTACGGCAGCCGCCCGGCCACTTGCGATATACAAGACCGATTGAGACATTGAGCGAACATCCTCTTATTCCAGCATGACCAGCATATCATATAATATGATTGTCAGACGTTAAACCCCTAACCACTCCATAGGCACCCAACTCCGTCAGAAACGCGATCGAGTTTTGCTTCACAGCCGCATAACCATTAAGACCGAAATTGAGGCTTTTAACCGATACACGGATATTCCACCGTTTTGGGTCTATAGATTTGGAGACAAACCAAACTTCACCAGCCGGGCCAGTATCGAAACGATAAGCATAGCCACCTCGTGCTCCGGTTTCGGCTACCAGAACCGGACATTGTTTAAGGCCGAGCAGAACGAGAGCATCCTCGCCCTGCGCCAAAGCCTGTTGTTTGCCCTGTTCCAATGCTTCAAGAATCGAAGGCGGCAAGGAACCCTGGAAGGCAACGTCCAAGCCATCGAAATTTTGGTAGATCATTTGCATCTGGAGGCCCTTTCTGTATTTGTAAAGGGGCGTGTTACAAGGACGCCCCTCAGCGCCGCCTCTCCGCCCCCGCGCTGGCGCGCGGCGGGCATGGAGGCGGCTATCGATGAACGCGATTCATCTGGCCTCGCATGAGGGGAATGCGATTTATTCCGGCTGGCTTGCACACGTTCAACAATCCATGCGTCGATTTCGCTTTCGAGCCAGCCGCATGAGCGCTTTCCTAGCTTGATTGGAGGAGGGAAATTGCCCCCTTTTATCAGCACATAGAGCACTGTTCGACTTAAGCCAGTCCGGGATAGAACGGATTTTAATCGTAGAATAGATTGCGACATGCTTAAACCTTTCGGGTTGCGGTGGACATGTGCGCTTATATAATGAGAAGCATCGCTTCCGCACCGTAGTTGCGGCATATTAAATCTATTTGCGGTAAGCAGCGATCATAGGAAAGTCCCGCCCTCTGCCCATCCATCCCAATTAATATGACTATCATCAAATCCGACAGCTTTCATCATGACCAACGGTAAAAGATTAGAGAAGCTTCCATAATAGTCAGTGAGCTTAAGGAGCGTTGCCCTGCCATTTAGATTTATTTCAGCCTCTAGTTTCCCAGTATGGAATAGAGCATTTCTTATATGGGCATAAGTTGAAATGGCACGTTTTAAATTTAAGGCGTTAGCGATCTTAATGTTAAAACCGTATTCCTGCAGAAGACGATTGATGGGTACGGCTGCATCCGATGTGTAATCGCTATACGTGCCTCTCGCGAATGATTCTAAAGCAGAAAATAAAAAATAATACGAAACGTCCAGAAATGATTTTGGCGATCTAAACGTTTCGACACACTTGAAGAATGCGCCTCTAAATTCCGTTTTCTTACAGAACTCTGCATCACTTAACCTAGACATCGCTGCTGTAATAAATCTGCAGCGGGCGTTTTTCGAGATAATGCCGCCCGGAATTACGCACCCACCCCCGTTGTTTCTCTCATGCAATCTAATTTCAGCAGGAAATTCTAAGAACGCCCCTTGGACATCAAGATTATGTGATTCAACAGGAAGAGAAATGAGCACGTCTAAACGTTCGATAAAAGCAAGAATACCTTCCAGATCAAACAGTAGGCTATGATCATACACTTCCATTTCAGCAATGGCTGTTAGATGATAAGTTCTTGTGTCTCTGGGATATTGTCTTGCTTCGGGGCCCCCATAATATTTTGGGGTAAAAGTGATGCCATTAAACGACATCACTTCCGTAATCTCATACCCATAAATTCCACAAAAGAAAGTCATGCAGATTCCCAGGTGCGTTTGGCTTTCGCAAACTTCTCTTGCAGTGTTCTCTCCGAAATACCGCCGTTTCTAGGAATGCCGTCTAATGCTAGAATTTCGGCGATGATGGCTGCGGCGCTATCATACAGAGCGGGATTGCCGGACGTTTTTTCTAAGAGCAATTTCTGCTGAGCGTGAATAATATTAAAACAGGTCGTCTTCTCCCTTAAACCCATAGTCACTTTATTATGCCCCTTCTTATCGAGCAATATTTCGAAAGCCTCAAAATCTACTCTTCTTATGCCAAGCTGAGAAAATGCCGGCATAATCAATGTCGGAAGATAGCCTCCCTTGCCATCAAGTCCGACTTCATCGAATTGAAGAACATCCCATGCGTTCTCATCTTCATCTCGGACGACCAAGGTATGCAATTCACAAAATCCATTTTTTTCACCTATCACAAGAGACATAAGATCAAGTTTAATAATTGGATTGTCCTTGAGATCGATGCGATAAGGCCCCTCCAATATCTCGGCATTTTCTGGTTTAGACTGGAATCTAGGAGCGTCGCCCCACACTCTCTCAGGCGTAAATATATTCTGGCCGGTCGCGGTTTTCTGACCTTTCTGACTAAGCATATAACAAGACAACCGAAGATGCCCTGCGGTTATGACATCCACAAGATCAACAAACGAAACATTCTGATTGGATTTCTCACGCAAGCGATATAAGGCGGCTTCAAGAGAGTACCAGTCCTTTAGTTGATCGAGCTTTCCCATTTTTGACTCCTCCAATATATCTTATCTTGTGCCAAAGCGGGCAACGATAACCTTACCGCCCGCCGTTACCGTATCCAAATAATCCGCCCATTCTTGCATCATCTTGCGGCGCTCATCGAGAAATTTGGCGCGATCATAAGCGGCCCTCACTTTATCGCTTGGCGCATGGGCAAGTTGGCGATCAACGATTTCGTGCGGATATTTCAGCTTTTCCTTGATCGTCGTCATGGCAAGAGCGCGGAAGCCATGACCCGTCATGCGCCCCTTGTAACCCATGCGCTCCAGCGCCTTCAAAATCGTGTTATTGCTCATATGCTGGCGGGGATAGGCGGAACTGGCGAAAACCCACTGCCTATTGCCGTTCACTTCTTTAAGCTGCTGCAGAATGGCTATGGACTGCCGCGACAAAGGCACGATATGGGGCTGGCGTCTTTTCATTCGCTCGGCGGGAATAGACCATGTGCCTTCCTCAAGATCGAATTCGTCCCATGTCGCCTTTATCAACTCGCCCGTCCGAACGAAAGTCATCATCAACATGCGGATCGCAAGCCGCGTCTGGAGAAACAGCCGGGCATCATTGCGATCAAGGTTTTGCACGAACTCCGGCAACTCTTCCGGCTCCAGGGCGGCGTAGTGCCCATGCTTGACCGGCTTCAATGCGCCCTTGAGATCGGCGGTAGGGTTGCGGTCAGCCCGTGCGGTCACAATCGCATAGCGAAAAATCTGACCGCAATATTGCATGACGCGCCTTGTCATTTCATGCGCTCCGCGTTTTTCAATTTTACGAAGCGTATTGAGCATCAAGAGCGGCGGGATTTCAGCAATCGGCCTTCTTCCGATTTCGGGGAAAATATCCATTTCCAAACGATGGAGAATGTCCTCGCCGTAATGTTTCGTCCAACGGTCAATATTATTCTCATGCCATTCGCGGGCAACGACCTCGAAAGTGTTGGCGGCGCTCATAATCTGTTTTTGCTTGTTTTCTTGCTTGGCGTAAGAGGGATCAATGCCATTAGCTAGCATCTTGCGGGCGATTTCCCGTTTCTCGCGGGCTTCCCCTAGAGGCACTTCCGGATAAACGCCCAGAGCCAGTTGCTTTTCCTTGCCGCCGAAGCGGAACTTCATCCGCCAATAACGGCTTCCGCTCGGCATAACCTGAAGATACAGGCCGCCGCCATCGGCTAACTTGTAATGCTTCTCCCTAGGCAAAGCCGCCTTACAGGCTTTATCGCTCAAACGCATGGGGGGATCAAATCCGGTTAAAGTTGCGTCATCCCCCCACCGATCCCCCCAGGTGGCTGGAACTCGGTGGAACTGACCGGAATTTCATAGCACAAAAAATCCCGCAGAAACACTTGGTTTCTGCGGGATTTTGGGACGGCCTGGAATATCCTGGGATAAAATCTTGGCGGAGACGGAGGGATTCGAACCCTCGATAGGGCTTTTGACCCTATAACGGTTTAGCAAACCGCCGCCTTCAGCCTCTCGGCCACGTCTCCGCACCAGAAGACAGATAACAGAAGATAGAGAGCAGAAAAAGCGCCAATTTCACTTGTCGTAATATGTCGTAATGTAGGAATGGGGGCCACTATGCCGCACCTTTTGTAATGTCTGTGTTCGGACCGGCGGCGGCGCTTGTATGGTTAAGCCGTATTTAACCAAAGAATCTGGCATTTCATGCAAATACGAAACGTATTTTTAAGTTTTTTATCGCATAGTCGAACGATCGTAAAACAAAAAACCTTGAGCACCAATCGCAGAAATCGCGCCGCGCGTCGGCGGGTTCGCGGAACGCATAAGACCGGCAAAGGAACGAAAGATGACGATATCGAAAGAAATTCTCGGCGTGCTGGTCGACCTTGTCGAAAACAAGCTCAGCTGCATGCAGATCAGCGATCATGACGATATGCGCGAAGTCATGGTGCTGCAACGCTGCCTGACCGAATTGAACGGCGCCGCCTCGATGGAGCGCAGGATGCTGATGGGCGGCATGCTGGCCGATATGCCGCGCCGCGGCCGCCGCCGCAAAAGCGTGATGCAAAGCGCCGGCGCGATGTAGCCTTGCGAATTTCCCCCGCGCACAGGTTTGTGCGTATACTGCGGCGGTTCCCAGGAACCGCCGCTTTTTTATCCGCTTAGTTTTTCTTTCAGCAGATCGTTCAGCATCGCGGGGTTGGCCTTGCCTCCGGTGGTTTTCATCACCTGGCCGACGAAAAAGCCGAACAGCTTATCCTTGCCGGATTTATATTCCGCCACTTTATCGGCATGCGCGGCGAGAACCTGATCGATCGCGGCAGCAATGGCGCCCGTATCGGTGACCTGCTTCAGGCCCTTTTCCTCGACAATGGCCGCCGCCGCCTTGCCGGTCGCGAACATCTCCTCGAACACGTCCTTGGCGATGCGGCCCGAGATCGTCTGATCCTGGATGAGATCGACCAAGCCGCCCAGCGCCGCCGCGTCTACCGGCGATTCGGCGATGGTCTTGCCCGCCTTGTTGAGCGCACCGAAGAAATCGCCGGTCACCCAATTGCCCGCCAGCCTGCCGTCGCGGCCTTTCGCCACCGCCTCGAAGAAATCCGCCGTCTCGCGCTCGGCCACCAGAACCCCTGCGTCATAGGAAGTCAGGCCGTAATCGCCGACGAAACGCGCCTTCTTTTCGTCCGGCAATTCCGGCAGGCCGGTCTTGATATTCTCGACCCATGCCGGATCGAGCTTGATCGGCAGCAAATCGGGATCGGGGAAATAGCGGTAATCGTGCGCCTCCTCCTTCGAGCGCATCGAGCGCGTCTCGCCCTTGCCGGTATCCCACAGCCGGGTTTCCTGCTTGATCGCGCCGCCGCCTTCGATGATCTCGATCTGCCGCCGCGCCTCATATTCGATGGCCTGCATGACGAAGCGGATGGAATTGACGTTCTTGATCTCGCAGCGCGTGCCGAGCTTGCCGTCGCCGACGCGGCGCACGGACACATTCACGTCGGCGCGCATCGACCCTTCTTCCATATTGCCGTCGCAGGTGCCGAGATAGCGCAGGATCGCGCGCAGTTTCTTCAGATAGGCCGCGGCCTCGTCCGGCCCGCGCATGTCGGGCTCGGACACGATTTCCATCAGCGCGACGCCGGCGCGGTTGAGATCGACGTAAGTCGCGCGCGGGCTTTGGTCGTGCAAACTTTTACCGGCATCCTGCTCGAGATGCAGACGGGTGATGCCGATGCAGCGCGTTTCGCCGTCCGGCATGTCGAGCGTGATTTCGCCCTTGCCGACGATCGGCTGCTTATACTGGCTGATCTGGTATCCTGCGGGCAGATCGGCATAGAAATAATTCTTCCGGTCGAAGACGGACGCCAGATTGATCTCGGCCTTTAATCCCAGGCCCGTCCGCACCGCCTGCTCGACGCAAAAGCCGTTGAGTACCGGCAGCATGCCGGGGAAGGCGGCGTCGACGAACGAGACCTGATTATTCGGCGCGCCGCCGAACGTGGCGGAAGCGGAGGAAAATAATTTAGCCTGCGACGTCACCTGGGCGTGGACTTCGAGCCCGATGACCATTTCCCATTTTCCGGTGGCGGTTTCGATGACGTTATGCGGCTTGTTCATGGGCAACCATAAGATAAAGCGTTCGGACAGGCGCTAATTCTATTGCATCGGAATGATTTTGCCAAATCCTTGCATTTTCACGCGTTCCCAGGCTCAAAAATTTATATGAAAACGAGCAAGAACATGTTCCCGCCCCATTAACAATCATGGAGTTCTTATTATGAAATACGCTGGAATTAAATATACGGGAGTCATGCTGGCTATCCTCGCGACATCCGTCGGTATCGCCGGCTGCGCCGACAAAAAGACCAGCGCCGTGGATTTGCCGCCCGGCCAATATGAGAAGTCGTCAAGCTCGACCAATTCCGCCGGAACGACGACGGAAAAAACCGACTCCGCGACCGTGGGCTATGATTCCTACGGCAACAAGAAAGCAGTGGTAAAGTCGAAGAAGACGACCGATCCGAAGGGCTTGTTCAATAAGAACTCGACCGAATCACAAGAAGTGATCGAGAAGCCGGCCCAATAACAAATATCGATATCAGGAAGCGCCGCCCGGCGAGGAATCGAATGCCGGGCGGCGCTGGGGCGTTTCGGGCCTGAGAGGCGTCGTCAGCCGCGCCACATTATCAGCCAGAATTTTCGCTGCCCATTTTTCGTCCGCGGAGTTGGGCTTAAGAGTGGATTGCAGAAATTTCGCCGCTTCGATTTTTTTCGCGACCGAAGGAAGCTCATCGATCGCACTGAAAAAGACCGTCGTGGCCTGATCGCGGATCGCCGAGCCGCGGGGCATATTATTCATGATATGCTTGGCATGATCGATCTGCTGCTCCGGCGGCAAGTCCCTTACCTCCCGGCCCCATATTTCCCCAACTCGCTCTCCTGCGATCTGCAGCAGCGGGAGTATGGACTTGGGCATACTTTCTTCATCGGCATAGCTGGTTTGGGTCGCCACCAAGACCATATCTTCAATTCTCCGCGCAGGTTCCGGCAGAAAACCCGTATTATCGAGAATTGCGAAAAGCGCCGTCACTTGCAGTGCCGGACTGCGACCCCCGGCGGCCTTCTTGGCTAAATCGATCTGTTGCTCGGGCGGCAGGGACATGAGTTCCTGACGCCACCGCGCCGCTCCTTGCTGCTCGGCCGCTTCAAACAGCGGCCTTAAGGCATCGGGCGCGTTTTCGGGAACGACACCGGCTTGATTCGCCAGGAAGGCAGCCTCCGCGATCCTGCGCGCCGGGTCCACGGCATCGATGTTATGCAGCATGACGCCGCACGCCATCAGCGCCAGATGCGGCGGGACGCGACCGGCGACATCCTTGGCCAGTTCGAGGCGCTGCGCCGGCGCATGGCTGTTGACATCGTCAACCCATGCCAGCGCCGTCACCCTGGCCATTTCCCCATCGGGCTTGCCGTACATTGCCGTCGAAACCGCAAGCCTCATGCGCTCTGCGGCATCGGGCTCTTTGCGCAAGATAGCCGACCATGAAGCGGCGGCCTGCTCCTCCTGCGGCGATCCCAGATCGGCATGATTGCCCGCGAAGCCCGCAAGCCGGGCGGCCTGGGGAATATAGCGGGGATTGTCCGACAGCCGCTCAAGGACGGGAAGAAGCTGATCGATAAGTTCGCTCTTATTGTCGACCAAAGGAGATTGCGGACTAATGTCTTGAGACTTGACGGCCCTCAGAATGTGTTTCTGCAGATAATCCGCCTGAGCGCTCAGGGACTGACTCTCGCTGCTCATCGCCCCATCGCTCATCATCTATCTCCAGACTTCGTTGCCGTCGCCATTATCGTGCAACAAAAAAATAAAAATTGTGAAAATGCGGTTTTCGTTATGGTTAAGTAACCTTAAGCAATTCTGAGATCGGACGCCGGAAATCCGGGCAAATCGCGGCGCACGGGAACCGACGCGTTCGACGCGGGAGCCGCATAGGTTCGCACATAGTCGATGGTTTCCGTCTGGCGGTTTGCGTCTTGCAGAACATGGACATTGGCGAGCACCAACTCGGCCGCCCTATGCATGGAAGCCGTATTGGGATCGAGATTGGCTATCGCCCACAATCCGGCATCGAGCTGCGCCTTGGGATCGGCAAGCCTCTCGGCGGGACCAAGGGAATCTTCCACGGCCCTTTTCCGCAAGCTGCCGCGGGAATGGTTTGTGGCAGTCTTCAGCGTTGCAAATTGCTGTTCCGGCGTTACCAAGTCGGACGCATGCAGGATCATCAGCACGGCTGCGTCCCTCTGTGGCTCTGAATCCGGCTCGGCATTCCTTGCGACGAACTTTGCAATAGCCACCGCCTCCGGGCGATATTCCGAATGATAGAGGGCGAGATGTCCGGCGGTCTGCATTAGCCGCTTGATGAGAGAAGGTTTGGAAGGAACATTCCGCCTGATCGCCTCGGCGACCACTTTCGCATTCTGGGATAAGACCCGCGGATTTTTTTCCGACGGGGCGGCTGCATCGGACGCGGATAAATCCGTGACCCGAAGACCGCTTACGGGCGTGTGGCTGCGCGCAGGCCCGCCTTCCGCCGAAAGGCGGTTAGCCGTATCTTCAGGCATGACGGATGCTACAGCCATGAAACACTCTTGCTTTAAAAACTCGTACAGAAGCAGCGTTCATGTCTTTATCAACATGAATGCCGCATCTGATTTGAATAGCGCCCGATTTATTAGGGTTGCATAGTTTGATTGCGCATCATGAAGCGCGTGAGACCAATTTTTGTTTCCTTGGTAGCCGTGACCGTAGGAACTACCGTCTCTGCTTCTGCAATCGGCGCCACCGGAGCATCCATGACGCTGGCTTGTCCTAATTTTTGGAGTCCAGCCATCAAGCTCACACCGCCGTCTGCTTTTTTCGCATCAAGCACCAAAGCGCCGAGCGCTCTCATACGTTGTTCCTTGGAAGGCATGTTTGATTGTGACATTTGTAATTCCCTCTGCGTTATGTTGGTTCTGGATCGATTATAACCCTAATGGCGTGCAAGTAAAAACGGATAATTTATAAAAAACGCGTGGTTAGAAGCGTTCCATATCCCAATTGCATCATATTATTAACTATAAACAGCAATTAAGTACTCATTGTGGTCATTTGCATACGAAATTATGCATTGCGGCCTTAAACCACAAAAGGCGGTTTATGGTTAAAATCCGCTGCCTTTTCAAGGGCGGCGGCGGCGCGAAACATGCCGGCTTCGTCGAACGGACGCGCGAAAATCTGCAACCCAAGCGGCAGTCCTTCCGGCGAAAGCCCTATCGGCACCGAGATGCCCGGAATGCCGACCAGATTCGCGGTGACGGTGAAAATATCTTCCAGATACATTTGCACCGGATCGTCCTGCTTCTCGCCGATGGCAAAAGCCGGGCCGGGCGAAGTCGGGGTCAGGATCACGTCGCACTTCTCGTAAGCCGCCTTGAAATCGGCGAACAGCTTGGCGCGCACTTGCTGCGCCCTGATGTAATACGCATCGTAATAACCCGCCGACAGCACATAGGTGCCGATCATGATGCGGCGGCGCACTTCCTTGCCGAAACCGGAGCCGCGCGTGTTCTCGTACATTTCGATCAGCGAATTGCCCTCTTCGCGCAGGCCGAAACGCACGCCGTCATAGCGCGCGAGGTTCGACGACGCCTCGGCGGGAGCGATGATGTAATAGGCGGGCAATCCGTACTTCGTGTGCGGCAGGGAAATCTCGACGAGTTCGGCACCCGCGTCTTTCAACATCTTCGCGCCACGATCCCAGGCGTCATTGACCGTCGCCGGAATGCCGTCCATGCGATATTCTTTGGGAATGCCGACCCGCAATCCCTTGACCGATTGGCCGCACGCCGCCTTGAAATCCGGAACCGGCTGATCGACCGACGTCGAATCCTTGGGATCGAATCCCGCCATCGCTTCGAGGAACAGCGCCGCGTCATAGACGCTGCGCGTGAATCCGCCCGCCTGATCCAGCGACGAGGCGAACGCGATGATCCCCCAGCGCGAGCAGCGGCCATAAGTGGGCTTGAAGCCGACGACGCCGCATAAAGCGGCAGGCTGGCGGCAGGAGCCTCCGGTATCCGTGCCCGTTGCCGCCATCACCGACCGCGCCGCCACCGAAGCCGATGAGCCGCCCGATGAGCCGCCGGGCACAAGCTTGCGCGCGGTATTGGCGGGATCCTCGCCGGTCCAGGGATTAAGCACGGGGCCGAAATGGCTGTGAATGTTCGCCGTGCCCATGCCGAACTGGTCATGGCTCAATTTGCCGAGCATCACCGCGCCCTGCGCGAAAAGTTTTTCCGTTACCGTCGATTCATAAGGCGGCACGAAATTATGCAGGATTTTCGACGACGCCGTCGTCAGCACGCCCTTGGTGCAGAACAAATCCTTCACGCCGATGGGCATGCCGTCCATCAGACCGGCTTCGCCGCGCGCGCGGCGGGCGTCGGACGCCCTGGCCTGCTCTCGCGCGATGTCCGGCGTTTCGGTGACGAAGGCGTTCAGCGGGCGCGCGGCTTCGACGGCCTTGATATAGGCCTCGGCCAAATCCACGGCGGAAAACTGCTTTTTCGTCAGCCCGTCGAGCGCGGCCTGCATCGTCAGATCGGTAAGCTTGGTCATGGTATCCTTATAACTGGATCCCGGCTTTCGCCGGGATGGTTGAATAAAAACAAGCGTATTGTTTTCATTCAACCACTTTCGGAACGGCAAAAAAGTCGGCGGCGCGCTGCGGCGCGTTGGCCAGAACATCTTCGGCCCTGCCGCCGTCATGCACCTCGTCCGCCCGCCAGCGCAATGGCATGTCGTGGCAACCCGTCATCGGCTCGATGCCCGTCACATCCACCTCGTTAAGCTGGGCGATGAAGTGGAGAATGCCGTTCAGCTGTCCGACCAGCGCGGCCTGTTCCTCCTCCGGCACTTTGAGCCGGGCGAGATGGGCGATGCGGGCGACGTCTTTGATATCGAGGGTCATGATTGCTCTTGCGGTGGAGGCGCGGCGGCCTGATTATGCCGTCCGTTCAACCGGATGACAACTGAAATGCCGATTTGTGAATTAACCGCCCTATCCGCCAGCCCCGCCAAGGGCCGATCTTTGCTCGGCCTCGATATCGGCGAGAAAACCATCGGCCTCGCGGTCAGCGATCCCGGCTGGGCTATCGCCTCGCCGCTGCAGATTATCGAGCGTCGCAAATGGCCGCAGGATCTGGCGGCATTGACCGCCGTCAGCCGCGAGCGGGAGATCGGCGGGCTGATCGTCGGCCTGCCGCGCAATATGGACGGAACCGAAGGCCCGCGCGCGCAATCGGTGCGCGCCGTGGCGCAAAACCTGCTGGCCCATGCCGATTTGACCGCCCTGCCGCTGGCCTTCTGGGACGAACGGCTGTCCACCGCGGCGATGGAGCGATTCCTGATCGGCGAGGACGTCACCCGCAAGCGCCGCGGCGAGGTGATCGACAAGATGGCGGCGGCTTATATTTTGCAAGGCGCTCTGGATGCCCTGAAGGCAAAACCATGACCTATGACTACCGCGCCAGGAAAACCGTCATTGTTCTGGCCTCCAATCTTGCTCCAGGAATAGCCGCTAACGTCATGGGACATTTGGCTTTTTCCATTGGACATCGTGCGCCGCGCGAAGACATGGGACGCGATTTATTGCCGGACGCAAGCGGCATCGGCCATCACGGCATATCCAAATATCCGGTGATTGTCACCAAGGTGAAGCCCGGACGGCTCCGGCAATTCATCGCCGAAGCGCGCGCGGTTTCCGGCCTGCTGCTGGTGGATTATCCGCAGGCAATGCAGGACACCGGCCATGACGACGAGCTTGCCGCCGCCATCGCCGCGCAACAGGAAGAGACGATGAGCTATCTCGGCGCGGCGGCGCATGGCGACCGCGACGCGCTCGACAAGATCGCGGGCAAATTCATGCTTTATAATTAGCGGACTGATTCACGTTCTCGCCGGGCTCGAACGATCAGACCGCGTGGGGGCGCGGAAGGATAGCGTTGCGCGAGCGGCGAAGCGGGGGCCGATCGGAAATGCCCAAAATCCTGTTGGCTTCGCGCCTTACCAGGCTGACCCGTTCATCCCGCGCAGCGACCTCGACGGCGATGCCGCGAATGCGCTCGGCGTTTTCCGGACTGTTTTCCGCCAGGACGCCTAACATATGCATCGCGCCATGGCGCACCAGCATATGATCGCTTCTTTGAGGCCCAATCACGACTCCCTGCAGAACCTCGACCATCTCGCCGACGATATGCGTCGCGCCGAGACGGATGCCGATATCCGGATCGGCGACGGCGAGGCGGGCAACATCGCGCGCAAAATCCGCGTCCGCGAGGCCGGGATCGGCCTGGAAGCGCCGCGCAGCGCCGTCGAGCGCTTTCAGCCGGTCATAGATCAATTCGCCTTGATCGGCGGCGAGCTTGAGCATTTTCTTGAGATCGGCCTGTCTATCGGAAAACAGCGGACGGGTAATGGCATTCGCCTGAGGGGCGAAGGAAACAACACGGTTTGTCATGATAAAAAAACTCGCAGATAGGGTTGCCGGGGCTGAAGACTAAATAATCAGCGGCAACAACAGAGACAGGCGAGTTGGACGAATTTCATGCCGCAAGCATAACAGAATGCGCGGGGCGCTTGTCAACATGAAATTGTCGCCGTCACAGTAAATCATGCAGCAGCGGCACAAGCGGCTTATCCGCCGGAAGCAGATCGTAATCCCTTAGTTCCTGCTTCGTCACCCAGGCCAGCCCCTGCCCTTCGCGAGGCTCCGGCGTTCCCTGCCATACGCGGCAGCCATAAAGCGGCATCAGCAGATGAAAATCGTCATAGCCGTGGCTCGCGAAAGTCAGCGGCGTGAAGCATCCCGGCGATGTCGCGATGCCAAGTTCCTCGCGCAGCTCGCGCACCAGCGCTTGCTCGGGCGCTTCGCCCGCATCGACCTTGCCGCCGGGAAATTCCCACAGGCCCGCGAATTTCTTTCCCGGCGGACGGCAAGTCAGCAGCAGCTTGCCGTCCGCATCGATCAGCACGGCGGCGGCGACCAGCAAGACAGGCCGCGCGGCGGTGACGAGCGGCATGGTGACATCGATGCAGGTCATGATCGCTCCCAAGAAAAAGGGCGGCTGTCGCCAGCCGCCCCCATGCATATTTTAGACTTCAAGAATTTACTGCTTCTTGGCAACCGCGTCGGACGGCGGCGGCATCGGCGTGCCGTCGAAATTGAAGCGTTCGACCTTCGCGTCCTTGACCATGTCCTGCACCACTTTGGCGGTGAGTTCCTGGCCCAATTGATTCTTGATCTGGTTGCGGACGGTGTCGATCGGCGGCGGCGAGGATTGGCGCTTGTCTTCCACCTTGATGACATGCCAGCCGAAATCGGTCTTGACCGGCTTGTCGCTGACCTGGCCCGGCTTCATGGCGAACGCCGCTTCGGCGAAAGGCTTCACCATGTCGGCCTTCGTGAAGTAACCGAGATCGCCGCCTTGCTTCTTCGAGCCGTCATCGACGGACTTGTCCATGGCGATCTTGGCGAAGTCGCCGCCGCCCTTGATTTCCTTAAGGACCGCGTTGGCTTCGCTTTCGGTCTTCACCAGGATATGGCGCGCCCGCATTTCATCGACGGGCTTGAAGGCTTTGACGAGCTCGTCATAGCGCGCCTTGATCTTCTCTTCGGTGATCATCGGCTCGACGGCCTGACGGATATAGGCCTGCGCCACGATTTCGCGTTCGGCGCGCTTCATTTGGTCTTTGACCTCGGCGCTGTCCTGCACGCCCTTGGCGTAACCCGCCGCCGACACGACTTTCGTGACGATGATGCGATCGAGCACCTGCGGGAAAACCATCTGCGGCGGCACTTGCGCGGCTTGAGGGCCGAGGCGCTGAATTTCCGTTATCACTTCCGAGCGCAAAATCGGCTTGCCGGCGATTTTGCCCACGACCGGATCCGCGCCTGCGGCAGCGTCCTGAGCATGAACGGGCAGCGCCAGCGCGGCGAGCGCCAAGGCCAGCGTCGCCATGTGAAGTTTCTTGGTCATTGTTCGTCCTTTCGAGTTTAAAACAGCCGGAAAGACCCGTTTAAGCGGGAATTGTGGCAGGATTAAGCACCGAATCACGGACTTGAGCAAGCGGCTTTACGCCAGGATTTTACTGAGCGCCTCGCGCACCTTGCCGCCCATGGCGGGGTGGGCAAGGGCAAAAGCGACATTGGCCTCGATAAAGCCGATTTTGTCGCCGCAGTCATAGCGCGTGCCTTCGAACCGCAGGCCGTGGAACGGCTGCTTGCCGATCAGCCTGGCCATGCTGTCGGTGAGCTGGATTTCTCCGCCCGCGCCGGTTTTGCGCTCGTCGAGATAGGTGAACACTTCCGGCTGAAGGATATAGCGGCCGATAACGGATAAGGTCGAGGGCGCGGCTTCCGGAGCAGGCTTCTCGACCAGTCCCTTGATCGAAGCGATCTTGCCGTCGTCCTTCTCGACATCGAGAATGCCGTAGCGGCTGGTATGCTCGCGCGGCACGTCGACCACGCCGACGACATTGCCGCCGAGCGTGTTGTAGCTCTCGATCATCTGCGCCAGACACGGACGATCCGCCAGCACGACATCGTCAGGAAGCAGGATGGCGAACGGCTCATCGCCGATTAAATGGCGCGCGCACCAGACCGCATGGCCGAGGCCCAGCGGCTCGCGCTGACGCGTCACCAGCAACTGCCCCGTCTCGATCTCCGCGGTTTCGAGGAGAGCCAGTTCGGCCTTCTTGTTGCCCCGCGCTTCAAGCGTGCGCTTCAAATCATTATGGCTGTCGAAATGATCCTCGAGCGCGCCTTTCCCCTTGCTGGTTACGAAAATGAACTGCTCGATTCCGGCGGCGCGGGCTTCATCGACCGCATGCTGGATCAGCGGGCGGTCGACCAGCGTCAGCATTTCCTTCGGTACGACCTTGGTGGCGGGAAGAAAGCGGGTGCCGAGACCGGCAACGGGAAATACGGCTTTGCGAACAGGTTTAATCATTGATTTTGATCCTCAAATTTGGTTTTCGATAAAAAATGCTGCGTCGCGGCAAAACCGCACTTAGGGCTTTTACTTTATCCCCGCCCCTATAATCAATATGAAAAATACTTTCAGCCCTAGACCGCCCCGGCAGGCATGGCGAGGGCGTCCTTGACCGCCGCGCAAATCTCTTCCATCGAAAACGGCTTGGCGATCACGCGATGGACCAGCGCGTCGAGGTTATGCGCCCGCATGCGCTCCTGGGCGTAGCCGGAAATCATGACGATGCGCAGGTCGGGAAACAGCCGGACGGCCTTGAGGGCCAGCGCGATGCCGTCCACGTTCGGCATGACGATATCCGTAACCAGAATGGCGAATTTTTCCCGCGCGAGAACGTCCAGCGCCTGCTGGCCGTCCGCCACCTGCGTCACTTGATAGCCCGCGCCGGCAAGAGAGCGCACGACGAACTCGCGCACCGAAGGATTATCTTCGGCCACCAGGACGGAAGGGCCGGCAGGTTTATTGGGAGTCATCGGTAAATCCATAGTCGAAATCGGCGATCATCTGGTCGGGATAAGGAACCGTCAGGCTGAATCCTTTTGTTTCGCCCGGCAACAGCTTGCCTGACTCCGGCGCGATCGTCCAGGCCAGGATTGGCTTGCCGCCGGGATCGGTAAACGGCTTGCCGGCGGTATCGAGCGCCGTCACGAAGATCGGCAAGGAGGGCAGCGGACGAGAACTCTTATTCACTATAACGCCCTCGATGCATAGCATGTCGCGTCCGGAAACAAGGCATTTTTCCGCCCGGGTCAATTGCAAGTCAAGCTCGAGCCCGGCCAGATCGTTGATCAGCCCTATGGCGGCATAGGCATGCGCAAGCGCGGGCACTCTGGCCACCAGCGGGTGGCGCGCCACGATCAAGATCAGGAGAATGGCGACCGTGAGCGCCCCGCAAGTGATCAAAGATTGCCCCCGCGTCAACCGGGGCAAAGGCGGCAGAGACGGCAACGCGGACCCGAAACGCAGAGGCATATCCTCCTCCGGCGGCGGCATGGGAATCGGCGGCGGCTCGAAAGCGGCAGGCGCGGAAACCTCGAAGGAATTCTCGAAAGAATCCCCGATGCCCGCTTCGCCCTCGGCGCCGGCCAGCCAGACATGGCCGCATTTGGCGCATCGCACCTGACGCGGCCCGCCCGCAAAAGCGCTGTCGGGAACGGAAAAACGCGTGCCGCATGAAGGACAGGTTTGAATCATAAGGATTTATCTATCGCAGTTCAAGGGTTGGCAGGCCGCGCTCCGAAATCTCAAGCTCTGTGCCGGTCGCGCCGCCCTGCAGCCTGCCCACCCTTGAGTTGCGATGACCATATATAGGAACGGCGGAGGTTTAACGCAAGCCGTACCCGAGTAATGATGCTTTTGCCTATCATAAATCATCGCTATGGTATCAGGATGTCCAAGAACGTCCTCGAACTTACCGATATCGGCCTGCGTTATCCGTCCGGCACCGAAGTGCTGCATGGGATCAGCTGCGCCTTTCCGGCAGGCAGTTTTCATTTTCTGACCGGCCCTTCGGGCGCGGGGAAATCGTCCCTATTGCGCCTATGCTATCTCGCCGAACGCCCGACCTCCGGAGGCCTGGCGTTATACGGGCAGGATATGAGCGAATTGCCGCGCGGCGAATGGGCGCGGCAGCGGCGGCGCATCGGCGTCGTGTTCCAGGATTTCCGCCTGATCCCGCATCTCACGGCGGCGGAGAATGTGGCGCTGCCCCTGCTCCTTGCCGGAGCGAAGCCCAAGGACGCGGCAAACCACGCGCGCGAGCTTCTTGCCTGGTCAGGCATCGGCGAACAGGCGGACGCCTATCCCGCCGCGCTTTCAGGCGGCCAGCAGCAGCGCGTCGCCATCGCGCGGGCGGTCATCAACCGCCCGGGACTCCTGTTCGCCGACGAGCCGACCGGCAATATCGACGAAGCCAGCGCCGAACGGGTCATGGCTTTATTCGTCGAACTGAACAAAATGGGCACGACCGTCATCCTCGCCACGCATGACAGGACTTTGGTGAAGCATTACGGCTTTCCCAGTCTTCACATTCGCGGCGGCAAGCTGCATCCGACCTTACGCGAGGCCGCCGAATGAGCGTGCAGCTTGACCGCGCCCTGATCCGCGATCCTTTCACCTGGCCGCTGCGGCTTATGATCGCCGTGATCGTATTCGTCGCCGGAACCGGCCTTATGGCCGCCTGGACACTGACAATGGCCGCCGCCGAATTCGACCGCGGACTCAGCGGCCAGCTTACGGTCGAGCTTCCGCCCGCCGATAACGGCAAGCCCGATCCGGCGCGCGCGGCCGCCTTGCTGAAAGATATCGCCTCGGCGCCCGGCGTCATGTCGGCCGCGCCCCTGACGCAAGCGCAGATGACGCAATTGCTGCGGCCCTGGCTCGGCAAGGATGCGTCCCTCGAAGCCTTGCCGCTGCCGCAATTGATCGACGTGCGGGTGCAGGATAGCGCGGCGTCCGCCGATCTTGCCGCGCTGCTCGCGAAGAAATATCCCGAGGCCGGCGTCAATGATCACCGGCTTTGGGTCGAGCGCCTGGCCGCGATGGTGGAGCGCGCCGCCGCGCTGCTGTTCGCCATCGTCCTCGCCCTGCTCGCGGCGCTGGGCGGAACCGTGATGTTCGCATGCCGCGCGGGCCTTGCCGTGCATAAGCCGATTGTCGAACTGCTGCATGTCATCGGCGCGCCGGACGCGCATATCTGCCGCCAGATGCGGCTGTATGCCTGGCGGCTGGTCTGGCCGGCCAGCTTGCTCGGGCTTGCCGCTTGCGTTTTGGCCGCCGCCGCCCTCGCCGCCTCGATGCGGGAATTGCAATTCGCGAATTCGTCCGGAACCATGACGACATTCTGGGCCGGAAACGCCATTCTCGCCGCGCTGCTGCCGCTGATGGCGGTGATGTTCGCATGGCTTGGCGCGCATAGCGCGACGCGCCGGATTTTGCTGGCGATGCCATGATCAAGCGCGCGCTGATTTTGATCGCCGTTCTGGGCGTCATATGGCTCACCGGCCTTGTCGTCTTCGTCGGCTATGTGGACGCCATGCACGAAACGGACGGCGGCGAAGCGGTGGACGCCATCGTCGTGCTGACCGGCGGCAGCGAGCGCGTCGCCACGGGCGTCGATCTGCTGCGGCGCGGCCTTGGCAAAAAATTATTTATCTCCGGCGTCGCGCCCGGCGTGGAGCCGGACAAGATTCTCAATGACAGCGCGCTCGCCCCCGAACAAAAATCCTGCTGCGTGATCCTGGGCTACCGGGCGGACGACACCATTGGCAATGCCGAGGAAACGCTGCAATGGCTGCGGCGGGAGAACTACCGCTCGATGCGGCTCGTCACCGCCCACTATCACATGCTGCGCAGCCTGCTCGAATTCCGGATGCTGGATTCCGGAGTCAGGATCATTCCCCATCCCGTCGCCCCCGTCCGCGTGCAGCTCGACGGCTGGTGGGCGCGCGGCGGCACGGCGCGTCTGCTGATGACCGAGTATAACAAGCTGATCGTAACCATGGCCCGCACCATCGTCTATGGCGTACTCAAATGATTTTCTGCCGCAATCTGTGTTTTCAAATATTATTTTTCCTGTGGAATTTCATTCTGGCGATCGTCTTCCTGTGGGTTCTCCTGCTGCCGCGCCGATGCCTGTTCGCGCTGGTGGGCATATATCTCGGCGGCATATCGTTTTTGATGCGCGCCGTCGCGGGCGTGAGTTTCCGCGTTCTGGGACAAGAGAACCTGCCCGCGGCTCCATGCATCATCGCGGCCAAGCATCTCGCGCCGTGGGAGACGATGATCCTGCCGCGACTCGGCAAATCGCCCGCCATCGTGCTGAAACGCGAATTGATGTGGCTGCCGCTATGGGGCTGGTATGCATGGAAATACGGCAATGTGCCGGTCGATCGCGGCGCGGGCGCGAAAGCCATGCGGAAAATGATCCACGCCGCGCGCGGCGTCATCAAGGACGGGCGCGACCTGATGATTTTTCCGCAAGGCACCCGGCTGGAACCGGGAGAATGGAAACCCTATAAGACGGGCGTGGCGGCGCTCTACCAGGCGCTTGGCGCGCCGGTGCTGCCGGTGGCGCTCAATTCCGGAATTTACTGGAGCCGGGGCGGAAAGCTCAAGCGCACCGGAACGGTCACGATTGAATTCCTGCCCGTCATCCCGCCCGGCCTGCCCCGCGCGGAAATGATGCGGCAACTGCAAGACGCTATCGAAACCGCCACCAACCGGCTTGTCGTGGCCGAAGGCGGTATGGCAGTCCCTGCGCCGGATCAAACAACGGCCATTGCGCATTAAGGTTAACGGGGCTTTTCATTTTTACTTTCGCGAACCGGGGGCTATACCTTGCGGGAACCCCACTCATTAAAGATATTTGATCCGCCATGTGTTCGATTGCCGGCCTGATTGCCAAAGACGCATCGCTGAATGCCGAAGCCGGTCCGGAAATCGCCCGGCTTCTTGACGGCATGCATCATCGCGGCCCCGACGCGCGCGGCGTCAAGCGCTGCTCCGAGCGCGTGATGCTGGGCAGCAACCGACTGCGTATTACCGACGCTTTCAATCCGCAGGCCGACATGCCGATGACGTCCGCCGACGGCAATCTCACGATCGTTTTCAACGGCGAGATTTACAACCACCGGGAATTGCGCCGCGAACTCCAGGATTATCCATTCCGCACGCAATCCGATACCGAAGTTCTGCTGGCCGCCTATCGGAAATGGGGGAAAGGATGTCTCGACCGGCTTGAAGGCATGTACGCGTTCTGCATTCATGACGCGCGGGCGGATACCAGCCTGATTGCCTGCGACCCTACCGGCCAGAAGACCGCTTATATATATGAAGACAAGGACGCCATTGTCTTTGCTTCCGAAATCGATCCGCTGATCGCCAGCCCCTTCCGCCACAAGGATTGGGATCTTGACGGGCTTTCCGAATTCGTGGCCCACCGCTTCATTCTCGGCAGCCAGACCCATATCCGGCAGATCCGCAAACTCGAATCCGGCACCTGCCTGACGATTTCGCCGGAAGGGCAGAAGACGGAACGCTTCTATAAAGTGCCTGTCGGCGATCAGGCCCGGCACGATGCCGACCGGATAGGCGACGACATCGCACATGCCGTCACGCAAGGCTGCCGCCGCACTTTCGATCTCGAGGTGCCCTATGCGCTGCTTTTAAGCGGCGGCATCGATTCAACGGCGGTCCTGGCGGAAGCGCGTCGCCATGGCCTCGCCCTCCAAACCTTCTCGATCGGCTTCCAGCCCGCAGGTTCCATTCTTAAAGAGGCCGGCAGCGTGTTCGACGAATTTGAATATTCGCGCATGCTGGCCAGCCAATATCATACGCGCCATGAGGAAATCACGCTAACCGCCGCCGATTATTGCAATTATCTCGACAAATGGGCGTCCATAGCCGGAGAGCCCATGGGATCGCAGGAAGCGCCTTGCCTCATCAAGCTGTTCGAGCATGCCGGGCGGCAGGCGAAGGTGGTTTTCAGCGGCAGCGGGCCGGACGAGCTGTTCGACGGCTATTCCTACGGCAAGAAGCTTGCCGGGATCCCATTGAGCGGCTTACCCGAGCAATATTTCGACAGCTTCCGCTGGACGGGCGATACCGATCTCAGCCGCCTGATGCCAAACCACGATTCCAGGAAAATCGCGACCGGAAAATACCGGGATACGCTCTCGTTATATGAAGGGCAGATCGACGATCCGCTGCAAGCGGTGCAGCTGGTTCATTTCCATGGCAGGCTGAATGTTTATGAGTTCCGGCAAATGGATCTCATCAGCATGCGCCATAGCGTCGAAGCCCGCGCGCCGCTTGCCGATACCGGACTTGTCGCCCGCGCTTTCGATTTCGACCCCGCGCTCAAACAGCGCCATGGGGAGGAAAAAGGCATATACAAGCACGCCTTGAGAAACCTCGTGCCCGCCGTTATTGGCGCCCGCAAGAAGCAGGGCTTCCCAATCCCCGCAGAGATGTGGCGCTCCGCCGCCTTTGAAGAGCGCGCGCGAATTCTGTTCGAGCCCGGCGCCGTGCTCACGGGAACCGGCCTGATCGATAAAGCCTATCTGCATGATTTGTGGGAGTCGCCGGATCATGCGACGCGCAATATTTTCTCGCGTCTCTATACCGCCGAGAGTATTTTGCGCCGGCAAGCGCCTCTTCTCGAGCCCGTGCTGGCGGCGGTTCCGGGCCTCCCCTCAAGGTGGTCTTTACCGAGCCTGATCCCATGAAACGGCTTGCGCCCGCCAGCGGTTATATTGAATCATGAAAGCCATTCCTGCCATTCTGCTGCAAGGCCATGGCGTCGCGTCGGGGCGGTCGTCGAATGACCGGCGCTTTCCGCAGGGCACTATCAAAATGCAGCAGCCTTTCTTCAAGGCGCTCGGGCTGGATTTCGACGAATATTTCGGCGGCGATTATGTCAGCGGCACGCTCAATCTTTCCATCGCGCCGATGACCTATGATATTCTGAAGCCTGAATATTTCTTCAAGAACGTAGCCTGGACGGATATTTTTCCCGCCGAGAATTTTTTCATGAGCGCCGCGCATATTCATTATCAGGGCCAAGCATATCGAGCGCTGCTTTATATACCCGATCCCGCCACCAAGCCCGACCATTTCCAGGCTCCGTCCACCATCGAAGCCATTGCGCAGACCATCCCCGGCATCGAATATGGCCACGGCCTGTCCCTGGCCTACAATCCCAGCGCTATCGCCCTTCGCGATGCCTGATCGCTCTATATCTCCGTAATCACCACGCGCTTGATGACTTTTTCGAGAATGCCGGGCGTGATGACGCGCGTCGGCGTCTGCCTGGTGCGCTGGCGATACAGCGCCGCCGTCTGGCATAAGGCCGTGATGTCTTCGATTTCCGCCGGGTTGGTTACGGCGTCGAGAACGCGCGCGATGAAATCCGTTTCGGTCATATCCTGCAATTGATCGCCTTCCTTGAGCGCCTGGCCGAGATAATGCCGCGCGACGGCGTCGAGCATATGCTTGACCTCCTCGCTTCGCTGCAGCGACTTCGGCGTCGCGACCGGCGTTCCCGGCATCGGCAGCACGGTGCCGAACAGATTGTCGATCTCGTTGCCGTGTTCGTAATGGATGGCGGTGCCGACGACCAGGACATTGGCGCGTCCGGTCGCGGTTTCGATCAGCGCGTCGAGCTCGGTGAGCAACTCCTCGTCTTCCTTCGGGTCGATCAGATCGAGGCGCGGCAGCAGCAGCATGATCTTGTCATGGCCTTTTTTCTGGATGATCCGCTTGGCGGCAGCCAGCGCGTCGCCGTTGCGGGGATTATGAACGATCAACAAGCGGTTCATCGCCGCATCGATGGCGATCCGCTTGGCGAGCGTTTTCTTGCCCGACAGCGGCGGGCCGATAATCAGGATTTCATTGCCGACCCTCAGCTTGCTATAGGGGCCGGGATGCCTGGCGCGGTCGATCAGATCGGCGATATCTTGCAGCAAATCGTCGCAGCCGGCCAGTGGCGCGCGGATATCCTTGACTTCCAATTCTTCCAGACTGAGGGCGATCCGCTCCTTGCGCTTCGAGCGCTCGAATAGAAATTCGAGCAGCATCGGCATGGTTGTTCCCGCGCCGATCAGCACACCGATGGCGATGCCCGCCTCCGCCAGCAAGGTCATATTCTCGATATTCATATGTTTCTCTTCAGCAAAATCAATAAGTTACCCTCTAGCTTAGGCCAAATAGAGGAAATCGGCAAATCCGGGCGTTTTGCCGAATTATTGCCGCGCCGCCGCCATGATCTTGCCACACCCCGGCCCTACCCTGATTTTCGCGGGTGATTTTCACCGCTTAACCTAAGGAGATGACAATGATACGCCGTTTTGCTGTTTTGGGACTGGTCGCTGCGGCAGTGATGGCCGCGCCCGCTCCAGCCAGGGCGGACGGAATTCTCGATGTCGGCACCCTTGTCGGCGCCGGGCTGGGCGGCCTTGTCGGCAACCAGATCGGCCACGGCACCGGCAAAAGCGTCGCGACCGCCGTGGGTGTGATCGCCGGCGGCGTCATCGGCCATCATGTCGACAGAACATGGGACGGCAATGGAAGCGGCGGCGTTCAGCGGACTTATTATCAGCCGCAGCAGACAGTCTATTATAACAGCGGCTACACTCCCAACTATGTCGCGCAGCCCGCGGCTCCGGTGAATGTGGTGTATACATCCACCTATTATGGCGGGCGTGGCCACAGGCATCGCGGCTATCGCGCGCTGGAGGTGCAGCAGGTTTACGCGCCGCAGCAAGTTTATGCGCCGCAGCCTTCCTACCTCGAGGTCAATCAGCAGTCGGCCGATTACTGCCGCGAATATACCCAGCGCGCGGTCGTCGGCGGCCAGGTGCGGGAAACTTACGGCACGGCATGCCTGCAGCCCGACGGAAGCTGGAAAATCACCCAATAAACTCCCATAGAAATTTCCCAGCCATCAATCATGGCCTTAAGGGAAATCGCCCCCGGAGCCGCCGGATGTACGCGGCTCCGGGGTTTTGTTTTTGCCAGGGTTTTGTTTTTTGACGGATGGATTATAGTCGTGCTTCCGCAATCATTTCCGGAAGCCCCATGACCTACGATCCGAACAACATCTTCGCCAAAATCCTGCGCGGGGAAATTCCGTGCAAAAAAATCCATGAAAACGACCATGCGCTGGCGTTTCATGACATTCATCCCAAAGCGCCTATCCATGTGCTGGTCATTCCCAAAGGGCCTTATGTGACGCTGGACGATTTCAGCGCGAATGCTACCACAGCCGAGATCGAGGGATTCTGGCGCGCGGTCGGCTTTGTGGCCAAGGAATCCGGCGCGGCGGCGGAAGGCTGGCGGCTGATCGCCAACAACGGCGCGAACGCGCACCAGGAAGTGCCGCACTTCCATATTCATATCCTCGCGGGACGGGCGCTCGGCCCGATGCTGTCGCGAAGCGATTAGCTAAGAGTCTGTTCAGAATCTTGTCAGACTCTAAGGCCGCGCGCCGATCATGTCCGCCGTCCATTCGCGAACGCCGCCGAGGTCGAGGTCGTACGTCACGTCAGGCTCCGCATGGCCGGGCACGCGCACGGCAATTCTCACCATGTAATCCATGCCGTGATATGAATCGGGCACGGAGATGCGCCAAACGGGGCTTCTGTCCCAATCGCGGCTGGCGAGCGTCTGGCCGCGATCGATGATTTCATAGCGGAATTCGAGGCGGTCATCGGCGTTAAGGCCGGGCAAGGTTTCGGAGAAATCGACGAAGAGCTTGCCCTCGCCTACGGATGCCTTGACGAAGAACAGCAGATAGCGGTTACGGTCGGGCCATCGCCGCTCGACGCCGTTGCCAAGCGCGAAGACGCCTTCATTGCTCCATCCGCGCATTTTGCCTATGAAGCTCAAACCGGACGTCGGCTTGTGCGGCACATAGACCGGCGCGAAGCCCCAGTGCTGGGCTCCCGGCGCGGCATAGACGACGAGCGTCTGCTCCGGATCGGGCACCGCCTCGTGCGGGCCGTAATAGAAGGCATGCGGATTGTGGTGCATGAAGCCGAAATAGGACAGACCCCAGCGCGTGAAGACGATGCGGATTTTCTTGGCGGCTTCGAGTTCGCCGATGACGCTCTGCTCCATCAACTCCCAATCGTAAGGCAGCCGGGCCGAGGTCATCAACCGGGGAACATTGCGGAATTCATTATACAGATAGGTATTCGCGTCGATGACGATGTGGGTGACAAGCACGAAACCGGCCACAGCCCACCGCAGGCGATTGAGCCATGCCCGGTCGATTTTCAGAAAAGCGAAGGCCAGCGCCGGCGCGGCGACGATCAGGTAATACGCCAGATAGGTCGGCGTGCCCTCCATATAGAGCGTGCTGGCGCACCATGTCAGCATCCAGATGAAAGGCGACAGCGCCAGCAGCATCCACCAGCCGCGCCAGGGCAGCGCTTTCGTCCAGGCGATTTGAATCCAGGCGAATGGCGCGATCAGATATATGAACCCCGCCCACAGGCTGTATTCCAGATAGGCCGGCGATACCGGCAAAGTGACCCCGGTGAATTTATATTGCAGATGGTAATCGGCGCGGTCGGCGCTGAGAAACGGCTGGATCAGAGGCCGGAAAAAATCATTGAGCGCGTTATGAAACGCGAAGCGGTCGTCGCCGTCCGGCGCGCCATAGAGATCGGCGACCGGGGCCACGAACATCTGCGCGAAATAAATCAGCGTATTCTGCAGCGCGACATGCAGCTTGCCGCGAGTATTGAAAAATGCGTCGGCGAATTCATCGGCGAAATAAAACTTTCCCGACGAAATCTTATTATAGACGAGAAACGGCAGGATCGTGACGGCAAGCAAAGCAAGGGACGCCGCCGCTCCCCTCCAGCCGGCACACCGCCCTATGCGTTTCGCGGTTTGGGGATGCCGCCATGCGCCATAGATCATCATGGCCAGCGCCACCGCGAGCACCGGTAGGTAAAACACCACATGCAGCTTGGTGCCTATGCCGATGCCGGCCGCGCATACGCCGAGCAGCAGATAGATATTCTGATCCGCCTGCAGCCAGCGGAACAGGAAATAAACCGCCAGCAGCAAAGCGCCGCCCGCCAGAATCTCGTCATTCGTCGCGGCGGCCTGCACCAGGACATTGGGCGTCAGCGCGGCGAGCGCGGTCGCCAGCAGCGCGATCGTCCGTCCCGCGCCGAGCGTCCGCGCGAACCGGTAACAGACCAGCGCGATGGCAAGCCAGGCGATATAGGTCGGCGCGTTATGGAACGTGCCCGGCAGGCCATACACCACCAGCGGCACATAAAGCGCCGTGCCGTTCAGCGGATAGAATATCGTGCGCCGGTCGAAGGCATCGAAAGGATGCAGGAAGCCGCCATGGCTGACATACCAGAAGGCGCGCGGCAGCCGGTAGGATACGGAATCCGCGTTGCCAGCGTAATTATGCAGCACCAAAATCAAGCTGCATGCGGCCGCGACGGCAAGCAGCGCAAGCAGGGCGCGCCCGAGATATTTTTCGGTTTTCGGATTGCCGAAGCTATAAAAAGGAAGAGCGGGCGCGTCCCAGACCGGGCGCGGCACGCTGTTCACCGGAGCAAGCCGCGCAAAGCTCCACATCGCGCCGGAAAGCATAAGCAGCGAGACGCCGCAATAGAGAACCGGATTGTTAAGCTCGCCGAAAATGGTGAGGACGTGGCCGGTCAGGATCAGGGCGAACCATATGAATACGAACCAGACAAGCGGCTGTTCGCAGCGCGGTATCTGCTGCGCTTTCTCGCGCCGCGCCGTCCAGGCCGCCGCGAGCGCGCATAATCCGATAAAGTTCAGCCAGCCGAGAAGCATTCCGATTCACTCATTGTCCCTGAAGTCACATAGCCAATATGCGCGGCCATGGCTACTTCGAGTTTTCCACCCGCTTATCTAGCCGCTCATCGTCGAGGCCCGCCGGTTCCTGATGGATCAAGATTTCCGCCCCCGGAAAAGAGGAGCGTAGCTGCCGCTCGATGGCGTCGGCGATGTCATGCGCGGCGGTCAAAGTCAAACTGCCATCCAGCTCCAGATGGAACTCGATGAATTTCCTGTCGCCGTCGCTGCGGGTGCGCAGATCATGCATTCCGCGCACCTGCGGATGGCCGCGCACCAGCGCGCTTAGCTGCGTCCGCTCGCTTTCGGGAAGTTCGCGGTCGAGCAGAACCGATAAAGCGGCGCGGGCGATTCTCGCCGCGCCGCCGATCAGGATCGCGGCGATCAGCAACGCGAAAGCCGGATCGAACAGCCCGCTGCCCGTCACGTCGCCGAGAATGAGCGCCACGATAACCGCGACATTGGTGAGCAGATCGCCGCGATAATGCATCCGGTCGGCGCTGATCGCCATCGAGCCCGTGCGGCGCACCACGAAATTCTGGAACAAAACCAGCAGCAGCGTCAGCAGGATCGCCAGCGCCATGACGCCGTATCCAACCGGGAGATCCGTGGGAACGCTGGGTTCCAGAAGGCGATGCAGGGATTCATATCCCAGCAGCACCGACGAGCCGGTAATGAAGGCCGCCTGCGCCAATGCCGCTAAAGGCTCCGCCTTGCCGTAACCGTAGCGATGCTTGCGGTCGGGCGGGCGCAAGGCGCTGGCGACGCCCCAGAATGTCACCAGCGACGCCAGCAGATCGACCGTGGAGTCGATGAGCGACGACAGCACCGCCACCGAGTTGGTGAGAATATAGGCCGTAAGCTTGGCGGCGATCAAAATGACCGCCACGCTTATGCTGGCATGGGTTGCCCAGCGCCGAAGCCGTCCGTTGTCCTGTTCTTCCGTCATCCGTTTTCCGATTATGGGTAAAGCCGCATCGCCGTCCAGCTTCCGTCCGCCTGGCGCGTATAGGCAAGACGGTCGTGAAGGCGATGCGGACGGAGACTCCAAAACTCGATCATGCGGGGGCGCAGCAGGAAACCGCCCCAATGAGGAGGGCGCGGCACCTCGCCGGGAAATCTGGCGGCGAACGAGGCGACGCGCGCCTCAAGCTCGTCCCGGTGCGCCAGCGGCCGCGATTGCAGCGATGCCCAGGCGCTCAATCGGCTGTCGCGAGTCCGGCTCGCGAAATAGGCGTCGCTTTCCGCTTCCGTGGCGGCAACGACATCGCCTTCGATGCGAATTTGCCGCGACAGCGATTTCCAGTGCATGCATAAAGCCGCCTGAGGATGCTCGCCGAGATGATCGGCCTTGCGGCTCGCGTAATTGGTGAAGAAGGTAAAGCCGCGTTCGCTGAAATCCTTGACCAGCACCATGCGCACGGCGGGCATGCCGTCCGCGCCGACGGTAGCAAGAGCCGCCGCGTTCGGATCGTTCGGCTCGGCTTTAACGGCATCTTCATACCATTGCCTGAAAAGCCCGAAAGGATCGCCCGGCGGCCCGAAATCGTCCGCCTTATGTCTTGCATCCTCTGTCATTTGCTACCCGGCCTTCGCCATAGTTGCGCCAAATTTAGGAATTACGCTAAGGTCCAGTATCGATTCTGCACGGCAGGCCTGTTTCTGTCCAATCATCATCATGCGAGGAAAAGTCATGACACGCAAAATTCTCCTGGCCCCGCTTTTCGGCCTCATGCTGGCCCTATCGGCCTGCCAGACCGACAGCCTCAGCAGCGTCGGCACCAAAGAAGGCGTCGGCACGGTCGGCGGCGCGGCGCTCGGCGGCTTGCTCGGCAACCAGTTCGGCGGCGGCTCCGGCAAGACCATCGCCACGGTAGCGGGCGTCCTTCTGGGCGGCTGGGCCGGCAATTCGATCGGCGTTTCGCTCGACCGCGCCGACCAGACCTATATGGGCAGAGCCCAAAGCCAAGCCTATTCGGCCCCCGTCGGACAGCAAATCGTCTGGAGCAATCCTCAGAACGGCAATTCCGGCACCATCGTTCCGACTCGTGACGGGCACGACGCTTCGACCGGCGCTTATTGCCGCGAATATCAGACCACGGTCACGGTCGGCGGCAAGAAGCAGGCCGCCTACGGCCAGGCTTGCCAACAGCCCGACGGCTCCTGGCAAGTCGTCAAGTAACCAGACAGCCGAGGCCGGCGCCGGATGCCGGAGGTTCTGCATTGATAGAGCGCGCTCTATCGGATAGAATCTCCCGATATCTGACACCGGTTCTCGACATCTGAATGGCCAACCCTTATCAAATCCTCGGCGTTACCAAATCCGCAACCGCGGATGAGCTCAAAAGCGCCTATCGCAAGCTGGCGAAGAAGCTGCATCCCGATGTCAATCCGGGACGCAAGGATATCGAGCATAAATTCAAGGAAATCACCGCCGCCTACGATCTCGTATCCGACCCGGTCAAACGCGCCAAATTCGACCGGGGCGAGCTCGACGACATGGGCAACGAACGCGGCGGCTTCGCGCGCGGCGGTGGCGATCCGTTCGGCCAGCATGGGGGCGGCGGACGGAGCTATAATTACAGTTCAGCGTCTTCTGGCAATACCGATCCGTTCGGCAGCTTCAGCGAAGATTTATTCGCCGATCTGTTCGGCGGCAGCAAGCGGCGCGGCGCGGGCATGGGCGGCGGCGCGCAGACCAAACCGCGCGGCGGCGACGCCACCTATACCCTGACGGTGGGCTTCATCGAAAGCTGTCTCGGCGGCAAGCAGCGCGTCACCATGGCGTCGGGAAAGACCATCGACGTCAATGTCCCGCCCGGAACCGAAAACGGAACCAAGCTGCGCCTGAAAGGATTAGGCCAGCCCGGCCCCGGCGGCGCGGGCGACGCCATCATCGACATCAGCGTCACGCCGCATCCATGGTTCACCCGCAAGGATCGCGACATCAACCTCGAAGCGCCCGTCAGCCTTTCCGAAGCCCTGCTTGGCGCCAGCATCAAGGTGCCGACGCTCGACGGCACGGTGGCGGTCAAAGTCCATAAAGGCGCGAATACCGGCACCTTGCTGCGCCTTAAAGGCAAGGGCGTTCCTGCCTATGGCGGCAAGGAATCGGGCGATTTGTATGTCAGGCTCAAAGTCGTGCTGCCCGACCCGCCTGATCATGCGCTGGCCGACATTGTGGAAAAATGGAGCAAGAAGCACGCCTATGACCCCCGCGCCAAATTGGGGTGGGAAAGCTGACGGATGCCCAAGGCTGTCAGAAATCTTGCCGTATTGCTCGCCGCCCTGTCCTTATGCGCCTGCAACCCTATCGACGGGGTGATGGCAATAGTCGGGTTATCAATGCTGGGCACTGATGGCCTTGTGCATGGCACTTATACCGAAGAAATCTTGCCGGTGCCGGAGGCGTTGGCCTCAGGAATGCTTATGACCACGCGGAAGGCCTATCAGGCCATTGGCGCGCCGGGCAAGGGCGAATATGGGAGCCTGTCTATTCTTGGCCAGATTTCCCATGAGCTTGTCGGTCCCGAAGATATCGGCAACCCTTCAATCGGAAAGCAATATTTCACACGCCAAGACATGAAAGTTATCGATGTTCCGCGGGGAACAACTTTCAAAGTGCTTGAGGTTATGGCCGTCACTAAACATGGGATTAAGACGATAGATTCCGGCCAGGGGCCGATTTGCTTCCTGGTTCTTGCTGATAGCCAGGGCGAAAAATATTATACTTCGACCAATGCATTCGGCATTAATCGGGAAGATAGGTTCGTCAAATATATTTCGGCGTCTCCCAGTATTAAGACAGCCATGCTGAGCTCCGATTCCTTCGGAGAATGCCGGAAATTCACATTCAACCCCTGAAGCCCGACCATTTGACCCGCCAAATCAATCGTGTAGAGTAGCCGCCACCCTTGCATGCCAACTCATATTGCAAGGAATCCAGCTTTGATATTAAGGGTTTCTCATGTCCGACATACCTGCTGTTTCCCCGTTGGTTTCCAATCTGATGAAAGGCAAGCGCGGCCTCGTCATGGGCGTCGCGAACGACCGCTCCATCGCCTGGGGAATCGCCTCCGTCGCCGCCGCGCACGGCGCGGAACTGGCCTTCACCTATCAGGGCGAGCCGCTGCTTAAGCGCGTCGGGCCTCTGACGCAGTCGATCGGCTCCAATATCCTGCTGCCCTGCGACGTGACCGACGCGGCCAGCATCGACGCCGTGTTCACCGAACTCGGCAAGCATTGGGACAATCTCGATTTCATCGTCCATGCGGTGGCCTTTTCCGACCGCAAGGAGCTTGACGGGCGCTATCTCGATACCACGCGCGGCAATTTCCTGCAGACCATGGACATTTCCTGCTATTCTTTCACCGCGCTGGCGCAGCGCGCGCTGCCGATGATGAAAAACGGCGGCAGCCTCCTGACGCTGTCCTATCTCGGCGCCGAGCGCGTCATGCCGCATTATAACGTGATGGGCGTCGCCAAAGCCGCGCTGGAAGCATCCGTCCGCTATCTCGCGGTCGATCTCGGCAAGGACAATATCCGCGTCAACGCCATCTCGGCGGGGCCGATCAAGACGCTGGCCGCGAGCGGCATCGGCGATTTCCGCTATATCCTGAAATGGAACGAGATCAACGCGCCGCTGAAGAAGAACGTCACGCAGCAGGAAGTCGGCAATGCCGCGCTCTATCTGCTCAGCGATCTCGGCAGCGGCATGACCGGCGAAGTGATGCATGTCGACGCGGGCTATCACGCCGTCGGCATGGTGGCGGTGGACGAAATCGCCGCGCTGCGCGAGCTGGTCGGCAACATGGCGGAAAGCCAGAACCACACGGCATAAACGATGGCCGGTAACAGCTTCGGCACGATCTTCCGATTCACCACCTGGGGCGAAAGCCACGGCCCCGCCATCGGCGTGGTGGTGGACGGCGCGCCGCCGCTGCTGCCGCTCAAACCCGAAGACATCCAGCAGTATCTCGACCGCCGCAAGCCGGGCCAGTCGAAATTCACCACGCAGCGCCAGGAACCTGACCAGGTGAAAATCCTGTCCGGCGTATTCGAGGATACGACGACGGGTACACCCATTAGCCTGCTGATCGAGAACGAGGACGCGCGCTCGAAGGATTACGGCGACATCAAAGATAAGTTCCGCCCCGGCCACGCCGACTACACCTATCAGGCCAAATACGGCATCCGCGACTATCGCGGCGGCGGACGCAGCTCGGCGCGCGAAACCGCCTGCCGCGTCGCGGCGGGCGCGATCGCGCGGAAAATCCTCGGCGCGGGCATCGTCATTCGCGGCGCCTTGATTCAGGTCGGCGCGGACAAGATCGACCGCGCCAACTGGGATTGGAATGAAATCGACCGCAATCCTTTTTTCTGTCCCGACGCCAAAGCGGCGGAACGATGGGCGGAAAATCTCGAGCGCATCCGCAAGGAAGGATCATCCACCGGCGCGATTATCGAAATCGTCGCAAGCCATGTTCCCGCCGGCCTAGGCGATCCGATCTATGACAAGCTCGACGGCGATCTCGCGCGAGCGATGATGACGATCAACGCGGTCAAGGCGGTGGAAATCGGCGACGGTTTCGCCAGCGCCGCGATGACCGGCGAAAACTCCAACGACGAAATGCGCGCGGGCGAAAACGGCAAGCCGGTTTTTCTCAGCAATCATGCGGGCGGCATTCTCGGCGGCATTTCCACCGGCCAGGACATCGTCGTGCGCTTTGCCGTGAAGCCCACGAGCTCGATTCTGACGCCACGCCGCACCATCGATATCCACGGCCAGGACACGGAGATTCAGACCAAGGGGCGGCACGATCCCTGCGTCGGCATCCGCGCCGTTCCGGTCGGCGAGGCGATGATGGGCTGCGTGCTGGCCGATCATTGGCTGCGGCACAAGGCGATGGCAGGCTGATCTCATGAAGACGCCCGCAGCCCTCCTGAAGCTCCGCGCGCAGATCGACGCCATCGACGACATTCTGCACGATGCCCTGGTCGCTCGCGCCGAAATCATATCCAAGGTGCCCGCCGTCAAAGGCAAGCAGCATCTTTATATCCGTCCCGGACGCGAGGCGGCGATGATGCGCGCCTTGCTCGAACGCGACCAGGGCAAGCTCCCGCCCGGCCTCATCGCCAGAATATGGCGCGAGATGATCGGCGCCTTCACGCTGACGGAAGGCGGGCTGAACGTCGCGACCACGGATGAATTCTGGGACATGGCGCGCGATTATTACGGCAGCTTCACGCCGATGATACCCTGCGCCTCCACGGCAAAATCTTTTGAGGCCTTGACCAAAGGCAAAGCAAAAATCGCCGTGCTGCCGCTGCCGGAAAATAGCGGACGCGATCCATGGTGGACGAAACTGGCCCGCCATCCCGAATTGCGGATTTTCGCCCGTCTGCCTTTCGACCAGCGCGACGCCAAACGCAGCAATTGGCGCGGCAGCCGCAAGGGCGCGCTGGCCGTCGCCCGTCTCGATCCGGAACCGACCGGGCAGGATCATGGGCTGATCCTGCTAACCTCGAAAACCGCCATCAGCGCCGCCGCCATTCGCGCGGCTTGCAAGAAAGCCGGAACGCCGCCGGTTCATTTGTTTTCAGCCAAGGAACGGAAGTACTGGCTGGTGACGGCGGGTCACCTGATTGACAAGGATTCCTCGCTTTTCAATGCATTGCGGCTTGTGGGCCAGGTGCGCTATGTTGGAGGCTATGCCGTACCGGTGGCATTGCCCTAACCCCAGACCGTTTCATAGCGCCATGATCCAGCCCAAACCGAAACCACACATTGAATCCCTGGCGCATTACCGCGCCGGCGATCCTTTTTCGCCCAACAGTAATCTCATTCGCCTGTCCTTCAACGAAGGCGCGTTCGGCCCGAACGTGAAGGCGATCACCGCCTATCATTCGGCGTCGACCTATCTGCACCGCTATCCCGACCTGACCTATGCCGAACTGCGCACGGCTATCGCGGCGGCCTATAGCATAGAGGCGGACCGGATCATCTGCGGCGCGGGATCGGACGACCTCATCATCCTGCTGGCGCGCGCCTATGCCGGAGAGGGCGACGAAATCATCTACAGCCAGTACGGCTTCGCGATGTATTCCATCGTGGCCAAGGCGGTCGGCGCGACCGGCGTGGCCGTGCCTGAAAAGAACCTCACGCTCGATGTCGACGCCATGCTCGCCGCGGTCACGCCCCGCACGCGTATCGTTTATATCGCCAACCCCAACAACCCGACCGGCAGCTATATCAGCGAGTCCGACCTGATGCGCCTGCACGCCGGATTGCCGCGCGAAGTTCTTTTGGTGCTCGACGCTGCCTATGCCGAATACATGACCGAAAGCGACTATACCGACGGCCTGGGCCTCGCCGCGACCACGCCCAATGTCGTGGTCACGCATACTTTCTCCAAAATCCATGCCCTCGGCGGCATGAGGGTCGGCTGGGCCTATGGCTCGATGGCGCTGGCGGACACGATCAACCGGCTGCGCAATCCGTTCAACATCGCCGGGCCTGCGGCGGCGGCGGCCATCGCCAGCCTGGAAGACAGGGACTTCCTGCGCCGCAGCCGTGAGCATAACAAGCATTGGCGCGGATGGCTGAGCGCCGAGCTGAACGCCCTCGGCTTCCATGTTCATCCCAGTGTCGCGAACTTCGTGCTGACCGGCGTCGGCTCGACGGCCAGGGCGCAAGCGCTTATCTCCTATATGCGCGACGGCGCGATCCAGATTCGCCCGATGCCGGGCTATGGCCTGCCCGATCATGTCCGCATTACCGTCGGCAAGGAAGACGAAATGCTGGCGCTGGTCGCAGCCTTGAAGAATTTCTGCGCCAAGGAATCCTGATGCCCGTTATTTTCGACCGCGCGGCGATCATCGGTATCGGCTTGATCGGCTCGTCCCTGGCGCGGGCGCTGCGCAAGCATGGCCTCGCGGGGCATATCGCCATCGCCGACAGCGATCCGGAAAATCTGGCGCGGGCGCGCGAATTGAATCTGGGCGACGCCTTCGTGGGCGATGCTGCCGAAGCCGTCCGCGAGGCCGATCTCGTCGTCATCTGCACCCCCGTCGGCACGTTTGAGAGCGTGGCGCGCGCGATCGCTCCCGCCCTGCGCTCCGGCGCGCTGGTGACCGATGTCGGTTCGGTGAAACAGGCCGCCATCGCCGCCATCGCGCCGCATATCCCGCCCGGCATTCATTTCATTCCCGGCCATCCCATCGCCGGAACCGAGCATTCCGGCCCCGACGCCGGTTTCGCCGAATTGTTCGACGGGCGTTTCTATCTTTACACCCCCCTGCCCGGCACCGATCCGGCGATGACCGGAAAACTCGAAGCCTTGTGGGCCGCCTGCGGCTCGAAAGTCGAGGCGATGGATGCCGCGCATCACGATAAAGTGCTGGCGATCACCTCGCATCTGCCGCATCTGATCGCCTATTCGATCGTCGGCACGGCGGCCGATCTCGCGGGCGACCTGCAGCAGGAAGTGATCCGCTATTCCGCCGCGGGATTCCGCGATTTCACCCGCCTCGCCGCCAGCGATCCTGTGATGTGGCGCGATATTTTCCTGAACAACCGCGAGGCGGTTCTGGAAATCATGCAGCGTTTCTCGGAAGATTTGACCGCGCTGCAGCGCGCGATCCGAAAGGGCGACGGCGCGACACTCCATGACCTCTTCGCCCGCACCCGCGCCATCCGCCGCGAGGTTATCGGGGTTAAGCAGGCCTGACGGACGCGCGGACAACAAAAAATCCGCCGGATTTGCATCGCGGCGGATTTCGGGCAGAATTTTCCCTGGGATAGTCAATACCTCAAGCCAGGATTAAAATCAAGGGAAATTTCCTACATTTGCGCGAAGAGCTAAAAAGCGTTGCGGCAGAAGGAGTTCGGATGAATTTATTCATGGCCTATATCGGCGGCTATAAAAAGGACGCCAATATCGAGCTTCACGACATGCGTTTCGTGGCCGGGGAGACGATCGAGGATTGTTATGACGATCTTCTGAAACAGTGGTGGGGAGATTATAAAATGCTCCATCTCGACGCGTGGGGTATTGTCAAAAACGCCGACGGCTACGCCGTTTCTCTGCAAGAGCATCCGGCAGAACATCCGGAAAAGCTCTATTTCGTCAATCTCGGCGGCTACGATCCGGAGCAATTCACCGAATTGCACAAGAATGTTCTGATCGTCGCCAAAGACGAAGAGGAAACAAAAAAGAAAGCCAAAGCGCAGGTCCAGGATTGGACAACGCCGCACCGGGATAAATGGTTCGAGGTCGAGCAGATATTGGAATTAAACAGAATAGGGAAATATTACATCCATCTGCAAAAAACCGACAGCCCCGAACCGTTCGAGTTCACTTGCGCCTATAAAGTGATTACGGAAGAATAATCCCTACACATCCACATCGGTCACGAAGCGGGCGTTTTCCTGGATGAATTGAAAGCGCAGTTCGGGCTTGCGGCCCATCAGGCTTTCGACCAGATCGTCGGTGGCTTTGATCTCATCGGCGGTTTCCGGATCGCCCGCTTTCGGCACAACGACGCGCAGCAAGGCGCGCTTGCCGACATCCATGGTGGTTTCGCGCAATTGCGCGGGCATCATTTCGCCAAGGCCCTTGAAGCGGCTGATATCCACCTTGCCGCGCCCGGAAAATTCCGTTTCCAGCAGCAGGTCGCGATGCGCTTCGTCGCGGGCATAGGCATTTTTGCCGCCCTGGCTCAACCGGTATAGCGGCGGCTGCGCGAGGAACAACCGTCCCGCGGCGATCATGCCCGGCATCTCGCGGTAGAAAAACGTCAGCAGCAGCGAAGCGATATGCGCGCCGTCGACATCGGCGTCGGTCATGATAATGACGCGCTCATAGCGCAGCTTATCGACGCTGAAGCCCGTTCCCGCGCCGCAGCCGAGCGCGAGGATCAAATCGGCGAGTTCAAGATTGCCGCGCAGCTTCTCCACGGTCGCGGAGGCGACGTTGAGAATCTTGCCGCGCAAAGGCAGAATGGCCTGCGTCTCGCGGTCGCGCGCCTGCTTGGCCGAGCCGCCCGCCGAATCCCCTTCGACCAGGAAAATCTCGGTGCCTTCGGCGCTGTTCCTCGAACAATCGGCGAGCTTGCCGGGAAGGCGCAGCTTGCGGGTCGCGGTCTTGCGCGCCATATCCTTCTGCTGCGCGGCGCGGGCGCGTTCTTCGGCGCGCTGAATCAGCGCCTCCAAAAGACGGTTGCCGCCTTGCGGATTGGCGGACAGCCAGTGATCGGCATGATCCTTGACGCTTTGCTCGACCAGGCGCGTGGCTTCCTGGCTGACAAGCTTTTCCTTGGTCTGGCCCTGGAATTGCGGCTCGCTCATGAACAGCGACAGCATCACGGCGGCGTCGGCGAAGGCTTCATCGCCGGTCAGCGCCGACACCCGGCGATTGCCGGAAAGCTCGCCATAGGCGCGAAGCCCGCGCAGCAGCGCGCTGCGCATGCCGCTTTCATGCGTGCCGCCCTGAGGCGTCGGAATCGTGTTGCAGTAGGAATGGCAGAATCCCTCGCCGCCTTCTTCCGGCCAGGCCACCGCCCATTCCAGCTTGCCCGCGCCGCCGGGGAGATCGATGAAATCGGCGAAGACTTCCGTGGTCAGGGTGACGCGGCCTTCCAGTCTTTCGCGCAGATAGTCGCTAAGGCCGCCGGGGAAATGCAGCGTGGCGGCGGGCGGAATATCGCTGCCGTCTTCGATCAAATCCGGATCGCAGCGCCACAGGATTTCCACGCCGCGGAACAGATAGGCTTTCGAGCGCGCCATGCGATAGAGCAAGGCGGGCTTGAAGGCGGCGCGCGCGCCGAAAATCTCGACGTCCGGCTTGAAGGTGACGGTCGTGCCGCGCTTCGTCGTCGCGCCGCGCTTTTTCAGCTTCGATACCGGCGCGCCCTTGCTGTAGCTTTGCTCGTAAAGCTCTTTGTCGCGCGCGACCTCGACGGTCAGCTCTTCGCTGAGCGCGTTGACCACCGATACGCCGACGCCGTGCAATCCGCCGGAAGTCTGATAGGCCTTGCCGGAAAACTTCCCGCCCGAATGCAGCATGGTCATGATGACTTCGAGCGCGGACTTGCCGGGAAATTTCGGGTGATTATCCACCGGAATGCCGCGCCCATTGTCGCGCACGGCGACGCGGTTGCCCGCCATGAGTTCCAATTCTATGCGCGAGGCATGCCCCGCGACCGCCTCGTCCATCGCGTTATCGAGAACTTCGGCGGCGAGGTGATGCAGCGCGCGCTCGTCGGTGCCGCCGATATACATGCCGGGGCGGCGGCGCACGGGTTCAAGCCCCTCCAGCACCTCGATATCGGCGGCGGCGTAGGAATCGGTCTTCTTCGCGGTTTTGAATAAATCGGCCATGGAGGCATATATAACCGATTCCCCGGCCAGGGAAATAGCTATCCGTTCGACGCGGTCGGCACGACGGCGGAGATCATCGACCGCGTGAAGAGTCCGCTGCGGGTGCGCGGATCATCCGGCCCCACGATCAGCGACGGATTATCCGTAGGCGTGCCCGCGATATCCTTGGGCGTGCCCGCGACAACCAGTTCATCCGCCAAGGCGCGATAGGTGCTTTGAAACCGCACTTGCGCCGCCAGATCGACGCCGGGCAGGCTGGAGGCGACATGCTCGACAATGACCGTATCGAGAACATAACCCAGCGCGGCTTCGCGCGAAGGAAAGCACAGGAAACCGCTATCCTCGCGAATATCTTTCAGATCCCGCCTCATCTGCTGCGCAAGCCTGCGAAAAAGACGAACGCCAGGAGATTGCTGATTCTCACGCTCCAGCAATTCCCTGGAAGCAAACGCCAGCGTCGTGGGATCGGAGGCGACCAGCGAACCTATCAGCGAGCGGTAAGTGTCGTGAAATTCCGTCATGAGAGCCGGCGCAAGCGGGGAAACCCCATCCACTCTTTCCACGATCTCGCGATCGGCCATTTTTTTATAGATGAAATTCAGCGCTTCGGTATCGTTGCGTATCATGCCCTTATAAGGCAGGCAGCCTTCCTGCAAGGCGCGCCAATCGCTGGCGAGATTGTCAAATTTATCGCGGGGAAGAAGCGCCAGGTAAATACTGGCTTCCTCCGCTCCATGAACGCCGCTGGCGGCTTCTTCGATATGGCAGAGCTGCGCCGCGCGCCGATGATCGCCCTTGAGCCTGGGATCGTCGGTCTTGATCCTGAGCGCGTCGGCCAGAATTTTTCCTTCCGCCGGATCATTCCAACAAGCGCCGATCATATCCGCGGTAATCTTGCCCTTGCTGTCTTCGATGATGTCGTGCGCAAGCGCCGCCGCGATGGCAATAGCGACTTTGGAAGAGGGCCATGATGCCCCGACATCCTTCTTTACGCCCAGCGCGGTGCGCGCCGGATGCCAGAATACCGATTCAGTGGGGAAATTTTCCCGGAAGCGAGTCTGATAAAAATCCGCGACTTTATCGGCAATAACGATCAAGGAAGGATGATCGACCAGATTGCCGCGCACGAAATCCGCCACTTCCTGCCCCGGACGCGGCGCGCGGGGATGCGGATAGTTAAAGACTTCTGGCGAGCCAAAATCGGTAGTCATAGCGCTGTGGTCCGTATCGGCCTTGATTGCAAAGAATCCCAATTTTTCGGGAGGAAGCTTTTTGTCCGGGCTGCTACAGCCGATAGTAGCGCCTCGGAATGTTATGCACTTCCATAAATCAGGTCGCAAGATTGCACAAATCAATTACTTGCGGAAGTAAAAAACCCATATGGATTGCACTTTCATAGCATCAAAAATAGGTAACAATTTACCGGTAAAAATCAGGCCCATTTCATGGTTTTTCCAAGCTCCAATAAACCAATCTTTTCATGTCAAGAAATCATTTCGGTGGATAAGTAAAATGACCCGCTAGCGCGGATTACTCTTTTTAGGTATATAGGCAGTGACCACAACATATAGGGATTTGACGGCTTTCTAGCACTATCCATTGGATAATATAGCCTTTTCAGGCGTATATTCAGATATGTGAAAGCTGCCGCCGGACTCTGTATTCACATTACGCCATGGGGAGCCAATGTCGATGACCTGGACTGAGCAAAAGATCCAAATGCTGCGCGATATGTGGGGCAACGGCTTCAGCGCCAGCGATATCGCCAAAAGGCTCGGCGGATTAACCAGAAACGCCGTGATCGGGAAAGCACACCGGTTAAAATTGTCCGGACGCCCCTCCCCGATTCGCCGCGAAGATGAAACCGCGCCCAAGGCCACCGGCATGGTTCGGGCCAGAGCGCCGAAGAAAATCATGATGCGGCCCGGGCCGTCCATGCCCCCTCCGCCTCCGCCCGCGCCGGTGGCTATCGTCAAGCGCAGCGCCGAGGCGATGAAATCCGCCGTCGCGCCGATCAAGACGACCGAGCGCCAATGCCGCTGGCCTTACGGCGATCCGCGTTCGCAGGATTTCAAATTCTGCGGCTGCCATACGGTGGAAGGCTTGCCTTATTGTCCCGATCACGCCCGCGCCGCCTATCAGAATTTCGGACGCGGCCGCGGCAAGCGCGACGAAGCACAGACAAGTTTGCCGAGCGCGTAGTTTTATTCTACTTCCCCGTCCGGTCCAGATCGCGGTGACTGATGCCGACGATATGGCCTTGCGCCGCGAGAATGTTGCCGAGCTGCTCCGCGACGAAAACCGAGCGGTGCCTGCCGCCGGTGCAGCCGATTGCGATGGTCAGATAGCTTTTGCCTTCCTGGGCATAGCGCGGCAAAAGCGGAATCAGCCATGCCAGCAAGCCGTCGGCAAAAGGACGATAGCCTTCATCGCCCGCGATCATCGCGGCGACGGGCTCGTCCTGGCCGGTCAGCGGGCGCAAATTCGGATCCCAATGCGGATTGGCCAGAAACCGCACATCGACGACCAGATCGGCCTCGCGCGGAATTCCGTACCGGTAAGCAAAGGAAGTCACGAAAAGATTCAAGCCGCCGCCTTGCTCCGCGCGATAATGCCCGAAGAGCAGGCGGCGCAAATCATGCAGCGTCAGGAGCGAGGTGTCGATCACATGATCCGCATGATCCATCAGCGGACGCAAAAGATCGCGCTCGCGCTTGATGCCGTCCACGACCGGCCGGTCGACGGCGAGCGGATGACGGCGGCGGGTTTCGCTGAAACGGCGCAGCAGCGCCTCGTCTCCGCATTCAAAAAAAAGCAGCGTCACCGCCAGCGATGGGTCTGCGCTTAAACGCTCATGTTGGGCAAGCATATCCTGGATATTGAAATCGGCATTGCGGCTGTCGATGCCGACGGCGAGCGGCTTGTCCTGCGCCGCGCCATGCTCGACCAGCGCGCCGATCATCGACTGGCGAAGGTTATCGACAGCCTCATAGCCCATATCCTCGAACGTCTTCAGCGCCGTGGACATGCCAGCGCCCGACATGCCGGTGACGAAGATGACGCGGCGCCGTTTGTTGTTTTTGTTTGATGCTGGTTTGGTCATGCGGTCATTCTAGCAAAGACCAGTGCAATGCCGCAAAAATTTTTGCGACCGCCGCCGGATCATGCGGAGTCAGCGGCATGCAAGGCGCTTCGCCACCGGGAAGCGATTGCATAGTTGGCGTGGCGGCGGGTTCTGGCATTTGCCCCGGCGAAAGCAGCGTGACATACAAACGGACAAGAGCGCCCGCCGCCGTTTTTTCCGGCGGAAGTTTTATAATGCCGTAGCCGCGAATTTCGATAAGGCCGCGCAAAGCTTCAGGCGCGGACGCCATCGGCCCTTCCGGTGCCGCCTCGATCAAGGTTTGATCGTCGCTGACGAGCAAGCCCCCGCGATCCATGAGCCGCAGCGCCAGCGAGGATTTCCCGCTGCCCGCCGCTCCGGCAATCAGTACGCCCGCATGGCCGCAGTCCGGCAGGCTGACGCAAGAAGCATGGATCAGTGGCATTGATTTCTCTGCATGTCTTTCTTTTCCGCTTTGCACAAATGTCACAAATTCCGCCAAAAAGCCTTAATGTAGGGGCTATACTTGCCGGAAAGTTAATGATTAACTAGATAAAATGGAAGCGAATCGAAGCGGAGCGTAATCGTGACGCGAGATGGAATAATATCATGATGACTGCGAGCCTGGAAACTTGTCCGGCCTTGGTCCTGAACGCGGATTTCCGTCCGCTGAGTTACTTTCCTTTATCGTTATGGTCATGGCAGGACGCGATCAAGGCGGTGTTTCTCGAACGCGTCAATATCCTGTCCGAATATGACCGCGAGGTTCACTCGCCCAGCCTGAAGATGAAACTGCCGAGCGTCATCGCGCTCAAGGAATATATTCCGGCCTCGCGCTACCCCGCCTTCACCCGCTTCAACGTCTTTCTGCGCGACCGCTTCGCCTGCCAATATTGCGCGCGGCAGCACAGCACCCACGAACTGACCTTCGATCACGTGACGCCGCGTTCGCGCGGCGGGCGCACGGTATGGGATAATGTCGTCACTGCCTGCGGCGCATGCAATTTGCGCAAAGGCAGCCGGCTGCCGCGTGAGTGCGGCATGTACCCGCAGCAGAAGCCCTTCCGCCCGGCGGGCTTCCAGCTTCAGGAAAACGGGCGGGCCTTCCCCCCCAATTTCCTGCATCAAAGCTGGCGGGATTATCTATATTGGGATACAGAGCTAGACCCCGCTTAAGTTTTCCTGGATTTCAAAATATTCGATGCCTGCCTTCGGATCACGCACCCGTATTCTCGCGCTCGTCGGCCAGAACGAGAACGGCATGCTTATCGACTCGTCCGAGGGGATGGGCCGGTTCTTCACCCGCATGGGATACCAGCATCAAGTCATCGACCTGCTGGCGTCCGGCGGCCTGGCGCTGCTGGGCAAGGCGCTGAAGGGCGGCGACATCGCTTTCGCCTATGGCTTTGCCGGAGTCGGCAGCCAACTGCTGGCCGGAAACGACGTTAATCTGTGGACGGCGTTGCGGCTGCCTTTCGTCGCTTTCTGGTTCGATCATCCGTCCTATCATTATCGCCAGCATATCGTGTCCAGCCCCTATATCCTGAACTGCTATCACATACGCGACCATCTCGAAGCGCGGCAGAAATACCTGCCGCCGGGCAACGCGGCGCTGTCGCTGCCTCCCACCTCGCCGGGCCATAATCCGTACGCGCGCGCGACGCCCTGGGCCGCGCGGCAGCGGAAATTCTTCTTCGCCAAAACCGCGTACCGGCCCGAAGCCATCGCCGCGAACTGGAATAAATACCCGCCCCTGCTGCGCGACATGCTGGCGAGCCTGGCCGAACAGGCGCGATCCGACCGCCATCTCGACCTCGCGGCGGCAACGGCGGCTTCGTTCGGGAAAATAGGCCGCCCGCTCAGCGATCTCGACGGCTTCATGGGCGTGATCCAGGAAATCGACCGCTATATCCGCGCTTGGCGCAGCGACCGCCTGGCGCGCGCCTTGATGGCCTATCCCGTCCATATCTATGGCCGGGGATGGGATTATCTGGCCGGGCAATCTTCCACCGCCGAAATATTTCCCGCATTTCCGGCCGTTGATCTATGGCGCAGAATGACGGATTACCGCCTGGTCGCGAATTCCAGCCCGCTGTGGCGCGACGGCGTTCACGAGCGCGTGACGATGGGCATCGCCAGCGGGTCGGTGACGCTGACCGACCGTTCGGAAAAAACCGACCAGTTGTTCGGCGACCTGCCGAATTATGTCGGCTTTGAATGGAACGACGACGATATCAAACAAGCCGTCGCGCTGGCCTGGGACAAAGCTCATGACGAGGCCGATTATCTGGATGCGGGCGAACTCCGGACGACGGAGCTTGGGTACAACGAGGCGAATTTCATGCGCCCGCTCGAAGAGGCGCTGCTCACTCTCGGCAAGTAAATGGAAATTTACCGGGGACTCCATTTCCTTGTCATCGACATGGCGGAGGACACCGGAAAACGCCCTACCCGGCCATGAATTTCGCGTAGGTTTCGTCGAACCAGGCGATGCGCTCCTCTTGGCCGCCAAGCATAGGCTCCATCCATGTCTGGTGCGCCGTCTGCTGCAGACGCTCGGCGGACAGCTGGTCCTCTTCGGCGAGGGTGGTGCTGTATTTCATGATGCCCTCCTTGACCTCGGCGGTAAACAGCTCCACGTCCGGCTCCAGAATTTGCGCGTAGTTTATCCGGTAGAAGGTCGTATCAGGCGCGGTGGGAGTATATAAGCCGACCCCCGCGATGCCGTTCCATGTCATGAAGAGCAGGAGATTGGGGAATATTTGCATGATGATATAACTCGGCTTCGCCATGCGATCGCGCGCGCAGCTCTCGCGGAAGTCGGCGAAAATCTCGTCATATATCCTGGTCTTATCCACGATCATCGCGCTGTGAGGATCGCCCCGGAAATAACGGAACACGCCGGGCGGAAGATAGCCGTTGGCGCTGAAGGTTCCAGGATGAGCGATGCCGATATGATAATCTTCGAGCGTCAGATGGTAGCAGATTTTCCAGTTGGCGGCGACCGTCCGCTCGATGTCGCCCATCGGATCGAACGAGCCGGTGATCTTCTCGACCGGCGCATGGAACGGGCCGAGATAGTCGGCGAGCGACGGGCGCGGCGTTTCGTCCCCCGGCTCCGGCGGCAAGCGCCCGAACACAAGCCCGCCGCAGATATCGACCTCGATAGACTTCAGATGACGGTCGAGCGCGCCCTGTTTCTTGCCGAACAGTTCCTCGCACAGCGGCGCGCCGATGACCTTGCCCTTGGCGTCATACATCCAGCCATGCAGGCCGCAGCGCAGCGGTCCGTTGCCCTTGTCCTCCGTGCGCAACGGAAAAAAACGGTGCGCGCAGACATTCTCGAAACCGGCGAGCTTGTCATGAAAGCGCTGCACGAATACCGAGCGGCCCCACAAATCGGCCCTGATCCAGTCGCCATGCGCGGCGAGATCGCGCGTAAGGCCCAGCATGGTCCAGGCGCGACGTCCGAAACGCTCGCGCTCGGCCTTCAAGACGGCCGGATCGGTGAATTCGGCAGTCCAGACCGCCGGATCGCGCGCGATCTTGGCGGGCTTGCCGGGGCTTACGATAATGGACATCCCGCGTCACTCCCTTTACCGGCTAGACAATACTCAGGCCGCCATCGATCCGCAAATCCGTGCCGGTGATCCAGCGGCTGCGCCGCGAGAGCAGATAGACGATCCCGTGCGCCACGTCGTCAGGATGGCCGATGCCCAGCGGATAGGCGGCCAGCACGGCATTCCAGCTTTCAGGCGGCGTCACCGCGCGCGACCGCGCGGCCATGTCGCTTTCCACCAAGCCGGGCACCACGCAATTGACGCGGATTTTGTCGCGCAGCAATTCATGCGCGATCGAACTTGCCGCCGCGATGATCGCGCCCTTGCTGGACGCATAGGCGACATTGCCCGCGCCGCCGATGCGGGCGGCAGCCGAGCTTAGCAGCACCAGCGACGCGCCCTCCGCATGGCAGTCGCGCTGACGCAGCCCCTTGGCCAGCATGATGGCGCTGGTGACGTTGGCGTGCAGCATCGCATCGGAAAATTCGGCGGTCATCATCTTCAGGGCGCGGTTGATCTGGATGCCCGCAGTATGGGCGATGCCCGCGAGGGGGCCGCCTTTTTCCGCAAGCTCCCGTATCCAGCCCGGAATGGCGTCGGCGGCGGCGAGATCGAAGACGGCGATGGTCGCGGAACCTCCCGGCAAATCGGCGGCGACCTTTTCCAGTCTGGCCGCGTCGCGTCCCGACAGGATAAGCTCCGCGCCCGCTTCGGCCAGCAAGCGGGCGGTAGCGCTTCCTATCGAACCGGCGGCGCCGGTGATCAAAATACGGCGGCCCGAGAATTCTGCGGCGGGAAGGGAAACGGCGTCAGCCATGGAGATCGGTCAGTCGGCGTTGTTTTGCGACACGATGGTCAGCAGTTCATCGAAGGTCTGCGCTTCGGCGATGGCGTCGCTGCCGAGCACGATGTTGAATTTTTCGTCCGCCAGCGCGATCAGGCTGATGACGGCGAGGGAATCCCAATTGTCGAAAGACGACAGCTTTTCCGGTCCCGTTATGGTGCCGGGCTTCAATTCGAGCAATTCGTCGAGCGCCAGGAAAAATTCGGCCTTGTCCATCAGTATGCCTCTGTAAAGATCGCGTGGGGTTATGACTCGTCGTCGGGAAGACGATCCAGCTTAAAGATGGTGCGCGCCAAAGGCAAACAAATCGTATGGCCGGGCTTGACCGGAACCATGGCGGGAACGCATGCGCCGACGGTGGCCCAGTCTCCGACCGTAATATGCGGCAGCACCACGGCGTTGGTCCCGATCATCGCGCCATTGCCGATCCGGGCGTGACCGAGAACCGAGGCTCCCGCCGCGACCCATGAAAAATCGCCGAGCGCGGCGTCATGGCCGATGGAAGCGCGCGTGCCGATCAGCGCGTGGCGGCCGATCGACACATTCGGCGATATCGTCGTCATGGGATTGACGATGCAGCCCTCCCCCAGCTTGATCTGCCAGGAAACGAAAGCCGAAGGATGGATGACGGTCGCCGCCTTCCAGCCCGCGGCCTCGATGCGCGCGGCGGCCTCGCGGCGCGCGGCGTTGTCGCCAAAGGCGACGCAGCACCAGGTCTCGGCGTTGCCGCGCACCGCCGACGCTTCCGCCAGCGAGCCGAGGCAGGGCAAGCCGTGGACGGTTTCGCCGCGCAACGCAGGCGTGTCGTCGGCGAAACCGATCACGCGCCATTTCGGCGTGCCGTGGCCCGCATGGCAGCCGTCTTCCGCCATGGCGGCAATTTCGCGGCCGAAGCCTCCGGCGCCATAGACGATCAGATCACGGGTGGTTTCGGACATAGCGGCAGGCCTGGCGAAGGGATGGACATGGCGAAGGCGCGGATGATACTGTCTCAGCGCGAATTCGCTTGATTCATTAGCATGGTTCTTATCAAAGAAGAAAGACTCTGGGGTTTGTTATGCAGTCCGTCATCAAAAACACCCGCATCGCCGGCGTATGCACGGCGGTGCCCAGCCGCAAGGTCAATTTCTTCGAGACGGCGGGCATGTTCGCGCGCGAGGAAATCGAGCGCATCTACGCCACCACCGGCATCGCCGAAATTCGCGCCGCGCCGGCCAACATGCTGCCGTCCGATATGTGCGCCGCCGCCGCCGAGCGGCTGATGGACCAGTTGGGATGGGAGCGATCGAGCATCGATCTCCTGGTGTTCGTCACGCAGGGGCCGGACGTGCCGCTGCCCGCCACCGCCTGCCTGCTGCAGCACCGCCTCGGCCTGTCGACCGGCTGCGCCGCCTATGACGTCAATCTCGGCTGCTCGGGCTATGTGTATGGCATGTGGATGGCGAGCCAGCTCCTGGCGGGATCTAAAAACGGGCGCGCGCTGCTGCTGGTCGGCGACCGCTCGACCGGCGGGCTGCGCCCCGGCGATCGCGGCACGGTTTCGCTGTTCGGCGACGCCGGCTCGGCGACGGCCATCGAGCGCACGACCGAAGACAATCCGATCTATATGGTCACCGGAACCGACGGGCGCGGCGCGGTGCATCTGAACGTCAAGGTCGGGGCGGTGCGCCGCACGATCCCGATCCTGAACAAGCCGATGCTGGACGAAGATTACGAAGTCATGAAGCAAAACAGCAAGGTTCACCTCAATGGCGGCGAAGTGTTCGCCTTCACGCTGCGCGTGGTGCCGAAGCTGATCGACGAAACGCTGGCGCTGGCCGGAATCGGCAAGGAGGATGTCGATTATTACGTCTTCCATCAGGCCAACAAATTCATCCTCGAGCATCTGGCGCGCAAGATGAAGCTGCCCGAGGGCCGCTCGCCGATCGATCTCGAAAAATGGGGCAATACCAGCTCCGCCTCCATCCCGCTCACCTTATGCAACAAGCTGGGCGGCATCCTTGGCGGCGAAAAGAAGAAGATATGTCTGGCCGGATTCGGCGTCGGCTGGTCCTGGGCGGCGGCGGTTCTCGATATGGGGCCGCTCGCGGTCGCCGAAGTCTATGAAATCCCCGACGATTATCCGTGCGAGTCGGCGCCGCTGAAAATGCCGGTTCTTAAGGGTAATTATGACGATGAAATCCATGAGAGCTGACACGCGGCTCCCATGATCGTCGGCTGGACCATTTTCCGCTATATCGCGCTGCAGTTCCTGACCTGGTTCGGGGCGTTTCTGTTCGGCCTCGCCGGGGTTATCCTCCTGTTCGAGGTCGCCGAGCTTCTGCGCCGCGCCGCCGACGTGCCTTCGGCGACGGTGCCCATCGTCCTGCAGATGGCTTTTTTCAAATTGCCGGAAACCATCGAGAAGGTTTTGCCTTTCGTCGTGCTGTTCTCGGGCATGTTCACTTTCTGGCGGCTGACGCGCAGCCAGGAACTGGTCGTCGTGCGCGCGAGCGGCGTTTCTGTCTGGCAATTCCTCATGCCGGTCATGCTGACGACGCTCGCGCTCAGCGCAGTGAACGTCACCATCGTCAATCCCATCGGCGCGCGGATGATCGCCCGCTACTGGGAAATGGAATCGAGTTATCTGTACCGCCTGCCCACATTGGAGCTGACGGGCGCCGGGCTGTGGCTGCGGCAGAAATCCACGACTTATGAATATCTGCTCCATGCGGACTACGTGACGCTGGAACCGCTGACGCTGCGCCCGCTGATGGTCATCGTCTATGACAAGGACAACAGCTATATCGGCCGGATCGACGCCGCCAACGCGGTGCTGAAGGACAATTCGTGGATTATCGAGAATGCCTGGTTCAACCAGAACCACGAGCAGGCGCAGCTTTTGCCGGAATTCCGGATTCCGACCGATCTGACGCTGCAGAAGATTCAGGAAAGCATGGCCGCGCCCAACACCATCTCCTTCTGGCAGTTGCCGCAATTCATCAACGCGCTGCAAGCCATCGGCCTGCCCGCCCTGCGCCACCAGATGGAGTTTCAGGGACTTCTCGCCCAGCCCTGGATGCTCATGGCGATGGCTTTCTTCGCGGCGGCGTTTTCCCTGCGGCTCGTCCGGCGCGGCGGAACGCTCGCGCTCGCTTTTGCGGGCGTGACGGTCGGCAGCTTCGCCTTCGCCCTTAACAGCGTTCTCGTGGCGCTCGGCACCACGCAGACCCTGCCGGTCGCCCTGGCCGCCTGGGCCACGCCGCTCATTTGCCTGGCTTCCGGGGCGGCGGCCCTGCTTTATCTTGAAGATGGTTGATACCGGCGCAGCCGCCGCTTATCATGCCGCCAACCCGCGACCTGGAATTGCCATGAAATTTGCCCTGCCTGCGCTTCTTCTTCTGCTCGCTTTTCCCGCGCTTGCCGCGGAACCGGCGGCGCCTGCCGCGGCCGCCGCCGCCGATGAAGAAAAAATCGCCGTCGTCGTCAATGACTCCGCCATCACGACCAGCGACATCCGCGCGCGTTATCTGCTGGCGCTTATATCTTCAGGCATGGCCGATAGTCCGGAAAACCGCAATCGCATCATGCCTCAGGTCATGCGCAACCTGATCGACGAGCAAATTCAGCTCCAGGAAACGCGGCGGCAGCAGATTTCCGTCAGCCAGCAGGATATCGATCAGGCGCTCAGCAATATCGCCGCGAGCAACAACGTCCCCGGCGGCGACATGCGGGCATTCCTCGCCGCGCGGGGTGTGCCGCCCGAGACGATAGAAAATCAGGCGCGCGCCAATATCGGCTGGATCAAGTTGGTGCAGCGGCAGCTGCGTCCGCGCGTCGAGGTCGGCGACGACGAGGTCGAGGAAGCGCTGGGGCGCATCCGCGCCAACGCCGGAAAGCAGGAATATTTCGTCAACGAGATTTTTCTCCCCGTCGACGATCCGGAGCAGGAGAGCGCGGTGCGCGATTTCGCGGACAAGCTTTTCGCGCAAATCAGGCAGAGCGGCGCTTTCGGCGCCATCGCGCGGCAGTTTTCGCAAGGCCCGGGAGCGATGCAGGGCGGCGAAATCGGCTGGGTAAGGCAAGGCATGCTGGCGCCCGAAATCGATCGCGCGCTCGGCGAAGGCAAGAAAGGCGATCTCCTGGGGCCGATTAAAAGCGCGAAAGGCTACCATATCATCGCCGTCCGCGACGAGCGGCGGATCGAGGGCGGCGGCGATCCCGCCGCCAAGGTCAAGATCGCGCAACTCACGCTGCCGGTCACGGCGACGCGGGATCGCGCCGCCGCCTTGGCCGAAGCGGAAAAAATGCGCGATACGATTCACGGCTGCGGCGAGCTGGCGAAGCGTTTCGACGGCTCGAACGGCTGGCGCTACCAGGAACTGGAGGATAAGCCGGTCGCCGACATGCCGCCCTGGCTGGCCGAAATCGCCAGAACCCAGAAAGTGGGCGAGGCCGGACAGCCCGTCCCCACCGGCACGGCGGCGGGCTTGTTCGTCGTATGCGAACGCACCGAACAGGGCGACACCGGGCGCTCGACCATCGTCAACAGCATCGGCACCGAACGTCTGGAAAATCTCGCCCGCCGTTTGCTCCGCGATTTGAAGCGGAATGCCTATATTGACATCCGAATCTAAAAACCAGCCGCAACCCCTTCCTCCGCTTCGAGAAATCATCGCGCGGCATGGGCTGGCGGCTAAAAAAGGGCTGGGGCAGCATTTCCTGCTCGACCTCAATATCACCCGGAAAATCGTGCGGCTGGCGGGCAATCTCGACGGCGTTCATGTCGTGGAAATCGGGCCGGGGCCGGGCGGCCTGACCCGCGCCATTCTGGAAAGCGAGGCCGCGAGCGTCACGGCGATCGAGCGCGACCGGCGCTGCATAGCGGCGCTTGAAGAGCTGGCGGCGGCTTCGGCCGGAAGATTGCGCATAATCGAGGGCGACGCCCTGAAAACCGACACTGCCGCGCTTGCTCCCGCGCCGCGCGCCATCATCGCCAATCTGCCCTATAACATCGGAACCGAATTATTGATCGGCTGGCTGCGCAACCATCGCGCCTATGAGCATATGACGCTTATGTTCCAGCGCGAGGTCGCGGATCGCATTACCGCCGCGCCGGGCGGCAAAACCTACGGACGCCTGTCGGTCATCGCGCAAGCGTGCTGCAAAGTGCAGAAACTTATGGATTTGCCCCCGCGAGCCTTTACACCCCCTCCCAAGGTCGCTTCGTCGGTGCTGCATTTCCAGCCGAGGCCGGACGCTCCCGATGACGGACTTCTGGAATCTCTTGAGCGCGTCACCGCGCTCGCTTTCGGCCAGCGCCGCAAAATGCTGAAAAGCGCCCTCGGCGAGACTGGCGTGGCTGCACTCGCTAAAACCGGCATCGACCCTACCGTGCGCGCGGAAATGGTGCCGGTCGCCAAATTCCTGGAATTGGCGGCGGCGCTGCCCGAAAAAACCGTCCGCAAGGCATCAATAAGGTTTACAACTCTTAACCTTTGGCCGCGCTATATGAGTTTGCTTGCATCACCCACAGTTTTTTATTGCCGAAGACGGCGTAAAAAGCTTAACTCCTTTAAAGGCGACGACTATAAAAGTGTAATGAGGGCGATTCGGAAAGACTTTACATATTCCGTTTATGGTGCCTTTAGAGCATAGCGCGATCAAATAGCATCCCCTCATGATGCTATCGGTGACCGTAAATTCGCTCGATCAATAAAGTAAGCTGGTTATGGTCCGGGTCACGGAGTCAACATGTTCATGCGATTATTCCTGTCGGTCGGCCTGACCTTGCTTATGGGAGCGCCCGTCTGGGCAGCTGGTCCCGCGAGCAACGTGCCGCCGCCGCCGTCGCCTGCGGCGCTTGAAGATCCGTCCGAGCTTATGAATGCCGCGAACGAAGCCGCCGTGCGGGCGTCAGCGCAAGCCCAGGCCGATGAAGCCAAGGCTGCGGAAGCCGCGCAAATGAAACAACAGATATTCGAGAATATCATGGCCGGCATGATGCCGCTGACCCCCGATCAGATCAGGGAGTTCATGCGTCGCCTGGAAGTCATCCAGGAGGCATCGTTGCCGCCGGCGGCGGGGCTGCCCAAGGGCGAGATCAAGACCTATACATTGTCGCTCGACCCCGGGATAGAGCCTCCGCAAATCGACCTTGCCGTCGGCTATGTCTCGACCCTCACTTTCGTGGATTCCACGGGAATGCCCTGGCCCATCGCCGACATGGGCATTGCCGGCAGCTACGAAATACAGACGACCGACAAAGGGTCTCATATAGCGCGCATTGTCCCCATGACGCGTTATGGCTACGGCAATCTGTCGGTCGTGCTCGTCGGCCTGTCGACACCGATCATTTTCCGCTTGTCCAGCGGCACCGCAAGCTTGCATTGGCGCTATGACGCCCGGGTGCCGAAATATGGCCCTAACGCAAAAATGCCTATCATCAACCAAACCGCGGTTCTATCGGCGGGCGATGAAAGAAGCATGATGTTCCTGGACAATTCACCGCCGCCGGGCGCGAAAAAAATGCATGTCGTCGGCGTCGATCGCCGCACGACGGCTTGGCAGTATGATAATAAAGTTTACGTCCGCACCCCTCTGAGCCTGCTTTCGCCAGCTTGGGATGCGAGCGTGTCTTCGTCTGACGGGATGACGGTTTATCAAGTCGGCAGCGCGCCCGTGCTGCTGATGTCGGATGCCGGGGTTATGGTGCGGGCGCGGCTTGCCAAGGAAGAAGACAATGATTGATGACAACGACCATTTCGACCAGCCGCCCGAATTCGAAGATTTAGGCGAGCCGGATCAGAAACGCGGACAGTTCGCCTCCAATATCGCCGAAGCGTGGCGCACGAAGCCGTTGTTCAAGCTTCTGGTGCTGATGATCGGCGTAGGCGCTATCGTTGCCGGATTAATAGGCTTTTTTACCCCCACCCCCGAAATCGGCGCTTCCAGAGTTGCCGCGGTGCCGGAGCTTAAAGAAGCTCCCGGCGGCAAGGCTTCGCCGGCTTTCATCGAAGCCCAAGCCCAGGCCAACCAACAGCGCATCAAGGAACAGGCACAGATCGGCGGCAGCGCTATTCCGACCCCTCTGCCCAGCGGCATTACGGTTGAGAGCCATAAGGAGAACGATCCGCTTATCCAGTTCCGCGCCGAACTTGAAAAGCAGAAAGAGGAGCAACGCAGGCAAATCCAGGTCTTGCAGCAGCAGCAGACGCAAAACCAGCAGGTCAGCGTGCAACAAGATCAGCAGCGCCTGGAAAGAATCAGCACGGCCATGTCGGCGCAGATGGGCCAGATGATCGAACTGTGGAAACCCAAGGGCATGTCCACGATCTCCGGAAAAGAAGATAAAGACAAGAAGACCGGCCCCGGAGGCGCGGCAGGTGGTGACGGCGGCGGCGGTAATTTTTATGCCCCAGCGGGCTCTGCATCCCAGGCTTCTCCAGCTATGACCGCTACCGTAACGCCCAAGGCGTTCATCTCGGCGGGGGCAGTTGCTTACGCCCAGCTTCTCACCGAAGCCAATTCCGACGTTCCGGGGCCCATTTTGGCTCAAATATTGTCGGGACCGCTATCAGGAGCGCGGGCGATCGGCAGCTTCAAAGTGGTGGATGATTATCTGGTGCTGACCTTTAATCTGGCTACGCTGAAGGGTAAGGATTATTCGATCAGCACGCTCGCGCTTGATCCCGACACGACTCTCGGGGCCCTCGCGACCGAAGTCGATCATCGCTATATCGCGCGCGTCGCCTTGCCGGCGGCAGGCGCTTTCATTGCCGAACTCGGCCAATCGCTTGGCCAGAAGCCGACCTCGACGACCGTCACCCAGAACGGCATTGTCGTCGATCAGGCCAGGACCGGCATTAAAGACGGCCTTTATGCCGGCATGGGAGCGGCAGGAGAAAGCGTCGCCAGTTTCTTAAAGAGCGAAGCCAATGCCACCAAGGTTCTCGTGCGCGTCGAAGTAGGCACGCCCATGGGATTATTCTTCACGACTTCGGTCAAGGAAGACGGCGGCCGCCCTACCTTTGCCGGCGGGAACGCGCCGAGGCCGGGCGGGGGCATGCCGGAATCGGCGGATACAAGGTCCCAGGCGCCCTTATACCCTGTCACGGCCCAAACCGGCGGCAGCCAGGGAACAGTCGGCGCAGGTTTTATTCCTCCGGCGTCTTATGCCCCCACCGGTCGACCGACTACGCCTGGTTATGGATACCGGTAGCGTAGAGTCTTTTCCGGCCATCAATAATGGAGTTTGACTGAGATGAATGATCAGCGCGACTATGAAACGCACGAAGCCGATTATGCGCCTCAGGGCGAACACGGCGGCGCTTCTTATGGCGAGGCGGGCGGTCAAAACTGGGAAGACCAGGCCGCGCCGACCGACGATTTTGAAGACCCGCCGGTAGAGACGGCAGCAGAGGCGGAAGAGGAAGATCAGCCGGCGGCGAAAAAAAGCCGCGGCGGCTGGATTCTTCCGGTCTTGCTTCTCTTCGTGCTGGCGGGCGGCGGCGGCTTCGCCTATTGGCAATTCGGCATGAACGGCATGTCGTTGACGGCGCCCCAGACAGAACCGCAACAAACCTCCGAAACTGCCGCGGCGAGTGAGGAAGCGGTGACAACGGCCGCCGCCATACCGGCAATTCCTCCCGCAGCGCCTGCGCCAATCGATCAATTGCCGGTTAAACCTGCAATTCCCGAAGCTCCCATGCCTGACGTTACGGCATCTGCCGCCGTACCGCCGATCGGCGCGGCTTCGCAGCAAGCTCAAGAAGCTTTACCCTCGGCTCCGGCAGTCATACCCGAGCCGCCTGCGGCGACGGTACCCGCTCCGGTTCCCGTAGCGATTGCCGACCTTGGGCACATCCCTCCCGCAGCGCCCGCGCATGTTGCTCCGGTGATCGAGGACGTTCAATTGCCGTCCGCGGTTCCCCCCGCACCGATTGTCGCCATGCCGGCGCCAATAGCCCCGGATACCGCGCCTTCCGTGCCGGTCGCCGCGCCCCGCCCCGAAGTCGAGGCCATGGCGCTGGCCGCGCCCGTTCCGACGTCTCACAAGCCCGATCCGGCGCTGGCCGAGGCGGCCCTGGAAAAGCAAGCGCTTGAAAAACAGGTTGCCGGACTGAAGCAGGAAGTCGCGTCGCTCAACGAAAAAATTGCGACACTGAAGAAAAAATCCGCCGTCGTGCCGGCTGCCGTCGTTCCTAAGGAAGAGAGCGTCGTGGCCGGGCTCGTGCTTAATCCGGACGCCGCCGTAGCCGCCAAACCGGCCGTCAAACCCGTTGCCAAAAAACATGCCACCGCTGCAAAACCGGAAAAAATGCATGTGACAAAAAAGACGGCGCATAAAGAACCCGCCAGCGCGGAAAAGAAGGTTGTCCAGGCCAGCCCGATTGCCAAGCCCGCCACCAAGAAGCTCGTGGCTTCAGGCTGGGTATTGCGCGCCGCGACGCCTGACAGCGCATGGCTTGCCAGCTCCGATACCAGCGCCGAATTCAGGCAGGTTCAAGTCGGCGAGACCGTGCCCGGCCTTGGCAAGATCAAATCCATCACCAATGTCGATGGCGCCTGGGTGGTCGAGGGAAGCAAGGCGCAGGTGCGCTAATCCGCCCCGGCCAGTTCCTGCACTCTCCGCCATTCTTTCTCCGTAACCGGAGAAACCGAAAGGCGCGATTGCTTCACCATCGCCATGGATTTGAGGATGGGATCAGCCTTGATCGCCACGAGCGTGACGGGCTTTTTAAGCGCCCGCACCGGCGCGACATCCACCATGACGAATTTGCCGCTTGCGTCAGATGGATCCGGATAAGCGGTCTTGACGATCCGCATCAGCCCGACGATCTCCACGCCCTCGTTGGAATGGTAGAATAAAGCCTGGTCTCCGGCTTTCATGGCGCGAAGATTATTCGCCGCCTGATGGTTGCGCACGCCGCTCCAGGCTGTGCGCTTATCCTTGACGAATTGCGGCCAGGAATAGGCGGAAGGCTCCGATTTCATCAGCCAGAAAGCCATATTCAAGCGCCTTCATTCCTTAAAGGCCGCGTGAGCAAAGCGCTGATTTCATCCTCGATCGCCGCGCCCTGATTGAGAATCCGGTCGACCGCCGCGCAAATCGGCAGTTCGACGCCGTGAGCCGCCGCGCGCGCCACGGCGGCGGAAGCGGTGGAGACGCCTTCGGCCACGCTTCTGCGCTCGGCCAGAATATCATCGAGCGCGCGCCCCTGCCCCAGCGCGTAGCCGAGCGACATGTTGCGCGATTGCGCGCCGGCGCAGGTCAGGACCAGATCGCCCATCCCCGACAGCCCCATGAAGGTTTCCATCTTGCCGCCCAGGGCGCGGCCCAGGCGCGTAAGCTCGCTCAATCCCCTGGTCATGATGGCGGCGCGGGCATTGTCGCCGAAACCCCGGCCCTCGACGATGCCGCAGGCGATGGCGAGGACGTTCTTGACCGCGCCGCCGATCTGGGTTCCGGCAATGTCGTCGGAAAGATAAGGCCTCAATGAACGGCTGCCCATCGCCTGAATCAACTGCTTGCCGATATCCTGATCCCGCATCGCCAGCGTCACGGCGGCGGGCAAGCCCCGCGCCACTTCGGCGGCGAAAGTCGGCCCCGACAGCACGCCGATGGGGTGCTGCGGCAGGACGGCGGCGACCACCTCGCTCATCAGCATAAGGGTGCCCTGCTCGATCCCCTTGCTGCCGATAATCAGCGGCGTTTCCGGACGCGGGAAAAGGCTCGCCGTCACGCCGCGCAGATGCTGCGCCGGAGGCGTCAGCAGCAAAACGTCGCATTCCTGCAGCGCCGCGCGGTCGGTGGTGGCGAACAGCGCGTGATCGAGCGGAATGCCCGGCAGATAGGCCGGATTTTCGTGCCGCGTGTTGATGACGGCCACGACTTCTTCCGAACGCGCCCACAGCGTGACGTGCCGCCCGGCGCGCAACAGCGCGATGCCGAGCGCCACGCCCCACGCGCCGCCGCCGACGATACCGAAATGATTGTAGGACGATTCAGTCATGCTGAAGTCTTAGCAACTTTCACCAATTCGGCAAGCGGCCATCGCGGGCGGGCGGGGGCGTCGAAACCGTCGCTCAGGCCGAGCCGCAACCGCTCGACACCCGTCCAGGCGATCATGACGCCGTTATCGGTGCATAGCGCGGGCGGCGGCACGACAAGCGGCAGCGAAGATTGCGCGGCGGTCTTCGCCAGCGCCAGGCGCAAAACCTTGTTCGCCGCGACGCCGCCCGCCGCCACCAGCGTGGTTGGCTTTTCATGCGCGGCGAGCGCAAGGGCGCGGGCGGTCTTGCCGGCCAGGATATGCGCGATGGTTTCCTGCAGGCTCGCGGCCACGTCGGCTCGAAAATTCGTTCCCTCCGGCTTGTCTTCGCGTTCGACCAGCCGCCGCACGGCGGTTTTCAGCCCGGAAAAGGAGAAATCGCAATTGTCTTGATCCATCAAGGGCCGCGGCAGCGCAAAGCGGCGCGGATCGCCCTGCTCGGCCAGCGCCGCGATAGCCGGACCGCCGGGATAAGGCAGGCCCAGCAGTTTCGCCGCCTTGTCGAAGCACTCGCCCGCCGCGTCGTCGATCGTGCCGCCGAGCAGCCGGTAATCGCCCACGCCGCGCACCAGCAGCAACTGGCAATGGCCGCCGGACACCAGCAGCAGCACATAAGGGAATGGAACATCGTCGGTCAGACGGGCCGTCAAGGCATGCGCTTCGAGATGATTGACGGCGGCGAAGGGGAGCTTGCGCGCCGCCGCGACGGCCTTGCCGAACATCGCGCCGACCATCACGCCGCCGATCAGGCCGGGGCCGCAGGTCGCGGCGATGCCGCCGATATCGCTCCAGCCGAGACCGGCATCATCCAGCGCGCCGAGAACGACATGATCGAGATGCTGCAAATGCGCCCGCGCCGCGATCTCCGGCACCACGCCGCCATAGGCCTGATGCGTCGCCGCCTGGCTCGCGATCCTGTTCGCCAGAATGCGGCGATCTTCGGAAACGATGCCGACCGCCGTCTCGTCGCAACTGGTTTCAATACCGAGGATGATCATGCTCAAGCCACTACCGAAAATCCGCCATGCCGTCTATAATCGATTCATGACCGATCTTTATTTCCGCACCCATATCTTCTGCTGCACCAATCAGCGCCCGCCCGGCCATAAGCGCGGCTGCTGCGCCGACAAGGGCGCGGAGAAGCTACGCAATTATATGAAATCCCGCGCCAAGGAACTCGGCCTTAAGGGCATCCGGGTCAACGGCGCGGGCTGCCTCGACCGCTGCGAGCTTGGCCCCTGCATCGTGCTGTATCCCGAAGGCGTCTGGTACAGCCCCAAGACCGAAGCCGATATCGACGAAATCCTCGATGTCCATGTCCGCCGCGGCGGGCGCGTCGAACGGCTGATGCTGAAGCCTGAGGATAGCCCTAAGACCTAAGGCTCGTTCTTCAAATCCGTCCTTTTATCGGAACGGCGAAGCGCCGCCGCAAGCCTTACCGCATGCTGGGTCGCGACGGGAATGCCCGCTTTCTCCGCTCTTGCCACATCCAGCCCAGCCGCCCGGCGCATCTCGGCCTCTATAGCGCGCCCGGCTTTTGACGCCGCGGCATCCGCCCCGGAGGCCGGGCCTGAAGTTTCCGACACATCCGGCGCGGATGGCAGAGCGTTCAATCTCGCTTTGACCGTCCGGGCAGCGTCCGCATCGGCGTCGAAGCCAACGATGAAAAACGACGGTTCAATATCGCCCCCATCAGTGATTGTTTCGATGCTGAGGCCGGCAAGCTTGCCGCGCAACGGCTCAAGAGCTTTTTCCATGGCCCTTCTGGAATCCAGAATCGTTACACCCGGCTCGAATTCGACGGCAATCCAATTTTGCATGATCTACCTCACCTCGCATTTATAGTCTTTGCGCTTGGCGCCGGAGCAGAAATCCTTCGCCTCGTCCTGATCCTTGAAGCCGTAAACATAGACGACGAATTGCGGCAAATCGCTATCCGTCAATTCGGTCGCGGCATTGACGATCGGGCGACGAGGCAGATAGCGGGACAGTCTTTCCTGCATCGAAGCCGCGGAAGCCGATGCCATGATTCCGGTCGGATAAGGGCCGAGCACGGCACGCAGCACTGGCGGCGGCGACTTGGCGATGGACGGCGCAGCCGGGGGAGCAGCTGGCACCGCTGGAGCAACCGGAGCGACGGCTGCCGCAGGCGCGGCAAGGACGGTTTTCAGCGCGGAAGGGGTCGGCGGCGGGGGAATGTCTACCGTTCGGGAAGGCGCGGGCAAAATTGCCGCGGCCACAAGAGGTGGCGGCGGCGGAACCGCTGCGATGACGGGAACTACGGGCGCGGGTTTCGGTTCGGGAGCAGGAAGAGATTTAGGCGCGGCGGCAGTTTTGACTGGCGCGGGAACGGCATGTTTTCCAAGATTAGAAACCGACGTGCCCTGGGAAACGGATTTCGGCGGCGGCACGGGTTTTTCGTCCTCTTCCTCTTCATCGTCCTCCTGCTGCGCTGGTGGGATGGAGGCGGCGGAAACGGGGGCTGGAGCGGGCGCGGGAGCCGGACGCGCCGCCGGGACGGGAGCGGCCCGGACAATCCGCTGTTTCTGGCGGAGTTCGGCCATGATGCGCTCGGCTTCGGCCGGGCCGAGATCGCGGCGCAGCAGCGCCGAAGCCTTGCCGTCCTGTCCGGTCATGACATAAGCGAGAGCGAGATTTTGCCGGAGATTAGGCGTCGCCTTGAGCGCGTCTGCCGCGGGAGAAAGCTGCGCGATGGCCGCCTGATAATCCCCGGTCATGATCAGCGACAGCCCCAGATTATTGAGCGCCATCATATTGCCGGAGTCGCGCTGCAATGCGCGGCGATATTGTTCCTGCGCCGCCTTATGCTCGCCGGTCTGGTCGAGCGCGACGCCGAGTCCGTTCAAGGCTTTTGCATCGCCGCCGTCGCGCGATAAAATCGCGCGATACTGCTCGATAGCCGTCGAATATTGCTTCTGCGCCATCAAGAGGCGCGCGTAGCCGCGCCGCGCTTCCATGTCGCTGCCGCTGTTTTTGATGGCTTCAAGATAATACCGGTCGGCTTCTTCGGTCATGCCTTTTTGCTCGTAAAGCGAGGCCATGCCTATATAAGCTTTCGCGTCGCCGGGCGACAAAGCGATAGCGCGCTGGTAAAATTCCGCCGCCATCCCCAAATCGCCCTGCTCGCGCATTTTGTCGGCGAGGCGCACGACGGCGCCGCGGTCAAGCGGAACCTCCTCTTGCGCCTGGGACTGCTGCTCCCCCTGGACGCATCCGCCGAGCAGCGCGGCAACAAGCAAGGCGGAGCATAAGGATCGGCGCATGATGATCGTCCTGTAAAGGAGAAAAACCGGAATCAATCATAACTGAGGATCGATACATTAACAATTCCTTAGCCTATTTTCTGCTCTTCTAGGGGGCGTGACCGAATCCCATCCCGCCTCTATCAGCCCCCATGATTTGCCGCGCCTCATTGAGCGGATGCACCGGCGTTATCTCGACGTCGTGCGCCTGGAAATGGCGCGAATCGACGTGCATGACATCTCACCTGTTCAGGTGATGATGCTCAGCAATATCGGACTTGAGGAAATATCGGTGCGCGACCTGATCGAGCGCGGCTATTATCTCGGCTCCAACGCCTCCTATAACCTCAAGCAGCTGGTCGAATGCGGCTATGTCGCGCGCCAGGCCGCCACCCGCGATAAACGGCTGGCGAGGCTCAAGCTTTCCGACAAGGGCAAGCGGGTCTTGGAGCATCTGCAGAAATTCGACGCATCGCTGGCCGAACCCATGCTGCGCGCCGGGGTGGATTTGACCGAATTCGAGTCATCCTACCGCCTACTGCGCAAGCTGGAGCGCCGATGGACCGACGCGATCCGCTATACCGGCGAGCAGGACGAAGGATTAGATTAATTTTTGGCGGGCTGATTCACGTTCTCGCTGCGCTCGAACGATCAGGCCACGATTAGAACCATTCTAAAAACTTCTTGGCAAATATCCTTTCCTGGCCTATAACCATGCTGCGCCGCAATCAGGCGGCATGGCCTATAGCAGGAGCTTCTTCATGTTGACGATCGGCGACAAATTTCCTTCCTTCAATATGACCTCGGTGATCAGCACCGATCCCAAAACCGCCTTCAAGGACGTGACCAACGACAGCTATAAGGGCAAGTGGCTGGTCGCCTTCTTCTGGCCGAAGGATTTCACTTTCGTCTGCCCGACCGAGATCGCCGCCTTCGGCAAGCTCGACAAGGATTTCACCGACCGCGGCGCGCAGCTGCTCGGCATCTCGGTGGACAGCGAATTCGTGCATCTCGCCTGGCGCAACAACCATCCCGATCTCAAGAACCTGACCTTCCCGATGCTGTCGGACATCAAGCGTGAACTGAGCGCGGAACTCGGCGTTCTCGACAAGAATGTCGGCGTGTCGATGCGCGCGACCTTCATCGTCGATCCGGACGGCATCATCCGCTTCGTCGACGTGACCGACCTCAGCGTCGGCCGCAACACCCAGGAAGTGCTGCGCGTTCTCGACGCGCTGCAAACCGACGAGCTTTGCCCCTGCAACTGGCAGAAGGGCCAGGACACGCTCAACGCGGCCTGATTCAGAAAACAAGGCGGGGGATGAAGAAGCTCTTTGTCCCCCGTTGCCTTCCCCGCCTTCCCTCCCCTGCCTTCTGTCGCTTGAGTCCCATGTCCATCGAAACCATCAAATCGCTTCTCCCGGATTACGCCAAGGATACGCGGCTCAATCTCGGCTCGTTCGGCACGATCACCAGCCTGACGCCGCAGCAATTATGGGGCACGGCGGTGGCGAGCGCGGCGGCCTGCCGCAACGCCCAGCTTTTGCAAGCCGTCATCGCCGAAGCCGCGCCGCACCTTTCGGCGGAAGCCGTCACGGCGGCCAAGCTCGCCGCCTCGATCATGGGCATGAACAATATCTATTACCGCTTCACGCATCTGGTCGGCAACGAAACCTACCGCACCATGCCCGCCCGCCTGCGCATGAGCGGCATCGCCAATCCCGGCGTCGACAAGCTCGATTTCGAGTTATGGGCGCTCGCGGTCTCGGCGATCAATGGCTGCGGCATGTGCATGGAAGCGCATGAGCGTGAAGTTCTAGGCAAGGGTGCCAGCGCCGAAATGGTGCAGGACGCCGTCCGCATCGCCGCCATCATGCATGCCGCGGCGGTGACGCTGGAGATTGAGCAGATTTAGCGTCCCTTAGCCCGATCCACCGAACTGATCGCCGCGCTGGCGCGCAAGGCCGCGATGATGAGCGTCAGGTGCTTCACGTCGCGCACTTCGACATCGACCAGGATGTCGAAGAAATCCACCGTGCGGTTGACGATCTTGAAATTGATGATATTGCCGCCCGCCTTGCCGATGATCGTGGTCATCGCGCTCAGGCTGTTCGGCTGGTTGAAGATCACCACCGTGAGCCGCCCGACCATCTGCGCTTCCTTGCCGTGACCGTCGTCCCACGCCACGTCGATCCAACGTTCCGGCATGCCCGCGAAGCTTTCCAATGTCTCGCAGTCGGAGGTATGAACCGTCACGCCCTTGCCGGTGGTGACGATGCCGACGATGGGATCGCCCGGTATCGGATGGCAGCAGCCCGCATAATGCACCGCCATGCCGGGGATCAGGCCGCGCAATGTCAGCGGCTGGTCGCCATGGGCTCTGGCATCCTTCCATTTCGTGCGCGACGCGACCCTGATGGGATCGGCGCGCTCGGCCTGCTGTTTCGCCTTGTGGCCCGGCACTGCCGAAGTCAGAATGTCGCGCACCGGCTGCAGCGACGCGCCGACATTGGCGTAGAGATCTTCGACGGTCTGCGCCTGGAATTTCTTGAGAATGGGATCGAGCAGCTTTTCGCTGAAATCCAGCCCCTCCTGCTTGAAGGCGCGCTCGATCATGCCCTTGCCGAGCGCGACATATTCCGTGCGCTGCTGGGTACGGACGAATTTCCTGATCCGCGCCCGCGCCTTGCCGGTGACGACGAACCGCTCCCATTGCGGCGACGGCAATGAACCCTTTTGCGTGACGATATCGACCTGATCGCCGTTATGCAGCGCGGTGCGCAGCGGCACCATGCGGCCATTGACCTTGGACCCGACGCAGGTATCGCCGAGCTGGCTATGCACCGCATAGGCGAAATCGACCGGCGTCGCGCCGCGCGGCAGCGCGATCAAATCGCCCTTGGGCGAGAAGCAGAAAACCTGGTCGCGGAACAGTTCGAGCTTGGTGTGTTCGAGAAATTCTTCGGGCTTCTGCGCCTGTTCGAGAATATCGACCAGCTCGCGCAGCCAGCGATACTGCTTGCCTTCGTTGCGCTGGGCGTCGGATTTGTAGGCCCAGTGGGCGGCGACGCCGAGTTCGGCGACCTCATGCATCTGCTGCGTCCTGATCTGCACCTCGATGCGCTGGCGCTCGGGGCCGATGATGCTGGTATGCAGGCTTTGATAATGGTTGGGCTTGGGCGTCGAGATATAATCCTTGAAACGCCCCGGCACCACCGGATAGCGGCTGTGGATCACGCCCAGCGACTGATAGCACTGCTCGACATTCTCGACGACGACGCGGAACGCCATGATGTCGGAAAGCTGCTCGAAGGTGACGTTCTTGCGCTGCATCTTGCGCCAGATCGAGTAAGGGGTTTTCTCGCGCCCGGAGATCGACGCCTGGATGCCGCCCTGCTTGAGCGCCGATTTCAGTTCGGCGATGATCTTGCTGACGACGTCGCCGCCCTCGCTGCGCAGATAGCCGAGCCGTGCGATGATCCCGGCGCGGGCGTCGGTGTTCAGTTCGGCGAAGGCCAGATCCTCGAGCTCGTCCTGCATCTGCTCGATGCCGATGCGCTCGGCGAGCGGCGCGTAGATTTCCATCGTCTCGCGCGCGATGCGGCGGCGCTTTTCCGGATCGGGCAGATGATGCAGCGTCCGCATATTGTGCAGCCGGTCGGCAAGCTTGACCAGCAGCACGCGGATATCTTCCGACATCGCGAGAACCAGCTTGCGGAAATTCTCCGCCTGCTTGGCCTGATCGTTCTGGAACTCGATGCGCGACAGCTTGGTCACGCCGTCGACCAGCTTGGCGATCTCGGGGCCGAATTTTTTCTGGATTTCTTCGAGCGAGGCCAGCGTGTCTTCCACCGTGTCGTGGAGCAGCGCGGTGGCGATCGTCGCCGTGTCCATCTTCATGTCGGTGAGGATGCCCGCGACTTCGAGCGGGTGGGAGAAATACGGATCGCCCGAAGCCCTGGTCTGCGTGCCATGCGCCTTCATCGCGAAGACGTAAGCGCGGTTGAGCAAATCCTCGTCGATTTTCGGGTCGTAAGCCTTGACCCGCTCGACCAGCTCATACTGCCGCATCAAGCGCGCGGGACGCTTCGGCTTGGCGGCGGGATGCACCTCTTCCGTTACGGCAGGCGGCGCGGCGGTGTGGTCGTCAGGAGGCATGGGTCATGGGTCGATGTTTATTTGCCGGAGATTATACATCATAATGGCAAAATCCTTTACAATTATTGATAGCCGGACCCCTTCATGAACCCCGACGCGCCGTTGCTCAAATGTCCGGCCAGCATTCCGGCGGCCCCTATACGGCTCGCGCTGCTGCAGGAGCAGAACGCGCCCGCCCTCCATGCGCTGACCAACGACCCGGCCATTGCCGGTATCATCTCTTTCCTTTCCTATCCGGTCGAACGGCGGGTCATCGATGATTGGATCGGAAGAAACGCGGGCGATCAAGACCGCGTTTACGGCATTTTTTCCGGCGATGTTCTGATGGGGCAATTGGGCGTCCATCTGACCGCCGATCCCGAAGAGATCGAAATCGGCTATTGGATCGGAACCGCTTTCTGGGGCCGGGGAGCCGCGAGCCGGGCCGTAGCCGCCGTGACAGGAATGCTTGCGGACGCCCTGCCGGATCATACGATCATCGCGGAATGCCTGCCCGGCAACCATGCCTCCTTGCGCGTTCTGGAAAAATCCGGCTTCCGCGCCGCGCCCAAACCCGGCCATCGCCCGAACCGGATCAAACTGGTCTACAGACCCTAGAGATCGCGGCCTGCGGGTTCCAGGCACCGGATAAGCCTCAAATACATGTCGTTGATGGGCGTGGGGATATTCGATTCCCGGCCCAGCGCCTGTACTTTGCCGCTCAGCATCCCGATCTCGGTCTCCCGCCCGGCCTCGACATCCTGATACATCGAGGTTTTGCCTGTGGGCGATGAAATGCCATCCAGGAGCCTGCACCACTCATCAATATTGGCATCGTCAAGAGGAATGCCTTTTGCCCTCGCAATGCCGACGACTTCGCGCATTCCATCAAGCATCAGCGTCCGCGCTTCTCCAGGCCGCTGAAACACGCCATAGGGCGCGCGCAGGATCGCCGACAGCGGATTGATGCCGACATTGACCATGAATTTCCACCATATCGTCTTGATCATATCTTCCGGAACTTCGTGGGCGATGCCCGCCTCCGAGAACAGACCCCTGACGAACCCAACCTGTTCGGACTCAGGAATGTTTCTGGCTTCGCCGAACATAAGCTTGCCGGTTATCTGCGCCGTAATGGAATGTCCGGCGCGAACCGCGCTAATCCCGACGCAGATTCCATAAAGAACATGATGACTCGGATAAACCGCGCGAATTCTTTCCTCGCTATCGACGCCATTCATAAGGGAAAGAATGATCGTCTCCGGGCCGAGCGCCGATCCCATCTCTTGTATCGCATCGTCCAGATGCCGGTCCTTGACCGCCACGATCAAAAGATCGACAGCTTCGCCAGCGGAGTCCGTATCGATGGTTTTGAATTCATAGTGCCGACCGTTGACATCAAGCCCATGCCCGCGCAACCGGGCAAGCCGCTCGCCCCGCGCCAGCATGCGCACCGAATCCGGCGCGACCCGGTGGAATTGGCCCGCATAAAAGCCGCCGATGGCTCCGGCGCCGATGATGCCGATGGTGCTGTCTTTTAACCGCTTCATAGCCGCTTCAAAATGCTCTCCGCCGCCACGCGGCCCTCGCGGATGGCGTAGTTGGTGCCGCGGTCTTCGGGATAGATTTGCGCCATCGTATAGATTTGCACGTTGTCGAAGGGCGTATCCTGGCCCGGCACATAGGCCGAGTAGTTCCGCTCGGTCACTGGCTGGGCATATTCGGCGCGCCAGATATGGAAATCGACGATCCAGGAACGGTCGAGATCGGGGAACATGCGCTGCAGATGCTCGAGCGCCATGGAGAGATATTTTTCGTCATCGTAATTCCAGATCGGGTCCTCGACGGCGATATAGCGCGAAATAAAGACGATCCGGTTACCGCCGTAATTTTCCGGCAGATCGAAATTGGTGTGCTCGATCACGCCGACGAACGGAAAGCCGGGATCATTGACATTCAGCCAGTAAGTCTCGGACAGGCTCTTCTTCAACTGGAGCACGAGACAGATGTTCCCGAGATATTTCACCCGGCGCAGTTTTTGCAGCCATGCCGGATCGGCCACACCTTCAAACATGTCGGCAATGATCGGAAAAGCCGGCGTGAACAGGAATTGCCTGCCTCGCGCCGCGCCCTGCGGCGTCGCAAGCGAGACAATTTGGCGGGCCTGCGCCTCGACGCCCGTCACCGGCGCGTTATAGCGTATCTCGCCGCCCGCCTTGACGACCTCCTCGGCCATCGCATCGGCCAGTTTCCCGAAGCCGCCTTTGAAATAAGCCAGCTGCTCGCCGCCCTTTTTGTCGCGCGTGCTGCCGCGCAAAACCAGCTTCTTCCAAAACCAGACGGCGTTGATGGCTTCGGCGTAGACCGAGAATTTGGCGTCGATCAGCGGCTGCCATACCACCTTATAGACATTCTTTCCGCATAGCGGCTCCAGCCATTCGCGGATGCTGAGATGCTCGATGGTTTTTCCAGTCCTTCACCATGCGCACCAGGAACACCAGCAGGCCGAGGCGGATGCGGTCGATGAAAGGCAGCGGCGTAAAGCGCAGCAGATCGAGCGGCGTCGAGAGCTTCCAGTGGCGCTTGTTGAAATACATCCCGGTGCGCGAGGGCAGCGTGACGATCTGATCCTCGACGCCCAGCTCCCTGGCGAGGCTCGGCACATATTCGTCGTTGTTGAACCAGTGGTGATAGAATTTCTCGATCGTCACGCCGTTGCGGAACTGGAACGTGCCCGCGAGGCCGCCCGGCGTCGCGTCCTTTTCGAGAACCAGCACCTTCTTTCCGGCGCGCGCGAGGCGCAGCGCCGCCGTAAGGCCGGTAAAGCCCGCGCCCACGATCACGGCGTCGAAAACATTCTGAATGTCTGTTTGGGATGTCATGCTTCTATCACGATGCTGGAATTAGGCGCCAACGGGAGCGGGCGCGCGTTTGAACAATTGCGGATGGGTAAGAATCGCCGCCGCGCCCGCCAGCGTCGTCGGCACCCACAAACTTAAATGCGCCAGGATGGCAAAGCTCGCGCCCTGCGCGGAACTGCCTCCGATCATCGCGATTCCGGAAAAGGCGGCAAGATGGAAAGGGCCGACATAGCCGGGCGACGATGGCACCAAAGTCGACAGGGTCGTGATCGCCATGATCATCAGCGCGGCAACCGGGCCTGCGTCGAGATTGAGTCCCACCATCAAGGCGTAAAAGAGCCCGGCCTCGCCTGCCCAGACCAGCAAGGACAACAGCAAGACCTGCGCCAGCGAGCGCGGATGGGACATCGCGCCCAACCCCTCGATGATTTCCTGGCCGACATCGAGCGCTTTCGCTATACGAGCCTGCTCGCGGGCGGACGCCATCAGGGACAGGCGCGCGATCAGCGAAGCGACGGGGCGATGAAAAATCACGATGCCCGCTATCGACATTCCCGCGAGAATGGCAAGCGGCGGAAGCGTTTCCTTCAGCCAGTCCGGCAGATGAAGCTCCGGGCTTAAGGCCATGCCAAGGCCGAGGCATACCAGCAGACTGACGAGATCGATCAGCCGCTCCAGCATCATGCTGGCGGTGGCGGTCGTGCGGCGCACCCCGATGGCCAGCGGGAAGACAAGCGCGCGGATGACGTCCCCCGGCGCGGAACGGCAGCACATTATTGAGCGCAATCGAGCCGAGAAACGGCGCGGCGCATTGCCCGGTCGCGATATCCGCGCCGCCCGCGCGCAGCATCAGCGTCCAGCGCCGGACGCGCATGCCATAGTCGAAAGCCAGCGCCGCCAGGCCGAGAAACAGAAACTGCCACCTGAATTGCAGAAGCGCGCTCTTAAGCTCATTCAGGTCTATGCGGTAAAAAATAAAAGCAAGGCAGCCAATGGAGATGGCGATGCCGACGGATTGCTGAAGCCAGCGTCCGCGCCGCCTCTTATCGGTTCCTGGAACGCCGGTCATTTCCAGACGCACCAGGGCGCATCGCCTTTTTCCCATAGTTTTTCGAGCGCGCGCTTGTCGCGCAGCGTGTCGCAGGGCTGCCAGAAGCCGCGATGATGGAATGCCGCGAGCTTGCCGTCCTTGGCCAGCCTGGCCAGCGGTTCCTGCTCCCAGGATGTGCGGTCGCCCTCGATATAATTGATGACATCGGGCTCAAGGACGAAAAATCCGCCATTGATCCAGCCGATCTCGTTGCTGGGCTTCTCCTCGAAACTCATCACATGGTTGCTGGGGTCGATATTGAGCACGCCGAAACGCCCCGGCGGCTGCACGGCGGCGACGGTCGCCGATCTACCGTGTTTTTTGTGGAACGCGATCTCCGCGGTAATGTCGATGTCGGACAGCCCGTCGCCGTAGGTCAGGCAGAAAGTTTCCTTGCCGAGATGCGCCGCCGCCCGCTTCAGCCGCCCGCCGGTCATGGTTTCCTCGCCGGTATCGATCAGCGTGACCGTCCAGTCTTCGGCCTGGGAATTGATGACGCGATGCTCGCCGGATTTCAGATCGATCGCGAGGTCGGCTGTATGGCGATAGTAATTAAAAAAGAATTCCTTGATGACATAACCTTTATAGCCGAGGCAGATCACGAAATCCTTGATGCCGTGATGGCTATAGCTTTTCATGATGTGCCACAGCAGCGGCCTGCCGCCGACCTCGACCATGGGCTTGGGCCTCTGGTCGGATTCCTCGGCGATGCGCGTGCCGAGACCGCCTGCGAGTATGACTGCTTTCATAGTTTCAGTTCTTCGGGCTGGAAATTGAGGCTTTGCTCGATGATGGCCACCGGCTCGGCGCGCAAGATAACGTATATGCGGAGAAGATACTCGCCGAGAATGCCCAGCAGCAGCGACTGGAATCCGATCCCGAACAGCATCAGAATATGAATGCTGGCAAGTCCCTGCGGCAAATCGGGCTCCAGCATCTTCAGCACCACGTAATAAAGCGTGCCGAGCACGCTTAAGCTCACCAGAAACGCTCCGGCGTAAGTCGCGAGCCGCAAAGGCACGACGGAATGATTGAAAACCCCGGCCAGCCCCAGGCTCACCAGCTGGAAAAGGCTGAATTTGCTTTGTCCCGCCACGCGGGCGCTGCGCTCATAGGGCACGCCGGTCTGCCGGAAGCCCATGCCCGCGATCATGCCGCGCAGATAGGGATTGGACGAACGGTATTTTTTGAGCGCCTCGATAACCTTGCGGTCGATCAGCCGGAAGTCGCCCGCGTCCTGGGGAATGGGATATTCGCCGATCTTGTCGATAATCCAGTAGCCGATTTTCCGAAGGGCGGTTAAGGCGCGCCCCTCCCGGCGCTTGCGGCGCACCCCATAGACGACATGATAGCCCTGCCGCCAAAGGTCGAAAAACTTCTCCAGCATTTCCGGAGGGTCCTGAAGGTCGGCATCAATCTGCATGACCGCGCTGCCGGACGTATGGAAGTAATTCGCCAGGATCGAGCGCTGGAACCCGAAATTCTTTGAAAAACGTATCGCCCGGACACGGGCATCGTCAACCGCCAGCGCGCCGAGCTTCTGCCACGTCGCGTCATCCGAATGGTTGTCGGTAAAAATGAATTCCAGGCGGCAGCGGTCGGCCATCTTTTCCGACAGCTTGACCAGCCTGTCATATAGCGCGTCGAGATTATCCGCTTCGTTAAGAACGGGAATCGTTATGGAAATCAGCGGCAGTTCGGCGGGAACGGAATTCGACACCGGAGACGGCAGATCAGCGGCTTGATAGGGGGCAAGAATATCTTTCATCGGCATGGGCATACTCGTCTTAGCCTTTCCTTTTCAATGCCGCAACGGCCTCGTCAATGCCGCGCTCCAGCGTCCATGCCGGTTTCCAGCCGCAATGCTTCTCAAGAGCGGAGGAATCACCGACTAGATAGGGTAAATCATCGGGCCGCATCGGCATAGCGCCAAAATCTAGCATTTCCTCTCCCATCCCCAGGCTCCTGGCGACCAGGCGGGAGAAATCGGCCACGCTGCATTCCCGCCCCGTCGCGACATTATACGCGCCGCTGGGCATGCGCTGTTCGGCTAAAGCCTCAAGCGCCGCCCATAGCGCCGCGCAAATATCGTCCACATACACGAAATCCCGGATTTGGGCGCCCGGCGAAAGCGGCACTCGATTACCGGACGACAAATGCCGGAAAAGCGCAGGCAACAGCCGGTGCGGCGCTTCGCCGGGACCGAAGGCGTTAAAAAGCCGCAGCACGCCGACGCCGATTCCCGCCGTCGCGCCATGCGCGAGCGCGAGAATACCCCCCGCCGCTTTCGTCGCGCCGTACAGCTTGGAGGTCTCCAGAGGATCGTCTTCCCGAAGCCCTCGCGGCTCGGCAAGCTGGCGATATTCGGCGCTGCTTCCCGCCATCACGAAAGCCCTGGAGCCACAGGACGCGGCGATAGAAACCAGGGAACCCGGCAGCACGCTATTGATCGCCGTCAGGGTTTCGGGATTGCGGTCGGCGGGATGCACGCCCGCCGCCGCCAGATGAACCACGCCGTCGAACCGCTTATCCTTCAGGGCCGCGCCAACGGATTCAAGCGTGAGATCCGGCAGGATGATATTCTCGACACCCCGGTCCGCATCGACAGGATGACGGCCAAGCGCCAGAATAGATTCCACGCCTTGCCGTTTCAGCAAGAGCAGAAATCGCGAGCCGATAAAGCCGCGCGCGCCGGTCAAAAGAATCCGCAAAGCTTTACCTCTATATCCCTTCGAAATTCTCGCTTAAAAAGGGAATAGCATCGTCATGCTCCGATATTTCCGCGACCGGCAACGGCCATTGAATGGAAAAAAGCGGATCGCTGTAGCGCACCGATCTCTCGCATTCTTTATTATACGCCGCCGTTGTCATGTAAATAACCTCGGTCTCGTCTTCGAGCGACTGGAACCCATGGGCGAAACCTTCCGGCACATAGACCGCGAGATTGTTTGCGCGCGAGATTTCCGTCGTCTGCGTCTTGAGGAAAGTTTCCGAACCTTTGCGCAGATCGATCATCACGTCGAAAACACGGCCCCGGATACAGCGCACCACTTTCGCCTCCAGCGCGGGGGCCGTTTGATAACGAAGCCCTCTTATCGTGCCTTGACGCGCCGTAAAAGAATGATTGATATGCTTAAGCGGCTTGGACAGCCCCATCTCTTGCATCATCGTATCGCTGCAGAAAATGCGCGTGAATTGCCCGCGGTTGTCGGAAAACCCCCTGCACTCGATAAGTTTCGCATCTTTCAGCGCATGAGAATGAATTTTCATGACGACCCTCCCGGAGTCCCTTGGCCCTAACGCATCTATCCGATCTTCCGAACGCCCTCCGCTATAGGATCCGCGATTCCGGCCGGCGCGGGCACGCCTTGCATTAAACCGGCGCGCCATGTTTCGATTTGGCCGAGGGTAAGATCGTGAGTGCTTTTCGGGTCTTTATAATAACCCTTATACCATGCGGCGGTTTCGGCAATCATCCGGCGCGTGTCCCATGCCGGATTCCATCCCAGAACCTCGCGAGCAAGGGAACTGTCGAGAGCCAGCGTTTGCGCCTCGGCCAGAGGATTTTCCATGAATTCAAGCTTCGGAGCCTTCCATATTTGTCCGATAATCTCCAGAACTTGGCGAACGCTATAAGCCTGCGGATCGAGCGGCCCAAGATTCCAAGCTCTTGCATGGCGCTCCGGCGCTTGCAGCAATCCCGCCATCAGCATGATATAGCCCTGCACCAGCGCAAGCACATGCTGCCAAGGGCGCGTCGCTTGCGGATAACGCAGGGTCAATTTGCCGTCATTAATCACGGCGCGCACATAATCGGGTATGAGCCGGTCTTCGGACCAGTCGCCGCCACCGATGATATTGCCGCCGCGCGCGGTGGCGATCGCAAGACCCGATCCGTCCGTCTTGCCGAACGAGGCGGCATAGCTGTCGATGACCATTTCCGCCGCAGCCTTGGAGGCGCTGTAGGGATCCTTACCGCCTAAAGGATCGCTCTCCCGAAAAGATTTCGACTCTTCATTATTTTTGTAGACCTTATCCGTCGTGATGCAGACGGCAGCCTTGACCGAAGGTGTCAATCGCGCCGCTTCCAGAACATGGGCCGTGCCGATGGCGTTGACGAGAAACGTCGCGACCGGCTCGCGGTAAGATCGGCGCACCAGAGGCTGCGCCGCCAGATGCAAAACGATTTCCGGCTGAAAATCACCCATCGTCTTGGCGACAAGACCGGCATCGCAGATATCGCCCATGACGGACTGCATGCCTTCACTTAGTCCGAGCGCGTCATAAAGGGCAGGATTTGTCGCAGGCCGCAATGCCAGCCCTGCAACCTCCGCGCCGATCGATTTCAGCCATAGGCACGCCCAGCCGCCGGTAAAACCGGTATGTCCGGTGACAAATATTCTCCGCCCGGCCAGCGGGCGTTCGAAATCAAGCAAAGACGGAAAAAGCGGCATTACAAATCCAGCAAAAGGGTTGTACCCCTCCTTCTATCACCGGCCAGCGCGCCGGTCAGCCGTTTTTTTACGATCCGTAACGCAGGGCCGGCGGCCGCGATACAGCTCCGTCCGAAGCGGGTCGTATGGGCATGATGCCGGATTCGAAGCCCGCATCCACAGTCCGCAACGCCAGAGATTCGCGAATGCTTTCGATCCTCCGGCGCAGCGAAGCCGGCAAAGGGAGATCCTCCTTATAGCCGCGATGAGAGGCATTGCCGACTTCGGCGTTATAATGCGTGGTTTCGGTCCTGATCTGGAATTCCATCATTTTTCCGCGCAGGCTCGCTGGCGGCTCCACGCCATCCGCCGTTTCGCATGGCGTGCCGACATGATGCAGCGCCTGGTAAGGCTTGGATGTCCTGGGATCGTCTTTCTTGAAATAGTTCCGGGTATGCTCGTCATCAAAAATAAAGCGCTGCTTCAAAATTTCTGCGATCAGGCGGCAATCCGCCGGATCGTTGCCGGGCACGATGATGCGAAAACCGAGAAAATCGGTCATTTTTTCGATAGGAATTGCCTTGCGCGTCATTTTCCCGGCAATGGCGCCCGGCTGCTTGAGCCGTCCCTGCACTTCGACATCCGGTCCGGCGCCTTCCCTGATAAGCTTTTCGATATACTGGGTCCCCTCGCTGATAATCCGCTCTCCATTTTCATAAAAGCCGGATCCCATGCGCGCCTCAACCTGCTGGATGATTTCATGCCGGGCGTTCGGGGCGCGCCGCTGGAAGATAGAATCCTGGATCGCATCATGAGCCTGAGACCAGCCGATATCCGCGGCAAGCGGCATATCGAGCCTCTCGGCGGCAGTCAAAAGAGCCTCTTGTTCCGCGCTTCCCGCGCGGGGAAGTATTTGGAGACGCCGCATGGTCGCGGCAATTCTGATCGGCGCCACGCTCTCGCTCGGCAGGGACAAAACCGTTTCCTGTATATTCCTTAATAGAAGGAGCGAAACTTCATTTCCGGCAGTCTGGCGTGAAAGTTGCCCCGCGCGCGCAACCTGTCCGGCAATATCGAGCGCCGTATCGATGGCATCCGACCGTTCAAGGGATAAGCCGCCTGCAGCCGCCGTCAGATTCGCGCGAAGCCGCCGTCCGATTTCATCCGCCGTTTCCGGCCTGCGGGCGACGATTTGCTCGAACAGCGCGGCAACCGTGCTTTCGGCCCGCGTCGGCGTGCGGGGATCGAGATCGAGCGCGGCCACGCCGATGGCGATCTCCCGCGGATGAACCGGCAGCGCGTCGCTCCGATGTCCCGCGTCGAACATTTCAGAAGCAAGACGCGCCGCGGCGCGCACCAATTCAAGATCGGCGCCTTGATCCCGGCAAACGTCAAATAACCGGCCCACGGATGCGCCGCCGCTCAGACCGGTAATTTCAAGAATTGCCGCGTGGGGAAAGTAAGGGTGAAGCGGATCGGAGCGGAAAGGATAAGCGTGAGATTCTTCCCGGCCGGACATTGGTCACATACCCTGTCCAGGACTTGCCGTTTTTTTCTTATATCGCGCCGAATCCCGCGGCATGCTTCCTCATACAAACAACCGGTTGATTATACGCCGTCCGTATTGGCGTCTTCAAAAGCGGCGTCGCCTTCGGCTGCTTTGGCGGCTTCAACTTCGCCTTCCGCTTCCTCGTCGAATTCACCGAATTCCTCGGCGGCTTCGTCTTCGTCCTTGCCGGTAACCCACTGCTGCTGTTCGCCGACCATGAGTTCGACCACTTCTTCTTCCGGACGATCCGGTTCGATGCGCCGCTGCAAGCCCTTGACCAGGGATTCCTGCAGGCCATCAAGATCGAGCTTCCGCTCTGCGATCTCGCGCAAAGCAACCACCGGATTTTTATCGCGGTCGCGATCGACCTGCAGCACCGCGCCCGAAGCAATGGCGCGAGCGCGCTCGCCTGCTACCATGACAAGGTCGAAACGGTTGGGGACTTGCACGATGCAATCTTCGACAGTAACGCGCGCCATAATCTAAACCTCTGGTGAAATCGCTGACGAGGGAGAACCAAATAGGACAAACTTCTTAACCATTGAAGTTTTTGCACAAGCGGACATGCTAGCCGGAATGCAGGAAAAATGTAAAGCTTTTTTGACTCATGCGCTTTCAAAAAGCCGATTATTCCGACATGGAAGAATTCGGCGATTGTTTCGCCTGCATGTTTTGGGTACGAGTCGCTTGCTTGTTCCATCCGAATTGGATATTTTGATTCGACTTGGATGGAATTGGTATTCTAGTCCGTGTCATTGATTACGAGAGGTCTTATGATTTTCTATAAAGAAGAACGGATGGCGGTCTTTATCGACGGCGCCAACCTTTATGCTGCCGCACGCGGTCTTGGCTTCGACATCGACTATCGTCGCTTGCTCGAACTTTTCGCCAACAAGGGCCGTCTGGTGCGCGCCTTCTATTACACCGCGCTGGTCGAAAACGAAGAATACTCGCCGATCCGTCCGCTCGTGGATTGGCTGGATTATAATGGTTACACGATGGTGACCAAGCCCACCAAGGAATTCACCGATGCCTTCGGCCGCCGCAAGATCAAGGGCAACATGGATATCGAGCTTGCCATCGATGTCATGGAAATGTCCGACCGGGTCGAGCATATCGTCATCTTCTCCGGCGACGGCGATTTCCGCCGCCTGGTCGAAGCAGTGCAGCGCAAGGGCGTCCGGGTCAGCGTCGTCAGCACGATGCGCTCGCAGCCGCCGATGGTCGCCGACGAATTGCGCCGCCAGGCCGACAACTTCATCGAATTGCAGGATCTCGCGGCGATGATTTCGCGCAGCCGCGACGCAGGCCAGCAAGGAAGCCCGCCGCAACAGCAGCAACAGCCTTCTTCAGCGCCGTCAGGCCCGCCGCTCAAGGAAGTGGCACAAAATCTGGCCACCGCGCGCCAGGAAATGGAAGAAGAAGTCGCTTAAGGCAGAAGACGGATGTCAGATGTCGGATGACAGGGATGTTTCTTGTCATCCGGCCATGATTTTCGAGTCTGGCCGCCCGTTCACAATGCTTCCGATGACTGAATTGCCATGCAAGGACATAGGATCATAGCTTTCGCGGCAAGTGCTGCCATTGCGATCACAGCCTGTTCATATAAACCACTGCGGGATGTGGTGATGGAGCGGTTTCCGCTCGGCCCGCCGCTGTTCGCGCCGCGTCGTATGCCGCCCATGCCTCTCAAGCTAATACCATGCCACGAGAACAACCCCTCGCCGTCCTGATTCAGATTTCCGACTTCTGTCCCCGGCGCAGCCGGGCCTTATCCCGCTCCCAATCTTTTTCCTTGAGCGCGGCGCGCTTGTCGCCCTTATTCCGTCCCTTGGCCAGCCCCAACTCGACTTTGGCCTTGCCGCGCGCGTTGAAGAAAAGCGCCAGCGGCACGATGGTCATGCCTTCCCTGCGCACCCCGCCGAGAAGCTTGTCGATCTCGCGTTGATGCAACAATAAAAGGCGGGGACGGCGGGTTTCGTGCTGGAGATGCAGTCCCGCCTGCGCATACTCAGGTATGTAGGCGTTGAAAAGGTGGATTTCTCCGCCCTTGTCGCCCGCGAAAGCCTCCTGAATGCTGGCCTGGCCGAGTCGCAGCGATTTGACCTCGGTGCCGGTCAGCACGATCCCGGCCTCGTAACGCGCCAGAATCTCATACTCATGCAAAGCGCGCCGATTCTGCGCCACGCTTTTCTGGGCTTTTAACCTTTCGGCCTTGCTGCCGCTCATCTTCTTCAGCCCCTGCTCATATCCGCCCCATTTGCTTTTTGGGCATCGCTTCCACGCTATATAACACAATGAAAAATCATGTCTTACATACATTTAGAGCGAGATATTTCGAAATTCGAACCATTCCAGTTCAACACTACTTTGGAAACAACCTATTGTTTTCATTGGCAAAAAGACCCGTTCATTTACCTGTCGTTAAGGGCTGTCGGGTAATGTCGTTAGTGGAGCGATGAGTTCCTATTTTAAACATGGAGGATTAAATGCGTAACATTATGAATCGTTTTATGCGCAATGAAGACGGCGCAACGGCGATCGAATACGGCCTGATCGCGGCCTTGATCGCGGTGGCGATTGTCGCCGTGCTGCTGACCCTCGGCCCGCAATTGTCGACGACCTTCACGAAAGTCTCAACCAATCTCGCGACGGCCAACGCCAAGGCGCCGTAAGAGTTTCGTCTACTATCTCTTCTCGCCCGCTGCTTATGGCGGCGGGCGCCAGAACCCCACCCGCCGTCCTGCGGCGGGTGGGGAAATCTAAAAGTAGGGGGAAAACATGAATACGCTGATCAAACGTTTTATGCATGACGAGGAAGGCGCAACGGCGATTGAATACGGCCTGATCGCGGCGCTGATCGCGGTCGCGATTGTCGCCGTGCTGCTGACCCTTGGTCCGGAATTGTCGACGACCTTCACGAAAGTCTCAGGCAATCTGGCGACGGCCAACGCGAAGGCGCCGTAACCGCTACCTCTTCTCGCCCGCCGCCTATGGTGGCGGCGCGCCAGAACCCCACTCGCCGTCCTGCGGCGGGTGGGGAACTGTTTCAGGCCCTTCTGTTTCAGTCCTTCTTTCCTCCATCCCGCAAGCATCACCATGGCAGCGAAGAAAAGAATGCGCAAAGCGGGAGCGAGCCTTACCAGGCGGCCGGCCATGCCGCCAAATTTGGCGAGCGAAGGCGGCTATTCCTGGATCGTCCTCGCGGACAAGGGGGCTCTCGACGCCGAGCAACGGGCCATGAACACCGCCGTCACCCAAAACGACGACGGCGCCAGCCCGGCGCAGTATTTCTCGCTTCGAGACAAATCCGGCACGCCCCATGTCATCGTCGAAGTGCGCGACCATGGCCTCGCGGAATGCTACGGCCGCAACGATAAGCGCTATCCGGGGCGGGACCATGTCCCCTCTATCAAGGCTCTTATCCAGCAGCATGACTGGTTCGTCGGTATCGCGGCCCAGCATTGCGAAATTATTTCCGTCACCGATCCCCGTCGCGGCGGCAAGAATTACGACGCGCTTCACCCGCCGCCCCGGATGACCGTCCCGGACTCGCTCGATCTCTTCAGATGCCACCGCGTTACCGATCTGCCCAGAGATTATTTAAGCGTGGACGGCTCTCTCGACATCCGGGGGACGCAGATCAAGCGCCTGCCGCGAAAAATGCGCGTGGAAGATTATATCTCCACCGACATCGGACTCTTTCAGAGCGTCAAGGAAGCCCGCGCCGCCTTTGCCGCCAAATATCCCGAACAGCAGCCCTCGCCCAGGCCGCCGAGCGCCAATAAATCCGCGCGCAAACCAAAAAAACATCACCTCTAAAAGCCGCTGGTCAAAATAGCGGCAATCCCTTAGTCTCCCGCCTGCGGGACCCGTAGCTCAGCTGGATAGAGCGCTGCCCTCCGAAGGCAGAGGTCGGAAGTTCGAATCTTCTCGGGTCCGCCACTCAGTTCTCATCTCATGCCGGTTTGCCGAAATCACCCCGATTTCGCCGCCTATCCGCGGCGTTTTTCTGAAAAGCAGGGACTGCAGAGAGAGGGGTATGGGCTTTCCTGGCGCCGGAAGGCCGGATTCTCTCTGCGGGCGGTTTTGGGAGTCCGCAGTTTTGAAGAAATTGGCATGTGCTTCAATTTACACTATAACTCATAATATGTCGTCATTGCCGTCGCATATGCTCGAGATGCCTGATGAATTGCAGCAAGCGTCTAAATGGTGGACGTGGGCGACTTACCACATGCGGTCTGCTCCTGGAATAGCGATAATCTGTGTAGTTCTGCTACTGTTGGGGTGGTGGAACTGGCCTGATATTCGGGAACGGCCCGGCGTTTCAATTCTCGTAGAGCAGTTGACAAAAGGGCCTCAGCATATATCGGGGACCTCATCAGAAAAGAAAGATATAGATACTCAGCCTATTAATAATTCCAGCCCTGAAGATGCGGCTTTCTATTTTGCGCCCGGCAGCGAAACCAAAAATTTTCAGGCGCCCAACGCAGAAATATACGGATACAATAAGGGTGCTTATTTCGGGGGCAAATCAGAGAATACGAATTTTGAAGGAGCAAAAGTATATAAACAACCTCTTCCTATAGCCCCTGCTCTGCCAGCGCCCCCTAATCCAATATCTCCTTTCGAGCGTCCGTCCGGTATATTGCGAAAGCAGAAAAGTTCTGTGATTCATATTGAAGAGGGGGCAGAGACCTCATTTGATGTTGATGAAATTACTGCTCATGGCTTCGATGCTGTCATGGAACAACACGGCGTTCTCCAAGACAGTTCGATCAACAAGCTTAAAGCTGAGAGCGCCCCCATATCTCCTGGCCGTAATTACGCCGTAATAAAGAACCTGCGCGTTAAGCGTACAGAGCCTAGGCCCATAACGTCTGGCCCCTTTGAAATTCGACCACTGGGAGACTGGACCCTAACCGATGTAGGAAATTATAAACGTCTTCTTGGGGTAAGTACAAAAACGCCGATCCAAGGAATGAGAATTGGCATTAAGCCAGAAACGCTTATTTCTATAACCATACTCGATAATATCAGAAAGCTCTCAAATGAAGAAAAAGCAGATGGCGGGAAAATGACATTTATTCCGCCTACTCAGAATACACCAATGCAGAATGTACCCCAGAATTTCCAGATTGAGTTAATTGCCAAACAACCAACCAAGGAACCCGGGCTCAATTTTTATTATTGGCCTTAGAAGCAATGACTAATAATGGTTCGCTCGGAACTGCGCGCACCGCCACTCATGCCCCCGCCAAAACCTTCCTGAACGTCAGTGACACACGCCGTCCGCGCGCGAAGAAGGCACCGTTCCATTTGTCACTCTTGCGGGCGGCTATGGCATGGGTCCAGCGATAGCGGGCCTCGCCGGAAAGGATGAGCAGGCTTCGCGGCTCCAATAGCAGGGATGTTTTTTGGCCTGTGTCGGACCGGGCAAAATTCATCACACACGGGCTGCCGAGACTCAAAGAGGTGATCGTTTCTGCAAAGCAGGGCACACAATCGATATGCGGCGCGATGCCTTGGCCGGGCTGGTATTCGTTCACAATGACCTGATCCGGAACCGTCGGGAAAGTACCGTTACGGTGAAGGCGCGCGGCATAATCCGCCAGCCAGTCCGGCAGCGGGCCGAGATACAGGTCTTGCGTCACGGCCCGCGCCTTGTAGTCGTACCGATAGCCGTAATGCTGCACCCTGCGCTTCAGATCGCTAAGCCAGGGCTGCGCATCGACGGAATCCAGCAGGGCCGCCTCTTCCGCGCCGGTGATGAAATCCGGCAAATGTGAAAGGCCGGGAATCACGTCAGGCTTTCGGCCTAAAAACCCAGGTTGCAAATTCGTCATGGTCGTCCAGAGCGCTGCCGGGCTGATGTGTCATAGTGTGATGATAGCCTTGGAAGTTATCCGGATCAAACGCATAGGATTCTGGCGGCAGAAACCCGGAAAGCTTTGCCGCCTCTTCGAATTGGAAAGCGCCGCGGTAATGCGGGCTATCAACTGCCGAAATTAGGACTTTCCCTCTCTTTTCCAATTGCCGCGCAGCACTCCTGAGGAAATCTCTCACCAGAATAAAGTTCGGGTTATGCCCTTCGGCCGGCTCTCTGCTTCCCGTATGAGGAAACTGGAAAATAATGCTGTCGAATTTCGATCCTTCGAAGATGGACGACAATCTCGTTGCATCGACGTGATGAAGAACCAGGGCGCCAAGGCTGCGAAGCCTCTTTGCATTCTCCTTCGCCTCGTCCGACAACTCCGAGGACACTTCATAAGTGCTGGACGTCAGGCGCAGCGGATTGATGCGGGCATCTTTAGCCAGACTCAGCGTGAAACTGAGATTGCCCTCGCCGACGAGCAATGTTTTCCCGGCCGCGATCTGCCCAATAAAATCAAATTTCTCTGCCTTATGGCGCAATAACCATGGCTCATTGGTTTGAAGAGCCGCCCTGGCCATTTTCTGCAAGTAGAGGTGCTTCGCTCTCGGAGAATAATACGACCAGAATATGGGGCAGCGTGGCGCAGGAAGCGGGCGCCTGAGTTGCAGCAAACTGCGCACTTTCTTCAGAGGATTCGAAATCTTTTCTGATTGCGAAGGGTATAACGGTTCGGCGTATTTGCGGCCCGGAACGATATCAGACCGAGTTCTGCGCAGGCGAGTATTATCACGCCCTGCACCATAAATGTGCTGCTGCATGCCATGTTCCTTGTATGTCTGAGAGTTGATTTGGGCACAAAAAAGCCGCCGCCCGGACTTCCGAGCGCGCGGCTTCTAAAGATTGTCAATAATTCATCTGCCTCGCGATGTCAAGGAAATTTCCCTTGCAGAGAAAACTTTGCTGTTTTATATCCCATTTGGCCAGGACATTCCTTGCATGCATGATTCTGTTCACTGTTCCTGCCAAAAAATTCCCTGTATTTTCCCTGTTAGCAGGGTATTGTGGCTGATGACGGTTCGCGCGGAACTGCGCGCACCGCCACTTAGTTATCAAGGGGATAGTTTTTTAGAACTATCCCCTCTGTGTTACATCTGAAACATATCGGGCTTCTTTAAATTTTAGACACTTACAGCCCAACGTAGATAATCTGGCGAGTGCTTGCCATATATGTAGAAGCCTGATGTATCACTAGCGTATAATAGGATTTCGCCTTGGCGCTTAATCGTAAATTATCCAATAAGACAGGCCACGCCTTATCCCAGTGTATCTCATCAAAAGACGGTATTACTATTGCCATCAAACTTGCGCGTAAAAACGGAGCGAACATCATGATCCATAAATTGCACAGCTGGCTTTCCGGTGGGTTTTCCGGCTGGCGTTTGGCAGGCGTGGAACTGATCGCTTTCGCACTTCTTGTTCTTTTAACGGCTATACCCGCCGGAGCGGCGGAACACGGCAAGCGCAAGCCGTCGGTCGATGAGCTCAACGAATTCAATCCGAAGGCTGTCGAAGACTTCGTAGCGAAGCAGGCGGGAACGCTTGAGGCCAAGGATACGGCAGCGAGTAAATTTGCTGTTGTGGCTGCGTATGCCCTGCAAGTCCGCATGGCGGGACAAGAGGGCGCGGCGGGCCTGCGCAAGGAACTTGGCGATAAATTTATCGATGGATTGAAGCCCTTGGCTTTCGAAGGCAAGTCCGAAGCTTTATGGCGACTGTTCTTCGATCATGCCGTCATCCTCGTCGGCAATGGCTTGTCAACCCAGCCGATTGTCGCGTTCTACAATCCTCTCGTCGATGGCGTCGCTCTGCTCGGCCTTAAAACGCAGGCCGACGGCAATAATATCCCCGAGCATTTTACGCTATTGTCCGGACAGACGCTTCGCAAGCTTGCCAAGCAAGAGAAGCTGGCATCGTCGGAATTTCCCGTGGCATTAATGGCGTATTACCAGCAGACCAGCCAAGCGTTCGCCAAACTATATCCACCCGAAAGCCGGAACTCCCAGCCATGGGCCTTTGATCAGGCGCCACTCGAGGATGCGGCGAAAATTCTGGCGCGTGCGGACGCCTTGGAGCAGGCCACGAAGCAGATGATGCAGCATGAGTATTATGCGGACAAAATCGGGGCGTTCCAGCATGCAGCGTCGGCAGGTGATGTCGAAGGATTGCGGGCGCTTTTCCCTCCCGGCACGGCGGTGCCTCCGGAGTGGATCGCGGCCATCCCGCAGCAATTGCGGCGCGGGTTTGAGCCTGTGGCGGCCTACAAGCAGGGCAAAGGGGTCGAGGTTGTGATGGCGACGGCGGGCGCAAGCCGTCTGTTGACAGTGCTGCGCATGCCATCCGATGGGCAGAAAGACAGCCCGCCCTTTAGCGACATCGTCATCAGCGATTATGCAAAACTCAGCCGGAGTTATTGATCCCATGCGCACCCGCAATCCTCACGCTGGTTTCCTGAGCCTCGCAATAGTTTTGGCCTTCGGGCTCTTCGTCATGCCGACAGCGGGATGGGCGCAATATAACCCGAACCTTCCGGTTCCCACGGATCCTCTTCCCCCCGTTCCGGGAGCAACGGGAGCGGGCGCGAATTCCAACGCCGCTTCAGCCAGCGGCACAACGCCACAGACGATCTTCGACGGCATGGTCCGACAACAACAGCAACAACAGGCCGAACGGCGACGGATCCAGCAGGAAATGCAGATCCAGGTTTTTCAGGTTCAGCAGGACGTTACAGCGAATGCGCACAGACATGCCGCTAGATCTGTCGATGAGGAGAGGCAAATAAAGTTCATCCGCGGCGGCGGCGCTTCGGGCGGCAGCGCTGAAGGCGCGGGCGGCGGCACGGATTCTGATGTGGACGAAAGTTTCGATCCGGCAGGGCTGGAGGCGTCCGGAGATTCGGAAATTTCCGGCACCGTCAAGACCATCGATCAAAAAGAAAAATCCGCTCTCATCAAGCCATTTCAGGGCATGCTCGATAAAAGCAAGGCCCTGAGAGAAGAGAACCAGGCCAGTTTTAAAAGGAAGGTTTTAGGGATTCGAACCAACGATTCTATCGATAGGGCCGATGCCTATGCGGGTTATGAGGAAGCGCGCGCCGCCGCCGCCGCCCAGGACGGCAACCTGGAAGATTCCCCCGAACCGCCCTATAACGGCCCGCTTTTTACCTACGAAGAATATCTTGATATGCCGGTGTTCGTTTATACCTCGACGCATCAAGATTCGATGATATGGCATTACGCGCCGCAAGGGCCGGACGCCAGCCCGTGCGGGAACAAGCGGCTACGATGCGGCGCCCAATGTATCGCGGCGCGGCAATGGCCTCAGTTCGGCGGGCCTAGAAGGCTCGATGGGCGGGCTTTATCCGCTGATGTCGGATATCTATTCGCGAGGCCGTGAGTTCAATTCGCCCAACGCGCAGCAGATGGCGGCCATGCTAAGCCGCGCCGGCGCATTTAACGGAATTGACGACGGAAACTTGCAACTTGCGTATGTCGACCCGGCCATTCGAATGGCAATCCTCAATGGCATGGCGTTTAATATTCTTCACAGCCCCAACCAGCAACCCGTCCCACCCGGCGTTTCGAGCGGCGGCTTCTCGAATGTTACGCTTATTCTGCCGCTGTTGTTCAGGATTTTCGACTTCGGCGTCCAGGACGGCGACAATATCACCTTGAACATTACGGACAATACGGGGCTTCGCTACACGGATACGTTTAACCTGACGAATGCGGGCGTGGTTCTGGCTCCAGCGGTCAATCCCGGACAGATCACACTCAGCGTTCATGCCAATAACGAAGGCAGTCTTACGCCGAACACCGGACAGATCGATATTCTCTCGACCGTCACGTCTGGCGCCACTACGCAGCAGTTCAATCTCCATACCGGAGAGACCGGCGTGATGGTGATCATAGCCGGCCCGCCATAGCTGACGTTAGAAGCGAATGTTGAGGCTTACGCCCGGCGATGCGGTAAAGCCCGTGTAGCGGCTGCTGCTTATTGTTGAGCCGTTGGCGCCGAAACCGATCTCGGCGGCAAGCTGGACATAGTTGACCGGCTGCCAGCGCACCGCGCCCGCTATTCGCACACCGATATCCTCGCGGGCTTCCCCGGTCACGCTTTCGAAATAATCATCATAATTGCGATAGGCCAATTCCGTTCCTACCGACCCCGTCAACTCCGGCGTGAAGCCGTAGACCCCGAGCAGCGCCGCGCGTTGGGTCCATGTCGCATAGGCCGAAGGATCGCTCATCGTCCGTTCGACCGCCAGTTGCGGCACGATCGCGGCATTGGCAGAAACAGCATAAGGGCGGCTGACGCCCAGCGTGACAGTGTGCAGCGTCACGCTATGCTTATCGAAACCGTGAGAGTCATAAACGCTCGCCGCGCTATAGTTAAGGCCAAACTGGAATTTTCCTGCACTGGTCGCGGCGCCCACGCCTCCACCATATCCATTGTAGCTCAATTGATGATTTTTAGCGTATTGAGAGGTAAAGAGGTTGGTTTCAGCGAACACATCTACGCGCTGAGCAATGCGCGTGCCCGCGCGCGCCGCGACATTGCCGTCGAAAACGAAATCGTCATGCTTGAGTTCGTCGGAGAGAAAAGCGTTGGTGGTGTACGTCTCGCGCGTATTGGCGCTAATCTGAAACAGTTTGCGCTTTTGGAGCACAACAAGATCGTCATGGCCGGTCAGCATGGATTCTTCCGGCGTCAGGTCGAGCGCATTGAGGGGAGCGCGCCTGCTCAATGCGCTCCGCGATATTATTGTCCGCAGCGTGAGCCGTGGCCGCCATGGCGCACAAGCCGCCGATGAACATGAAGAGAAAACGAGAAACTCCGGCATGCCGTGAAGCGGCTCTCATATTTTTAGGCATCACTGCTGCTCCAGGCTTTGCACGAAGGGAACGCCGCCATCTCGGCCGCTCATCCGCAAGATGAAGCGATATTTTCCGCCGGTCACCGTCCAGGCATGCTCAGCACCGGGCCCCAGATCATAGCCGCGAAGCCGAGCAGGCAATTTGCCTTGCGTCAAACGCTGCGCGAAGCGGCCACGCAGAGCCTGCCAATCATTCTCGCGCCCTTCTTAGCAAACATGGGCGGATCCAGAAGATCGCCGACCGTGCGGGTATCGCGAGCGGATAAGGAAGTCAGGAAAGCGTTGGCAATATTTTTTCCAGATTGACGGTGTCCCCCTGCGCTTCGCGGCGGGCGCGAATAAGGGCCGGACTGCATAGATGTCACGACGCGCCGATTCCATCGCCGGCGATAGAGGCGCTTGAAGATTAATCCCCACCGGTTCAACCAATCCCCAAAACATATCGGATTCTTGCGCCGCAACGACGGGAGCAAGATTCATGCGCAGAGGGCTGGTCAATCGCGGGCGTGCTTGAAGCCATAAGACGTCCGACATCGAACCTGACGGTACGCGGCGTCGCAGAATCGATGGGCCAGCTCAACGCCTCGCCGACGCCGGCGGCGGCATCGCCGCTGCTGACGCGGCCGGACAAAACCGCGACCGTTATTGCTTCCGAAGATACCGAAATATGGAACGCAGCGTTCTCAGCCGCCGAAAGGGGGATATCGAAGACGGGTAAAGATTCGCCTGCTGGAAGCTCTACGACAAAATTAGTATTGCACAGCAGGTCTTCCAGCTTGGATGTCTTCTGCACGGAGCCCGTATCGCTGCGCTTAATTGTCGGTGCAGCCGATGCATCTATAGGGCCAAGAAGGGTAAACGCCAGACAAACGGCGACCAGAGACAAGACGCCTGCGATCTTGGGAGAGAATACATCTGGAAACATTCAGAAGCCTTAAGAACTCGGCATGGGCAGGAAAACCCTTGCCTGCCGCCAGCCTAAGGCCAGCCTCGCTTACCGTAAAGCGGAAAATACAGCGGACGGCGAGGTATTATGCGAGGCGCAAACATATATAGCATATATAATCCCCGTAGCCCCATGCCGGAATGGCGGCCAATTTCTCCAAATTTCCCTGTATTTTTCCCTGATAGCTGGGTACCGTGGCAGATGACGGTTCGCTCAAAACTGCGCGCACCGCCATACATTTGTCCGATCCTGACTTGCGGGCAAGGCACGCGCAGAGATCTCTCGTTATTACAAAGACTGCTGCAATGATCCCTGTTTATCAGCCCTATCTCACAGGCCGTGAAAAAGAATATGTATTGCAATGCCTGGATTCGACATGGATTTCCTCGCGCGGCGAATTCATAGGAAAATTTGAGCGCCGGTTTGCCGATTATATCGGCGCGCCCCATGCCACGAGCGTGGTCAACGGAACCGCCGCCTTACATCTTGCGATGCTCGCGCTGGGGATCAAGGCTGGAGACGAGGTGATCGTTCCCACGCTGACCTATATCGCCTCGGTCAACACCATCATGCAGACGGGCGCGACGCCGGTTTTCGCGGAGTCCATGGAAAGCAGCTGGAACATCGATCCCGCCGATATCGAGCGCAAGATCACGCCCCGGACGAAGGCCGTCATGGCGGTGCCGCTCTACGGCTTGCCTTGCGACATGGATGCGATCGTCGATATCTGCAACCGGCGCAAACTGCTTCTGATCGAGGATTGCGCGGAAGCTTTCGGCACACTCTACAAAGGGCGCCATGTCGGAACATTCGGCGATGCCGCGACGTTCAGCTTCTTCGGCAACAAGACCATCACCACCGGCGAGGGCGGCATGGTGGTGATGCGCGACGAAACGGCGGCGGCGCGCGCTTATCACTTAAAGACGCAGGGCGTCTCGCCGCAGCGCGAATACTGGCACGATATCGTCGCCTATAATTACCGCATGACCAATATATGCGCCGCGATCGGCCTGGCGCAGCTGGAACAGGCGGATGCGATCCTGGAGAAAAAGCGCGTCATCGCAAACAGCTATCGCAAGAAGCTCGCGGGATTGCCCGTCGCCTTCCACGACGAGTTGCCGGATACGCGCCATTCTTTCTGGATGTGCTCGATCGCCGCGCGGACGCCGCAGGATCGCGACGGCTTGCGCGCACGGCTGGAGGCGGAAGGCGTGGAGACGCGTCCGGTATTCCATCCGGCCCATACCCTTCCGCATTGCGCGACAGGCCAGTCTTTCCCCGTGGCCGAGAAGATCGCGGCGCATGGCCTGAACCTGCCGAGCTATCCCGCGCTGACGGAGAAGGATATCGACACCGTCTGCGACGCGGTGCGCGGCTACTTCGCCGACCAGCTACGCCAGGACGTCGCGCAAAAGAGCCTGGCGGCCTGCGCATGACCGAATATTTCAAAGGCGTTTGGGCCGCGCGTCATTTCTGGCTGCATCTGGCGCTGGCGGATCTGCGCGCGCGCTGGCGGCGCTCCTTCATCGGCATTTTCTGGTCGCTGCTGCAGCCGCTGGGCATGACCCTGTTGCTTGCCTTCGTCTTCAGCCGGCTGTTCAAAACCGACATCACGCTTTACGCGCCCCTACATCCTGTCCGGGATCGTCGTGTGGGATTTCATCGTGACCTCGACGATCGGCGGCGCCTCCAGCTTCGTCATGGCCGACGCCTACATCAAGCAATGCAGGCATCCGCTGGCGATCTATACCCTGCGGACCGTGACCGCCGCCATGATCGTTCTGCTTTTCGCCAGCGCGCCGCTGTTCGCCTGGGCGGCGATCGTGATGCCTCAGAATGTCGGCCTTTGCTGGCTTGCCGCGTTCGCGATCTATCCTCTCATCGCCATCCTGATCTGGCCCCTCGCGACCTTGCTGGCCTATCTCGGCGCGAGATTCCGCGACGTGCCGCATGCCCTGACCCTCGTGCTGCAGGCCGTATGGTTTGTTTCGCCGGTTTATTTCGAGGCAAAGCTGTTTCGCGGCGGCGGCATGGACGCCCTGGTGGATTTCAACCCGGTCTATCACCTTCTGCAAATCATCCGGGCGCCCTTGCTGAGCGGCATGTGGCCGGCGCCGGAGAATTACGCGTTCGTGATCGCTTCGGCGGGCATTCTGGCGCTTCTGGCCATCGCGGTCGGCGCGAGAGCGGAAAGAAGGGTCATTTTCTACATATGAATCCCAATCGCATCCAGCTCCGCAACGTCGATCTGCATTATGCCGCGACCGCCTACCGCGAGCGGTCGATCAAGTCCCTGATGCTCGGGCTGATCCGCAAACGGCGGGCGCCCCGGATCGCCGACATTCACGCGCTGAAGGACATCACCCTTGAGATCGGCCAGGGCGCGCGCGTCGGCCTGATGGGGCATAACGGCTCCGGCAAAAGCACCTTCCTCAAAACTGTCGCCGGCCTGTATCCCATTTCCGGCGGGCGGCTGGAGGTCAGCGGCAAGATCAGCGCGCTATTCGATCTCGGCCTCGGCTTCGAGCCGGAAGCGACAGGGCGGGAGAACATCCTGTTCCGCGGCCTGCTGCTGGGCCACACGCCCGCCTATATGCGCGCGCGCGAGGCCGAGATCGTGGATTTCGCGGGCCTTGGCGAATTTATCGACTATCCGATGAAGACCTACTCGGCCGGCATGCAGGTACGGCTGGCCTTCGCCATCTCCACTGCCGTCGGCGGCGACATTCTGCTGCTGGACGAAGTGATCGGCGCGGGCGATGCGAGTTTCATGGCGAAGGCCAAGGCGCGCATCGCCGAGCTGATCGCCCGGTCCGACATCCTGGTGCTGGCTTCGCACGATCTCGCCACGCTGGCATCGCTCTGCACGCGCGGCCTGGTCTTCCATCACGGCAGCCTGATTTTCGACGGGCCGGTGGAGCAGGCGATCGCGGCCTATAAGACGGCGAACGGGCTGCCGCCATGACTTCCGGAAAAATGCCGCGCGCGATGTGGCTGCTCAACCATACGACGCTGCGCGAATTCGATCTCGAGCAGCTCGCCGCCCTTGGCGTCACGGAAGTCTTCACGCCGAAGAGCTTCCTTTACGACGAAGGCAATCTTTCGGCCACCGTCGACCATGCGACGGATCGAACCCTGACGATCCCGGCGCAGGACCTCGCTTTGCTGAACGCGCAAGACTGGTACGGGGAACCGTCGCAAGAAGCCTGGGATATCGCCAACCGCCATTTCCAGATCGCGATCATGGGTTTTTTCCCGAGACAGCTGATGGCGGCGGCGCGCTTCTTCGAGGGCAGCGTGGTCCTGCGCGCTTTCGGCCTCGCCAAGGGCCATTCCTATACCCAGGCGCTTGCCGACGCAACCGGCCCTCATGCGATGGAAGCGCTGAAGCGGCTGGGCGGAAGATTCTGGTTCGGCGCCAGCTATGAGCATCTGGCCGAAGTCGAGGGGCCGTTCCTGAAGTCCAGGCTCTGCTTCCTGCCCTTGGGATTGGGCGGCGGCGCGGCCGTGCGGGACGGCTGGACGGGCGAAAAAAAGAAGATTCTCTTCGTCTGCCCGCGCATCGGAACGTCGCCCTATTACAAGGCGATCTATGATCGCTTCGTCGAGGATTTCCAGGGAATGGATTGCATCATCGGCGGCGCGCAGCCGGTACCGGTGCCCGATCCCAAGGTCATGGGCTTCGTGCCGCGCGCGGCGCATGAGGCGAATATGCGCGATGCCGCCGTGATGTATTACCATTCGACCGAGCCGAACCACATTCATTACCATCCTTTCGAGGCCGTCCGCGCGGGCATGCCGCTGGTTTTCCTGGCGGGCGGCATGCTCGACCGCCTGGGCGGCATGGGCCAGCCGGGGCGCTGCGCCGATATCGCCGAGGCCCGGCGCAAGATCGAACGCATACTGAAGGGCGACAAGAAACTGAGCGAGGCCATCCGCCGGACTCAGCCGCACATGCTGGAAATGATGAAGGCGGAAAACTGCGAACCGGCTTGGCGCGACGGCTTCGCGCGTATCATGGCTGGGCTGGAGCTTGCCAAAGCCGCGCCGTATGCCGGCGCGCGCCGCAAGCGCATCGCGGTGATCGTGCCCGTTGGCTATCGCGGCGGCAGCCTGCGCGGCGCCAAGCTGCTGGCGCAGGCGCTGCATGAAGGCAGCCGCCAGGCCGGCGAGGATGCGGACATCGTTCTGGCGCATCTGGACGACGACACGATTTACGCCGCCGATGAATGGAAGGATCTGCATCCCGGAATCTCGCGCCGCGCCTATACATGGCGTCACTTGAACGCCGCCGCCGCCCGGCGCGCCATGTGTTATGCCGGATATGACGGAACGGCGGCGCATGACGGCTATATCGTGCCCGAAGACGGCATGCGGCAATTCGCCGATTGCGATCTGTGGATCACGATCAGCGACAGGCTGCAATATCCCCTGCTGCCCCTGCGCCCCCATATCTGCATGATCTACGATTATCTTCAGCGTTATGAGACGATCCTGCCCCATGGCGCGGACCAGCCTTATCTGAACGCGGCGCGCGCGGCGGCGCGCGTGCTGGTCACCACCCGCTTCACGGAAAGCGACGCGTTGAACTATGCCGGCATCGAACCTTTCAGGCTGCGGCGCGTGCCGATACTGGCGCCGTCCTTCGACGCCAGCCCAGCGACGGCGGCGAAACAGGCGGAGCGGCCCTATTTTCTGTGGACCACGAATGCCGCGCCGCATAAGAACCATCTGAATGCGCTGCTGGCCCTTGCGGAATATTATGAAGTCCTGGACGGACAGCTCGACTGCCGCGTCACCGGCGTCAATACGCACAGGCTGCTGCAGATGGACGTGCCGCATCTGAAACAAGCCGCGGCGGCTGCGCGCGGCTGCGCCACCCTGGACGAGCGGCTGCACTGGATGGGCGAGCTGCCCGACGGGCACTACCGGCGGATGCTGGCGGGCGCGGCGTTTCTGTGGCATCCCGCCCGGATCGACAACGGCACGTTCAGCGTGATCGAGGCCGCGCATCTCGGCGTGCCCTCCTTGTCCAGCGACTATCCGCCCATGCGCGAAATCGACGCGCAGTTCGGCCTCAATCTCGGCTGGATGGACGCGCACGATCCGCGCGGCATGGCGCGCGCGCTCAAACGCATGGAGCGGGAGGCGAACGGCCTGAGGGCCGGGCTACCCGCCAAAGAGACGCTCGACATGCAAAGCGTCACGCGTCTCGCCGGGCATTACTGGAAGGCGGTGCGCGCATGCCTGTGAGACATTACGGCATTTTCCTGGGCTATAGCCCCCTCGCCGATCTGCGGAGCGAAGGCCTCGCCCGGCATCTTGCCGCATTTCTGCGCGCGGCGGAGAAGCATGAGGACATCCAGTGGACGGTGGCCTGCCCCCTATGGCTGAAAAAGAAACTGCGGCACCTTTGCGAAAGCGAGGGGATCGATCCCGACAGATTCGTCATCGTGACACCAGCGGGCAGGCCGGTTCTGCTCGATCTCATAACGGCGCTACGCCATGGGCCGCGCACCCTCATCGACGCGGCATCGAAACTCCGCCGCAAGTTGGGCTTCAGGCCGAAAGGCTTCGCGCCCTCCGGGGCGGCGGCGCACGGCCTGGCCCGCATTCGTCATTGGCCGGCGCTCCTGGCGCTTTTGCTGGCGCTGTCTCCTTTGCTGGCCCTCGCGCTCGCGGTGGCGGCGCTCATCGGCCTGGCGTCCGTGATCGCGCTGGCCGCGATTCGCCTCGCGCGCGGACGATTCCAGCCGCCTCCCATCAAGCAGATCCTGCATTCATTTCTGGGCAGAATGCCAAACCTGCCTGGAGCGCCCAGGCTGTTCCAGGCCGCGCTCAATTCCGAGATCGCGCTGCTCGCGGCGCGGGCGAACCGCCTTGGGCATGTGAAGGCCTGGTACTGCCCGGCCGCCTTCTGGCCCGCCTTCAACACGATCGCGGCGCCGCGCCTGATCTGCGTGCCCGACGTGGTGACGGCGGATTTCGCGGTCGGCTTCGCCCATGCCACCGGCGACAGCTTTCTTGAAAGCGTGCGCAACATCGAAGCCGCCATCCGCGGCGGCAGTCATTTTACGACCTATAGCGAGACCGTGAAATGGAGCACGCTGGTGGAGCATTATTATGTAGACCCGGCCAAAGTCCATGTCGTGCCCCACGCGCCCTTCACGCTTGATTCATGGATAACCGTCACGGGGCTGCCGGATGCCGCCGCCGCCAGCCGCAATTATTGCGAGGCGCGGCTGCTGCAAGCCATGCGCAAATCGAATAACGCGGCCTATGCGCGGAACTTCGGCAACGGCTCGGTCAGCTTTATATTCTACGCAAGCCAATTCCGGCCCAACAAAAACATATTCTCGCTGCTGCGCGCCTATGAGCACCTGCTGCGCAGGCGCTATATCGGCCATAAGCTCATCCTGACCGGCAATCCATACAGCATGCCCGAGGTCGCGGCCTTCATCCACGACCGTCATCTCGAAAACGACGTGCTCTGCTTGCACGACCTGACCGTGCCCGAGCTTGCCGCCTGCTACAGGCTTGCCGAGCTCGCGGTCAATCCCAGCCTGAGCGAAGGCGGCTGCCCCTTCACCTTCACCGAAGCCTTATCCGTCGATACGCCGGCGGTGATGGCGCGCATCCCCGTGACGCTGGAAATGCTGGACGATCCCGCGCTGGAAGCCGCCGGAACATTCTTCGATCCTTATGACTGGCGTGACATGGCGAATCGCATCGAAGCCGGGCTGAAGAACAGGCAGGCGCTTCTGGCGGCGCAAAAACCGGTTTACGAGAGACTGGCGCGGCGCGGATGGACCGATGTCGTCGACAGCCATATCGAAATCCTGGACAGGATCTCGGCAACGGAAACAAAAGGAGCGGCGTGATGTCTTTGCCTGGTCTTATCATCATCGGGTTCGGCGGCCATGCGCGCTCGGTGGCGGATGTCGCGCTGGCTTGCGGATTCGGCGCGCTGTTGTTTGTCGACCCGCGGGCGCGGCCCGGGGAGAATTTTCTCGGCCATCCCGTGCAAGCGGCGTGGCCCGAAGGGGACGGCTTCGGAGACTGGCGCGCCATGCCTGCCTCCGGCGACGGCCAGCGCCGCGCCGCGCAAATGGCCGAAGCCCGGCAGCGCGGACGGCGCATCGCCACGCTGATCGCGCCGACCGCGACCGTCGGGGTGGGCGCTACGGTGGCCGAGGGCTGCTTCGTGGCGCAGCACGCCCATATCGGCCCCATGGCCGCCGTGGCCGAGGGCTGCATCGTCAATACCGGCGCCGCCGTCGAACATGAGGCGCGCATCGGCGCTTTCAGCCATATCTCCGTCCGCGCCACGGTCGCGGGCCGCGCGCAAATCGGCGCCTATAATTTCATCGGCGCAGGCGCGACGGTGATTGACCGCGTGACGCTAGCGGACGGCATCACGCTCGGCGCGGGCGGCGTCGCGCCTTACGACATAGCCGCGCCAGGGATTTATGTCGGCATTCCCGCGCGGCTTCTGAGCAAGGCCGCGTCATCTTGAAAGCAGCCCTGAGGGTCTTTCAGAATCCAGCATGGCCGCAATCGCTTCCCTAATCCTTGCCGGGACTGGCTATGGGAAGCGCCGATTTTTCCTCCTGCCATCCTCCGCCGAGGGCGCGGACGAGCTGAATGGCGGCGGCGAGGCGGCGGACGCGAACATTGACGAAAGCGATCTCCGCCTGCAGCGCGGCGTTCTGCGCGACGGCGACATCGATATACGTCGCCGCGCCGCCGAGATAGAGGCTGTTTTCCTGGGCCAATAGGCGTTCCGCCGCATTCTTGGCGGCTTCCTGGCTGCGGCTTTCTATATCAAGCTGGCGCAGCGCGGCGAGATTATCCTCCACTTCGCGATAGGCGATCAGAACGGTCTGGCGGTAATCGGCAGCGGCTTCGTCATAGGCCGCGCGCGCTTCATCCGTCAGCGCGGCGATATGCCCGCCATCGAACAGCGTCATCGCGGCGGAGGGGCCGAGCGACCAGAAAGTGCTCGGCGCGCTGAGCCAGTTGCCCGCCGCCGCGCTGGCCGCGCCGAAGGCGGCTCCCAGATCGAAGGCGGGGAACCAGGCGGCGCGGGCCACGCCGATTTCCGCGTTGGCCGCCATCATCCGGCGTTCCGCCGCGGCGATATCGGGCCGCCGCTCCAGCAACGTCGAGGGCAGGCCGGGATCGATGGCCGGAACCGCCTCTCCGGCAAGCGGCGCGACGGGATGGCTGAAGCCCCCCGGCATCTCGCCGATCAGCACCGCGATGGCATGTTCGGTCTGCGCCCGATGCAGGCGGAATTCAGCGGCTTGCGCCTTGGCGTTTTCGAGCAAGGTTTCCGCCTGATCGACATCGGCCTGCGTCGTGATGCCGCCCTTGAGGCGCCTTTGCAGCAGATCGAGCGACTTGGCGTCGACATCGACCGTCTTGTCGAGAATTTCAAGGAGCGCGTCATCGCCGCGCAGGGTGAAGTAATTCATCGCCAGCTCGGCCTGCAAATCGAGCGTGGCGACCGCGAGATCAGCCTTGCTCGCCTCTGCCTCGCCTTCGGCCGCCGCCACGGCATTGCGAATCCGTCCCCACAAATCGACTTCATAAGAAAGATTAGCGTCCACAGAGAAGTCATTGAATATCTTGACGCCCGGACGATTGGCGGTGTTTCCGGATTGCTTCTGCCGCGACGCCCCGGCGCTGCCGGCGATCAGAGGGAAGAAGGCGGATTGCGCCGCTTGCGCCGCGGCGCGCGCGCCGTCGTAACGGGCCAGCGCGGCCTTCAGGCTTTGATTGGCCGTCGCGGATTTATCCTGCAGCGCGTCGAGCGCCGGATCGTTGAAGGCGCGCCACCAAGCCCCGCGCGGCGTCTCGTCGGCGGGCCGCGCGGGCATCCAGTCGCCGGCCTCGCGATAGGCGGCGGGAGCGGGCATCGCCGGCGGCTCGTAATCCGGCGCGAGCGTGCACGACGCCAGCGCCATGCCCACACCCATGCAGAGAATCCCAAGGCCCGCGCTCGCGACGCTCATGGCTTGCCGCCATTCTGTTCGGGCGGCTTCGGCTGTTGCGGCTGCACGATGCGCACCGGCTGGCCGGTGACAAGAGAGTCGGGGGGATTGACGATGATCCGCTCGTCGGGACTAATGCCCGACTTCACTTCGACTTCCTTGCCGTAATCGCGCCCGATATCGATGGATTTGAGCAGGGCCTTATTATCCTGATCCACCGTCGCCACCTGCATGCCCTCCCCCCGGAACAGCAAGGTGTTCACCGGCAGGCGCACGGTCTCGCTCGACGAGGGCAATTTGAAATGCACCTCCGTATAGCCGCCGGGCAAAAGCTCACCGTCCTTATTGTCGACCTCCAACTGCACCAGAAGGGTGCGCGTGGCGGGATCGAGCGCTTCGGCGGTGCGGGCGAGTTTTGCGGCATAGATTTTTCCGGGATGCTCGGCGAAACGCAGTTCCGCCGTCAGGTCGGGCGTCACGAAGGATACGTAAAGCTGCGGCATCGAGACATAGACGCGCAGCTTGTCGGTTTCGACGATATGGAAAAGCTCCTGCCCCGCGCCCGCATTGATCAGCGCACCCGTGTCGGTGTTGCGCGCGGTGATGACGCCGTCGAAAGGCGCGACGATGCGCTTAAAGGATTCCAGCTGCCGCAGGCGGTCGAGATTGGCCTGGGCGGCATTCAGCGCCGCCGCGCTCGCGGCGGCTGCGCCGATCTTGTCGTCCGCGTCCTGCTTGGAGACCGCGTTCGCCTTGAGCAAATCGTTCCAGCGCCGCGCCGTGCTTTGCGCGAGCTTGTCATTGGCCTGGGCCGTGGCAAGATCGGCCTCGACCTGGCGCAGCTGCGCGTCGACTTCGGGCGTGTCGATTTCGGCCAGGATATCGCCTTCTTTCACTGAACGGCCGATATCGGCGGTCCAGCTTTTCAGGTAGCCGTTGGTGCGGGCGAAAATCGGCGCTTCATGCCATGCCTGAACATTGCCAGGGAGAACGATGTCCTCCGTCACCGGGCCGCGCGGCGCCTTGATGACGGTGACGGCGGGAATGGCGGCTTTCTGCGTCTCGTCGTCGAGCGCGGCGGATTCGCGCACGCGCATGAAGATGCCGATCCCGGCGATCAGCAGGATCGCGGCAGCCGCGGCGATCACGGCGCGATAGCCGGGCTTGCGAGAGCGTGGCTCGAAATCCTGCGCGGGAAATTTGTTCATGGCGATCTCCGGCTCAGAGTGGGGAAAGATTGGCGGCGCGCTGGCGGCGGCCATGGATCAGATTGAAAACGGCGGGCACGAAAAACAGCGTGGCGACCGTGGCGAAAAGCAGCCCGCCGATCACGGCGCGACCGAGCGGCGCGTTCTGCTCGCCACCTTCGCCGAGGCCCAGCGCCATCGGCACCATGCCGATGATCATGGCCAGCGCCGTCATCAAAACCGGGCGCAGCCGGGTAAACCCGGCCTCCAGCGCGGCAGCCAGCGCGTCGTCGCCATGCGTCATGCGCTCGCGCGCGAAGCTGACGATCAGGATGCTGTTCGCCGTCGCCACGCCCATGCACATGATTGCGCCGGTCAACGCCGGAACCGACAGCGAGGTATGCGTCAGGAACAGCATCCATACGATGCCGGCAATCGCGCCGGGCAGAGCGGTGATGATGATGAACGGGTCGAGCCATGACTGGAAATTCACGACGATGAGGAAATAAACCAGCACGATGGCGCCCAGAAGTCCGGCGAAAAGACCGGCGAATGATTCATCCATGGTCTGCATCTGGCCCCGCGCCATGATCCTCGAGCCCTTCGGCAGGCCGTCTTTCATGTCCTTGAAGATCGCGCGCACGTCTTTGGCGATGCCGCCGAGATCGCGCCCCTGAACCGAGGCGAAAATGTCCACGACCGGCTGGGCGTTGTAATGCGACACCACGGCGGGTCCCTGTCCCCGCTCGATGGTCGCCAAAGCGCCTAGAATCTGCGGCTTGCCGCCGCCGCTGATCGGCACATTGCGCAGATCGTCCAGCGAGGACAGATCGTATTGCGGGGTCTGGGTGACGATGGAATAGGGAACGCCGCTCTTCGGATCGAGCCAGAAGGTCGGCGACGTCTGGAAGCTGCCGCTCAGCGAGATCAGCAGATTGGTCGCCACGTCGCGCTGCGCGACGCCAAGCTCTTCGGCGCGGCTGCGGTCGACCTTGACGCGGAATTCCGGCGCGTCGACCGCCTGCTGGATGCGGCTGTCGACGATGCCGGGCACGCGCTTGATCTTGTCGAGCAGCTTCGCCGCGTAGTCGAGATTGGCCGCTCCGTTCGCGCCGGTTATCTGCACATCGATGGGCGACGGCAGGCCGAAATTGAGAATCTGGCTGACGATATCGGCGGGCAGGAACACGAACGTCACGCCGGGCATGCTTTCCGCCAGCTCGACGCGCAGATCATGGATATAGTCCTCCGTCGGCTTGTGGCCTGGCTTCAGGGAAATATAAAGATCGGCGTCCGCCGGGCCGATCGGCGCGGAATTGCTGTAGGTCAGGTTGATGCCGCTATAGGGCAGGCCGACATTGTGCGTGATGCTGTCCAGGTCGCGCGCCGGAATCACGCGCCGGATGACCGTGTCGACATGGTCGCACAGCGCCGCGGTTTCCTCGACACGCGTGCCGGTATGGGCGCGCAGATGCAGTTTGATCTGCCCGGCATCGACGGAGGGAAAGAAATTCGAGCCGAGCCATGGGCCGAGCACCGCCAGAGAAAGCAAAATAAAGCCGAGGAAGACGATGATGAAAGCGCCGCCATGCGACAGGATGGCGCTGAGAATATCCCTGTAGCCGCTGCGCATCCGCTCGAATCCGCGCTCGAAGGCAAGCTGCCAGCGGGTCAGCAGATGGCCGTTCTCCTTCGCCGCCTGGCCGTGCTCGCCCTCATGCTCGCGCAGAAGATATTTCGCCATCGTCGGCACGAGGGTCCGCGACAGCACATACGAGGCCAGCATCGCGAACACGACGGCCTCGGCCATCGGCACGAACAGATAGCGCGCGACGCCGGTCAGGAAAAACATCGGGATGAAAACGATGCAGATGCATAAGGTGGAGACCAGCGCCGGAATCGCGATTTGATGCGCGCCGTCCAGGATCGCCTCTTCGACTTTCTTGCCTTGCTCGAGATGCCAGTTGATGTTTTCGATGGCCACGGTCGCGTCATCGACCAGAATGCCGACCGCCAAGGCAAGCCCGCCCAGCGTCATGATGTTGATGGTCTCGCCGAGCGCGGAAAGCGCCATGATCGACGCCAGCACCGACAGCGGGATCGACACCGTGATGATCAAGGTGCTGCGCCAGCTGCCGAGGAACAGCAGGATCATAAGGCCGGTCAGGGCCGCCGCGATCGCGCCTTCACGCATCACGCCGCTGATGGCGGCGCTGACGAAGACCGACTGGTCGCCGATGATATCGAGATTGAGTCCGGGCGGCAGGCTCGCCTTGACCTGCTCGAGCTTGCCCTTGACGCGGTTGATGATATCGAGCGTCGAGGAATCGCCCGTCTTCAGCACCGTCATCAGCACCGCCCGTCTGCCGTCGACGCGCACGATATTGGTCTGCGGCGAGAATCCGTCGCGCACATGCGCGACGTCCCGGACATAGACGAGGGTGCCGTTCACGGCCTTGATCGGCAGATCGTTCAATTCGTCCGCCAGCGCCGGGCTGGCGTTCAGCTTCACGTTATATTCATAGGCGCCGATTTTCTGCGTGCCGGCGGGCAGAATGAGATTTTGCCTGCCGATGGCTTCATTGACGTCCTGAGCCGAAAGGCCGAAAGCCTGCAGTTTCTGCTGGTCGAGATCGACCTGAATCTGGCGCTGCTTGCCGCCATAAGGGTAAGGCAGCGCCGCGCCCTGCACCGTGGCGAGCTGGGTGCGGATGATATTGTTTCCGGCGTCGAATAATTCCTGCTCCGACAATGTATCGCTCGACAGCGCCAATTGCATGATCGGCACGCTCGAGGCGTTATAGCTCATAATGAAGGGCGGCGTGGGTGCCGGGCGGAAGCGAGCGCAGCAGGGTCTGCGCGATGGCGGTGGTCTGCGCCACAGCCATGTCGATCTTCACCGTAGGCTGGAAGAAGGTTTTGACCACCGCGATTCCGGCCAGCGATTGCGATTCTATATGCTCGATATCGTTGACGGTAATGGTCAGCACCCGCTCATAGGAGCCGGTGATGCGGTTCGCCATCTGATCGGGCGGCAGGCCGGTGAAGCTCCATATGGTGGCGACCACCGGAATGCCGATATTGGGGAAAATATCCACCGGCGTCCGCAGGATCGTCAGCGGCCCGGCAATAAGGAGAAGCAGCGCCAATACCACGAAAGTATAAGGCCGCTGCAAGGCTACGCGCACGATCCACATGGAGCACTTCCGGGGAACGGGGAGGGAACAACGAGGCTTCGCCGTCTTGCGCCGCATGATAGCGCAGGCGTCTAAAATTTCAATAATCTTGAAATATGGTTTTATTGTGTTAAGATGGCTTTATCGTGCTAGCATGCGGCCATGGCCAAAGCGTTGCATCACCCCGCTATGAAGGACATCACGCTCGACCAGGTGCTGCATGCCCTGGCCGACCCGATGCGGCGCAAGATTCTGTTCCGGCTCGCGGGCTGCGCGGGCATGAATTGCGGCACGGCCTGCGACGAGCTTCCGGCCTCGACCTTGTCTTTCCATTATCGCGTATTGCGCGAAGCGGGACTTATCCGTTCTAGGAAAAAGGGTGTCGAAGTCATCAGCATCGTCCGCAAGGCCGACATCGAGCGGCGCTTTCCCGGCCTGCTGCACAGCATCTTTCAGCATCACAAGGCGGCGCGCCCGAAAAAGAAAAAAGCCTAAGCGGGTATGTCGTTCGCTTTGTACGCCGTTCTGGATGCCGCCAAAAAAAACGCCTTACGAGATAGCGCGCATATTATAAAGCCGGCGCTGCATTCATCTGGTTTTTGGTGCCGCCATCTATCTCTTCCGCTCTCAGCGTCATATGCGCGATCATGGACGCGGAAGGTTCGAGCCATGCCAGCCCGCTGTCGCCGCGGCTGCTGTTGACGGCATCCGTCATATGGCTCACCGGCTCGACGCAGAAATATTCCGCGCCGGGGGGCGTGAAAACGACCGTAAAGCCGAGATTTTCCGACGGCTCGATAGCAAGGGCGATGCCGCGCCGGGGCCATTCGATCCGAAGCCCGCCCTCGCGGCCCGTATAGACCGTATCCACCGCGCGGCTGCCGATGGCCTGTCCGTCCCACCAATCGGCGGGATGCGCTTTTTCCTCCAGCGCTAACGGCAGGCAGTCGTCGCTGTTCTGCCATTCGCCACGATGGAGGCCGCGATAGAGCGTGCCGGGCGCGCGGAGAAAATAAGGATGAAAACCAAGACCTGCGGGCATCGGCGATTCAGCCAGATTCTGGAGCGCGAGCGTCATCGTCAGTCCCGCGGGCCGCAGGCTGAAAGACTGGACGGCCCGGTAGGGCCACGGCCATTCGCCGCCGGGATAGACATGCTCCAGCGCGGCGGAGCAGGCATCCTGGGATACGACTTGCCATTCCGTCAGCCAGCCGAATCCATGCAGCGGGTGAGGATGATCACTGTCCGGCATGTTGGGCGCGATCCCGACTTGGCGTCCGCTTGCCGCGAACCGTCCATGTGCGATCCGGTTGGAGAACGGAACCAGCGGAAAACAGGCCGTATCAACGATCGAAGGGCCGCATGTCGGACGCATCAGCGCTTCGCCGCGCCAGTCGAAGCGGGCGACCGAGCCGCCGCGCTCCGGATCCAGAACCAGCCGGTACTCGCCCGCTTCCAGTTCGAGCATCAGAACCGGTTGACCAGATTTTCCAGCCATTCCTGGCGGCCGGAAACCGGCTTCGGCGCGAGGCTGCCTTTCACGGCGGTATCCGCGATCTCGGCGAGCGACGTTCCGGGAGCGCGGATCGTCTGGCCGAGCTTGCCGCCCCAGCCCGCATAGCGTTCCTTGCGGAAGGCGTCGAGACGCCCGTCCTCGATGATCGCCGCCGCTTTCAGCAGGGCTTTCGCGATGATGTCGACGCCGCCGATATGGCCGTGAAATAAGTCAGCTGCGTCAATGCTTTGACGCCTGACTTTGGCGTCGAAGTTGAAGCCGCCGCTGGTGAAACCGCCCGCGCGGATGATTTCCAGCATGGCGAGGGTCAATTCCTCGACCGAATTGGGAAACTGGTCGGTGTCCCAGCCGTTCTGAGGGTCGCCCCGGTTGGCGTCGATCGAGCCGAAGATGCCAAGCGTGCGCGCCATGGCGATCTCATGTTCGAACGTATGGCCCGACAGCGTGGCGTGATTGGCTTCGATATTGACCTTGACCTCTTTTTCCAGTCCGAAGCGCTTGAGGAAGCCATAAACCGTCTGGGTGTCGAAATCGTACTGATGCTTCGTCGGCTCATGGGGTTTCGGCTCGATCAGGATCATGCCCTTGAAGCCGATCTTGTGCTTGTGCTCGACCACCAGCGAGAGGAACCGCCCGAAATTCTCCTGCTCGATGGCAAGCTCGGTGTTGAGAAGCGTGTCATATCCCTCGCGTCCGCCCCACAGCACGTAATTCGCGCCGCCGAGGCGGTGCGTGGCCTCGATACAGTCGCGCACCTGCATCGCCGCCCAGGCGAAGACTTCCGGATCGGGATTGGTCGACGCGCCCGCCATATAGCGCGGATGGCTGAACAGATTGGCCGTGCCCCACAGCAGTTTGCGGCGATGCTTGGATTGCAGAGCTTCCAGATGATCGACCGCTTCGGCAAAGCTGCGGCGGAACGCGGCCACGTCATTCGCGTCGGCCATTACGTCGACATCGTGGAAGCAATAGAAAGGCAGATCGAGTTTTTCGATGAAGGCCAGCGCGGCCTCGCGCTTGGCCTTGGCGCTCTCGGCGTCATTGGGCCCCGCGTGCCATGGACGGTTGAAGGTTCCGCCGCCGAAGACGTCGCTGCCCGGCCAGCAGAATGTATGCCAGAAGCATACCGCGAAGCGCAGGTGATCTTCCATGCTCTTGCCGAGCACGATCTTATCCTTGTCGTACCAGCGATAGGCGAGGTCTTCCTTCGCGTCCGGCCCCTGATAGCGGATGGTGTCGAACGAGGCGAAATAGTCAGCAGACATAGACTTTCCTTTCAGAGTTGACGAATAGCGGCATAAGCGGAGCGGAACCGGTTACGTTTCGGGGCGAGCTGTTCCGCGAGGACGGGATCAGGCTCTATGACATGACTGACGGGCGGGCGGGCGCAGACCGTGGCCGCGCTGTCGCCGGTGACAGCTATCTGCGCGAGCCGCGCGGCGCCCAGCGCCGGGCCGACATCGCCGCCTTCAAGATAGACAAGCGGCACGCCGAGCGCGGCGGCGAAAATCTTGCCCCAATGGAGCGAGCGAGCGCCGCCGCCGATGACGGACAGCGTCTCGACCCGCGTTCCGGCCTCGCGCAGCGCATCCAGCCCGTCCGCATGGGCGAAGGCGACGCCTTCCAGCACAGCGGTGGCGAGGCGGGCGGGGTCGGTCTCATGGCTCAGGCCAAGGAACGCGCCGCGCACATGCGGGTCGTTATGGGGGGTGCGTTCGCCGGAGAGATAGGGCAGGAACAATTCCGGCCCGGCGGCGGGGCCGCATTGCTCGGCCAAAGCGAGCAGGGGGACGTGCCCGTCTAGCCCCATCTGCCGCGCCGCCCAGTGCAGGCAGCAGGCAGCGGAAAGATGGACCGACATCTGGTGCCACATATTCGGCAGGGAGTGACAAAAAGCGTGAACCGCGCGCGCTGGATTGGGTCTGAAATCTTTCGTAGCGACAAAAATGACTCCTGACGTGCCGAGCGAAAGCGCCGCATCGCCATCGCTGATGACGCCGGTCCCCGCTGCGCCGGCGGCATTGTCGCCGCCACCCGCCGCGACCGGAACCTGCTGCATCCCCCAACGCGCGGCAATCTCAGGCCGGAGCGTGCCGGTGATGGCGGTGCCTTCATGCAAAGAGGGCATATGCGCCTCGGTCAGGCAGCAGGCGTCAAGCATCGTTTTGCTCCAGCGCCGCCCGGCGACGTCCAGCCACAGCGTTCCCGCGCTGTCGGCCATGTCCGAGGCCTTGTCGCCCGTCATGCATAGGCGCACATAATCCTTGGGCAGAAGGACGCTGCGGATACGCGCGAAAATAGCGGGTTCGTGCGCGCGCACCCATAACAGCTTCGGTGCGGTAAAGCCGGGCATGGCAATATTGCCGGTGATCGCGCGCGACTGCGGCGCCAGCCGTTCCAGCTCCTCGCATTCCGCAAAGCTGCGCCCGTCATTCCACAGGATCGCCGGACGCAGCGGTTTGTCGTCATCGCCGAGCAGGGTCGCGCCATGCATCTGGCCGGCCAGGCCGACGCCCTTGACGGTAGCGCGCAATTCGGGCGCGATGGCCAGAACCGCGGCTTCGGTCGCCGTCCACCAATCCCCGGCATCCTGCTCCGACCACAACTCCTGCGGGCGCGAAACGGACAGAGGCACAGTCGCCTGCCCAAGCACCGCCCCCGTAGCGGACACTATGACCGCCTTAACACCCGACGTTCCGATATCGATTCCGAGAAACATGACGAACCACTCTTAATAATTATATATACTGGAAACGGACGTTATCTCTCTGCGGGGGATTTGGGAAGCCCCTGCCTTAAAAAAGTCGATCATTGTCCAGGTAGGGCGCGAGCTTATCCCCGGCCCCGATAGGACGCGACGCCCTGTTCCGGCAGCCAGATACCCTTGGGCGGCGCTGCCGACTGCCAGAAGACATCGATCGGAATGCCGCCGCGCGGATACCAATAGCCGCCGACCCTGATCCAGCGCGGCTTCACGAGCACCATGATACGCTTGCCGATGCTCACAGTGCAATCCTCGTGGAACGCGCCGTGGCTGCGGAATGAGGCCAGATAAAACTTGAGCGATTTGCTCTCCAGCAGCCATTTCGCGGGCACATAATCGATGACCAGATGCGCGAAATCCGGCTGTCCGGTCACGGGGCACAGCGAGGTGAATTCCGGCGCGATGAAGCGCGCGACATAATTTGTATCGGCATGAGGGTTCGGCACGCGCTCAAGCAGCGCGGCCTCGGGCGCATGGGGGATCGCCGACGTGCGGCCCAGCAACGTGGTTTTTCCCGCCGGTTTCTTTCCGTTTTTCATGGGAGGAATTTATCGCCTAACCGGGCATGCGGCAATGGTTAATAATCCAGCAGCAAGGCGGCGTGATCGGAAAAAGGCTGCTGAATGACCTTGAGCGTAGCGCGGCGGGCTAGGCTCGCCGAACACAGGCAAAGATCGAGAACCAGTTTGCTGCGGTGGAATGTGAACGTATGCTCGGTTTCGAGATTCAGCACATGCAGATCGGTGCCGCCGAGCAGCGGCGACAATTCCGAAAATCCGTTGAGGATGTTAAAATCCGCCATGATGATAATCTCGCCGGCGGTTTCCTTGAGCAATCGGTTGATTTCGCGGAACTGCTTCTCCCGGACTTTGCGCTGCAGCGAAAAATGGGCGAAAAACAGCGTGATATCGCCGGGCAATGCGATCCGGTAGATCAGCCGCTTATTGCCGTGCGTGAAATAAAGCCGCTCATAGGGAAAAGACGTTTTCGCCAGGAAGGCATTGCATTTTCCGGCATGCAGCGGCATCCGCCCCAATAGGCTGCTCGCGCCGTATTTGTCGGCGATATCGTGAAAACGGTAATCCTCATCCATCAGAGGCGCGATCTGGTTGAAATAGCCGGAATGGAACGACCCCTTGTCGATCTCCACGAAACAGCACAGATCGGGATTTTCGCCGTCGATGATCGTCTTCAGCTGCGCCAGCGCATGCTTCTGAACGATGGGCGCGGTGTATATATGCCGGTCCAGCCGCGTGAGATGCTCCAGCAGAGTCCCGCCGATCCCTTTGGCATAGCCGATATTGCTGAACAGGATTTTCATCACAGCAGCTTTCTGAACGGACGCCCGAGACGGCCGATGATGCGATGCCACAATGGCTTGCGGCGCAGATATTCCCACGTCGCCTCGACGCAGCCATCCCTATCGTTTTGAAAATGCCGGGCCAGCTCGCCAATGAAAATCGCGTCGGTGGCGACGATATTGGCCTCGCGATTATGAAGGAGGCTTAAATAATCGAGATTGGTGCTGCCGACCGTCGCCCAGCGGTCGTCGATGACGGCATATTTGGCATGGAGCGTGCTTTTAGTATAAAGCAGGATGCGAATTCCGCGCCGCAGAAAATACGGAATATATGATTGAGCGATATGGCCGGCGAAAGATATGTCGGTTTCCTCCGCCATGATCACCGTAACCTGCACCCCTCGCCTCGCCGCCGCCCCCAGCCTTCTACGCAGCCGCAACGGCGGGAAGAAATATGGCGTCACCAGACTGATTTGGCGCTCCGCTCTTCGAATTTCCGACAGCAATTCCCGGTAAACCGGATTCATTCCCAAATGCGGCTCGCCCACGCCATAGCGCAGCAAGCCCTTGCCCTGCGAGGCGCATTTACGAACCAAGCTCTTTCCCTTCGCCGCCCAGTCCCACAGGCAGGCAAAGTCCCGCTTGACGTCATCGACGAGCCGTCCGGTGAAACGAACCTGCGTATCGCGCCACGGCCTCATGAATTCCGCAAGACATACGCCGCCCGTATAAGCGGCCTTCGAGTCGATGAGCATGGTTTTCGTATGGTTGCGGGGATACCAGGTCGAAGGCATGAAAATATTCCACCAGGCGATGGGATTGTAGAAAAATACCCTGCCGCCATGGCGGCGGATGGATTCTATGATGGGAGAATTCAGCACGCCGCGGCTGCCCACCGTGTCCAGCATCAGTGAAACCTTGACCCCCGCCTTCGCTTTTTCGGCGAAAATTTCGAGAAACCTATTACCGAGCGCGTCATTCGCCAGGATGTATTGTTCGAGTTCGATCGACTCCCCGGCGGCCAGGCAGTCGCGCTCCATCGCCGCCCAGGCATCCCCGGACGTCAGATAAAATTCGAGATGGGTGTCTTTGTCCCGGATCATAAGCGCGCCGCCCTCCGACCGCAGATCATATGGCGGGCGCATAAAATGCAAGATTAAAGATGGGAAAACATAAGGTTTTGATGATAGAAAATTCCATGATGAGGTTTCTTAAATTCGCCAAACGCCTGTTAATCGTCTGCGCGGTTGCGGTCACGCTGCTGCTCGCGCTGGCGATGCTATGGCCATGGAAGCCGTTCGTCGGCGGCAGGCTCGCGGCCATGCTTCAGGCCGGAGGCTTGCAGAATCCCCGGCTCACCGTGACGGACATGGGCCTGACGGGCATCGCTCTCAAAGATATCGCCTTCGGAGCGCAGGGCATCGCCGTCGCGGCGCGCGATCTGGCGCTGGAGGGGGCGCCCGGCGCGGATTACAGGCAGTGGCGCGGAAAGTGGCGGATCGCCGATATCGTTATCGAAGGGTTGGGATTGCCCATCGCGGTCTTAAATGGCGGCGGGACATTGACGGCGGACGCCGAGCGCCTCGCGCTGGACGGAAAACTGGCGAGCGCCGACCATGCATGGCAGGCGGAATTCAATGTCGATCAAATATTCGCCGCGCCCGAAAAGTCCCGCCTGAACATCGTCCGGGCGGCCATGCCATGGAATGGCGGCAAAGTGTCGGCGCATGACGTGGCGCTGCCGCTCGGCGGCCAGAAGCGCGACCTGACGATCGATCTTCAGGTCGAGAAAATATCGCTCGACGCGCTGCTCCAGCAATTGACCGGCAACCGGGCTTCCGCCCAAGGTCTGGTTTCCGGCGCGCTGCCGGTCACCTTGAAAGCCGATGGCGCGATCCTGGTCGATGAAGGAAAACTGCAAGCGATCCAGCCGGGAACCATCGCTATTGCCCCCGAGGTCATACCGGGCGACAACGAGCAAATCGCGCTGGTGCGCGACGTGCTCAAGGATCTGCATTATTCGTATCTGACCATCGGCATGAACAGCGACAAAGAGGGCAAGCTTTCGGCATTGCTGACGGTGGAAGGCAGCAACCCCGCCGTCGATAACGGACGGGCCGTGAAATTGAACGTGCATTTGACCGGCGATGTGCTAAGTTTCGTCCAGCAAAGCCTGATCCCTTTGTCTGATCCCGGAAAACTCATGCAGCAGGGTCGAAATGCGAAACCATAGCGCCTGTCTTCTTCTCGCCATGTTCGCGGCGGCGGCCTGCACGCCGACCGTGCAATTGCAAGCGCCGGAAAAGCCGATCGAAATCAATCTGAACATCAATATCGAGCATCACATCAAAGTGGAGATCGAAAAAGACGTGCAGGCGACGATCACCAAGAACAAAGACATCTTTTAGTTTTAGCGCGAGGCTTCCATGCAAAAACAGCTTTCGATTTTCCTGGTCATGATCGGCTTGCTGGCGGCGTCTCCCGCTTTCGCCCTCGATCTGCATCAAGCGCGCAGCACCGGCCTGATCGGCGAGAAAGCCGACGGCTATGTCGCGGCCTTAAAGCAAGACCCGGAAGTCAATGCGCTGGCCGCCGAAGTCAACGCCAAAAGACGGCAGGAATATGAGCGCATTTCCAAGGACAACGGCCAGCCCGCCGATGTCGTCGCCAAACTTGCCGCCGTGCAGGTTATCAAAGGGCTGGAGCCGGGCACGCGCTACCAAGGCTCCGACGGCAGCTGGAAAACGCGATAACGACTACTGATCGCGGCCCAGCAGTTTATCGCGCAGCGATTCATCGGCTTGCTCGCCCAGCCATACCCGGAAAAAAGCCGCGCTGAGATCGCTATCCTCGATCCGCATGATCTGCTTGCCATTGTAGAATAGCAGGGAGTCCTTGCCGGGAAGCGCCAGGCCGATGATCTCGTCGCCGTCGCTGACGGCAGGCAAAGTCTGGTTCATCGATTGCGTCCAGCGAACCAGCATGGCTTCGCTGGCGGTTTTCTGCTCGCGGATGCCGTCCATGACCCCGTCGACCAGCGTATCGCGAGAAAGGCTGCGCGCATAGGACAGCCGCAGAGCATAGGGCTTGGCGGCGTCCCAGGAACCGCCGGGGGCCCATAACGAAGCCCGGTAAACGGAGAATCCGAATTTGCGGTAGGTGCCGCTTCCTACTTTCGCCAAGGGAACGCCAGCCTGCGCATTGATCGCGGCGGGCAGATTATCGTTGTCGGGATTTTCAGCCATCACCGGCATAACCAACCATAGGCTTATCATGCCCACAAGAGCGAGCATGGTTAATGCGGAAAGAAACGTCGCGCCGTCGGCAACTTTCCGGGCAATGGCTTTTTGAAGGGGCATGGTCATGGCGGGGCACATCGCTTGATAAGATGTTTCAGGAAGGAATCCGAAGTGATTGGCATAAAGTTTCTATTGTTAAGAACCACATGAACCCCTACGAATAGAGCATCACAATTCGCCATGCTTGGGAAATAAATTATGAATGACACTATCGATGTAAAAGATAGCAACGGAACCAAGCTTGAAACGGGAGACTCCGTCCAGCTTATCAAGGATTTAAACGTAAAAGGCTCTTCCGTGACCCTCAAAAGAGGAACGGTTATCAAGAATATTCGCCTCACATCCAATGATGAAGAAGTTGAATGCCGTACGGAGAAAGTAAAAAACCTGGTGCTTAAGGCTTGCTTTCTGAAGAAAATATAGAGTTAAATGGATCGATAGACGGCAGTTCCACAGATATTCGGAACGCTCCACGATTCAGGAAAATAGATATGAAGCCCATAAATGCCTCTTTCGCCGCCGCCGCCGTTCTGGCGCTTAGCGCCTGCGGAATTGATACCCGTGACACCCGTGGCGGCATCCAGCAGGGACCGTCGGGAAGCACAGGCGTACCGAGCGGACCAGGCATACCGGCTGGCACGGGCACGATATATGGAACATCCCTCTTCCGGCAAGCCGAACCCTTCGGCGCGACGTGCGTCAGTTATGATTCCCTGACCTGCAAGAATATCGGCAGGGAGTTTGTGGCATGCGCGAATTCTTATGACGTCAATATCTACGGCGTCAATGACCAGAAGGCAGCCTGCACGAGGCCGACCGGACTTAATTTCATATGCGCTTCGCCGAATGACGTCTCCGGCACATGCGTCGCGCCGGTCGAATGCTATGACATCTATTATGGAACCTGGTACCGCGCCGGATGGCCTCAATCACAGACGCCGATTCCCAATTCGCCGCAGGAACGGGAATTGAGCGTGGTATCTTACTGCTATAATCAATCCTACGGCCTATAGATATCAGCCGACATTCCACGCGTCGGTTTCATCATATTTGGCGGGCAAAGTGACGACGGGAGGCGAATTGCACGTCCCCTCGACCGTGGTCGGAACCCAGGTCGCGACGCCGTCGATCATGGCGCACTCATATGTCGATTTATAGTGATTTTCGATCCTGACGGTGAAGGTGCCCCCCACCTCGACGCCGAGGGGCTGCAGTTCGCGGCCGCACACCGTGACGGCATGAACGCATAATTTATCGACCAAAGCGAAAACGGGAATACCACTGAATTGTTGCTCGATGCGCACGTCACCCGTGGAAGCATGGGCGGCGCCAAACGTAAGCAGAACCATGGCCGTGATGCCCAGTAACGGCCTCGCATTACATCTTTTGAACCAGCCTCTTTTCATGGCCGACTCGCACGCCTCCTTGCTTGACTATAACCCGCCCGGATTTAAGGAAGCGTTACGGAAAACCGGAAAAACTCTCTCTTTCGCAACGCAAAAACGCCTTAGACAAATCCCTCGGAAGTGTTTATGGATAAAAGAAATGGGAGAAGCACAATGATCTATATGGACTGGCTTGAATTCGACGCCGCCGAGGCGAACCGCATCGTGGCCGAAGTAAACGCCGCCGCGCCCTATCAGCTGCCGGTTGGAAAAACCAGGGTTCGCGCCGCCAGCATGTCTTGCTACGAGGACTATAAGCTCTATGGCATGGCCGACACCACATTGCCCGAGCCGAACGAGCGCTACATGCTCTATAAGCCGGACGACATCAATCTGATGAACTGGACCAACGAGCCGCTCTACCGCGTGAACGACAAGGCGCCGATCAAGCTCGACCGCAAGACCGTTATCCCCTACGCCAAGTTCTTTTTCCATTATGTTCGCGGCCAGCTCGGCCGCTTCATCATCGTCGAGAAGCCGGAGGAAGTCTCGTGGCTGCCGAACGCCACCGACGAGGAAAAGCAGAAGGTCAACGAGAAGCTCCTGCCCGTGACTTATAAAGGCATCGGACGCGACAATCTTTTCACGCTGACCGGAACCGTGGTGTTCAAGAACGCGCTGTTCCGCACCGACATCAAGATCGCGCCGATGGAAATGGACGTGTTCGACCAGGAACTCGACGAGAACGAGCATTTCACCATCGGCCAGATGAAGCTGACCAACGAGGAGCTTCTGCTCGAAGACCTCAACATCCCCATCGACCCGCCGCCGGGCGAGTTTGGGTAACAGCAATCTCGTTCTTTTAGGGGAGTTTGACTATGCGCGCGCTTCGCCAGCTTGTCTTTTTGCTGATTATTATTCTCCCCTTAAGTCTGCCGCCAGCCCATGCCGCGGACGCGCCGCTCGAAAAAATCACCGTCGCCCAATTCGGCAAGGAAAAATTCCTGCTCTACATGCCGCTCTATGTGGCGATGGAAGAAGGCATCTTCGCCAAGAACGGCCTCGACGTCGATTTGAAGTTCGCCGGCAATGACGACCAGATTTTCGCCGCCGTCATCGGCGGCTCGGCGCAGTTCGGCATGGGCGATCCGGTCTTCACCGCGATCTCCCACGACAAGGGCGGCCCCGGCAAAGTCGTCGCGATGATGATCACCAAGCTTCCGCTTGGCGGCGTGACCAACAAGGACAAAGTGCCGCGCATCGATAAACCGGAAGATTTGGGCGGCCTGCGGGTCAGCTCCTTTCCCGAACCCTCGACGACTTACACGATCCTGACCGAGCTTAAGCGCACGCATAATCTGGATTTGTCCATCGTTCAGGCGCCGTTCGGCGGCCAGATTCCGCTTTTGGAAACGGACAAGGTCGATATTGCCTTCGACATCGAGCCTACCGTCTCCGTCACCGAAGACAAAGGCTATCGCGTCGTGGCGAACCTCGCGGATTGGGCAGATCCGCAGGCCATCACCGGCGTCACGACGACGGAGGATTACATCAAATCTCATCCCGAGACGGTGCAGAAGGTCGTCGCCAGCCTGCAGCAGGCCGTCGACCTGATATATAGCAGCCCACAGACTTCATATGATGTCGGCAAAAAGCTTTATCCGAATCTTTCGGAGAAAGTCATCAAGGCCGCCGTGGACAGAATGTTGGCGATGGATATCTATCCGCGCTCGGTTTCCGTGGCTGGCGACCTCTGGCAGCGGTCGCTGAAAACCCGTCTCGACAGCGGCGAACTGAAGAAACCGCAAGCCACCGAAGTCGCGGTCGATAACAGCTTCGCGCTCAAGGCGCAAAAATAGTTTTCGCCCCCATCTCCATGCCGCCGTTACTGCACGCAAAAAACATAAGCAAAACATTCCGCGCGCATGACGGCCAAGCCGCGGCCATCCTCGACTCCATCACCCTTGCATTGAATCCTGGCGAAATCGTCTGTCTGCTCGGCGCGAGCGGCAGCGGCAAAACCACCTTGCTTCGCATCCTCGCGGGACAAGAAAAGGCGGACGGCGGAACAATCGAGGCCGAAATCGCCCGGCCCGGCACCGCGCTCGGCTATCTGGCGCAGAACGCGCGCCTTCTGCCCTGGCGTTCCGCCGCCGCCAATGTCGCGCTTGGGCCGGAACTTCTGGGCCGCGGCAAACGCGAAGCCCATGAGACTGCCACAGCCGCCCTTGCGCAAGTCGGCCTTAGCGATTATGCCGGTCATTCTCCGGCGCAGCTTTCGGGCGGCATGCGGCAGCGTGTGCTGCTGGCGCGCATGCTGGCGCTGCAGCCGCGCCTGCTGCTGCTCGACGAGCCGATGAGCAATCTCGACGTGCTGGCGCGGCGCGAGCTTGCCGATCTCGTCAAAACCTATGTGCGCGCGAACAAAGCCAGCGCGCTGGTCGTCACGCACTCGGTCGAGGAGGCGTGTTTCCTGGCCGACCGGATTCTGCTGATGACGCGCCAGCCCGCGCGCCTGTTCAAGGAATTGCGCCTGGCGGATAGCGGCGGCAACGGCGCGCTCGACCGCAACGAAGCGATGGACGAAATCATGCACGGATTGTGGCAGGCGCTTGGAAATATTGCCGGGAGCGCCGCATGAACCGGCTTCGGAATATCATCGTCCTGCTGTTGCCCGCCGCACTGTTCCTCGGCCTGTGGCAAGGCGCGGTCGCGGACGACAACCGGCTGCAGTTCCTGTTCGCTTCGCCCGCCGCCATCCTGGATATCGCCATCGAAGAACTCGGCCATGCGGAAATCTGGCGGCATATTTTGACGACGTTCGGCGAAGCGGCGCTGGGGCTGCTGTTCGGCACCGTCCTCGGCACGGGAGCGGGCCTTTTGCTGTGGGGCAACGGCAAGATCGATTTCATCACCCGGCCCTATCTCGCCTTCATCGGCGCGATCCCGATCTTCGCGCTCGCGCCGATCACTATTCTATGGTTCGGGATCGGCCTTCTGTCGAAAGCGGTGATGGCTGGCTTCGCGGTTTTTTTCGTATCCATGCTGCAAGCCTACGAGGGCGCGCACGCAGTCGCCAAGGATCATCTCGATTTCGCCAGAAGCATCGGCGCGGGCAATGGCCGCATCGCGGCAAAGATCATCATTCCCGGCGCGATCGGCTGGGTCGCGGCGGGCTATAAAATGAATGCGGGTTTCGCGCTGATGGGAGCTTTTATCGGCGAGTTCGTCAGCTCCGAGGCCGGGCTCGGCCACTATATCCTCAAAGCCACCGCGCTCTACGACATGCCGCGCGTGATGTTCGGGATTCTGCTTCTCGCTCTACTGGCGATGGCGATGACGGGCTGCGCGCGGCTGCTGCGCTTCAAACGCAAAAGCTAAACCACCGACTCGACCCACTGCTGCAATTGCGCCTTGGGCATGCCGCCGACCTTGGTGGCGGCAAGCTCGCCGCCCTTGAACAGCATCAGCGTCGGGATGCTGCGGATGCCGAATTTGCTGGCGGTCATGGGGTTGTCATCGACATTCAGCTTGGCGACCGTGATCTTGCCCTTCATGTCGGCGGCGAGTTCTTCGAGAACTGGGCCGATCTGCTTGCATGGGCCGCACCATTCCGCCCAGAAATCCACCAGCACCGGCTCGCCGGATTTCAGCACGTCCTGATCGAAACTGGCGTCGGTAATGGTCTTGGTTGACTGGCTCAAGGCGCTCTCCATGAAAGAAAAGTGACTATGTGATTATGCAGCTTATGCCGCTTCCAGGTCAAGCTGCGCCATGGCATCTTCGGGCACTTCCATGATCCTCGCCTGATAAGTCCAGAGCAGGAAACAGCGCGTTTTTTTTCCGGGATAAATTTGCTGCACCAGCGTTCTATAGGCCGCCATCTGCCGCCGGTAGGGCATGGGAATGCCGGATTCGTCGGCGGGCGGCGGGCGATTGGTTTTATAATCGACGATCCATATTTCGTCCCCCGCAAGAGCGAGCCGGTCGATTTGCCCACTCACGGTTGCATCGTCGATCATTCCGGCGATAGGCACTTCGGCGTAACTGCCCTCGGCGAATAATGGCGCATAAGCGGGATCGCCGATGATCCGCATGACCTCGGCAAGATGCGCGGCGCGATCCGCCGGATCGATGATGCCGCATTGCCGATCCAGGAATCTTTCCGCCGCCGATTCCCGCGCCGCTTCCGGCATGGCCGGAAGATATTGCAGCAGCCGGTGCAAAATCCGTCCGCGCGCGAAAGCGCCGCCCTGCGCGCCGCGCGCCGGACTGGCCGCCGCGCTGTCATCGGCTCCCAGCCGCGACGGGCTTAAATGGCGCGGCAAAGATTCAGCCGGCGCGGCGCGGCGCAGCCATTCGGGCAAGGGTGGCGCTTCGATTTTCGCGGCGATCTTTTGCCGGTCTTCTTCCGCCGCCGCGTTCGGATCGTCCATGACCACCAGCGGCGCATCGGGCGTTTCCGCCGCATCGGGCGCAAGCGCGCCCCGGATCAATTCATGCCAGTTGCCGCCCGGCGAAGCCTTCTTGCCGCGATGACCGAAAATATAAAGCCGGTCGCGCGCGCGGGTCAGCGCGACGTAAAGCAGCCGCCTGTATTCCGCCATCGCCGCGCCATGAGCGCGGGCGAGAAGCTCTTCGGCATGATCGTCGCGCTCGGCCTGCGCGCCGCCGATATAATAAGGAAGCTTGGTCTCGGCATCCCATTGCAATTTCGCGGCATCCAGCGTGCGCGGCGGCGCGCAGCTATCCGGCAGGATCACGATCGGCGCTTCCAGCCCCTTTGCGGCATGGACGGTCATGATCCGCACCTCTCCCGCGCCACGGCCGAGTTCGCGCTTGATCTCGCTTTCGTCGCGCCGCATCCGCTGCAGGAAATTCTGCAGCGACGGCGCATGTTCATGGCTGAAATCCTGCGCCCGGTTGAGCAGTTCATCGATGGGATCGAGAACATCCGCGCCAAGCCGCGCGGCCAGCGCCATATGCCCGGAAAGCGCCGCCGGACAAGGCATCTGCAGAATCCGCGCCAGAAAGGCGTAAGGCGTGATCCAGTCCGCGAGGCCCAAACATTCGGCCAGCCACGCGGCATAGCTTTGAATCTTGGGGTTTTCCGGCGCGGCGGCGCGCAGCGCCTGCCACAGGCTGCCCTCGCGCCCATGGCACAAGGATTCCAGCGTCGCTTCATCCATGCCGGTCAGCGGCCCGCGCAGCACGCAGGCGAGATTGAGATCGTCCTCCGGCGCGAGCGCGAACTGCATGACCGCGAGCAGATCGCGCACGCCGATCTGTTCTAGAAGTTTCATGCGATCGAGACCAGAAACGGGGATCGCGCGTTCCTTGAGCGCGCGCACCAGCGCCCATACCAATTCGTTGCGCCGCCGCACCAGAATCAGAATATCGCCCGGAGGAACGCCCTGCGCCTTCCATTCGCCGATCCGCGCGGCAATCCTGCCCGCGAGTTCGACATGCGAATCCTCGGCAAATTCATACGCCGTGCGCGGCGTCCACGCCTCGTCATCATCGCCGCTCTTCGCCGCCGCCAGCACCGGCCATAATTCGACATGGCCGGACGCTTCCTGACGCTCGGCGAAATGCTGGACAGCTTCGGCGCTCACCCCCGCTGCCGCCTGCCCGGAAAACACCCGGTCGACGGCGCGAAGAATGGCGGGCGCGGAACGGAACGAGACATTCAGCGCGATTTCCCGGAGCGCGGCGCGCTGCGAGAAATAATATCGCATCGCCTGGAACATGGCGGGATCGGCATGCTGAAAACTATAGATCGATTGTTTCTCGTCGCCGACGACGAACAAGGTGCGTTTTTTATCCTTCGCGCCCTTGCCCGCGAAAAATTCCTCGGTCAGCGCCTTGATGATCGCCCATTGCGCCGGGCTGGTGTCCTGCGCTTCGTCGATCATGATGTGATCGATGCCGCCATCGAGCTTCCACAGCACCCATTCCGCCTTGCCGGGCGCATGCAGCAGCGCGGCGGTCTTGTCGATCACGTCGTCGAAATCCAGCGCGGCGGCGCGGTCTTTGCGCCGCCTGTACTCCGCGAGTAGCGCGCCGCCGAGTGTCAGGATCGCGCCCGTCAGCTCGATGCGGCGCAGCGACTGGAGCCTTTGCCGCGCAACGTGAATGCGTTCCGCTTCGATGACGAGAGCTTCCTGAATATCGCCATGGTTTTCCGCCAGCTTGCCGGGAAGAAGTTTTTTTCTGATCTCACCCTTGTCGGTGAAGAAAAAAGAACAATAGACTTCGAAATTCGCGGCGCGTTCCTGCGGCGGCAAGCCGAACCACTCTTCCAGCCGCGCCGCCATGTCCAGGGCGGTTTTGCCGCCATTCTCGCGATATAACCCGATGACGCGCTTCAGCAGCGCAAGCGGCGCGGTTTCGCCGCCGCAAGCCTCACGTAAGACATCGTCGGCCGTCTGTTCCGGCGGCAGGCGCAGCTGGCCGCGTAGTGCCTGCTGCAAGCCGTCGATATTGCCGTAGCGCCGCATGGCGGCGTCGAGCTTGCCGCGCTCATGCAGCGCATGGCGCAGCAAGTCGGTGATCGCCTCGCTATCGAACGCGCCGACCAATGTGCGCCACGCCTGATGCAGCATCTCGTCTTGCGGCATGTTGGCCAGCACCTGCTCCAGCGACGCGTCGCGCATCGCCGCCGCGTCGCCTTCTTCCAGCAGCTTAAAGTGCGGCGCGATTCCCGCCTCGATCGGAAAGCGCGCCAGCACTTCCTGCGCGAAAGCGTGGAACGTCTTGATCCTTAAGCCGCCGGGACAATCGAGCGCGGCGGCGAACAGGCGGCGCGCGCGCGGGATCAGCCGGTCGATGGCCGCCTCGTCGGTATCGCCGGTCAGCGCGCCAAGCGCCTGAACCAATTCCTCCTCGCCGCAGATCGTCCAGTCGCCGAGCAGCCGCATCACCCGCTCCGCCATTTCCGCCGCCGCCGCGCGGGTATAGGTCAGGCAGAGAATATGCTGCGGCCCGTTTCCGGCCAGCAGCAGCCGCACGAAACGGTCGATCAGCACCTTGGTCTTGCCCGATCCCGCCGACGCCGAGACCCAGACGGAAACATCGGGATCGGAAGCCTCGATCTGGCGCTTCGTCGCCAGCGCCGCCAGTTGTTCCGCGCTATTGCTCATGCTTCGCCATCCCCCGCGGCCAGGCCCCATTCGTCGATCCGCCCGAGATCGCGGTAATCGTCATGGCCCGGCACATAGCGCGGCTGCGGCGTGACGAGATACGGCATCGCGGCATCGGCGAAGCTTCGCACCGTATCGTCCAGCATCGCGCGCGCCCGCGCCATAAGCTCCTCCGGCGCTTTGAGCAGCGCAATCTCGCCGCCGGATTCGCGCCCCGTCAGTTTCCAGTAAGCGAGCGCGGCGACATGGCGCGTTTGAATATCAGGAAACGCGCCATTCGCCGCCATCGCCGCCAGCAACGGCAATTGCGGCTCATAGCCTGCTTCGATTTCCCTGCCGGACGGCACGCGCCCGGTTTTATAGTCGATGATCGACGAGCCGCCGCTTTGCAGATCGATCCGGTCGGCGCGCCCGGTCAGCTCGTAACCCGCCCCGTCCAGAGTCCAGCGCATGACGCCTTCGGCTTCGGTGGCGAGAGGTTTCGCGTCCGCGCGGCGGCGATATTCCGTCTCGGCGAACCAGCGGGCGGAATTCTCGAATCTCGCCCACCACAGGGCGAAAGCGGCAGGCTGATCGCGCAGCAGCGCGAAAGCGCCCTCGCCTCGCCGCATCAGTTCCGTCGCCGCTTCCTCAGGTGGGGGAAAATCCCGCATATGATCGGCGATGAATTGTTGCAGCAAGCCGTGAATGACGATCCCGTGATCCGCGCCGCCGAAATCCGGATCGAGGTCGCCGAGCGGCTTGAGCCGCAAAACCCGCCTGGCGTAAAAACCATAGGGATTGCGCCGCCAATTACCGATTTCGGTGACGGAAAATCTTTTCGGGCGCAGTCCGGCGGGCGGTTTCGGGCAAGGCGGATTCATCGCCGCCACCGCTTGCGGCCTGTCCATTTTGCGCGCCCAATCGATCCATGGCTCGCGCGGCGGCGGCACGGACTCATGCCCGAGCGCCTTCAGCAGGGTTTCGAGCCGCAGCAGAAAGCGCGACGGCGCGGCGGGTTGCCCGCCCGCGCGGCGGGCGCGGGTGACGACGATCTCGCCCTGGCTGGCAAGCTGGACGAAATCATGCGCGGCCTGCCCCACATGCGCTTCCGGCTCCGGCAGGCCGAATTGGCGGCGCATCGGGCGCGACATGAAGGGATCGACGGCGGCGGCGCCAGGCCAGGAATCCTCATTCATGCCGCCGAGGATCACGAGATCGGCGCGGATCATGCGCGCCTCCAGCGGACCGAGAATGCTGAGGCGCGGATGCAGGCTGTATTTCGGCCTCACGCTTTGCGCCGCCAGCATCATATCGAACAGCGCGGCGTAATCGCCGCCCGGCAGCGTAAAGTCCCCGGCGGATACCGCGAGCTCATGCAATAGCGCTGCGGCGGCATCGCCGTCGTCATGCTTCCATAAGCGCGCCGCGCCGCTCTCATGGGCGTCGGCGGCAACGGCTTCCGCCGCGCCGATATGCGCCCCCAGCAATTCGGCAAGCGGAGCGGATTCGCCGCGCAGCAGCGCTGTCAGGGGATGCAAGGCGCGGTCGAGCCTGCCCAGTATTTCGGCGATGGCCTGGCGTTCTCCGGCATCGCCTTTCCAGTTCAATTCCTCCAGCGTCCGCGCGTGAATCTCCGGCGCGCCGCGCAGCCGCCTGCCGCGCCACAGCCGGTGTTCGGCGAGGCGCGCCAGATCGCGGCATGCCATCGTATCGTAGCCGAGCGCCGCCAAAGGATGTTTAAGCAAGGCGAGAAAATCCACGCCGCTGGCATCCGGTTCCGCCGCCGCCCGTATCAAGGACATAAAACCGCCGCAAGCAGTCGCCGCCAGGCTCCGTCCCGAGGAATCGTTGATCTCGATATCCCAGCGGCGCATCTGCGCCGCGACGCGCTCGGCAAGAAGGCGGTCGCGCGTCACCAGCGCCGCGGTGCGCTTCGGCGTCTCCAAAGCCGCACGCAGCATCAGCGCGATCGTGCGTGCCTCTTCCTCGGTGGTTTCGCATTCGCATAACGCCAGTCCGCCGAACGCATCGGAAGATATTGGTTTGTGGCCGGACTGCCGCCAGCTTGATGAACTTTCGGCGGGCGCGAGCGCGGCCTGCAACAACCCGGCGCGCGCCGCGTTATGGATACTGCCGCCGGACCATATTTCGACATGCCGCCTTTCGACGCTGATTTTTTCGAGCAACGATTTCATGCCGTGCTGCGGATGCGCCGCCGTTACGGCATCCCAGCTTTCGGCATCGCATTCCACATCGAGGCCGGGGAGAACGACCGCGCCCGGCGGCATATGCGCGACGACGCGCAACAGTTCAGCCGTGGCGGGAATAGACCCGGTCGATCCCGCCGCGATCACCGGAAAATCCGGCGGATGCGCCTCCCACAGCGCCGCCTGCCGTTCGAGCAAAAGATTGCGCCGCACGACGGGGTCGATCATGCCCGTCGCCGCCAGCATCGCGGGCCAGCGCTCGGTCACGACATGTAGAAAGCGCAGCACGTCCTGCCAATGTTCCGCAAGCTCGTCCGGCACGATTTTATCCAAGCCCGCGAAATCGAGCCCATGCGTCTGCGCTTCGTCAAGCAGCGCGGCGAGCGATCCCGCGAGCAGCCATGCGCCGTCGGCGGAAAGCGCGGCGTCGTGACGCCGCAGCTCTCCCGCCAAAAGAAACTGACGGCGCAGCGGCGCGACGGCGGGCGGAATATCCTGGCCGCCGATATTCGCCGCCGTTTCGGCGAATGTGAGCTCTTCGGGATCGAGATCGCCGAGCGGCTGCAAGCGCGGCAGCAGCATGGCCGCGCCGTTATTTTCCGCGATGAACGCCTCGCGCAGCGTGCGTCCCGCCCTGCGGGTCGGCAGCAGGATAAGATAATCGGCCAGCGGAACGCGCCGCGCCTGCGAATCCGCCAGCAGCCCGCCCGCCAGGCTGGCCGCGAAATCCGCTCCGGAAGGAATGGTAAAAATCCCGGTCAAGGTTTCAGGACCCATCCTTGTCCCGAACTCAGCAACTCATTGGCCCGGCGCAAATCCTCCGGCGTGCCGACGTGATAGCAGCCGCCGTCATGAACGCAGCCGTGGAGCCGCCCCGACGCCTCGGCGCGGTCGAACAGGATATTGTTGGAGAAAATCTCGGCTTCCACCGCCTGATAAAGCTGCGGCTTCACGATCTGCGCGCCGATAAAAACATGGCTGTAGGGAGGCTCATGATGATGCCGCCGCAATTGGCCGTCCGGCATGACATCGAAATCGCCCCGGACTTCCAATCCTGGCCCGCCGAAGCCGAGCGCGCGCTCCTTTTGCATGACCAGCAGCAGGATATCCTGCTTGGCGGCGTCCCAATACAGCCGCAGATTTTCGAGCGCGGGCAGCGCCGAATCCTGCCACGGCAGATCGGCGTTGACGACATAGACCGGATCGCTGCCGAGATATGGCAGCGCGTGCTTCACGCCGCCGCCGGTTTCCAGCGGTTCGGCCTCTCGCGAAACGATGATATCGGGATCGCGGCGCGCCAGATGTTCGGCGATCTGCTCGCCAAGATAACCTGCATTGACGACGATGCGCTCTACCCCCGCCTGCCGCAGCCGGTCGATGGCGTGATCGAGCATGGCCTTGCCGCCGACCGTCAGCAGAGGCTTCGGCGTCGTCGCCGTCAGGGGCATCATTCTCCTGCCATAGCCCGCCGCCAGCACGATGGCAGTATGGGGAATTTGCTTTTTGGAGGGCGTCGCAAATTTCGGCGCGAGCGGCGGAAAATAATCCGGCAGAAAATTTTTGAACCAGCCGCGCGCCGGGGCGAGTTCCGGCAGCGCCAGCAGCCGGCGCAAATGGCTATGCGAGCGTTCGAGAAATTCCGGCTTGTTCATCTTGTACAAGCGGGCGAAAATCCTCGCATGGCGCTGGGCGCTCATGACCGCGACCGAGGCCATGAATTCTTCCTTGTCCAGTTCCGGACGGAGCGCAAGATAATGCGCGACAATCTTGTTCCGCGCTTCCTCGGGAAGATCGCGGCGCACCTGTTCGGTCAGGGACGCGACGTCATAAGCGATAGGACCGATGCCCGCCAGCTCGAAATCGAGCAAGCCGACCGATTTCCATCCCGCGCGGGACGGCAAATCCATCAGATTGTCGGCGATGAAATCACGCAGCATCAGGCTTTGCGGCTGCGCCCCGACAGGCGCGAGAATCTTCGTCCATGCTTCGGCCAGAGCGGCGCGCGCGGCGGCGGGATCGGCATGGGGGAAATTCTCGATCAGCGGCGACAAAAGATCGATGAAGCGCGCGGTATCGTAGCGCGGCAAATCTCCGGCGTTTTCGGGAACCGCGAAGCGCCGCTGCACTTCCGCCAGCGCCTCTACCCCGCGCCGCAGCAAAGGCACGGCGTCCGCGCCGCCGTCGATCATGCGCCCGAAATTACGTTCGCCGAAATCTTCCAGCAGAAGAAACCCCTGCGCGGTATCGGCGGCATAAATCTCCGGCGCCGAAGCGCCGAGACCCCGCAAAATTCCTGCGACGCGGATAAAGCCAAAAAAATCCGCATTCGGCTCGGCCTGCATCAAAACCGCGCTTGCAAGCTCCTGTCCGGCGCGGGTCAAGCGCGCGTAACGCCGCGCCGACCAATCGGCGGGAAAAGGCCGCGCCTGGGCTTCCGGCCAACCATGTTCAGCGAGAAAAGCAGCTATGTTTTGGTTCATGATCCGTGAAGATAGCGGATCGCGTCCGGCTCCGCTACTGCCGCCTTCGCCTCTAATTTGGTAAATAGAATGTTTGCCAAATACAGGGAAATTTATCGCTTTATTTAGTTCTAAATAATTATGCCCTCATAATAGGAGATATTTTGAGAATCGATTTTTGAGGGTCGGATCATGGCCGAGAATACTCTGGAAATAGCCAAGGCGAGAGCCCTTAGAAGCGCCCAGATACGGGAGAAACAAATTCTGGCCACGCCGAAATACGCTCTCCCAAAGAAAGCGCCGAAACGCCTCCCTCTGGCCCTCCTGCGTCTGCGCCGATGGCTAGGGATATAAGACTACAAAATCCCGCCAAGCCTCTCGCCCCAGAAGGCCGCGCCGGAAATGACCGCGCCGCGACCGGTTTCGTCCGTCTCATGAAGGTGAATCGTCAGCATGGCAGGCGGCAGATAAGGCCCGGCCCGCTCCGGCCATTCGACAAGAGTAATGCCGTCTCCGGCATCTTCAAAACCAAGCTCGAAAATTTCTCCGGGATTCGTCAGGCGGTATAAATCGAAATGCGTGATCACGCCCCAGGGGGATTGGTAGTGCTGAGCCAGGGTGAAACTGGGGCTGGGTATGATCTCGTCTGCGCCCGCCAAAGCGCGAATGACGGCCCTGGCCAGCACGGATTTTCCCGCGCCTAATTCGCCGGACAAGCCGATGACGTCCCCTGGAAGCAAGTGACGCGCCAGCGTCTCGCCCAGCGCCTCCGTCGCCTGGATGTCAGGCAGCGGCCGGTGCGCGCGCCATATCGCCGCCGCCGTCATTCACCGGCCTGCGCCACGGCGGCCTGGGAGGACACAGGCGCATGAATCGGAATCATGCAGCTGACCTTGGTGCCTTGATTAATTTGGCTTTCGATCCTGACTTCGCCGCCATGCAACTCGATGAAATTCCTGACCAGCGAAAGGCCAAGCCCGACCCCGCTTTGCCGCGCCTGGGCGTTGCTGCGCTCGAATTTGAGCCAGATGCGGTCCTGATCCTGCTGCGGAATGCCGATGCCGGTATCGGCGACGCTGAGATCGATGCGGACGCCGTCGCGCCGCGCCATGAGGGTGATGCGCCCGCCCGGCGGGGTGTATTGAATGGCGTTGCTGACGAGATTAAAGAGAACCTGCTTGATGCGCTTCTCGTCCACGTCGAAATAGCCGATACCCGGCTCGGCGTCGATGACGAGCTCCAAGGACTGCTGCCGCGCCCATTCGCCCAGCATTCCGGCGACCGACTGAAGCAGCGGCACGATCTCGGAGCGGCGGCGGGTCAGCGTCATGCGTCCGGCGTCGATGATGGCGAGATCGATCACGTCGTCGATCAGCAGCTTGAGCCGCTTACTCGATTCCATCATGGTCTTGGCGTATTCGAGCTGCCGCTCGTTGAGCGTACCGAAATACTGGTTCGCGAGAATCTCGGCGAAACCCATGATGGTGTTGAGCGGCGTACGAAGCTGATAGGAGACGTTGGCGACGAATTCCGATTTCAGCCGGTCCGCCGCGGCGAGCGCCGCGTTGCTGGCGCGCAGCGCCTGTTCCACGCGGGTCGAATCCGTCACGTCGATGAAGCTGTTGAGCATGGCGCCGTCGGGCAGCGGCACGGTGTTGAAGGCGATGATCGTTTCGTCGGCGCGCTGCATCCGTCCGCTGCGCGGCGCGCGCTCCAACGCGAAGCCGATCATGTCGCGGCGGAACTCCGCCCAGCGCTCGGCGCTGGCCATCTTCTTCATCTTCTCGACCAGCTCGTTGACATGCGGCTCGTCGCGAAGCTCTTCCGGCAACAGCTGCCAGATGCGCTCGAAGGCGGGATTGAACAGTTTCAGCCTGCCGTCGGCGCCGAACACGGCGATGCCCTCGGCAAGATTGTCGAGCGTCTCGCGCTGCACGGCGATCAGCGTGTTATACGATGATTCGAGCGCCAGCTTGTCGGTCACGTCTTCATGCATGAACATGAGGCCACCCAGCGGATGCGGCACCGCCACGACGCGCAGCGTCATGCCGTCGGGCAGATGCAGCATGTCCTCGCGCGGCTCGATCAGCGACGTGAAGAGCGACATCCGGTCGCGCTTATAGCGCGGGAAATCGACTTGCTCCGGCATGCGGCGGCGGGCGCGCAAATCCTCCAGGATTTCTCCGAAAGTCGGCTTGAGCGCCAGAAAACTCTCGTCGATGTCCCACAGCCGGACATAGGCGCGGTTATAAAAGGCCAAGCGCTGATCGGCGTCATAGATCACGATCGGCGTGCCCAGACTCTCCAGAACCTCGTGCTGGGCGGCGACATGCCGCGCGAGTTCGCCTTCCTTCTCCTCGACAGCCGTCACATCCTGCGCCGCGCCGAGCATATGAAAATCGCCCGCCGCATCGCCGGTCCGGCGCTCGGCGCATTCGATAAGGTGCCGCGCGCCGTCGACCACCATATGCCGCCGTTCCCGAACGGCGGCGGGAGCGACCGCCGCGCGCATGGCAAGATCCCTGCCGCCGCCGCGCGCACCTTGTTGCGGCATCAGTTCGATCTGCTTCGCCAGCACGGCGTCGCGCGGCGCGTCGCACCATCGGGCGTAAGCCGCGTTGCACCAGGAAAGACGCAGTTCTCTGTCGCGAATCCAGAGCGGGAAATCCAGCGCGTCAAGAGCGCTATGCAAAGCTTCGGTGCGCGCGGCTTCCGCCCGCTGGCGCGTCTCCGCGGCATTTTCCGCGACGGCGGCGGCGGTGACGTCGCGCATATGGATGATATTGTAAAGCGCCCCCGCGCCCTGCTCCGGATGGCGGCGCCCGCGCAGGATGAAAGTCTTGTGATCGTCCATCGTGCATAGGGTCAACTCGAAGCCGCGTCCGGTCTGCTGCAGCTTGCGGAACTGCTCGACTAGGCTGCCGGTATGATCGATGGCCGCGACCAGATCGTCGAAATGCTTTAATTGCCGTCCCGGCACCAGCGTCTCGAATCCCTGCGACGCCAGCAGCAGGCCATCGGCATCGAACAGGCACCAGCCGGCGTCGAGGGTGGAGAAAATCGCGTCATGGCGGCTTAATGTATCCCGCGCGACGGCGACAGCGGTTTTTTGGCGGCTAAAATCGCGATGCAGGAAAAGCAGAAGAAACGTCACTCCCCCGGTCGTCAGAAGGGCGAAAATCGCCGCCGCGGTGGCGCCCCACGCGCCGGCAGCCGCGCCGATCGCAACCAGGATCGCGAGCACCAGCGCCATGACCCCAAGCCGGGCGATATGATGGGAAACGAAAGGCATCATAGGAGATACAATAGCTTATAAAAAGCGGATCATCCAAATAACGACGGTTTAGTTATGGTTTGGTTAATAGGGCGGCCATACGCGACTATTTCCATGTCCAAGGGCCTGTTTTAGGCCGTAAACTGCTCTCGCGTCTTGGCGAAGCGGATGCCGGGATTTTCCTCGACCGTTTTGTTGAGATGCCAGGCATTGCGCGCCAGGAAGACCAACGCGCCGTCATGGTCTTCGGCGAGGCTGCCGCGCTGTTTCTCGGCGAAATCCTTGAGCAAAACCGGATCGTCCGCGCCGACCCAGCGCGCGGCCTCGACTCCGGCGCTCTCGAACCGCGCCGGAAGCCCGTATTCAGCGGCGATGCGCGCCGCCAGCACCTCGAACTGCAAAGGCCCGACGACGCCCACCACCCATTCGGCGCCGGTCATCGGCTTGAAGACCTGGCTCGCGCCCTCCTCGGCGAAATGCTCCAGCGCGCGGCGCAGATGCTTCATCTTCAGCGGATCGCCGATATGCGCCCGCTGCATCAGTTCCGGCGCGAAGCTCGGCACGCCGGTGAAACGCAGCGCCTCGCCTTCCGTCAGACTGTCGCCGATACGCAGCGCGCCATGATTGGGAATGCCGATAATGTCGCCCGCATAGGCGTCCTCGGCGAGTTCGCGCTCCCGCGCCAGGAACAGCACGGCGTTGTTGACCGCCATCTGCTTGCCCGCGCGCACATGCGTCAGCTTCATGCCGCGCTTGAAATGGCCGGAACACAGCCGCACGAAAGCGATCCGGTCGCGGTGCTGCGGGTCCATATTGGCCTGCACCTTGAACACAAAACCGGTGAGCTTCGCTTCGTCAGGCGCCACGGTGCGCTTGTCGGCGGGCTGCGGGCGCGGCGGCGGCGCATAGGCGGCAAGTCCGCCCAAAAGCTCGCGCACGCCGAAATTATTGACCGCCGAGCCGAAATAAACCGGCGTCATATGGCCTTCGAGATAGCTTTCCCGGTCGAACGGCTTGCATAAGCCGCGCGCCATTTCCACGTCGTCGCGCAGTTTCCGCGCGATCTCGGCGCCGAGCAATTCGTCGATCTTGGGATCGTTCAGGCCGTGGCAGGCGATGCCTTCGTCGACGCGGCTGCCGCTGCTGCGGGACATCAGGATCAGCCGGTCGTTGATCAGGTCGTAGCAGCCGCGAAAATCGCGCCCCATGCCGATCGGCCAGCTCGCGGGCGTGACGTCGAGCGCCAGAGTCTGCTCGATCTCGCTCATCAGATCGAACGGATCGCGCGCCTCGCGGTCCATCTTGTTGACGAAAGTCATGATCGGCACGTCGCGCAACCGGCAGACCTCGAACAGTTTTCGCGTCTGGGTCTCGATGCCCTTGGCGGCGTCGATTACCATGACCGCGCTATCGACGGCGGTCAGCGTGCGATAGGTATCCTCGGAAAAATCCTCGTGGCCTGGCGTATCGACGAGGTTGAAGCTGCAATCGGCGTAATCGAAGCTCATGACCGAGGCGGAGACGGAAATGCCGCGCTCGCGCTCGACCTTCATCCAGTCGGAGCGCGCCCGGCGCTGCTCGCCGCGCGCTTTGACCGCACCCGCCAGCTGGATCGCGCCGCCGAACAGCAGCAGTTTTTCAGTCAGCGTGGTCTTGCCCGCGTCGGGATGCGCGATGATGGCGAACGTGCGCCGCCGGGCGATGATAGGCGAAAGGCCGCTGGTCATCGTGGCTATTTCGGTTCTTCAAAATGCTTATACATCGGCGGCTTCTTCCCCTCGCGAACCGGGGGCACCATGTCGTCGCCGTAATAGTCGTTCGACTTTTCGATCATATCGGACCGCAAGGGCGGAGGCGCGTCGGGCGGCATCATGAATTCGGGATGGCCATTGTCGCTCGGCACATACGGGCGCGTGAGGTCGGCCTCATGCTTGCTGACCATGTCGGCCTCCGGCCTCCTTCCTTCATCCGGATCGCGGCCATAGGTATCGTAATAGCCGTCTGCCGGCGGCGGCAGAGGCATTTGAGCCTGCGCCGCCGGGGCCCAGAGCAAAAGAACGAGTGCTGGCAGACAAATGATCATGCGCGTTTTATAGCATGAAAAATTCATGGCGAGAAGACCACCCGGTCGCGCCCCGCCTGCTTGGCGCCATAGGCCGCCCGGTCGGCGCGCTTGAACAGATCGGCGGGCGTTTCGTTGGCGCGCATGATCGCCCCGCCGATGCTGATCGTGACGATCTGCTCGCCATGCGGGTCGGGCAAAACAAAAGGAACCTTCCCGACGGCCTCGCATAATCTCTCGCCGATGCTCTGCGCCGTGGGAGAATCGGTCTCGGGAAGCACGACGACGAATTCCTCGCCCCCGTAACGGGCCACGAAATCCGAAGGCCGGAGATTGTTAAGCAGCCGCAGCGCCAGCTCTTGCAGCACTTTGTCGCCGGCGTCGTGGCCGAAACGGTCATTGACGCTTTTGAAATGATCCGCGTCGATCACGAGCAGCCCCAGGGTTTTGTTGACTTCGAAACAGCGCCGCAGAAGCTGCGGCAAGTGATAATCGAAATAGCGCCGGTTAAACACGCCGGTCAGCGGATCGGTCAGCGCAAGGGACAGGCTTTGCTCATAACTCTGCTTCAGCCGCTCATAGGAGCGCCGGAAGCGCACCTGATTGCCGACCCGCGCCGCCAGCTCCACGCTTTCGATCGGGCGCAGCAGGTAATCGTTGGCGCCGAGATCGAGGCCGCGCGCCACGCGCTCCTGGTCGGCCTGATCTCCGAGCAAAAGGATAGGCAGATAGCGGGTTTTCTCCTGCCCCCGCAATTCGGGGCAGATGCGAAGCCCGTCATCCTGGCGCAAGGTCAGCGAGCAGATCGCGAGATCGTAGTTCTGTTTAAGCGCCGCCTCCTTGGCGGCTTCGGCCGTCGTGGCGACCTGAGTCAGATGCGCGCCAAGCGGCGCAAGCGCCGCGCGCACCTGATCGAGTTCGAGCATGTCGTCGATGACGGCCAGCACGCTTGGCGCGCTTATATCGACGTCTTCGTCGAATTTCCCCGCCTCCACCCCCAAACTGTTGCTGGTATTCTGGCGCAAGCGCCACTCATCCATGACCATCTTGAGCCGAAGCAGCGACCGCACCCTGGCGAGCAGTGCGGTGTCCTGGATCGGCTTGGTCAAAAAATCCTGGCCGCCCGCTTCGAGCCCTTTAATGCGGTCTTCGATATCCGAAAGCGCCGTGACCATAATCACCGGCACATGGCGGGTGCGGGCGTCGGCGCGCAGCCGGCGGCAGACTTCATAGCCGTCGATATCCGGCATCATGACATCGAGCAGAACAAGGTCCGGCGGCTCCTTGAAGGCGAGCGCGAGCGCGTCCGCGCCGCAGCCCGCCGTCACGACGGCGTAGTATTCGCGGGTCAGGCGCGCGGCGAGCAGCTTGACATTCAGCGGATTGTCATCGACGACCAGGATGCGTCCCGACATGCTCTAGCCTATGACAGAAACTGCTTGACGGTGGCGAGCAATTTGCCGACCGAAATCGGCTTGGGAAGATAGCCGTCGCATCCGCCGGCAAGGATTTTTTCCTCGTCGCCCCGCATGGCGAAGGCCGTAAGCGCGATGACCGGAATCGACTTGAGCTCGTCGTCCTGCTTGAGCCAGCGCGTAACTTCGAGGCCGGAGACTTCCGGCAATTGGATATCCATCAGGATGAGATCGGGCCTTCTGGCCCGCGCCATTTGCAGCGCCTCGAGCCCGTCCTTGGTCTGCATGGTCTGATAGCCATGCGCCTGCAGAAGGTCGCGGAACAGCTTGATATTAAGCTCGTTGTCCTCGACAATCAGGATGCATTTTGGGGGCGCGTCAGTTGCCGCGCCGGAATTTTCTCCGAAGCTTTGCCCGGAATTTTGATCGCCGTGTTCTGCCATGGAATCAGGAAAATTTTCTGTTATTGGGTACTTTCCTAACATCGCGCAGGGCGGTTAAGAATTAGTTAGAGTCTGGCCCGGCGGCTGCCTGCCGGGCGCGCCGCAAAACCATTATATTATAGTGCCTTACCCGTTCCGTCCGTGGTAAAAGCCATCGCTTATGACCAGCCGAGATTTGTTTCCCCCGCTCGCCCCCTATGCCACGGGCTTTTTGCCCGTCGATGATCTGCATACCCTGTATTGGGAGGAATGCGGCAATCCGCGAGGCGTCCCGGTGGTATTTTTGCATGGCGGTCCCGGCGCGGGCGCGCGCGAAGGGCACCGGCGCTTTTTCGATCCCCAGGCTTTCCGGATTATCCTGTTCGATCAGCGCGGCGCGGGACGCTCGCGACCGCTGGCCGAGACGCGGCAAAATACCACGGAGCTTCTGGTCGGCGACATGGAAAAGCTGCGCGCGCATCGAGGCGTCGCGCGCTGGCACCTGTTCGGCGGCTCATGGGGCAGCACGCTGGCCCTTGCTTACGCCCAGGCCCATCCCGACCGTTGCCTGGGGCTGATTCTGCGCGGCATATTTTTGATGCGGCCCGCCGAGATCGATTGGTTTCTTTACGGCATCCGCAATATTTTTCCCGATCAATGGGAGAAATTCGCGGCTCATATTCCGCCGGCGCGGCGGCATGATCTTCTCGCGGCCTATCTTGAACTGCTCAACCATCCCGATCCGGCGGCGCATCACCCGGCGGCGCGGATATGGGCGCGCTACGAACGCGCCTGCGCCTGCCTGATGCCCGACGAAACCGCTGCGCAGCGCGGCGGAACCGACGACCCCCATGATCTCGCCATCGCCCGCATCGAAGCGCATTATTTCGCGCATAATCAATTTGCGCCGCCTGCGAAGCTGCTGGACGGCATCAGCAAAATCAGGAAAATTCCCGGCGTGATCGTGCAGGGCCGCTATGACGTCATATGCCCTGCGGCGACCGCCCATGATCTGCATCGCGCCTGGCCGGAGGCCGATTTTCGTATTATTCCCGACGCGGGTCATTCAGCCTTGGAGCCCGGCATCCGCCGCGCCTTGGTCGCCGCGACGGAACGGTTCAAGAATATCCGGGAATAGAAAACGCCCCCCTATAAAAATAAAAACCCCTCTTCCCGCTATCGCGGAAAGAGGGGCTGATATTATTATACCGTTTTTCGCGGCGAATTATTGACCGGCGTCGAGAACGATTTCGGCGCGGCGGTTCTGAGCTTCGCGAACGCCATCGGCGGTCTGCACCAGCGGCGTGGTTTCACCCAGCCCCTTGGTCGCGATGCCGCCGGTCGGCAAGCCGAGACGGATCAGCTCGGCCTTCACCGACTTGGCGCGGCGCTCGGAAAGCTTCTGGTTATAGGTGTCCTTGCCCGCGCGATCGGCATGGCCGGTCACGTTGACGCTGACATGCTTGCCCTTCTTATAGTCGGCGGCGACCGAGGCCAGGATGTTCTTGGCTTCCGGCGTCAGCGTCGATTTGTCGAAATCGAAGAACACCATGTACGTGTTCGCGATTGCCGGAGCTATCGGCTGAGCGACGGGAACCGGGGCTACGGGAGCCGGAGCCGGCGGCGGGGCTGGCGGCGTGGGCGCATCGAAATGATAGCGGATCCCGGCCAGGATATTGTGCGAGCTGTATTCCGACTTCATGTTGCCGAAATCGACATTGAGCGTCGAAAGATAGCGGTAATCGAGCGTCGCGGCCCAATGTCCGGCGAATTCATACGAGAAACCGCCAATCGCCTGATAGGCGAAATTTCCGGCGTCGCCATCGGTCGCGCCGACGGAAGTCGTCGGGCTGCCTGCGACGGTCAGACCGTTGCCCCAGATATGGCCATAGCCGACGCCAAGGCCGACATAGGGCGTAAGGAACCAGTTGATGTCCATGTCATAGAACAAATTCGCCATGGCGTTGAACACGCTGTAGTCGCCCGAAGCGCCCAAAGCGGGATTGCCGAAGGGATTGGTGCTCTTGTCGAAATCGGCCATGCTGTAGCCGAGTTCCAGTTCGGTGCGCAGGCCGTTGCCCCACGCATAACCGGCCTGGCCATGAACTGCGGGGCCGGGATCGAAGCTGAGCTTGTGCGGCGGCAAGCCGGTCTTCGACTCGATTTCGTCTTCCATCGGAATGGTCACGCCCGCGCCGAGGCCGACATAGGGGCCTTCATGGATGTATTTGGCGGCGGCATGAGCAGGCGCCGCGAGAAGCGCGAGCGCCGAAACCGTAAGGCCGAAAACGCGCAAACTGGTCATAGTGTGGACTCCCTGGAGATATAATTGAAGTAATAGAAAAACCGGTGTCGGGGCTGGTGTGGGATATAGCACCGGTTGCGCATAAAAGTAATATTATTCCCGCGCTTCGGACAGCCAAAAATCTGGAAACTTGCCAACTGTGCCGATTCTGCAACGATTGTGGCTTTGCTTATGGTAAATTTACATGATAGCGTGTGTCCGTCAGATGGCCGGATAACCGCTCTGCCTTAACCGGCGGGGAGGAAAGTCCGGGCTTCACGGGAAACGGTGCCGGATAACGTCCGGCTGGGGCGGACCCACGGATAGTGCCACAGAAATCTAACCGCCTGCCGCCTTAAAACGGCAGGTAAGGGGTGAAATGGTGCGGTAAGAGCGCACCGCGCCTCCGGCAACGGAGGCGGCATGGAAAACCCCACCGGAAGCAAGGCCGAATAGGAGCGGTTTGCGGCGCAAGCCGCAGATGTTTCCCGCATTACCGCTCGGGTAGGCTGCACGAGGCGTCCGGCAACGGCCGTCCCAGATGAATGGTTATCCCCGCGCAGGACGCGCGGGGACAGAACCCGGCTTACAGGCCATCTGACGAATTTACGGAATAAACCTATTTGCTTTTCAAGATGATACCAATTATCAATGATCGACGGAGCGGCTGATATTTCGCCGCACCGATAATATTGCGAATGGATATGAGGCCGTTATGGCTGAAGACGATGGTCTTTCCGAAGGACAAGATCGAAGCGCTGGCGTCCATCACCGCCATCGCTTCGCCGACCACCAGCTTTTGGCGGATGCGCTGGTTCATTCCTCCCATCACCGCGCACGGCAAAACGGTACGGCTTTCCAGAAGTTGGAATTCCTGGGCGACAGGGTTCTCAATCTGGCAGTCGCATCCGAGACAATCGAAACTTCGCCATGGCTTTCATCCGTCAAATTCGAAAAGCAGTACAAGCATTGTATCTCCAATTACCGTCTTAAATGTATCGCCCTGGATCTTGAGCTCGACAGCTTGATGAGCGTGGGAAACCACATCCACCCATCCCAGTACGCTCCAGACACCGACGTCGGCAGCTATCATGTGTTCGCCGACGCGGCCGAAGCCTTGATCGGCGCGCTCTATCGCGATGGCGGTATGGGCGCGGCCAAGGTCTTTCTGCGCATGCATTGGCAGGAATTCAAGAATCAGGACAGCCCTCTGCCCCGGCTGCCCGATCATGAGGAATTAATGGCTGCCTGGGCTGAATCGCAGGGCATAACGCGGGAGCGGTGGGCGGCCCTCCAATATATGAAATCGGAATTCCTGGGTGAAAGAATCATAGCATTTGCGTTGACCGACAAATTGATCGATCTTTTCCCCGCAGCATCCACCCCAGAGCTTCACGAAAAAATAAAACGCCTCACAAGCCCAGGCGCCATGAGTCAGATCGGGCTAAGGGTCAAGAGGATCGGCTCCGGCACGTATGATCCGGACGACCCTCTTATGGAAAAAATCGACGCCATCGCCGACGATCCCTCCAATACACAAAAATTTCTCGCAATGATGGCCGCGCAGCTTTACCGGAGCGATCCCGAAAAAGCCTACGCTTGCGTCCGCCGCATGTGGCAACCGATATTGAACAGCATAGCTCCCGCTGCACCCGAGATAACACGCCCCGCCGCTGACGCCTCGGCAAGCGCGGCAACGGCTCTCAAGCACCAGCCGACCTGACGCGTCTCTTGCGGAAGTGCGGTCGAACTCAATCTTCCGCCGCTTCATATTCAATCGACAGGATTTCGACGGCCTCTTCGCCCGCGGGGGTGCGGAACGTCGCCATATCGCCGACGCCGCGTTTCAGCAGGGCTTGCGCCACGGGAGAAATCCAGCTGATTTTTCCCGCCGCCAGATCGGCTTCGTCCATGCCGGTCAGCGTGACCGTGCGCTCCTCCCCGTTTTCGCGCGCATAGCTTACGGTCGCGCCGAAAAATACCCGGTCGCGGTTTTTCTGCATCCGGGGATCGACGACCTCGGCGCTCTCCAGCCTTTTGGTGAGATGCCGGACGCGCCGGTCGATCTCGCGCAGCCTTTTCTTGCCGTATATATAATCGCCGTTTTCCGAACGGTCGCCATTGCCCGCCGCCCATGAGACGATTTCGACGATCTTCGGACGTTCTTCGCGCAGCAGGATTCGCAATTCGTCCTGCATCGCCGCGAAGCCGCGCGGCGTCATGTAATTCTTGCGGCCGGCGGGAAGCGCGTCGGGCTCGTCAAGCTCCGCCGCATCGTCGCCCGCGTCGCTTTCTTTCGTGAAGGCTTTGCTCATTTTTCTGCACTCTGCGGGTGCGCCCGCGAGCTAACCCGTCTTGGCGATGTTCACCGCCTGGCTGCGGAAATCGTAATATTCCGGCTTCGGCTCCGGCTCGGAAACCGTCTTGGCATCGGGCTTGGCCTCGGATTTTGATTTAACCGGGGCGTCCGATTTTTCCGATACGGCATCGGCTTTGATTTTTTCTTCCAGCTTCAACTCGGACTGCTTCAGGGACGTTACGATATCGGCGTTTTTGCCCTCGGCCTTGGACTCATCCTTTGCGGCGGTCTCGATCCCAGTCTTCAAAGCGTCCTTCAAAGCTTCGCCGTCTTCGATGACGCTGGCGAGCGCCGCCGTGGCGCTGGCGATTTTTTCGTCCGTCTTTTCGCTCGGCGATTTTTGGTCCTCGATTGCTTTTCCGTCCGAAGCGCCATCCGGCGATTTCAGGCTTTCCGATGCGGCGGTTTGTCCGGCGGGAGGAACAGCCGTCCCGGCATTCTGAAGCTTTTCCGGCTGAGGCTTTTCAGGCTCGGATTTCGCTTCCGCCTGCGCCGGCTCCTCGACGATCTCGACCTCGACATATTCCAGGCGTTCCATTTCCTTGTCGGTGGGAATGATCGCCCTGCGGAATGCCGCCGCGCCCACGCGCCGCGCCCCCTGCAGCATCGGGGGCACCACGCCGGTCACTTCCACGCGTTGCAGATTGCCGAGCGTTTCCTCGATATGATCGATGAGCGTGAACAAGGTTTCCCGCATATTGGCGGCGTCGCCTCTTTGTCCCTGCCCTTCCGCGCGCGGCGCGTGATATTGCGCGTAATCGGAAAACTGGCCGTAGAGCGAGGTCAGCTTCCGCGCAAGATCGGCGCCGAGCAGGCCGATGCGCCCGACATGCGCCTGATAGACCGCCGAGCGCAGGCGCGGCCACATGGCCGCCATCTTGGCGCTCGCCGCCGCCGGATCGGAATCCTGGCCCATCATGTCCGCCCGCGTGGCGCAGATCGCCCTGGCGGCCATAAGCTCGCCGCGCAGCGCCGCCGCGAGAATCTGCCGTTCCTTGCGATACTCATAACGGCGCAGCGCGATCTGCCCCAGCGCGAACAAAATTATCGCCATGGCCGGAACCAGAGCGGCAAACCACATCAAGCTGATCATCATGTTCTGCTCCTGAGGCGAAACGGCGGCGTTGGCGGATATATACGAATCGGCGATGACTTCTTCTTCGGCGGCGGGAACATTCTTGTCCTTGCCGTCCTTGATATGAGAATCCTTGGCCTCTCTGGCGACATCTTTGCTTCCCTTGTCGGCGGCGTCATCTTTGCCGACTTTGTCGGACACATCATTTTTGCCGACTTTGTCGGCGGCGGCAACCTCGGACTTGGGCGGCGCGGCTGCCGGGACATTCGCGACCGAAGTTTTCGGCGTTTCGGCGGGCGGCTGGGCGGCGGATGCCGACGCAGTGGCGGCAGAAGCGGCCATAGCGGGCTTCTCGGCCTCGGCGGCCGGGGCTGGGGGCGCCCACATGCCTACCTTTTGCTCCTTGGCCTTGCTCTCGGCCGCCAGATAAGGGCCGGCGTAATCGGTCTGCTGCACCGTGCCCCGGGCAACGGTCGCTACGCCCTGCTGCAACAGGGAAAGGCCGATATCGCTGGTTTTGTCGGTGCCGCATATGGCGAGGTAAATGGAAATTCCGGTCGCGCTCCATCACTTGGCAGCTTACGCCGCCGCCGGCCATGCCGCGCTCCAGCGCCGCGCGGGCCTCGATGCCATAGGGCGCGCCGAACTGGGGCATGATGATGCCGAACAGCCGGACCTCGGTATCGCCGATTTTGATTCTTTCCGCATCGATGATTCTCGCGGTTCCGGTAACGACGCGGTTACCGCGGGCTTCCTCTTCGTCAAGCTTCTGCTGTAAAACCTTGATGCGCGGCGCGCTTTTCGGCAACGGCGCGTCATCGACGAAGGCAAAAGCAGGCGCGATCCAGAGTAACGCGACCGGCAAAAGCAGGATTTTACGAACGGCGTATTTCACGTTATGATCCCTATGGTTTTTTGCAAAATACGCGATTTTCCGGTGGCGAGCTATTAAAATCCTGTATCGCATCACCATATTAACCATGGCGGCATTTGCAGGATAAACCTATAAGGGCTGCATAAGCGCGGCCGCGCGACAGGTACCAGCAAGGATAGAAATATGCAGGCGAAAACACCCGTTACCGTTCTGACCGGCTATCTCGGCGCGGGGAAGACGACGCTCCTCAACCGCATCCTTTCTGAGCAGCACGGCAAGAAATACGCCGTCATCGTCAATGAGTTCGGGGAAATCGGCATCGACAACGATCTGATCGTCGACAGCGACGAGGAAATCTTCGAGATGAATAACGGCTGCGTCTGCTGCACCGTGCGCGGCGATTTGATCCGCGTTCTCGGCGGTCTGATGAAGCGTTCGCAGAAATTCGACGGCATTCTGCTGGAAACCACCGGTCTTGCCGCTCCCGCGCCCGTCGCACAAACCTTTTTCGCCGATCCGGACGTCGCCGCGCGCGCCGCGCTCGACAGCATCGTGGCGGTCGCCGACGCGCGCCATCTGCCGCTGCGGCTCAAGGACAGCCAGGAAGCGGAAGAGCAAATCGCCTTCGCCGACATCGTTTTGCTCAACAAGACCGATCTGGTGACGCCCGGCGAGCTCCAAGCCGTCGAAAGCGCGATCCGCAGGATCAACGCCTTTGCCAAGATCATCCGCACCGAACGGTGCCAGGTGCCGCTCGATCAAATTCTCGACCAGGGAAGCTTCGACCTCGAGCGCATTCTCGCCCGGATGCCGGAATTTCTCGAATCCGGCCATCATCATGATCACGATCACGTGCATGACGAACATTGCGGCCACGACCATGTGCATGACGAGCATTGTGCGCATGGCCATGTGCACGACGAACATTGCGGGCACGATCATCATCACGATCATGAGCACGACGCGAATCCGATCCATGACAGCAAGATCGCCAGTCTTTCCCTGAACGAAGACAAGCCGCTCGACGCGGCGAAGTTCGACGAATGGATGGGCGAGCTGCGCGCCTCCAAAGGGCCCGATCTTTTGCGCTATAAAGGCATCCTGCATTTCAAGGACAATCCCAACCGCATGGCGATGCAGGGCGTACATATGATGCTCGACGGCAGCCCGCTCGGGCCATGGCGCGAAGGCGAGAAAAAATCCAGCCGCATGGTCTTCATCGGCCGCGAACTCGACGAAGCCGCTCTGCGCAGCGGATTCGCGGGTTGCGCCGCATAGAAGCGGCTGCGCCACCGCCAATAAGCCGGGCCAATTCGTTCTTTTATTTTTCCGGTTTTCCGGCTAGGCTCGGCGCGGTCATTCCATATAAATCAAGGATATCTCCATGTCGAACCATATTGAAACTCCATCACTCTCTTCCGTTTCAAAAACATTAAAGAATGCGCTCTTTCGCGCTGCCGCAAAGAAGGCGGTACGTCCTCTAGCCGTCGTCGGGACCGTGGCGGCACTGGTTGGTTATGGCGCTTACCGCCATACCGAAAATGCGGATAATATCCGCCAGTTAAACAACCAGCCCGTTGAACGGCAAATAGCGGCTCTCGAAACCGGCCAGGCCACCAAGGTAACGTGCCGGTACGGCGACGGAAGCGAAGAGGTCATTCATGATTGGGATTCCGAATGCTTCGGAGGCCGCCTTAAGGGAACGATGATCGAGGGATTGCGGCGCGGCTTTTGCCATCTGGCGCCATAATCCGGTATTCGCGAACTCGGCCCCTGCGCCATGCATAATCCCCCCTCCGCTATAGCGCAGCAATGGAATCTCGGCGTCCGCGTCAACGCGCTGACGGCGAACGCCTCCGGCACGAGGCTTGCCGCCGCGCTGGGCGACGGCAGGCTTGCGCTTCTGGCGGCGGATGATGGGCCGCAGGAACCTTCATTGATCCATGCTCATGACGGCATCAGCCTGAGTCTCGCCGCCTGCGGCGATGATTTTATTTCCGGCGGCGACGACGGCAGCGTCGTGCGCGTCGGCAACGACAGCGAGCCGAAAAATCTCTTCCGGCAAAAAGGCAAATGGATCGACCATGCCGCCGCCGATCCCGATGGCGGCATTATCGCCGCGGCCTATGGAAAAAACATCCAGCTTCTCGACGGCGGCGGCCAGCCGCTCGGCGCACCGCTCTTGCATCCCGGCAGCATCGGCGGCATGGCGTTCAGCCCCAACGGCAAGCGCCTGGCGGCGAGTCACCTGAACGGCGTCAGTCTCTGGTGGACGAACGCCAAGGAACAAAAGCCGGTCGTCCTGCCCTGGAAAGGCTCGCATCTCGCGGTCGCCTGGCATCCCGACGGCAAAATTGTCATGACCGCGATGCAGGAAAGCGCGCTGCATGGCTGGCGGCTTGCCGACATGAATGAAATGCGAATGCAGGGCTATGCCGGAAAAATCAGCGCCATGCGTTTCTCGCCGCGCGGCAGATATCTGTTCACTTCGGGTGCGGCGCAGGCGATAGGCTGGCCGTTCTTCGGCGGCGGGCCATGGGGCAAAGCGCCGATCGCGATCGGCACGGATCGCGGCATGCTGGCCAGCGAGGTCGCGCCGCATCCGAAAGACGATATCGTCGCCATCGGCTCTCAGGACGGCATGATCGAGCTCGCGCCGACGGACGGACGCCCTGCCGTCATGATTCATCCCCCCGTCGCCGAACAAGGCAGCGCCGTCACCGGCCTTGCCTGGAACAGCGCGGGCACCTGCCTTTTCGCCGCGCTCGAAAGCGGCTATCTGATGCTGTTCACGATCGACAGCGTGGCGAACGCGGTGAAGCAATGAATTCTTCACGATCAATGGATAGATTGATATCCATGAAGCGATGCAGCGCCTCCATTACCGAACATCTGCTGCGCGGCGCGCTGGCCGCGGCGGCGATAGCGGGCGGGATTTACTGGTTCGACATGCTGTGGCCGTCGCTGCTGTTGTTTCCCGCCGCCATCATCCTGATGCGCGGCGGCCCCGGCTGCTGGATCGCGGGATTGATCGAAACCGTGCGGAACCGGGCGGCTTCGGAAACTGCCCGGGATGAAGCCATGCTTGACAACAAATAGCTCAAGCCTGCTTCGCCGCTTCTTCTTCCAGCAATAATTTCCGCGACAGTTTGCCGATCAGCGTCTTGGGCAGCGGCTTGTCTCGGAACTCGACATGCTTGGGCATTTCTATGGCCGAAATTTTATCCTTGAGGAAATCGAGCAGGTCGTCCCGGGTCAGGCTCCGCCCTTCGCGCAGCTTGATATAGGCCTTGACCGTCTGGCCGCGATAGGCGTCGGGAATTCCGGCGACGATGCATTCCTCGACGCAGTCATGCTGATAAATCGCCTCTTCGACATGGCGCGGGTAGACCTTGAATCCGCTGCAGCTGATCATATCCTTGATACGGTCGACGATATAGGTATAGCCCTCGTCATCCATATAACCGACATCGCCGGTATGCAGGCGCGGCCCATCCGGCGTCTGCTCCATCACCAGCGCGGTTTCTTCCTCGTTATGCCAATAATATGCCATCACCTGCGGCCCGCGAATGCATAGCTCGCCGCGCTCTCCCACCGGCAGCACGGTTTTGCGATCCTCCAGGCTGACGATTTCGACGATCGTGCCCGGCAGCGGTAACCCAATCGAGCCTTCCTTGTTTTCTCCCGCGATGGGGTTGGCGGTCGCGACGGGCGAGGTTTCGCTCAGCCCATAGCCTTCGACGAGAATGCAGCCGGTCAATTTCTCGAATTCGCGCTTGACCTCGACCGGCAGGCCCGCACCGCCGGAAATGCAGAAGCGGATCGAGGACAAATTATATTTGCCAAGGCCCTTAAGGCGGTTGATCGCGGTGTAGATCGTCGGCACGGCCGGGAATAAAGTAGGCCGCTTGCGATGGATGGTCTTGACCGCCTGCTGAAGCTCGAAGCGCGGCAGCATGATGATCTCGGCGCCGATGGCGATGCCGACATTCAGCACCGCGGTCAGCGCGAAGACATGGAAGAACGGCAGCACGGCCAGCATTTTTTCCTCGCCCAGCCGGAATCCGGGAAACCACAAGCATGATTGCCGCGTGTTGATCGTAAGATTGGCGTGGGTCAGCGCCGCCCCCTTGGGAATGCCGGTGGTGCCGCCGGTATATTGCAGCACCGCGAGATCGCGCCGCGGATCGATGGCGACCGGCGCGGGATGGCCGTTATTGGCGATCAATTGATGAAACGGGACATGCCGTTCGTCGCGAGGCACGTCCGCCACTTCCTTGCACTTGACGATGGGAAACAGCAGCGCCTTGAGCAGCGGCAGGATACCGGCCATGCGGCAGACGACAATGCGCTTGAGGCATGTGCGATCGAACATTTTCGCAAGCTTGCCATACATGATATCGAGATCGAGCGTGACCATGACGGCGCAGCCGCTGTCGTTGATCTGCTTTTCGATTTCGCGGTCGGCGTAAAGCGGGTTGAAATTGACGACCACGCCGCCGATCTTGAGAACCGCGAAATACATGATGACGTAATAGGGCGTGTTGGGCAGGAACAGCCCGACGCGAGCGCCCTTCTCCACGCCCAGCTTCTGCAATCCCGCCGCCGCGCGATCCACCAGCTTCGCCACCTCGGCATAACTATATTTTTTATCGAGAAAATCGAGGCAGGGCCGCGCGCCGTATTTCGCCGCCGCGTCGTCGAGCAGCCGCGTCACCGGCATCGGCTCCAGCGCCGCCGCCCAGTCGACGTCGGGCGGATATTTTGTGAGCCAGGGATAGGAAACCGGGGTCATACATTACCAAATCTTGGCGCCGTTCCCGAATACGGGTAACGCCGTTTTACGCCGCCTTCTTCATCGCCCGCAACTCGCGGCGCAGGCGAATGACCATGAATCCGACCCCGGCGATGCCGACGAACAGCAGTCCGCCGAAGCCGTAGAACAGCGCCGCGTCGCCGCCGAAGAAGCTCGCGCGCTTGATGCCATCATCGCCGCCCGCGTCGCCCAGCTTACCGGAACCGCCCGCGCCGCCGTCCATCTGCGCCTGCAGCATCGCTACCTGATGCCGCAGATTATCGTTCTCGGCCTTGAGTTCCTGGATCGCCTTGACCGTCACGGCGGTCATGTTGCCATAGGACAGGCCATATCGGCCGTCGCTGTTCTTGACGACGAGTTCGGGGATGACCGGCTCGACCTGCTGCGCGATGAAGCCGACCTGCTTGTCATGCGTGCCTTTCATCTCATAGGCGACCGGGTTGAGCTGCATCACGGTGTTCAGCCCGTACTGGATCGGCCGGACATTCTCTTTCAGGCGGGCGTCGGAAGCGTTGGTCCAGACCCCCGCCGCCGTCAGCAGCGCGCCGTTGCCGTTGGTCGAGTTGGTGCCGACGGTGATCGCCGCCCCCGTCGAAGTCGAGCCGAGGAAATTGATGACCGTCGATGAGGCGAAGCGCGCGACCTCGCTGCCGAGCGAAGCGATGGAGACCTGGCCGCTGCCGCCGCTGGTGACGCTGAACAGGCCGGTATTGGCCTCGCCGCTGCGCGACGGGCTGGTGGCGGAAGCCGATGCGCCGAGATTGCTGGAACCACCCCCGCCGCCGGAGACGTTATGCCATGTCCCGCCCGCGTCGGAATATTCCAGCCCGACATCGGCGGTCGTGGTGTTATAGCGGATCATGCCCGCGAGGCCGGTGGCGGGACGCTGCCCCGTCGTGCCGACCGGAACCCGCAGCGAATTCGTCGCCTGCACATCGAGCGCGATATCCGCGACCACCGACGTGACGCCGGATCCGACAACGACCTGCGATCCGGTGGTCGTGCTGCCGAAGATCATCCCACCAATATTCAGCCAGTTGCTCGTCCCGGCGGCGGGCGTATCCGTGCTGTTGCCGATCAGGATATTATTCTGGCCGGTCGTGACGTTATACCCGGCCTGGAAGCCGAGGGCGATATTATTCGCGCCGGTCGTAGTGCTATACATAGCGCGGTAACCGACGGCGAAATTATGGTCGCCCGACGCCAGATTGTTGAGCGCCTCTCGGCCAATGCCAACATTATCCGTTCCCGACATGCCGCCGCCGCTGCCCAGCATCGCATTCTGGCCGAGCGCGATGTTATTGGCGCCGGTAAAGTTGTTGTACATGGCGAGCTTGCCGAGCGCGACATTCCCGCTGCCCGTCGTCGTGCGGCTGAGCGCCGCATTGCCGACAGCGACATTGTATTCGCCCTCATCCACATCATGGAGAGCCTCGCGGCCGATGGCGACATTATTCCCTCCCGATATACCACCGCCGCTACCCACCATCGCCCCCTCGCCGAGCGCGACGTTAGCACTGCCGGTAAAATTATTGTACATGGCGAGATAACCGAGCGCCACGTTCCTGCTGCCTGTCGTCGTGCGGCTGAGCGCCGCGTTGCCGACAGCGACATTGTTTTCACCCTCGTCCACGTCATGGAGCGCCTCGCGGCCGATGGCGACATTATTCCCTCCCGATATGCCGGCGCCGCTGCCCAGCATCGCAGCCTCGCCGAGCGCGACGTTAGAGCTGCCGGTTAAGTTGTTGTACATGGCGAGCCTGCCGAGCGCGACGTTCCTGTTGCCCGTCGTGGTGTGGTTGAGCGCCCCAATACCGGCGGCGAAATTCTCTCCGCCCTCCGTCAAGTTTGCCAGCGTCTCATAACCGAGGCCAATATTATGCCCGCCCGATATATTATTGCCCATCACCGCTTTCTCGCCGATCCCGATATTATGATCGCCATTCACATTGTTGACCAGCGCCTCGGTGCCGATGCCGATATTCTTGTAGCCCGTTGTGGTATTGAGAAGCGCATGATAGCCGGCGGCGAAATTCTCGTTGCCCCCCGTCAAGTTTGCCAGCGTCTCATAGCCGAGGCCGATATTGGCGCCGCCCGATATATTATTGCCCATCACCGCGCGCTCGCCGAGTCCGATATTATGATCGCCATTCACATTATTGACCAGCGCGTCGACGCCGATGCCGATATTCTTGTAGCCCGTCGTCGTGTTCATCAGCGCATGATAGCCGACGGCGAAATTGTCGGAACCCTCTGTCACTTTATATAGTGTCTCGTAGCCGAGGCCGATATTGGCGCCGCCCGATATACCATCACCGCCGCCTGCCACCGCGCGCTCGCCGATCCCAATATTATGATCGCCATTCACGTTGCTGAACAGCGCGTCGGTGCCGATGCCGATATTCTTGTAGCCCGTCGTCGTATTGAGAAGCGCATGATAGCCAACGGCGAAATTCTCGTAGCCTTCCGTCAAGTTTGCCAGCGTCTCATAGCCGAGGCCGATATTGGCGTTGCCCGACATGCCGCCGACGTCACCCCGCACCGCGCGCTCGCCGAGCGCGATATTGCTATCGCCATTCACATTGAAGAGCAGTGCACCAGCGCCGACGGCGAAATTGTTACTGCCCTCTGTCAAATTCATCAAAGTCTGATAGCCGAGGCCGATATTATCGTCGCCCGACATGCCGCCGAGATCGCCTTGCAGCGCCTGAGGGCCGATACCGATATTTCTGTTCCCGGTGGTATTGTTACGGAGCGCATACCAGCCGATGCCGGTGTTATCATCGCCTGTCGAGTTCTGGAGCTGCGCTTGATTGCCGGCCGCAAAATTGCGGCTGCCCGTCGTAAGAGTGAAGAGCGGCTGATAGCCTATGCCGGTATTGTCGGTGCCGGTCGTGGTGCTGGTGAGCGCCTGATAACCCGCCGCGAAATTGTTGATGCCTGATGTCACCGCATTCAACGCGCCGTCGCCATATGCGAAGTTGGTGCTGGAAAGCCGCAGGATCTGCGTGCCGAGCGACGCCACGCTGACCTCGCCGCTGTTCGCGCTGTAAAGGCCCGTGCCCGCCTCGCCGCTGCGCTGCGGCGCGGTCGCGCTCGGACCGGTTCCCAGGTCCGCGCTCGGCGAACCGCCGCCGCTGGCGACATTATGCCACACGCCGCCCGCGTCGGAATATTCCAGCCCGACATCGGCGGTCGTGGTGTTGTAGCGGATCATGCCTGCGAGGCCGGTGCCGGGACGCTGCCCCGTCGTGCCAACCGGCACCCGCATCGAATTCGTCGTCTGCACGTCCAGAGCCACGCCCGCCGTGAACGACGCGATGCCGCTGCCGATAGCGATCTGCGGCGTCGCGGTCGCCGTCGCGCCGAAGATCACGCCGCCGATATTCAGCCAGTTGCTCGTTCCGGCAGCGGGCGTATCCACGTCATAGCCGATCAGGATATTCTTCTCGCCGGTCGTGATGCTATTGCCCGCCTGATAGCCGAGGGCGATGTTGTAGGTGCCGGTCGACAGATCGTGGAGAGAGCTATATCCAAGAGCCGTATTATAGGTGCCCGACATCCCGCCGCCGTCGCCCATCATCGCATTCTCGCCGAGCGCGATGTTAGAGCTTCCGGTTATGTTGTTATACATGGCCTGCGAGCCGAGCGCGACATTCATGCTGCCCGTCCATGTGCGTCTGAGCGCCGAATCGCCGAGAGCGATATTTTGCTCGCCCGATTCTATATCGTGGAGCGTCTGATAGCCGATGGCGACATTACCCGACCCCGATATGCCGTCGCCGCTGCCCCGCATCGCATTCTCGCCGAGCGCAACGTTAGAGTTGCCGGTTAGGTTATTATACATGGCGAGCGAACCGAGCGCGACATTCATGCTGCCCGTCCCTGTGCGCCATAGCGCCGAATTACCAAGAGCAATATTATCCGTGCCGACCAACAGATCATGGAGCGTCCCGCTACCGATGCCGATATTACTCGACCCCGATATGCCGTCGCCGCTGCCCCGCATTGCATTCTCGCCAAGCGCGACGTTAGAGCTTCCGGTCAAGTTATTATACATGGCCTGCGAGCCGAGCGCGACATTCATGCTGCCCGTCGTGGTGCGGTTGAGAGCCGCAAGACCGCCGGCGAAATTTCCGCTGCCCTCTGTCACGCTGTAGAGAGTCTGATAGCCGATGCCGACATTATCCGATCCTGACATGCCGTCGCCGTCTCCCCGCACCGCCTCTTGGCCAAGACCGATATTGTGATCGCCGTTCACATTATTGATAAGCGCCGACGAGCCGATGCCGATATTGTGTCCGCCCGTCGTGGTATCGTGCAGCGCGTTCTGGCCGAGAGCGATATTCTCGTCAGCCTGGTTGTTCCACAGCGAGTCATGGCCGAGAGCGATATTCTGGCTGCCCCCGTCGGCATTGAACATCGCGGTGTTGCCGAGGGCGATATTGTAGCCGCCGGTCACGTTACTCCGGAGCGCGGAACCGCCGATGCCGATATTGCCATCGCCCGTCGTAGTGTCGTGCAGAGCTTCTAGGCCGAAAGCGATATTGCCATTGCCCTGGTTGCTCCACAGCGAGTCATGGCCGAGGGCGATGTTATCCGATCCATCGGTGGCGCCGAACATCGCGGTCGTGCCGATCGCGACATTGCCCGAGCCGCTTTGGAAGCTCTTAAGCGCGCTAGCGCCAACTGCGACGTTGCCGATACTACCCGTCGTGCTGCTATACAGCGCCGCCTGGCCTACAGCAACGTTGTTGTCGCCGGTCAGGTTATTGTATAGCGCATCGGTGCCGAAGGCGCTGTTATAGCTGCCGGTGACGGTGGCGTTAAGCGCGCCTTTGCCCGCCGCCACATTTTGGCCGCCGGTCACCGCCGTCGCGCCGGTATTGCCGATGATCAGATTATCGCCAGCCTTAATCGTCAGCGCGTTCGCGCCGTTGATCAGGTACGCGCCGGTCGCGGTGGTAAGATTGAGTCCGCTGCCGTCGAAACGGGCCACTTCCGTGCCGAGCGAGGCGACGCTCACCTGCCCGCTGCCGCCCGACGTTACGCTGAACAGGCCGGTATTGGCCTCGCCGGTGCGGTTCGGGCTAGCGGCCGCAGCCGACGCGCCGAGCGTCGTGGTGACGCTGCTGCCCGACGTGTTGGCGAAGCTCTGCCATGTGGTGCCGTCGAAATACTCGACCACGCCCGCGCCGGTCTGCGTGTTGTAGCGGATCATGCCCGCCGCGCCGGTGCCGGGACGCTGCGCCGTGTTGCCGACCGGCGTGCGCATCGAGCTGGTGTTGCTGCCGAGATCAAGCGCGATGCCCGCGACCATCGAGGTGATGCCGCTGCCGATCGCCACCTGCGATCCCGTCAGCGTGCTGCCATAGATCATCCCGCCGATATTCAGCCAGTTGTTCGTTCCGGCGGCGGGGGTCGTCACGCCGGAACCGATCAGGACGTTGTTCGCGCCGGTCGTGATCGTATTGCCGGCCTGGTAACCGAACGTCGTATTATTCGCGCCGGTCGTGATCGCCTTGGACGCCTGATAGCCCACCGCCACGTTGCCCGTCGCCGTCGTCCGCGCCAGGCTCAGCGCATCCGTGCCGATGGCAACCAGCTGCGTCGGCGCGAACGCGCTCGCCGTCGATCCGATGGCGTTCACGCCGATGGCGACGTTGTCGGTGCCGGTCGTGATCGGCGCCAGCGCGCCCGAGCCGATGGCGATATTCTGCGCGCCGCTCGTCAGCGCCGCGCCCGCCGTGTAGCCCAGCGTCGTATTGTTCGCGCCGGTCGTAATCCCCGTCGAAGCGTTGTAGCCTATCGCCACGTTGCCCGTCGCCGTCGCGCGGGCGAGGCTCAAGGCGTTCGTGCCGACCGCCGTCAGGTTAAGCGGGGTAGCCGAGCTCGCCGGATTGATCGTGTTGTTGCCGATTGCCACGTTGCCCGAGCCGGTCGTCACCGTGGATAATGCCGTATAGCCTATCGCAATGTTGCCCGTCGCCGTTGTCAGCGCCGTGCCTGCCGTATAGCCGAGCGTGGTGTTGGCCTTGCCGGTCGATACGGCCTTCGATGCCTGATATCCGACCGCCGTATTGCCGGTCGCCGTGGTTTGCGCCAGATTTAACGCCTCGAAACCAACGGCAACGGTATTATCGAGACCGGTCGACGTATAGAGCGCCTTGACGCCGAATGCGACATTGCTGCTGCCCGTCAGATTGCTAGTCATCGCGACGGCGCCAAAGGCGCTGTTCTCGACACCGGTCGTCGTGTTGATAAGCGCCGTGCTGCCGAAGGCGCTGTTGCTATAGGCTGTCGTGGCATGACCGAGAGCCTGGGTGCCGACGGCCGTATTATAATTGCCGGTGGTGTTGGAGTATAATGGCGAATAATCGCCAGCAATATCCGGGCCGCCTATGGCGACGTTATAAACACCGGTAGTATTACTGCCGAGCGTCGCCTCGCCGACCGCGGTATTGCTGTAGCCGTTGGTGTTCGACCGCAATGACCAAGAGCCGACGGCGGTATTGTTGTCGCCCGTCGAGCTGGCGAGTGTCATATACCCGACGGCCGTGCTGCCTACCGCGGTTGTCACCGTGCTCAGCGCTTGGTAGCCTATGGCTACGTTGGTTTGCGCCGTCGTCATGGCCGTTCCGGCCTGATAGCCGAACGTGGTGTTGCCCGAGCCGGTGGTAATCGCCTTCGATGCCTGATAACCCACAGCCGTATTGCCCGTCGCCGTCGTCCGCGCCAGGCTCAAGGCATCCGCACCGATGGCGACCAACTGTGTCGGTGCGAACGCGCTCGCCGTCGAACCGATGGCGTTCCTGCCGATAGCTACGTTGTCCGTGCCGGTCGTGATCGGCGCCAGCGCGCCGCTGCCCAGCGCGACGTTGCCTGCGCCGCTCGTCAACGCTGCGCCCGCCGTGTAGCCGAGCGTGGTGTTGTTATTGCCGGTCGTGATCGCCGTCGAAGCATTGTACCCGACCGCCACGTTGCCCGTCGCCGTCGTGCGGGCGAGGCTCAGCGCATTCGTGCCAACCGCCGTCAGGTTAGTCGGGGCAAACGCGCTCGCCGTCGCGCCGATCGCGCCGGAACCGATCGCCACGTTGCCCGAGCCGGTCGTGACCGTCGCCATCGCGCCATAGCCCAGCGCCGTGTTGCCCGTTGCCGTCGTCAGGGCCGTGCCCGCCGTATAGCCAAGCGTGGTGTTAGCCGTCCCGGTCGATACCGCCGTCGAAGCCTGATACCCCACCGCCGTGTTGCCTACCGCCGTCGTCTGCGCCAACTTCAGCGCTTCGTAGCCGACGGCCACGGTGTCGGAGAGGCCAGTCGCCGTCGCCAGAGCGCCCGCGCCGATAGCAACAATATGGTTGCCATCGATGATATTCCCGGCCGCCTCGGAGCCTAATGCGCTGTTGTAGGCGCCGGTCGTGTTGCTGCCAAGCGCGGATTTGTAGAAGCCGCCGCCGAACGCGCTGTTGTAGCCGCCGGTCGTGTTGCTGCCAAGTGCGCCAATGCTGAAAGCATCGGCGCCGAATGCACTGTTGGAGGCGCCCGTCGTATTGGATTTCAGAGCACTCGATCCGAACGCGTTATTGTATCCGCCGCCGGTCGAGGTGGAGAGCGCCATATAACCGACCGCCGTGTTGCCGGGTCCACTGAGATTGGCGGCCAATGCCTGATAGCCGATGGCAACGGTGTTGGAGATACCGGTCGCCGTCGCCAGAGCGGCCTGGCCTAAGGCAACATTTTTACTGCCCATGGTATTGCTGGCGAGCGCATCGTCGCCGACCACGGTATTATCGGTGCCGCCGGTATTGTTATACATCGCCCCGGCGCCGACCGCCGTATTGTCATAGCCTGTCGTCGTCGCCTGCATCGCACCGCTGCCGACGGCGGTGTTCCATTGTCCCGTCGTCATGCTCTTGAGCGTACTATAGCCAACGGCAGTGTTTTCCGTGCCGGTCGTCGTCGCATTCAGGGCAAGCGGACCCACGGCGACATTCTGCGTGCCGAACTGCCGCAATGCATTCGCGCCGTTGATCTGCAACGCGCCGGTCGCGGTCGTCAGGTTGAGTCCGGTCGCCGAGAACCGCGCCACTTCGACACCCACCGAAGCGATGCTCACCTGCCCGCCGCCGGTCGTCGTTGCCGAGAACAGGCCCGTCGTCGCCTCGCCATTGCGGTAGGGACTTGGAGCTGCCGCCGACCCGCCGAGCGCCGTCGTGCTGCTGCTGCCCGACGTGTTGGCGAAGCTCTGCCATGTGGTGCCGTCGAAATACTCGACCACGCCCGCGCCGGTCTGCGTGTTGTAGCGGATCATGCCCGCCGCGCCGGTGCCGGGCCGCTGCGCGGTGTTGCCGACCGGCGTGCGCATGGAGCTGGTATTGCTGCCGAGATCGAGCGCGATGCCCGCGACCATCGAGGTAAGGCCGGAACCAATCGCCACCTGCGATCCCGTCAGCGTGCTGCCATAGATCATCCCGCCGATATTCAGCCAGTTATTCGTTCCGGCGGCGGGGGTCGTGATGCCGGAGCCGATCAGGATATTATTCGCGCCGGTCGTGATCGTATTGCCGGCCTGATAGCCGAACGTCGTATTGTTCGCGCCCGTCGATACCGCCGCCGAGGCCTGGTACCCGAGCGCCACGTTGCCCGTCGCCGTCGTCTGGGCCAGCTTCAGCGCCTCGTAACCGATGGCGACGGTATTCGCAAGACCGGTCGCGGTGAGGAGCGCGCTCTTGCCCAGCGCGATATTATATTGCCCGACCGTGTTGCCGAGCAGGGCCTGATAGCCGATGCCGATATTGTCCGCGCCGGTGGTGGTGTTGTAGAGCGCCTGATAGCCGCTCGCGAAATTGTTAGTACCCGTCGTCAGGCTGTAGAGCGTCTGGGCGCCGAGTCCGATATTGTCGGTACCCGACATGCCGCTGCCGCCGCGAATTGCATTAGAGCCCATGGCGATATTCCGCTGCCCATTCACGTTCGAGAGCATTGCGCTGTTGCCTATAGCGATATTATCCGTGCCGGTCGTCGTGCTATAGAGCGCCGTGTAGCCACTGGCGAAATTATTGCCGCCCGTCGTAAGAGCGTAAAGTGCCTGGGCGCCGAGTCCGATATTGTCGCTGCCCGACATGCCGCTGCCGCCGCGAATTGTATTAGACCCCATAGCGATATTTCGCTGCCCATTCACGTTCGAGAGCATTGCGGTATTGCCTATAGCGATATTATCCGTGCCGGTCGTCGTGCTATAGAGCGCCGTGTAGCCACTGGCGAAATTATTGCCGCCCGTCGTAAGAGCGTAAAGTGCCTGGGCGCCGAGTCCGATATTGTCGCTGCCCGACATGCCGCTGCCGCCGCGAATTGTATTAGACCCCATAGCGATATTTCGCTGCCCGTTCACGTTCGAGAGCATTGCGGTATTGCCCAGAGCGATATTATCCGCGCCGGTCGTCGTGCTATAGAGCGCATTCGCGCCACCCGCGAAATTGTTACTGCCGGTCGTGATCGCGTTCAGCGCGCCGCTGCCGTAAGCGAAGTTGGTGGTCGAGAGCCGCAGCATCTGCGTGCCGAGCGACGCCGCCGAAACTTCGCCGCTGTTGGCGCTGTAAAGACCGGTGGTCGCCTCGCCGCTGCGGTAAGGGCTGGGCGATCCCGCGCTCGCCCCAAGCGCCGTCGTGCTGCTGCTGCCCGACGTGTTGGCGAAGCTCTGCCACGTCGTGCCGTCGAAATACTCGACTACGCCCGCGCCGGTCTGCGTATTGTAGCGGATCATGCCCGCCGCGCCGGTGCCGGGACGCTGCGCGGTGTTGCCGACCGGCGTGCGCATCGAGCTGGTGTTGCTGCCGAGATCAAGCGCGATGCCCGCGACCATCGAGGTGATGCCGGAGCCGATCGCCACCTGCGATCCCGTCAGCGTGCTGCCATAGATCATCCCGCCGATATTCAGCCAGTTGTTCGTTCCGGCCGCGGGCGTCGTCACACCGGAACCGATGAGGATGTTGTTCGCGCCGGTCGTGATCGTATTGCCGGCCTGGTAACCGAACGTCGTATTGTTCGCGCCCGTCGATACCGCCGCCGAGGCCTGGTACCCGAGCGCCACATTCCCGGTCGCCGTCGTCTGGGCCAGCTTCAGCGCTTCGAAGCCGATGGCGACGGTGTTGGAGAGACCGACCGATGTATAGAGCGCGTTTTCGCCGAACGCGACGTTATTGCTGCCGGTTAAATTGGCTTGCAACACATTATAGCCGAAGGCGCTGTTGTGCGCGCCGGTCGTCGTGTTCACCATGGCGAACGTGCCGAACGCGCTGTTGCTATCCGCTGTCGTCGCCTTCGCCAACGCACTGTCGCCGAACGCGCTATTGTAGTTGCCGGTGGTGTTCGAGCCGAGGGCGGCCTCCCAATATCCGGCCCCGAAAGCGCTGTTGCTGCTGCCGGTGCTATTGCTGGCAAGCGCTCCATTGACCATGCGGCTGCTGCCGAAGGCGCTATTCTGATTGCCGGTCGTGGTGCTGTAGAGCACGCCCACCCCAAAAGCGCTGTTCCCCTCGCCGGTGCTGTTCCCCTGGAGCGCATTGGCTCCCACGGCGGTATTGTGCCCGCCCGTGGTATTCTGCCAGAGAGCATCGACGCCGATCGCGACATTGCCACTCACCTGGTTGTTATAGAGCGCATAATCGCCGATCGCGACGTTTCCATCGCCGACTACACTGTTGACCATCGTATTATCGCCGAGCGCGGTATTATAGCTGCCCGTCGTCATGGAGGTCAGCGCCAGAAAACCGACCGCCGTATTAATCGTGCCCGTCGTCGTGCTCTTCAGCGCCTGATGTCCGACCGCCGTATTCCCGTATGCTCCCGTCTTCGCCAATTTCAGCGCCTCGTAGCCGATGGCGATACTGACGGTCGCGCCCGTAGCCGTGGAGAGAGCATCCGTGCCGACGGCGACGTTATATTGGCCGACCGTATTCGCCGCCAGCGCGTTCTTGCCCATGCCGATATTATCGGTGCCGGTCGTCGTGGCGTTCAGCGCGCTCTTGCCCACCGCGACGTTGTTGCTGCCGGTCGTCGCCGTCGCGCCGGTGTTGCCGACGACCAGATTATCGGTCGCGGGCATCTTGATCGCGTTCACGCTATTGATCTGCAGCGCGCCGGTCGCGGTCGTCAGATTGAGTCCCGTCGCCGAGAACCGCGCCACTTCGACGCCGAGCGACGCGACGCTGACCAACCCGCTGCCGCCCGACGTGACGCTGAACAAACCGGTATTGGCCTCGCCGCTGCGCTGCGGGCTGGTCGCCGCCGCCGATCCGCCGAGATTGGTGCTTGCCGGGCCGGTGCCGCCCGAGGCAAAGCTCTGCCATGCGCTGCCGTCGTAATATTCCGGCCAGCCGCTGGTCGTGTTGTAACGGATCATGCCTTGCGCGCCCGTGCCCGGACGGTCCGTCGTGCTGTTGCCCACCGGGATGCGGATCGAATTGGTCGTCCGCACATCGAGCGCGATCCCCGCGACCATCGAGGTGATGCTGCTACCGATCGCCACCTGCGATCCCGTCAGCGTGCTGCCATAGATCATCCCGCCGATATTCAGCCAGTTATTCGTTCCGGCCGCGGGCGTCGTCACGCCGGAACCGATCAGGATATTATTCGCGCCGGTCGTGATCGTATTGCCCGCCTGGTAACCGAACGTCGTATTATTCGCGCCGGTCGATACCGCCGCCGACGCCTGATACCCGAGCGCCACGTTCCCGGTCGCCGTCGTCTGCGCCAATTTCAGCGCTTCGAAGCCCATCGCCGTTAATCCTGACGCGCCCGTGGCCGTCAACAGCGCGGAATCACCGAATGCGCTGTTGAAATTGCCGGTCGTATTGTTGCCAAGGGCATTACTGCCGAAGGCGTTGTTGTTTGTACCGGTCGTGTTGTTTTGAAGCGCGCTGAAGGACCCGCTGCCGACCGCGTTATTGTCGTGGCCCGACGTGTTCGACATCATGGTATAGGCGCCGACGGCAGTATTGTTGAGGCCCGTCGTCGTTGCCACCAAAGCGTTGCTGCCGACGGCAGTGTTCCACTGGCCAACCGTATTCGACGTCAGCGCCAGATAACCCATGGCGGTATTGTCGTTGCCGGTCGAAGTCACCTTCAACGCCTGATAGCCCACCGCGACGTTGCCCGTAGCCGTCGTCCGCGCCAGGCTCAACGCGTCCGTGCCGATGGCAACCAGCTTGGTCGGCGCGAACGCGCTCGCCGTCGAGCCGATGGCGTTCACGCCGATGGCGACGTTGTCGGTGCCGGTCGTGATCGTCGTCAGCGCGCCCGAGCCGATGGCGATATTCTGCGCGCCGCTCGTCAGCGCCGTGCCCGCCGTGTAGCCGACGGTGGTGTTATTCGCGCCGGTCGTCAGCACCGTCGAGGCGTTGTAGCCCACCGCGACGTTGCCCGTCGCCGTCGTGCGCGCGAGGTTCAAGGCGTTCGTGCCGACCGCCGTCAGATTGACCGGGGCGAACGCGCTCGCCGTCGCGCCGATCGCCCCGGAACCGATCGCCACGTTGCCCGAGCCCGTCGTCACCGTCGCCATCGCGCCATAACCGAGCGCGGTGTTGCCCGTCGCCGTGGTCAGCGCCGTGCCTGCCGTATAGCCGAGCGTGGTGTTGGCCTTGCCGGTCGATACGGCCTTCGATGCCTGATACCCGACCGCCGTATTGCCCGTGGCCGTGGTCTGCGCATTTCTCAGCGCCTCATAACCTACGGCAACCGTGTTATCGAGTCCCGTCGACGTGGTTAGAGAATAATTGCCGATGGCGACATTGAGACTGCCGGTCAAATTGCTCAGCAAGGCAACGCTGCCGAAGCCCGCATTATCGTGGCCTGTCGTCGTATTCCGCAGCGCGCCGGAACCAAACGCGTTATTGTCGCTTGCCGTCGTCGCATGCGACAGCGCCGTGTCGCCAAAGGCGCTGTTCCAGTTTCCTGTCGTGTTGGCGCCCAAAGCCGCATTGACATTGGCATAGTCGCCGCCGAAAGCGTTATTGCCGCTGCCCGTGGTGTTTTGCTGCATCGCGCTTTCGTTGACGGCGCTCGAACCGAAAGCGTTGTTGTTCGACCCCGTTGTCGTCCTTTGTAGAGCGCCGGCGCCGAAGGCATTATTGGAATTCGCCGTCGTCGCGCTCGCCAGCGCGCCGGCGCCGAAAGCGCTGTTGACGCTACCGGTAGTATTGGCGGTGAGCGCGGAACCGGCGCCGCCGAAACTCGCATCGCTAGCGCCGAAGGCCGAGTTCAGATTGCCGGTGGTGTTGGACTTAAGCGCCTGATAACCGAAAGCCGAATTATGGCTGGTGGTCGTCGCCTGCAGCGCCTGATACCCGACCGCCGTTGAGCTTACCGCGCTCGTCGCCGTCGCCATCGCGCTGGTGCCGATGGCGACGTTATATTGCCCGACCGTATTCGCCGCCAGCGCCGACGTGCCCATGGCTGTATTATCCGTGCCGGTCGTCGTCGCCGCAAGCACCTGATAACCGACTGCAGTATTGTTCGTCCCGGTGGTCAGCGCACCCGAAGCGTTATACCCAACCGCCGTATTGCCGGTAGCCGTCGTCTGCGCCCACTGTAATGCATGATAACCGACGGCCACGGTGCCATCCAGCGCCGTAGCCATCGTCAAGGCGCTTTCGCCAATCGCGACGTTATAGCTGCCCGTTATATTGCTCGCCAATGCCAGGCCGCCAAACGCGTTATTGTAAGCGCCGGTCGTGGTGTTGGCGAGCGCAGAGGGTCCGACCGCAACGCTCCCCGTTGCACCCGTCTGCGCCACTCTGAGCGCCTGATAGCCGATGGCGACGGCGCTGGAGAGGCCGGTCGCCGTCGCCAGCGCGCTGGTGCCGATGGCGACGTTATATTGTCCTACCGTATTGGCGGTCAGCGCGGCGTCACCGATAGCGATATTATCGGTGCCGGTGGTGTTCTGCTTGAGCGCCCAGCCGCCGAGTGCCTGGTTGCGCACGCCGGCCGTATTGCCATAGAGCGCCTGATAGCCGATAGCGTTGTTGTCGGTGCCGGTGGTCGTGTTGTAGAGCGCCTGAAAGCCAAAGGCGTTGTTCCTAACGCCAGTGGTGCTGGTATAGAGTGCCTGATGGCCGAAAGCGCTATTATATGTACCGATCGATAAACTCTTCAACGCCTGATAACCGACCGCCGCATTGCCCGTCGCCGTCGTCTGCGCCAGATTCATCGCCTGATAGCCGACCGCGACGGCGCTGGAGAGGCCGGTCGCCGTCGCCAGCGCGCTGGTGCCGATACCGACGTTATATTGCCCGACCGTATTCGCGGCGAGCGCCGAGCTGCCCATGCCGATATTGTCGGTGCCGGTGGTGGTGGCGTTCAGCGCGCTGGCGCCGATGGCGATGTTAGCCGTGCCGAATTGGCGATGCGCATTCACGCCGTTGATCTGCAGCGCGCCGGTCGCGGTCGTCAGGTTGAGTCCGGTCGCCGAGAACCGCGCCACTTCGACACCGACCGACCCTACGCTCACCTGGCCGCCGCCTCCGGTCGCGGTGCTGAACAGACCGGTAGTCGCCTCGCCGCTGCGGTAGGGGTTGGGCGCGCCGACGCTGCCGCCCAGCGCCATGCTGGTCGTGCTGCCCGACGTGTTGGCGAAGCTTTGCCAGATGCTGCCGTCGAAATACTCGACCACGGCGCTGGTCGTGTTGTAGCGGATCATGCCGGTCGCGCCCGTGCCGGGCCGGTCGGTCGTGCTGTTGCCTATTGGAATGCGCATGGAGTTAGTGTTGCTGCCCAGATCGAACGCGATGCCCGGCACCATCGAGGTGATGCCGCTGCCGATCGCCACCTGCGATCCCGTCAGCGTGCTGCCGAAAATCATCCCGCCGATATTCAGCCAGTTGTTCGTCCCGGCGGCGGGAGTCGTCACGCCGGAACCGACCAGGATATTATTCGCCCCGGTCGTGATCGTGCTCCCCGCCTGGTAACCGAACGTCGTGTTGTTCGCGCCGGTCGATACCGCCGAGGAAGCGTTATAACCCACCGCCGTGTTACCCGTCGCCGTCGTCTGCGCCAGATTCAGCGCCTGATACCCGATGGCAACCGTGTTCGACAGCCCTGTCGCGGTATAGAGCGCGCTCTTGCCCAGGGCGATATTATACTGCCCGATTGTATTGTAATAGAGTGCGCCGTTGCCAATAGCGATGTTATCCGCGCCGGTGGTGGTGTTGTAGAGCGCGCTGGTCCCGCCCGCGAAATTGTTAGTACCCGTCGTCAGGCTGTAGAGCGTCTGATAGCCAAGGCCGATATTGTTGTTCCCCGTCATGCCGCTTGCGCCGCGCAGAGCGGCATAGCCGATGCCGATATTATACTGTCCAATCGTATTGGAATAGAGCGCGCTGTTGCCGATGCCGACATTGTCCGTGCCGGTCGTCGTGCTGTAGAGCGCCACGGAACCGCCTGCGACATTGTTGCTGCCCGTCGTCAGGCTGTAGAGCGTCTGAGAGCCAAGTCCGATATTGCTGCTCCCCGTCATGCCGCTTGCGCCGCGCAGAGCGGCATAGCCGATGCCGATATTCTGCTGTCCAATCGTATTGGAATAGAGCGCGCTGCTGCCGATGCCGACATTGTCCGTGCCGGTCGTCGTGCTGTAGAGTGAACTGGAACCGCCTGCGACATTGTTGCTGCCCGTCGTCAGGCTGTAGAGCGTCTGAGAGCCAAGTCCGATATTGCTGCTCCCCGTCATGCCGCTTGCGCCGCGCATGGCGGCATAGCCGATGCCGATATTCTGCTGCCCAACCGTATTATAATAGAGCGCGCTGTTGCCGATGCCGACATTGTCCGTGCCGGTCGTCGTACTATAGAGTACGCCGGGACCGGCCGCGAAATTGTTGCTGCCGGTCGTGATCCCGTTGAGCGCGCTGCTGCCGTAAGCGAAGTTGGTGCTGGAAAGCCGCAGGATCTGCGTGCCGAGCGACGCCGCCGAAACTTCGCCGCTGTTGGCGCTGTAAAGGCCGGTATTGACCTCGCCGCTGCGTGACGGGCTGGTCGCCGCCGCAGAAGCGCCGAGCGTCAGGGTAACCGACGAACTGCCGCCCGACGCGAAGCCCTTCCATGTGCTGCCGTCATAATATTCCGGCCAGCCGCTCGTACTATTGTAGCGGATCATGCCCGCCGCGCCGGTGCCGGGACGATCCGTCGTGCTGTTGCCGACCGGAATGCGGATGGAGTTCGTCGTCTGCACGTCGAGCGCGATGCCCGGCACCATCGAGGTGAGACCGGAACCAATCGCCACCTGCGATCCCGTCAGCGTGCTGCCGTAGATCAGCCCGCCGATATTCAGCCAGTTATTCGTTCCTGCGGCGGGAGTCGTGATGCCGGAGCCAACCAGGATATTATTCGCGCCCGTCGTGATCGTATTGCCTGCCTGATAGCCGAGCGTGGTATTGTTCGCGCCGGTCGAGATCGCCGCCGAGGCATTGTGGCCGACAGCCACATTCCCCGTCGCCGTCGTCTGCGCCAGGTAGAGGGCGTGATGGCCGATAGCGACGCCGCCGACCATCCCCGTGGCGGTATAGAGCGCGGCGTTGCCGATGGCGATATTATGGGTGCCGACGGTGTTGGCCCTAAGCGCGTCGTCGCCGAAAGCATTATTGAAAAACCCGGTCGTGTTAAAGGATGCGGCGCCGTCACCGACCGCGGTATTGCCGTAGCCGCCGGTATTGCTACCGAGCGCATTCGACCCCACCGCGGCGTTCCAGCTTCCTGTCGTCGTCGCGCCCATCGCGTTCGTGCCAACCGCCGTGTTGTTGATTCCGGTGGTATTGGCGTCAAGCACCGCATAGCCGATGGCCGTATTGTTGTTGCCCGTCGTATCCGCCGCCAGCGCCTGATGCCCGACCGCCGTGTTCCCCGTCGCCGTCGTTTGCGCCAGATTCAGCGCCTGATAACCGATGGCGACAGTGTTATCGAGTCCGGTCGACGTGTAGAGCGCGTTCGAGCCGATGGCGACGTTATACTGGCCGACCTTGTTGCCGGAAAACGCGACATAACCCATGGCGACATTGTTCGTGCCGGTCGTGGTCTGACTCGCGGCCCATGTGCCGAAGGCACTGTTCTGGTTGCCAGTGCCATTATCTCTCAGGGCCTGAAAACCGAAGGCGCTGTTCTCACTGCCGGTCGTCGTCCCGGCCAGCGCCCCGGAACCGAAAGCGCTATTGTTCCCGCCGGCAGTATTGGACCCCATTGTGCCGTCGCCGAATGCGGAATTATTGGCGCCCGTCGTATTCTGGCTCAGCGCCCACCGGCCGAAGGCATTATTATAATTGCCGTTTGTGTTATCTCTCAGCGCCTCATAGCCAAAAGCGTTGTTATTGGCACCGGTCGTCGTCGACACCAGCACCCGATAGCCCACCGCGGTATTGGCTCCAGCGCTCGTCTGCGCCGAAGAGAGAGCCTGATAGCCAATGGCCGTCGTGCTGCTCAATCCCGTCGCCGTAGCAAGAGCACTCGTGCCGATAGCAACGTTGAAGCCGCCGACGGTATTATTGGTCAGCGCGGCGTCGCCGATGGCAATGTTATCGTTGCCGGTCGTACTGAGTCGAAGCGCCCAGCCGCCGATAGCCTGATTACGCAGTCCCGTCGTGTTCGCGCTCAGCGCCTGATAGCCGAAAGCATTATTGTCGGTGCCGGTGGTCGTGGTGTTCAGCGCCTGAAAGCCAAAGGCGCTGTTTCTGGTGCCGGTGGTATTGCTATAAAGCGCGCCTTCACCGAAGGCGTTGTTGTAGCCGCCGGTCGTCGTGCTGTAGAGCGCCTGATGACCAAAGGCGTTGTTGCCGGTCGCCGTCGTTGCGCTGTAGAGCGCCTGATTGCCGAAGGCATTGTTGTACCTGCCGATCGTGTTGCTGTATAGCGCGCTATTGCCGAAAGCATTATTCTCGGTGCCCGTGGTGGTGCTATAAAGCGCGCTCTCGCCGAAGGCGTTGTTCACGGTTCCAGTCGTGTTGCTCTGCAAGGCGCTCGCGCCGAACGCGCTATTGTATTGACCGGTCGTATTATCGCGCAGCGCCTCGTTGCCGACTGCGCTGTTGGAAAAACCGGTTGTCGTAGAGCGCAGCGCGCTCTCGCCGAGCGCGCTATTGTCATGACCGGACGTGTTCGCCGCCAGCGCCTGATGCCCAACAGCGACGTTATAGCCTTCCGTCGTCACTGCCGCCAACGCGTTCTTGCCGATGCCAACGGATAGCGGCGCGAGGGTGGCGGACATCGCTGTGTCGCCGACGATGGGGTTGCCGGTCGTCGTCAGCCGCAGCCCGTTCATCGAATTGATCTGCAGCGCGCCGGTCGCGGTCGTCAGGTTGAGGCCCGTCGCCGAGAACCGCGCCACTTCGACGCCGAGCGAGGCGATGGAGACTTGCCCGCTGCCGCCTGACGTAACGCTGAACAGGCCCGTGCCCGCCTCGCCGCTGCGGCGCGGATTCGCCGCCGCCGCTGATGCGCCCAGATTGATGCTCGACGGGCCGGTGCCGCCCGCGGAGAAACTCTGCCACGCGCTGCCGTCATAATATTCCGGCCAGCCGCTCGTACTATTGTAGCGGATCATGCCCGCCGCGCCGGTGCCTGGACGATCCGTCGTGCTGTTGCCCACCGGAATGCGGATGGAGTTTGTCGTCTGCACGTCGAGCGCGATGCCCGGCACCATCGAGGTAATGCTGCTGCCGATGGCGACCTGCGATCCCGTCAGCGTGCTGCCATAAATCATGCCGCCGATATTCAGCCAGTTGTTCGTTCCTGCGGCGGGCGTCGTCACGCCGGAACCGATGAGGATATTATTGCTGCCGGTCTGCAAGGTCGTACCGACATTGTAGCCAATGCCGATATTGGTGCTGCCGCTGAAACTAATGGCAGGAAACGCCAGCCGTCCGACAGCGACATTGTGATCGCCCGATGTGGCCTGAAAAAGCGCATCGGTACCAATGCCCGTATTGCCGATGCCGGTTGTATTGGACTGAAGCGCGTCATAACCCACGGCGACATTGCGCTCGCCTCCTGTGTTGGCTTGCAGCGCCATGTGGCCAATCGCCGTGTTTCGCGTGCCGGTCGTCGTCACTTGCAGCGCCTGATACCCCAACGCAGTGTTGCGGATCCCCGTCGTAGTGGCCGCCATCGCCTGATAGCCGACCGCGACGTTACCCGTCGCTGTCGTCTGCGCCAGCTTGAGCGCCTCGAAGCCGATGGCGACGGTTTCGGAGAGGCCGGTCGCCGTATTGAGCGCCGCAGTGCCGATAGCGATGTTGTTCGAGCCGGTCGCATTATTGTAGAGCGCCTGATAGCCACCCGCGAAATTGTTGCCGCCGGTCGTAAGGCTGTAGAGCGCCTGATGGCCGAACGCGGCATTATAATTCCCCGACATGCCCGTGGCGCCGCGAAGCGCTTCATAACCGACCGCCGCGTTACCGGTTCCGTTCACATTGCTATACATCGCGCCGACGCCGAGGGCGCTGTTGTAGTTGCCGGTGGTGGTATTATAAAGCGCGACATATCCATTGGCCGTGTTCTGCACGCCCGTCGTCAGACTCCAGAGCGCCTGGGTACCGAATGCAGCATTATACTGCCCCGACATGCCCGTGCCGCCGCGAAGCGCCTCGAAGCCCACGCCTACATTATGCTGGCCATTGACACTGTTATAGAGCGCGCCCACGCCGACGGCGATATTCTCCGTGCCGGTCGTGGTGTTGTAGAGCGCATAGTAACCGGCCGCGACGTTGGAGACACCGCCCGTGATCGAAGTCATGGCGGCTTCGCCCAGCGCCAGATTAGCGATTCCAGGCATCTTGAGCGCATTGACGCTGTTGATCTTTAGCGCCCCGGTCGCGGTGGTAAGATTGAGACCGCTGCCGTCAAACCGCCCCACTTCAACGCCGGACGACGCTACGCTCACCTGGCCGCTGCCGCCCGACGTGACGCTGAACAGACCCGTGCCCGCCTCGCCGGTACGCTGCGGGCTGGTGGATGCCGCTGATCCGCCGAGATTGAGCGTGACCGACGAACTGCCGCCGGACGCGAAGCCCTTCCATGTGCTGCCGTCATAATATTCCGGCCAGCCGCTCGTACTATTGTAGCGGATCATGCCTGCCGCGCCGGTGCCGGGTCTATCGGTGGTGCTGTTGCCGACCGGAATGCGGATGGAGTTGGTCGTCTGCACGTCGAGCGCGATCCCCGGCACCATCGACGTAATGCTGCTGCCAATGGCAATCTGCGATCCCGTCAGTGTGCTGCCGAAAATCATCCCGCCGATATTGAGCCAGTTGTTCGTCCCGGCGGCGGGGGTCGTCACGCCGGAGCCGATCAGGATGTTGTTCGCTCCCGTCGTGATCGTATTGCCCGCCTGGTAACCGAACGTCGTGTTGTTCGCGCCGGTCGATACATTCTTCGACGCCTGATGCCCGACCGCGACGTTGCCCGTCGCCGTCGTTTGCGCCAGTTTCAAAGCCTCGAAGCCGACGGCGACGGTGCTGGAAAGACCTGTTGCCGTAGATAGGGCCGCGTCGCCAATCGCGACATTATTGCTGCCTGTCTGGTTATAGCCGAGCGCTGCATGGCCGAAAGCATTGTTATTGGATCCCGTCGTATTGGCGCCGAGCGCAGCACCGCCCGCAGCGCCGTCACCACCACCGACGGCGTTATTATAAGAACCCGTCGTATTCTGCCAGAGCACGTCACCGCCTATAGCGCTATTGGTCGTCCCTCCGCTGTTGGCGTACAAGGCGTAATCTCCGACGGCGACATTGCTGGTGCCGGTCGTGGAATTGCCCATAGCGTAGTCGCCAAATGCGGCATTGTAATGACTCCCGCTCGTGGCAATCGCCAGCGCCCGATATCCCATGGCGGTATTTAAGGTCCCGGTATCAACCGTCGTCAGCGCCTGATACCCTACCGCAGTGTTACCCGATCCCGTCGTGATGGCTTTCGACGCCTGATACCCAACCGCCGTGTTGCCCGTGGCCGTCGTCCGCGCCGTGCTCAAGGCATCGGTGCCGATGGCCACCAATTGCGTCGGCGCAAGCGCGCTCGCCGTCGAGCCGATGGCATTCTTGCCGATGGCGACATTGTCCGTGCCGGTCGTAACCGTCGCCAGCGCGCCCGAACCGATAGCGATATTCTGCGCGCCGCTTGTCAGCGCCGTGCCCGCCGTGTAGCCGAGCGTCGTGTTATTCGCGCCGGTCGAGACGGCCTTCAGCGCCTGATGCCCGACCGCCACGTTGCCGGTCGCCGTGTTCTGTGCATTTCTTAGCGCCTCATAGCCTACGGCGACAGTGTCATTAAGGCCCGTCGAGGTGTAGAGAGCATAATTACCGATGGCGACGTCGTAGATGCCCGCCAGATTGCCCTGCAGGGCGGCGCTGCCGAAGGCGACGTTATTGTTGCCCGTCACCGTATTTCGCAGCGCTCCGGAGCCGAAGGCGTTGTTGTCGCTTGCCGTCGTCGCCTTTGACAGCGCGGTGTCGCCAAAGGCGCTGTTATAATTGCCTGTCGTGTTGGCGCCCAAGGGCGCATTGGTGGCGCCATAGGAACCGCCGAAAGCGTTATTAGCGCTGCCCGTGGTGTTGGATTGCAGCGCGCTCGCGCCGTTAGTACTCGAACCGAAACCGTTGTTGTGATTGCCTGTCGTCGTCCCGCCAAGCACCCCGGCGCCGAAGGCATTATTGTTACTCGCTGTCGTCGCGACCATGAGAGCGCCGCTGCCGAAGGCGCTGTTCGTCGTACCGGTCGTATTAGCCGTCAGCGCCTGATAGCCCATCGCGGTATTATTGTTGCCCGTCGTCGTCGCCTTCAACGCCTGATGCCCCACTGCCACGTTGGCCGTCGCCGTCGTCTGCGCCAGCTTCAAAGCCTCGAAGCCAATGGCGATGGTATTCGAAAGACCGGTCGCCGTCGTCAGCGCGCTGGTGCCGATACCGACATTATATTGCCCAACCGTATTCGCGGCTAAGGCCGACGTGCCCAAGCCGATATTATCGGTGCCGGTCGTTGTCGCATTGAGAGCGCTCTTGCCCACCGCGACGTTGTTGCTGCCGGTCGTCGCCGTCGCGCCGGTATTGCCGACGACCAGATTATCGGTCGCGGGCATCTTGATTGCATTCACGCTGTTGATCTGCAGCGCGCCCGTCGCCGTCGTCAGATTGAGTCCGGTCGCCGAGAACCGCGCGACCTCAGTGCCGAGCGAGGCCACGCTGACCTGTCCGCCGCCGGTCGTCGTCGCGCTGAACAGACCGGTACTGGCTTCGCCGCTGCGCTGCGGGCTGGTTGCCGCCGCCGAGCCGCCGAGCGTCATGGTGACCGCCGAGCTGCCGCCCGACGCGAAGCCTTTCCACGCGCTGCCGTCATAATATTCCGGCCAGCCGCTCGTACTATTGTAGCGGATCATGCCCGCCGCGCCGGTGCCTGGACGATCCGTCGTGCTGTTGCCCACCGGGATGCGAATGGAGTTGGTCGTCTGCACGTCGAGCGCAATGCCCGCAACCATTGAGGTGATGCTGCTGCCGATGGCGACCTGCGATCCCGTCAGCGTGCTGCCATAGATCAGCCCGCCGATATTGAGCCAGTTATTCGTTCCTGCGGCGGGCGTGTCCGCGCCGTTGCCGATCAGGATGTTGTTGCTGCCTGTCGTGATGCCGTCGCCCGCCTGATAGCCGAAGGCGGTATTGGCCGCGCCCGTCGTATCCGCCGCCAGCGCCTGATGCCCGACCGCTGTATTCCCTGTCGCCGTCGTCTGCGCCAGTTTCAGCGCCTCGAAGCCAATCCCGACGGTGTCGGAAAGACCGGTGGCGGTGTAAATCGCCTTATCGCCGATGGCGATATTATTATTGCCGGTCGTATTGGCCGAAAGCGCGTCGTCGCCGAAAGCATTATTGAAAACACCGCTCGTATTAGCGGCCGCCGCGCCGTCGCCGACTGCCGTATTGCCGGAGCCGTTCGTATTGCTGCTAAGCGCCGAACTGCCGACCGCGACGTTCCAACTTCCTGTCGAGGTGTTGGCCATCGCGCTCGACCCGACCGCCGTATTCCCAACGGCCGTCGTGTTGGCGGTCAGCGCCTGATACCCGACCGCCGTGGTTCTGCGTCCGGTCGTGATCGCCTTCGATGCCTGATGCCCGACCGCCGTATTGCCCGTGGCCGTCGTCTGCGCCGCATTCATCGCCTCGAAGCCGATGGCGATGGCATTCGAAAGACCGGTCGACGTCGCCAGCGCGTTGGTGCCGATGGCGACATTATATTGCCCAACGGTATTTGCATGCATCGCATAGGTGCCCATCGCGATATTATCGGTGCCGGTGGTCGTAAGGCCGAGCGCCTCGTCGCCCATGGCATTGTTGGAGCTGCCCGTCGTATTACTGAACAGCGCGCCATTGCCGACGGCATTGTTGGAGCTGCCGGTCTGGTTGCTGTAAAGCGCGCCAGCGCCGAGGGCATTGTTGCCGCCGCCAGTCGTGTTGGCCGCTAACGCTTCGGCCCCTACCGCCGCGTTACCGTTGCCGCTCGTCGTAACGGCCATCGCATTATAGCCAACGGCGGTGTTGCCGAAGGTCAGATAGGGCGCGCCAGACGCGACGGCGAGCGCCCGATGGCCAACAGCGACGCTGTAGCTCTCGACCGACGCTCCCGCCAGCGCGTTGCGCCCGATACCGATGGAAAGCGGAGCAGCAGAGCTCGACATCGCCGTATTGCCGACGATGGGATTGCCGGTCGTCGTCAGCCGCAGCCCGTTCATCGAATTGATCTGCAGCGCGCCGGTCGCGGTCATGAGGTTCAGGCCGCTGCCGTCGAACCGGCCTACTTCCGTGCCGAGCGACGCCACGCTCACACGCCCGCTACCGCCCGACGTGACGCTGAACAGGCCGGTATTGGCCTCGCCGCTCCTCGCGGGATTCGCCGCCGCCGCCGATCCGCCTAGTGTCGTAGTAACTGACGAACTGCCGCCTGATGCAAAGGCCAGCCATGTGCTGCCATCGTAATATTCCGGCCAGCCGCTGGTGCTATTGTAGCGGATCATGCCCGCCGCGCCCGTACCGGGACGATCCGTCGTGCTGTTGCCCACCGGGATGCGGATGGAGTTTGTCGTCTGCACATCAAGCGCGATCCCCGGCACCATCGAGGTGATGCTGCTGCCGATGGCGACCTGCGATCCCGTCAGCGTACTGCCGTATATCATCCCGCCGATATTCAGCCAGTTGTTCGTTCCGGCAGCGGGAGTCGTGACGCCGGAACCGATCAGGATGTTGTTCGCGCCCGTCGTGATCGTATTGCCCGCCTGATAGCCGAACGTCGTGTTGTTCGCGCCCGTCGATACATTCTTCGACGCCTGATGCCCGACCGCGACGTTGCCCGTCGCCGTCGTTTGCGCCAGTTTCAAAGCCTCGAAGCCGACGGCAACCAGGCCCGATGCACCGGTTGCCGTCGTCAAAGCGTCGGTGCCGATGCTGACGTTGTACTGGCCAACCGTGTTCCTATACAGCGCGCCAGAACCGATGCCGATATTATCGATGCCAATTGTCGTTGCGTTCAGCGCCTCTCCGCCCAAGGCGGTGTTACCGGTGCCAGACGTGTTGGCGGCGAGCGCGCCGGAACCGACGGCTACGTTCCACGTTCCTGTCGTCGTTGCGTTGAGCGCCTGATACCCAACTGAGACATTGTTCGTGCCCGTCAGCGCCGTCGCGCCGCTGTTGCCGATCACGAGACTGCTTGCGTTGGGCATTTTGATCGCGTTCACGCTGTTGATCTGCAACGCGCCGGTCGCCGTCGTCAGATTAAGGCCGGTCGCCGAGAACCGCCCCACTTCGACACCGAGCGAAGCCACGCTCACCTGCCCGCTGCCGCCGGTCGTGGTGCTGAACAGACCGGTATTGGCCTCGCCGTTTCTCGCGGGATTCGCCGCCGCCGCCGATCCGCCGAGATTGGTGGTAAGGCTGCTGCCGGACGTGTTGGCGAAACTCAGCCAGGTGAGGCCGTCGAAATACTCGACCACGCCGCTGGTCGTGTTGTACCGGATCATGCCGGTCACGCCAGTGGGACGGTCCGTCGTGCTGTTGCCCACCGGAATGCGGATCGAATTCGTCGTCTGCACGTCGAGCGCGATCCCCGGCGTCATCGATGTAATGCTGCTGCCGATCGCGACTTGCGATCCCGTCAGCGTGCTGCCATAGATCATCCCGCCGATATTCAGCCAGTTGTTCGTTCCGGCGGCGGGCGTATCCGCCGTGTTGCCGATCAGGATATTGTCGCTGCCGGTCTGCAGGGTGCTGCCGACATTATGGCCGAGGCCGATATTGCTCGAGCCACTGGTGACGCCCTTAAGCGCGCCGGAACCCAGGCCTAGATTGTAATTGCCGGAAGTATTACGGCCGAGCGTCGTATCAGGATATGGGCCGCTACCCAACGCCGTATTATAGCTGCCATTGATATTACTCAAGAGACCACCGGCGCCGAAAGCGGTATTAAATCCTCCGGTCGTGCTACTCGAAAGCGCCGCATCGCCGAAAGCGCTATTCTCCTCTCCCGTCGTGTTGCTGCCGAGCGCCCCCGGCCCGAACGCGCTATTGAAGGCGCCAGTCGTATTGCTGCCGAGCGTATATTTGCCGCCACCGTCATTGCCGCCAAAGGCGGCGTTATTGATGCCCGTCGTGTTGCTGCCGAGAACATTCTCGCCGAAGGCAGCATTGGATACCCCCCCCGTGTTGGCGTCCAACGCCTGATAACCAACCGCCGTATTAGCCGTGCCTGTCGTCGTCGCGTTCAGCGCCTGATACCCAACCGAGACATTGTTTGCGCCCGTCAAAGCCGTCGCGCCGCTGTTGCCGATCACGAGACTGCTTGCGTTGGGCATCTTGATCGCGTTCACGCTGTTGATCTGCAGCGCGCCGGTCGCCGTCGTCAGGTTGAGGCCGGTCGCCGAGAAGCGCCCCACTTCGACGCCGAGCGAAGCCACGCTCACCTGCCCGCTGCCGCCGGTCGTGGTGCTGAACAGACCGGTCGTGAGTTCGCCGCTTCTGTATGGGTTGTTGGCCGAAGCCGAGCCGCCCAGGACAATACTCATCCCGGTGCTGGTCGCGCTGCTGAAGCTCTGCCATATGGTGCCGTCGAAATATTCCGGCGTGCCGCTGGACGTATTATAGCGAAGCATGCCCGCCGCGCCGGTGGTCGGACGCTCCGCGCTGGTGCCGACCGGAATGCGTATCGAATTGGTCGTCCGCACATCAAGCGCGATTTGCGGGGTCATCGAGGTGATGCCGGAGCCGATAGCGACTTGCGATCCCGTCAGCGTGCTGCCATAGATCATCCCGCCGAGATTTAGCCAGTTGTTCGTATCGGCGGCGGGGGTCGTGACGCCGGAGCCGATCAAGAGGTTGTTCGCACCCGTCGTGATCGTGTTGCCCGCATTATAACCGAACGTCGTGTTGTTCGCGCCGGTCGTAATCGCCGTTGAAGCCTGATACCCGACCGCCGTGTTGCCGGTCGCCGAAGAATATGCCGCCGTCAGCGCCGCATAGCCGACGCCGACCAGATTATTGACAAGGGCGCTTTGCCCGACCGTACCCATGACGGCATTGTGACCGACGGCCACATTATTGCTGCCGCCTACATTGCGATAGAGCGTGTCGCTGCCCACGGCGACATTATTATTACCGGTCGTGGTTGAATACAGCGCCTCGACACCGAAGGCATTGTTGGAAGAGCCGGTGGTGTTGCCGTAAAGCGCGGTCGCGCCGAATGCGCTGTTAAAGCTTCCGGTCGTCGTGTTTTGCAGAACCGAATCGCCGAAGCCAGAATTATATAGACCATAGGTATTGTTGAGCAGGGCCCTATAGCCAAACGCATTATTCAATGAGCCCCAGTTGTTATACAGGGCCTGATACCCAACCGCGTTGTTCTGATCGCCTCCCGCGGTGCCGGTCGCCATCGCCTGATAACCGATAGCGACATTGTAGCTCGATGAAATATTGTCTCTGAGCGCCTCGCGCCCCACGGCGACATTGCCGCTGCCTGTCGTGTTGGCGGCAAGCGCCCGATGGCCGATCGCCACCGCAGACCGCTCCGCCGTCACGCTCGCCAGCGCGTTCTTGCCGATGCCGACCGATAGCGGCGCGAGGGTGGCGGACATCGCCGTGTCGCCGACGATGGGGTTGCCGGTCGTCGTCAGCCGCAGGCCGTTCATCGAATTGATCTGCAAGGCGCCCGTCGCCGTCGTCAGATTGAGTCCGGTCGCCGAGAAGCGCGCGACTTCCGTGCCGAGCGACGCCACGCTCACCCGTCCGGTCGCGCCGCTGAACAGACC